>CAYOBN010000138.1:0-10880 GCA_964402175.1 uncultured Planctomycetaceae bacterium | reverse complement strand
CGCGCGCGCCCTCGCCGCCAAGTCGTACCTGGTACCGTTCGAACCGACCTCACGGCATCGCGGGCCCCCAACACATCAAAGCCACGTCACCACGATCGCCTCGCTGAAGTTCGACGTCGGTCCAGGGTTCGCATCCCGATACCAAGCCTGGAAGTACCACGCCTCCCCCGTCGCCCCTGCCACGAACCCCGTCGGCGTCGGCAACAGCGTCGGATCCACCCGCAGCGAGAACGTCCCGAACGCATCCGCGCCCTGCACGCGCCCCGGCCCCACAAAACGCCCGATCGGGCCGCCCAGACACAGCGTGCCCTGCGAGCCGCCCGGCGCCGGCGCCGAGCCCGATTGGCGCGCGGCCAAGAAGAACCCGAAGCTCCCTGCCGGCAACCCGCTCGCCCGCAGGCGCACGTCACCGAGCACGAGCACCGGGAACCCCAACAGCTCGAGCTGCGCCCCTGCGCCGGTGCTGTTCGGAGCCCCCGGACAGATGCTGCCACCGATCGAGCGCTCGACCCGGCGCAGCGCGCTCGTCGGGATGTCCGCCGCGGGTAGCCCCGGCCCGCTCCAGCGGAGGCGCAGGCGCGGCGTCGCTCCCCCGGCCGTGCGGTACACGAGCCGGAACGGATGCAACCCCGCTGCGAGCCGCAGCGTCCCGCTCGCCGGAGCCCCCGTGTGTGGAGCGTCGTCATCGACCGCGATCGCTTGGTGCAGCCACAGCACCGCGCCCGTGTCGCACTCGACCGAGAACGTGTACTCACCAGCCGTCGGGACATCGAGCAGCCCGCTGTACTCGAGCGCAGCGTCGCTCGGCCGCGTGAGGTGGGCGTCCACATCCAAGCCCGCGGTGACCGCCTCGAACACCGGTGCGAGCCCGCGCGTGTCCGGCACCCACGGCCACAGCCCCTCGAAGCCTCGCACCTCGACGCCGGGCCGATTCGCCACCTGCACCGCAGGCACGAGCTCGCCGTCGTAGGGCCGCGGCGCCGAAGGTTCGACACGGCGCATCCGCAGCACAGCGTCTTTCATCCGCTGACCGAGCCCCACGAAGTACGGCGAGGTCCCCGCGAGGTTCTGCGTCTCGCGCAGGTCCGCCGTGACGTCGAAGATCTCGAACGGCGCCGCGTGGCTCTGAATGCCGACCCGGATCCCCTTGTAGCCCTCGAGCCACACCACCTGCTGCTCACCCCGGAGCCGATTCCGGTGACTCGGGTGGAACTCGCTGTAGTTCGGAGTGTTCGAGGCGGACTCGTACTCCGCATACACGACGCTCGCGCGGGCGGCTCCGCCGGTCCAACGGGGCGTCAGCGGCACACCGTCGGTGCGCGCAGGCGCGGGCCACCCGCTGAGCTCGACGAACGTCGCGAGCCAATCGTGGAACTGCGACGGGCGCGCGTCCACCGTGCCAGCGGGGATCGTCCCCGGCCACCAAGCGAGCGTCGGGACCCGCAGCCCGCCCTCCCAGAGATCGCGTTTGATCCCGTCGAGCGGCCCGAAGGAATCGAACGCGTTCGGCGCGTACGGCACACCGGGCAGGTACGACTCGGAGTGCGGTCCGTTGTCGGAGCTCAAGACCACCAACGTCTCGTCGTCGATGCCGAGGTCCCGCAGCGTCTGCAAGAGGTCCCCGAGCGCATCGTCGAGGCGCCGCACCGACGTCGCAAAACGCTTCTCTCCGTCCGTCCACGGCTGACCCGCGTAATCCGGGTGCACCCACCCATCGAGCGTCCCGCCCGCCGAGTTGATCATGTTGCCCGGAGTCCCGAGCCACGCCACACCGCCCGTGAGGCCCGCGCCCGCCGGATACGCCTGCGGCGGCAGATCGAGCGCAGCGTGCGGCGTGTCGTAGGCCAAGAACAGGAAGAACGGCTGCTGCGGCTGTGCCGCGCGGTGCTGCACGATGTGCCGCTTCGCGCGCGCGGTGAAGAGATCGGTCGTGTAACACAAGGCGAGGCCCGACGAGACCTCGGCCCCATCGTCCCAGACCTCCTTGGGGCCGCGCGCCGCGGTCTGGTGGAACGGATAGTGGTTGTGACCGTCCGTGTGCCGCACGTAGCCGTAGAACGTGTCGAAGCCGCGCCGCGTGGGATACGCCGGCCATGTGGCCGCAGAGCTGCCGCTGCCTTGCAGCCCCCACTTCCCGATCAGCGCCGTCGCGTAACCCGCGCGCTGCAGGGTGTTGGCGAGGTTGTGGTTCTCTTCGAGCGCCTTGTCGAACTGGTTGTTGCGGACCCCGGCATGGCCCTGGTGTACCCCGAGCAGCAGCGACGCCCGCGATGGCGCGCACACCGACGCAGGGCAATAGTGCCGCGTCAAGAGCGCGCCCTCCGCCGCCATACGATCGAGGTTCGGTGTATCGAGCCGCTTCGTCCCCGGCACGCTGTTCTGGAAGAGCACACCGAGGTCACCGTAGCCGAGGTCATCGGTCAACACGAACACGACGTTCGGCCGCGCGAGGCGACTCTGCGGATCGTTCGGATCGAAGCCGCGTGCGACCTCGAGCCCATCGGGCACACCGTCACCGTCGGTGTCCGCGCGCAGCGGGTCCGTGCCGTACACCGTCCGCTCGTCGGCGTCACTCAAGAGGTCGCCGTCGGTATCGAGTCCCGCCGGTGTCAACGCCGTGACGATCGAACCCGCGGCGCCGTCGCTCGCGACGGCCAAGTTGACTCCGATCGCCGCGGGCGCGCCCGCGACGGTGACCTTGGAGAGGTGCTCTTGCAGGAACGCGCTCGGAGTCTCGTCAAGGAAGCGCAGCTCCGCGCCGAACGCGAGGTCGACGGTCGAAGCGTTGAGCGGGTTGCCGCCGCCGCCGAACACCGCCCGACTGGTCCCGTCCACCGAGAGGCGCACGCCGTTGACGACGAAGAACGGCTCGAACGAGGCGCCGTTGCGCAGCGTCACAGGCACGCCGAGGAACGCGCCGTTCGGCCCGCCGACCCCGTCGTTGCCCAATGCCACCCAGCGCGCCCCATCGAGCTCGAGGCTGCGCCCGTCGGCCAGTTGAAAGCGCGCTTGGGTCCCGCCGAGCACGTCGGGCATCTCGACGGTGGAACCCGGGCCGACGCGTACGTCGTCGTCGATCGAGACGTTGGGATCGATCGCCGCCACCGCGGACAGCGTCAGATCCCAGTTGCGTTCTTCGAAGGCGTCCGTTCCGAGGGCGCCCGTCCACAGGATGCCCTGCGCCAGGATCGAGAGGGTGTTCAGCACCCCCAGATGCTACCCCCGTCGGCCCCGGAGGTAGTCCACGAACACCATCTGCCCGAGCCGCTCTCCGCCCGCGAAATAGGCCCGCCCCTTGTTCGCTTCCGAGAATTCCTCGACAAAACGCACGAGGACCGGGTCCTCGGTCAACATGAACGTCGTGATCGATATCCCGTGGCGACGGCACACGACCGCCTCTTCGATGGTCTTGGCCACGACGCGGCGGTCGAGGCCGAACGGGTTCTTGTAGACCTCACCGTCCGGCTCGGTGAGCGCCGAGGGTTTGCCGTCCGTCAGCATGAAGATCTGGCGATTGGCGCGGCGCTCGCGCCGCAGGAGGTCCCGCGCCAGCTGCAACCCTGCGCGTGTATTGGTGTGGAACGGCCCCACGGCGATCGTCGGGATCGCGTCGAGCGGCACCTCCCAGGCTTCGTCCCCGAAACACACCACCCGCAGCGAGTCCTTCGGGAACTTCGTCCGAATCAGCTCGACGAGCGCCAGCGCGACGCGCTTCGCCGGAGTGATGCGGTCTTCGCCGTAGAGGATCATCGAGTGCGACAGGTCCAACATGAGGACCGTCGCGCAGCTCGAGAGATGCTCGGTCTCGTGCACCTCCAGGTCGTCCTCTGCGAGCTGTAGCCCCGCGCTCCCGTCGGGCAGACCGCGGCGCAGGGCATTGCGCACGCTCCCCGCGGCATCCACGAGGTCGAGCGGATCGCCGAACGTCCACGGGCGCGTCTCGGGCAGGCGTTCGTGCCCGGTGCCGGTCGCCGCCACGCGGTGGTCGCCAGCAGCGTCCTTCTGCAGCCCCTGGAACACACGCTCGAGGCTGTCCACTCGCAGCGCGCGCGCGCCCGCCGCGGAGAGCACCAGCCCGTTCCCGGTGCGCTCGACGAGGCGCTCCTTCAGGAGGTACCGCCGCAGATCGTCCAAGGTGAACCCGGGCGGCAGCAGCTTGTAACGCTTCGCGAGCTGCGCGAGCCACGCGAGCGCTTGCTCCGGGTCGCCGTCCGCTTGCAGCAGGAGCTGCATGTAGACGTCCCGCAGGCGGCGCAGCAGGTCCTTCTGCGCCGCCTTCTCGGGGTCGAAGTCGGTGTAGCGGAAGCGCATGGCCTCAGCGCCCGAGACTCTTCGCCATCTGGGCCAGCATGTCGCCGTAGGTGCGACTGTCGTCTTCGTCGTCGCGCGACAGGAGCGAAGCCTGGTGCAGCCCCTCGAGGACGAGCTCCATCAGCGCCGCGAGCTCCGCGTCGTCCTTCGGCCGCGTAAACCGGCGCACGACGGCCGCGAGCCCAGTGACCCGATTCAGTCGCTCCAGGTGCTGGGCGTCCGGCGCGCGGTCGTCCAGCTTCAGCTCTGCGCCGCTGCGGAACCACCCGAGGACAGCGTCGTACACCGAGGCCTGTTTGACCTCGGCGTCCCCCACCTCTTCGTCGGTGTACGCACCCGGGAACACGAGCTCGAACGCAGCCGCGAGCGCTTTGCCGACGAGCAGTTTGGAGACCGCTGCGAGGCCCTCTTTCTCGCCGTCGTAGACGAGCTCGACCTTGCCGCTGATCGCGGAGATCGCCGTGTAGAGGTCCGACGGACGCGCGGTGGCGGTCGCGGCAGCCGCGAGGTGCGCGCGGCGCTCCGCGTTCGAAACCACGTTCTCGAGCAACGCGATGGAGAGCCTGGCGCTGACGCCGGACTTCTGATCGACGAACTCGGACTCACGCGCTTGGAACGCGACCAGCTCGACTGCGGAGCGAATCAGCGCCGGGATGTGCACCGTGACACCGCCCCCGCTGCGATCGGCGCGGGCCTCCTGATCGGTGATCGCGCGGGCGTCTTCGAGCGTGCGCGGGTAGTGCGTCAGGATCTGCGAGTTGATGCGATCCCGCAGCGGCGTGATGATCGCCCCGCGGTTCGTGTAGTCCTCCGGGTTCGCGGTGAACACCATGAACACATCGAGCGGCATCCGGATGGGGAACCCCCGGATCTGGATGTCGCCCTCCTCCAGGACGTTCAAGAGCGCGACCTGGATGCGCGCCGCGAGGTCCGGCAGCTCGTTGATCGCGAAGATGCCGCGGTTCGAGCGCGGGAGGAGTCCGAAGTGCAGCACCTCGGGGTCCGCGAACGTGAGCCGCCGTGTCGCGGCTTTGATCGGGTCGATGTCTCCGACCAGGTCCGCCACGGTGACGTCCGGCGTCGCGAGCTTCTCGTGGTAGCGCTCGCTCCGGTGGATCCACCGGATGGGGAGCGAGCGCCCTTCGCGCTCGCAGCGCTCACGCGAGGGCACGGTGATCGGCGCGAGCGGGTCCTCGTTCAGCGGCGATCCGTCGATCGCGGGCACCCATTCGTCCAGGAGCCCCACAAGGGCGCGCGCGAGGCGCGTCTTCGCCTGACCCCTGAGGCCGAGCAGCAGGACACTGTGCCCCGAGAGGATCGCGTTCTCGAGCTGCGGCACGACGGTCTCCGCGAACCCGACGATGCCTGGGAAGACCTCTTCCCCGGAGCGCAGGCGCCGGACGAGGTTGGAACGGAGCTCGGCGTGGACCGAGCGCGGGGCCCAGCCCGAATCGAGGAGGGCGCCGAGGGTGCTGGGACGATCGCTCATGGGTGCAGGGGTCACTATCTTGCGGGTTCGGCTACGATGTGGGGTCGGATGCGACCTGAAACGCTCCCCCTCGACCGGTACGGACGGCCCATGGGCAGCCTGCGGCTGTCCGTCACCGACCGCTGCAACCTGCGCTGCGGGTATTGCATGCCGGAGGAGGAGTACACGTGGCTCCCGAAAGCCGAGCTGCTGTCGTTCGAAGAGCTCGAGCGCGTCGTCCGCGCCGTCGGCCCGCTGGGCGTGACGAAGGTGCGGCTGACCGGCGGCGAGCCGCTCTTGCGGCGCGACCTGGACCGCCTCGTCGCGCGCCTCACGGCGCTGCCGCACGTCGAGGACCTCGCGCTCACAACCAACGGAGTGCTCTTGGCCGAGCAAGCCGCAGCCCTGCGCGCCGCCGGGCTCTCGCGGCTGACGGTGAGCCTCGACACCCTCGACCCGGCGCGCTTCCAGCACATCGCGCGGCGCGACGAGCTCGCGCGGACCCTCGCGGGCCTCGACGCCGCGGCCGCCGCCGGCTTCACGGGCACGAAGCTCAACACCGTCGTCATGCGCGGTGAGAACGACGACGAGCTCGTGGCGCTCCTGGAGTTCGGTCGCGCGCGCGACATCGAAGTGCGCTTCATCGAATACATGGACGTCGGAGGAGCGACCCGGTGGACCCTCGACGCGGTGGTCCCCGTGCGCGAGCTGCTCGCGCGGCTCGCCGCGCACTACGGGCCGATCGAGCCCATCGAAGGCGATCCACGCGCCCCCGCCGATCGCTTCCGTTTGCCCGACGGCCTCGTGTTCGGGGTGATCGCGTCCACGACCGCCCCGTTCTGCGGCACATGCGATCGCGCGCGTATCACCGCGGATGGGCGCTTCTTCACGTGCCTCTACGGCCGCGAGGGCCTGGCCCTCGCGCCGCTGCTGCGGGGCCCGGGCTCGCTCGCCGAGCGCGACGAACGTGTCACCGAAGCCGTGCGCGCGCGCTGGCTCGGCCGGTCGGACCGCGGCGCCGAGCAGCGGCTCGCCGAGGCCACACGCGGCGCGCTCGCGGGTCCCGACGAGCTGCGCCGCGACCCGCACCTCGAGATGCACACCCGCGGCGGCTGAGCCGCGCGGCAGGTCACTGCGCGCGCTCCGCGAGCCGCGCGCGCGCGAGCGCGACGAGGCCTGCGCCGACCCGCCCTTCGAGCTGGACGACGCGCTCGAACGCCCGGCGGGCTGCCGCTTCGTCGCCGAGCGCGCGCTCGAGCTCACCGAGCGCCAGCGCCGCGTGGGCCGCCGACGGATCGTCCGTTAGCACCTGGCGCAGCGCCGCGCGCGCCCCTTGGGCGTCGCCGAGGGCCCCGAGGGCGCGCGCGAGGCCGTAACGCAGCGCCGGCTGCCGCGGCGCAGCGTCGAGGCCCTCTTCGGCGTACTTCCGCGCATCCGCCGCGCGGCCCGCGTCGACGAGGGCGTCGACGAGCTGCGCGCGGACCTCGGGCCAGGCGCCCAGAGGGCTGCGGAGGGTCTCCTCCATCAGCGCCACGGCCCGCGGCGCTTCGCCGAGGGCCTGCAGCGCCGACGCCCACGCGACGCGCGCGAACACGTTGCCGGGGTCGCGCTCCAGCGCCTCTTCGAGCAACTTGGACGCGGCCATCGTCTTGCCCCGCGCGAGCTCACCCTTCGCCAGGTCCAAGAGGCCGTTCGCCGCCCCTTCGCGCGCGAGACCGATCGGCCAATGTGCGAGGATCCCGAGCGCCAACGCGGCGACCACGGCCGGCCAACCCGCACGCCCGAGCGCGCGCACCCGTACGACGAAGAACACCGCGCCGATCGCCAGCGCCGGCAGGACCGGCAAGCGGAAGCGTGAGTTCACGAAGAAGAGCACCACGCTGACGACGTACAGCAGCACAAAACCGGCGGTCAGTCGGCCCACAGTGCCGCAGCGCGCAGCCAGCGTGAGGCCCACGAGGCCGAGCGCAGCGAGCCAACCGAAGCGCACGGGCGACGCCGCCAGCCACGGCGCGAAGCGCAGCGCGACGAACCGCGGATCGGTGTTGTTGCCGAGCTCCGCATCGGCCACGAACAGGCGCAGCTTCCACGCGAGCAGCCCGAGCGCATCGAGCGGCTCCGAGCGCCAATACGCGAATGCGCGCCGTGTGTAGTGCTCGGACACCTCGGTGGCGCGCAGGGGGCGGCCTTCGGCAGCCTCCGCCGCTGCGATCGCGTCGTGATATCCCTCCCACCAACCGCCGCGTGTGCCCGGCACGATCGCCGTAGTGCCGTCGCTCGCGGGGTTGTTGCCGATCCACAGGTTGACCCCGCCCTGGGTCGAGATGAGCGCGACGTCGCCTTCGAGCGCATTGTGCAGGCTCACCGGCGCGATCGGGATCAACACGCCGACCGCGAGGGCGAGGGCCGGGAGCTTGCCTGCGCGTCGCCACAGGAGCAGCCACGGCACCGGCAGACACAAGAGCACGTTCGGCCGCGTGATCGCCGCCAGCCCGAACGCGAGGCCCGCCAGCACCGCGCGCCCGCGGGTCGGCACCTCGAGCGCGCGCGCGGAGAGCACGAGGCCCGCGAGCAGCAGCGGCAGGTCGAGGGTGGGCAGCTGCAGCTCGGCATCGAACGCGATGAGGCTCCACGCGACCGCGACCAGGGCCGCGGCGCTGAGGCCGACGATCGGCCCGGCGGTGGACCCCGCCTGCGCCCCTGCCTTGGGGCCCCCTGCGAGCGCTCCGATGCGCCGCCCGAGCGTCCATGTCAGGGCGATGCTGAGGCCCCCGAGGGCCGCCTGGGCGAGGCGGGCGTACAGGGTCGTGCCCTCGCCGAAGAGCGTCACCCAGAGCGCGAGCCACAGCGGGTAGAGGGGCGCCCGGAAGAAGGGCCCGTCCTGGAACTCGGCCCCGGCGGCGAGCGCCTTGGCCCAGGCCCAGTGGTAGCCCGGGTCCATCACCGGCGCTTCGAAGGTCGGGTGGGCCCGCAGGGCCAGGGTGTAGGCGACCCGCAGCGCGACCCCGAGCCCGACGAGGGTGCAGACGGCCAGGAGCTCCAGGCGGGAGGGGGCAGCGGGTTGGGGCGGGACCATCGGCCGCGAATGATCGCGCTTCGATGGTGGCGGCGCCACCTCGCCCCTAATCTCTCCGGCCCATGACCGACGCATTGGACCTCCTGTTGCCCCGACCGCGCGCGCTCCTCAAGGGCCACGACCACTGGTTCCCGCCGACGACCCGTCCCCTCGGGGTGCGGGTCTTCGGGACCGCCGACGAGCGCCCGTTCGGCGCGCTCGCCCGGGGCCTCGCCGCCGCCGGGTTCAGCGCCGAGAGACGCGTCCGCGGCCAAGCCGAGATCGAGCTGCGCCTCGACCCGACGGAGAGCGAGCGCCCCGAGACGTACCGCCTCGAGCTCGACGGCACGGGGGCGAGGGCCTGGGCGGCCTCTGCGACGGGCCTCTTCCGCGCGGCGACGACGATCGCAGAGCTCGTGCGCATCGGAGCGCTCTTGGCGCGCGGCAAGGGCGCGCCCAAGGTGCCGTGCTGCGCCCTCGAGGATGGGCCGGACCTGGAGGTCCGCGGATTCATGCTCGACATCAGCCGCGATCGGGTGCCGACGTTCGAGGAGCTGACGGCGCTGATCGAACGTATGGCTCGCTTGAAGCTGAACCAGCTCCAGCTCTACACCGAGCACACGTTCGCCTACAACGGGCACGAGGCGGTCTGGCGCGATGCGAGCCCCATCACACCTGCGGAGGCGCGCAAGCTCGCGGCGTTTGCGAGTGAGCGCCACATCGCGCTCGTCCCGAACCAGCAGTGTCTCGGCCACATGCACCGGTGGTTGGTGCTGCCGCAATACGCGCCGCTCGCGGAGCTGCCGGAGGGCATCGAGCATGCGTTTGCGGTGCACAAGGAGCCGTTCAGCCTGGCGGCGACGGACCCGCGCTCGTTGGCGCTCGTCGAGGACCTCTTGGATCAGTTGCTGCCGAACTTCGAAGCGCGCGAGGTGAACGTCGGCCTCGACGAGACGTTCGACCTGGGCCTCGGCGCATCGAAGACCGAGTGTGATGCGCGCGGCAAGGGCCGTGTGTACCTCGAGTACCTGCACAAGATCGACGCGCTGGTGCGCAAGCGCGGTCGGCGGATGCAGTTCTGGGGGGACGTCATACTAGAGCACCCGGAGCTCGTCCCAGAGCTGCCGCGCGAAGCGACGGCGATGTTGTGGGGCTACGACGCGAAACACCCCTTCGACGAGCAAGCCGCGCGGTTTGCGTCCACCGGGCTACCGTTCCAGACGTGTCCGGGCACCAGCACTTGGCAGAGCTTCGGCGGCCGCATCGAGAACATGCGCGTCAACATCCGCGAGGCTGCGCGCGCGGCGCTCCGCCATGGCGCGGAGGGGATGCTGAACACGGAGTGGGGTGATTACGGGCATTGGCAGCCGTTCCCGACGCTTTTGCCGGGCTTGCTCGAAGGCGCTTCGCGCAGCTGGAACATCAAGCCCTCACCCGGCGATCTGACGGAGCTGCTCGTGGCGCACGGACCGCTGACCCGCGGCGAAGCCGAGGCGCTGCTGGAGCTCGGCCGGCTCGACGAGGCCCTCGCGACGGGCTCGCAGAACGGGACGGCGCTCTTCTTCTTGCTGCGTTATGCGCACCACGCGTGGCCGATCGCGCGCTGCGGGACGCTGGACGCCGCAGGGCTCGAGCGCGTGCGGGAGCGCATCACTGCAGCGCGCGCCGCGCTGAGCGGTGCGCAGGCCGCTGCGCCCGCGGATCCGATCCTCCTCGCGCCCGAGCGAGTGCGCGACGAGCTGCTGTGGGTGGCGGACGCGTGCTCGTTCGCTGCGGAGCTCGGCATGGCCCGAGCGAACCTCGGCAAGGAGACCCACATGGCGGACATCCCGAGCGACACACGCGCCGAACTCCGCCGCAACCTCGCGCAAGTCACCGACCGCCACCGCGAACTCTGGACCGTCCGCAGTCGCCCAGGCGGCCTGCGTGAATCGGCCGGACGGTTCGATCTGGTGGCTGCGCAGCTCTGAGCGCGCGTCGAACGGTACCAGGTACGAGTTGGCGGTGGAGCGCTAGCACGCGCGCGCGCAGTGCGCGTGAGCGAGC
>CAYOBN010000137.1:0-11214 GCA_964402175.1 uncultured Planctomycetaceae bacterium | reverse complement strand
AAGCGCGCGCGAGCGCGCGCTTGCACGTGTGCCGCGCCGCCAACTCGTACCTGGTACCGTTCGACTCACCCGGAAGAACTTTCCGAGCGGAGATCCTCCTCTGACGGGGACGCAATCTCACGGCTCACTTCCAACCCTCCACGTGCACATTTTCGAGGCACGCAACTCAACCCCGCCCCGCCCGACTGCCGACCTCTAACCACGAGGCCGCAGGGGCAATGCCCCCTTCGAAGCGGCTAGCCAATCGTCCACGGGCAGGGATCGTGTTCCACTCCAGAAAGAGCGTCGTCGGGCTCGACATCGGGTCCTCGGTGGTGAAGGCCATCGAGATCTCCCTCGAGGGTCACGAGCCTGTGATCACCGGCTTCGGCCGCGCCGAGCTGCCTCCGGGCGGTAGCGTCGAAGAAGCGATCCGGCAGATCTTCAAGGATCACAAGTTCCGCACGAAGAAGGTCGTGACCGGAGTCTCTGGCCAGGAGACCGTCGTCCGCTACGTGCCGATGCCGCGTATGAGCGACGCGGAGCTGAAACAAGCGATCCAGTTCGAAGCCGACAAGATCGTCGCCTCCGACGAAGAGGTGGTGCTGGATTGCCAGCCCCTCGGCACACGCGGCGAAGGCGATGCTGTGACCATGAACGTGCTGGTCGCCGCCTGCCAGCTCGAGCACCTGCAGAAGCAGGCATGCATGATTCAGCGCGTGGGCTTGACGCCGATCGCGATCGACCTCGACTTGTTCGCGGTCGCCAACGCGTGGGAGATGTGCGGCCTGCCCGAGGACGACATGCCCGGCGGAGTCGGTGAGCGCGCCGTCGCGCTCGTCGATGTTGGCGCGCGCGCCGCCTCGATCAATGTGATGCGCGGCGGCATGAGCTGCTTCAGCCGCGAGATCCCGATCGGCGGTGCCAACATGACCCAGGCTGTCGCCCGTCGCCTGGGAGTGGAGGGGTTCGAAGCCGAGGCGATCAAGCGCTCGTCGGAGGCCCACGCAGCCGAGGTCCACACGGCGATCACACCGGTGCTCGAGGACCTCGCGAGCGAGCTCATGCTCTCGATGGACTACGTCGAGCACAACGAACAGATCCAGGTGCACGAAGTGCTTTTGTCCGGCGGAGGCATGCTCGCGCCCGGCGCCGTGCACTACATCGAACAGGCCGTCCAGCGCCCCGCCCGCGCTTGGCACCCGCTCGAGAGCCTGCGCGTCGATACGAACCGCGTCGACGTCGCGGAGCTCGAAGCTTGGGCTCAGACCCTCGTCGTCGCGGTCGGCCTTGCCGCCAGGGTGCGTCAGCAATGATCACGATCAACCTCCTCCCCGACGAGTTCCGTAAGCGCGCCCAGACGCCCATTCGGATGGTCGCTGCGATCGCGACCGCGGCCGTTCTCAACGGCGGTCTATTCGCTTGGTGGAGCTACCTCCACTTCGGTGTCCGCGCGAACGTCGAGACGACGCGCTCGGTGCTCCAGCTCGACATGGACGGGCTGAAGCCGCAGGTCGACTATCACGACGCGCTGCAGAAGGAGATCACGACGCGCTCCGGGCGTGAGAAGACCTTGGCCGAGATCACGAGCAACCGCGTCCTCTGGACGAAGGTCGTCGACGATCTCTGTGACGTCGTCCACGCGGGCCGCGAGGGCATCGAACACTACGTTTGGTTCGATGACATCCAGGTCAAGATGGAGGACGCTGGCACGGGGCGCCGCAAGTCGTCCTATGGCAGCTTGAAGGCACAAGGGCACTCCGGATCGAACGACTACGAGCAAGTGGCGAACTTCCTCGAAGACATCGAGGATCCGAGCCTCTCGCAGCTCATGGTCACGCTCCACAAGCCCGCTGACCTCGAAGCCAAGAAGAACGAGCCGGACGAGGACCTGATCCCGTCCGTGAACTGGTCCTTCCCGCTCGAGCTCGAACTGAAATCGCCTGACGAGCGTAACGGCATCGTCAAGAAGGTCGACACCAAGGGCGCCAGAACCCAGGGGGCCAAGAAGTGAACGACAAAAACGTCTGGATCAGTATCGCGGCGGGTGGAGTCCTCGCTGCGGCGGCCCTCGGTTACCTCGTCAACTCCGAGAAGACGCAGATCGAGGAGGCGCGCACGTCCGTCGCAACGCTGCGTACGCAGATCGACAAAGCTCGCACGACGATCCGCGGCACGCCCGAGCTCGAGCGCGAAGTCATCGTGCTGCGTGAGATCGCGGAGCGCATCCGCGAGGTTCTGCCCGACACGAAGGACCTGAACGACCTCATCCGGAACTTCCAGGACTACTCCCGCGAGACGGGGGTGCGTCCGTCGTCCTTCAAGCCGAAGGACACTGCCAAGGAGCGGACCAAGGGCAAAGCGGTCTCGGCCTTCGAGAAGGTGGCGTACACGCTGACCCTCGAAGCGGACCTCTTCCAGTTCCTGGACTTCCTCAACCGCATCGAAACGCACCGACGCTTCATGTCGGTCAACTCCTTCAAGATCGATGCGACGACGCGCCGGAAGCTCGAAGAGGACGGCGTCGCCTCGCACCGCATCCAGATGGAAGTCGAGACGTACAAGTACGTCCCGAAGTCGAGCGACGCCCAGGAAGTCCGCATCGAAGGTTACGAGCGTAAGCGCGACCTGCTCGCCGGTGAGATCAACCGCCGCAGGCAGGCCCTGACCCTCGCGACCTACAGCTACCGCGGCTCTCGCGGTCGCCGCGACCCCCTCATCGACCCGCGGGTGCCCGCTCGGGTCGAGGATCCGAACGCTTGGACCGTCCAGCGTCAGATGGAGGAGGTCGACGCGCTCGTCCTGCGGATCGAAGAGGCCCAGCAGTTCTGGGAGCGCTCGAAGAAGGCCGAGAGCGTGCTCGACCGCATGGTGCAGCGCTCCGAGCTCGAGAAGGTCATCGCGCAGCTCGACGAAGATCTGCGCCGGATCGACGCCGAGAAGAAGGTCAACTACAAACCCGCGGAGAAGCGCCTGCAACTCAACGTGGCTGAGCCGCTCGCTACGCTCCGCAGTGAAGTCGAAGCGAGCCGCGCCGTCGCTGGTCCGTCGCGTGAGGCGATGGAGCAGGTCGGACAATCGATGGAGCGACACATCCTCGAAGGCCACTACGAACAAGCTCTGGCTGCGTATCGTGCAATCGCGGGCGGACTGGAGCTCATTCAGCGTGACCCGCCCCGTGAGGAGCTCGCCGCGTGGCTGCGCCAGCTCGCTTTCGATGCGGAGACGCTCCGCGACTTCTCGAAGATCAAGCTCGAAATCCGCGGCTACGCGATGATCGGCGACAACCCGCCGGTGGTCATCATCAACGGGCGCTCGCGGACCCTGGGTGACCCGGTCGGTAACGATCTCATCGTCGAGGCCATTCGCCCTGCAGAGGTCGACTTCATCTACCGCGGCGTCGTCCTGACCCGTCCGTACTGACTGTGAAACGCTCGGACAGAGCTCAATTCTCTGCCCGATTCCAACGATCGGCCAGCGGTGCTGTGGTGAGCGCCGAGGGCTCGCAGAACAAGCAGAACATCAGAAGAGCCGCCTGGATCCCCCGGGCGGGGAGGAATCGTGGTGAAATTCAACAACCCCAGAATCGTCTCCGCGTGCATCGCGGTCGTCGGCTTTGCCTCGCCTGCCGCGGCACAGGTCCCGAGCCTCGACGCTCGCGTCAGCCTGAACTTCGTCGAGCGTGAGCTCAGCCAAGTCGTGCAGGAACTGCGCGACCGGTCCGGTGCCAACATCGTGCTGCTCGAGGGTGGCACGGAGAAGGTGCGCGACCTGCAGGTCTCCGACATCTACTGGCGCGACGCGCTGGACTACGCCGCCGAACTCGCAGGTTGCGTCGTCAACCAGGACAAGTCCGGCGTGCTCACGATCACGCGTCCGCCGCGCGTCGGCTTCGAGTTCGACAACGCGGACATCACCGAGATCATCATGACCATCGGCAAAGCCGCCGGTGCGAACATCATCGTGGGTCCGGAGGTCAGCGGGACTCTGCGGGTCAAGATCGACGGTGTCCCGTGGCGCGCGGCGCTCGAGGAGATCGTCAAGACGCGTGGGTACACCGTGGTCGAGGAGCAGCGCGGCATCCTCCGCGTCGTCGATCCGGTCAGCCTCGAGAAGCAGAAGATCACGAAGAGCTACCAGCTCCGCTACGTGCGCCCGAAGAGCGTGCGCGTGCCGCTGATCCGCTCGGAGTTCATCGAGGGCAACGACCGCGCGCCGCAAGGCCCCGCGACGGAGCACTTCACGGTGCTGGAGGCGCTGCGTAAGGCGCTCTCGAGCCAAGGCGAGCTCGACTTCATCGAGACGCAGAACGTCATCATCGTCCGCGACACGACACAGGTCCACGAGACGATCCAGGAGATCATGCGGCGCCTCGATGTCGAGCCCGCTCAGGTCTTTGTCGACCTGAAGTTCGTCTCGACGAGCAACATCGACGTCCTGAACCTGGGTGTGGACTACGGCGACTCGGGTCCGCGCGTGTCGGTGACGGGCAGCCAGATCCCGATCGAGCTGCCGTTCAGCATCGGTGACGGCGGCTGGGAGGACGGCATCATCGCCAGCGACTTCGGCAACGGCCCGGTCGCGACGAACGGTGGGGGCCTCAACGCCGGCAACACGATCGCGCCCGACACGATCTTCGGCGCGCTCTCGTTCACGCAGGTCCAGGCGACGCTGCGCATGCTGCAGCGCGATACGGAGACCGAGATCATCCAGGCGCCGAAGATCATCACGATGGACGGCAACGAAGCGACGATCTTCGTCGGCGAGACGGTGCGCTACGCGGAAGCGCGCTCGGAGCAGGGCCAGGCCGGTGGTTTGCAACTCACGGTCATGGAAGCGCAGGGCTCACCCGTCGAAGTCGGCTTCCAGCTCCTCGTGCGTCCGAACGTCATCCCGGGCACGCGCAAGATCGCGATGGAAGTGATCCCGAAGGAGACGAGCCTCTCGGGTACGGGCACGTCCAACCTCGCCCCGGCCGGCTTCGATGTGTTCACCGTCGGCTCGGCGGGCGCCGAGGGCACGATCGCGCTCCCGCGCACGCGCTCCTCGACGATGATCACGCAGATGCTGCTCGAGAGCGGCCAGACCGCGGTGATCGGCGGCCTCACGACGGACTCCGACGCGGAGACGGTCAGCCGTGTCCCGTACATCTCGCGTATCCCGATCCTGGGTGAGCTGTTCAAGCACCGCGTCCAGCAGCGCGACCGCCGGAACCTCGTGGTGTTCATCACGCCGTCGCTCGTGCACAGCGCGGAGGACACCGAGTTCCTCCTGCAGCAGGAGCTGCAGCGCCGCCGCCGCAGCTTGCGCGACCAGGTCGACGCCCTCGTCGATCCGGACGCGAAGGTGAACTGAGCCCGCGGGGCTCGGCCCTGGGCCCCAATCACATCCCCCCAGAGGGCGCCGCACGGCGCCGGCCGCCCCCCCGCGGCCCGGCGCTGACCCGCGGAGCCCTCCTTGGGGCGCGCGAGCGCCCCGTCGCGCAGTCGGTGCTCCCCCTTCCCGCCGACCGCGCACCCCGGGGACCCGCCCCTCGCCCGAGCGGGTCCCCCCCTTCTTTTTTGGGCCTCTGCACGCGTTTTACGCAGTCGAGCATCGACTCGGCGCTCGCCGTTGCGCAGCATGGAGGCCGAGCCTGGTGGCCCCCGTGCCCTGGCTCCTCGCAAGACGTAACCCAGCGATCCGCGCGACCACGACACGGTCCGGGTCGACTCTCTGCGTGGGCTCCGCCCCCGCACCCCTGAAAACCACGCCCCCCTCCGAGGGGGCCTATCCGGACCTCTCCGGCTGCCGCCCTCCGTTGTGGCGCCCCTGCACCTGTGCCCTCGGCACCGGTCCGCTGGGCGCGCGCGATGGAGGCCGTGGCGCCGTGGCCCGTGTGACGGCCGAGGTGCCACCCGAGCGCGACTGCGCCCAGGTCGGCGCCCCGCGCCCTCTGCGTGGGCCGCTGCTGCCTGCGCGCGGGTCGAGGTCCACCCAAGCAACATGAACGAACACCTCCTGCCGGGCGATGCGAGCCCGGACGGGGCCGAAGCCGGCCCCCGCGCGACCTCCGACGACACTGGCTCTCCCCGCAACCCCGACCAACCGACGCGGGGCAAGGCGGCTGGCCGCGCAGACAAGCGCAGCTCCGGCCGCGCTGCGGCGCCTTCGGGCTTCGGCGCGGGCCTCGAAGACGAGGACTCGCTCGCAGCGCTGAGTCCGGCCGAAGCGGAGATCGCTGTCCAACCCGCGGAAGACGCCCCGGCGTGGCCCGAGGACTCCGCGACCACGGCGGCGCCCGCCGGCGACCCGGTCGTGCGCAAGAAGAGGGCGCGCCGCCGGCGCACGAAGGCGGCCGTCGAGCCGGAGGTCCAGGCGGAGGCGACTCAGGGGACCCCTGCGGTCGATGGGGAGCCCAGCGAGCTGCCCCACGCCGAAGCTGCCCCCGACGACGAGGTCGCGCCGCCCGCCGGTGATCCGCTGGCTGCCGCGGCCGTCGCGGAGGGGGATGCGCCCCCCGCTGCACGGCGGCGCAAGAAGCGCCGCCGCCGCGGTCGCCGGGATGCGGCGGAGCGCGCTGAGGGCCAGGGCGAAGCCGCTGCAGACGTCGGCGACGCGTCGGATGACGACGGCGGAGCGACGGAGGCGGAAGAGCTCAGCGATGACGCGGTCTCGGACGCCCCGGCGGCGCAAGGCGGCACGCCCGAAGAGCAGGCTGCCGAGGAGCGTAAGCGCCGCCGTCGGGGTTCCCGCGGGGGCCGGCGCCGTCGCGCGCAGAAGGACGGCGAGCGCACCGAGCCCGCTGCGGCAGCAGAGTCCATACCGGGCGAAGAGGGGGATGACCTCCCGCGTCGCTCGGAGCCCCGAGGGCGCTCCGAAGCGCCGAGCGCCGAACCGTCGGCGCCGGCGGAAGGCAGCCGCTCCGGCAAGAAGCGTCGTCGCCGCCGCAAGCGCCGCAGTGGGGCGCAGCCGGAGGGTGAGCAGCCCCGTGAGCGAGCCGACGCCGATGCCGATGCAGACGACCACGGCCACGACGACGACGCGGAGTTCCACGAAGATGGCACCCCCGTCGAAGCGGGCGAGCGCGCCGAGGACACGCGCGATGGCGACGGTGGGCGCAGCTCGAAGCGCGGCCGTCGCGGCAAGAAGAAGGCCGCCGCGCCGCCGGAGAAGTCCGCCGAGCAGCTCGCTGCCGAAGCCGAGGCGCTGCGCACGCAGACGATCCTCGTCAACGCCGTCGAGCCCGAGGAGAAGCGCGTCGCCGTCATCGAAGGGGAGCGCATCGTCGACCTCCTGATGACCGCGGAGAGCCAGAAGACCCTCGTCAACGACGTCTACCGCGGCAAGGTGGTGAACCTCGAGCCCGCCATCGGCGCGGCGTTCATCGACTTCGGCCAGGGTCGCAACGGCTTCCTGCACACCTCGGACGTTCTGCCGATCTACGGCGAGGACTCGTTCCAACTCGTGGACCTGCTCACCGCGCGGGTCGATTTCGAGGAATGGGGCGAAGACGACCGCGTCGACCCGCGCGACCTGCGCGACGATGACGACAGCCGCGGCGGCGCTGCGGCGCAGCACGGGGACGAGGGCGAGCTCGACGCGGACCATGTGCACGATGACGAGCACGAGCACGGCGAAGAAGCCGATGGGGCTCGCGGCGCCGACGGGGATCACGCGGAGGATCACCATTCGGACGATCACGCCGACGACGCGCCTTCGGCCTCTGCCGAAGAGGACGCAGACGACGGGTCGGACGCGGAGGACGACGCCGCAGCCGACAGCCCGAGCTCACTCCCTTCGAGCCGCCGGCACGGCCGTCGCGGCCGTCACGGCCAAGACCGGCACGACGAGCGCAAAGGCCAGCGCGGCCGGGATGGCCAACACAAGGCGCGCTCGGCCGAGCGGCGTAAAGGGCGCGATCGGCGCCCGATCTCGGACCTTCTGCGGGTCGGGGACTCCGTCGTCGTGCAGATCACGAAGGACGCGATCGGCGACAAGGGCCCGACGCTGACGACGTACATCTCGATCCCGGGGCGCTACCTGGTGCTGATGCCCTCGATGGGCCGCACAGGGGTCAGCCGCAAGATCCCGGACGAGAAGGAGCGCCGCCGTCTGAAGAAGATCCTCGCGAGCCTCGACGTCCCGAACGACATGGGCGTCATCGTGCGCACCGCGGGGGTCGGCAAGAAGCGCGAGGACCTCGCGCGCGACCTCGACTACCTCCTCGGAGTGTGGGAGGGCTTCGGCCGTAAGCTCCGCGCGAGCCGCGGTCCGACGCCGCTCTACCAGGAGTCCGACGTCGCGACGCGCACGTTGCGCGACCTCTTCAGCGCCCAGACGAAGCGGGTCCTCGTGGACGACTACTCCGTGCACGAGCAGATGTGCGAGTTCGCGTCGAAGCTCCTGCCCGAGCACGTGCACCGCATCGAGCTCTATGACGGCGAGCGTCCGATCTTCCACCAGCACGGCGTCGAGCAGGACTTCGAGAAGGTCTTCGCGCGGCGCGTCGATCTGCCCTCGGGCGGCTCCATCGTCTTCGACCAGGCGGAGGCGCTCGTCGCGATCGACGTCAACTCTGGCCGTACGCGGACGGACAGCTTCGACTTCGAGAAGATCGCGCTGAAGACCAACCTCGAGGCGGTCAAGGAGATCGCGCGCCAGATCCGGCTCAGGGATCTCGGCGGGATCATCGTGTGCGACTTCATCGACATGGTGAAGTCGTCCAGCAACCGGCAGGTCGAGCGCGCCCTGCGGGACGCGCTCGAGAGCGACCGCGCGCGCTCGAAACTCGGCCGCATCAGCCAGTTCGGGTTGCTCGAGATGACGCGCCAGCGCCTCGGCCCGGGCACCCACAAGAAGGTGTTCCAGGCCTGCCCGCGCTGCCGCGGCACCGGCCGGGTCCGGACCCTCGAGTCGCGGGCGCAGGCGATCCTGCGGCGCCTGGGCTCCGCCCTGACCCAGAAGGGCTTCGCCACGGTCGAGGTCAAGGCCCACCCCGAGGTCGTGAAGTACCTCAAAGAGGACCTCTACGACTACGTGCGCGCCATGGAGCACCGCACCGAGCGGGAGATCCGCCTCGTGGGCTCCCCGGACCAGACCGAGGACAGCGTCCTGAACTATCTGCGGGCCGACGGGCGGGAAGTCCGGCCCGGCGGGCGCCGGAAGCGCTGAGGATTCCCGGTGGACGGGGCGCCGGGGGGGTGATACCCTCTCGGCCCCTTTCCGGGCCCGCGGGCGGTTCCACCGCGGGAGAGCCGGGCACGGACCCCTCCTCCGAGGGGCCGCCACCGGACACGACACCCATGTACGCCATCATCAGCGACCGCAGCAACCAGGCCACCGTGCGGGTGGGGGACGAAGTCCTCTGCGACCTCGCGGACGCCGCGCCCGGCTCCACGATCACCTTCGACCACGTGCTCCTCGTCGGCGACGAGGGCAACGTCCGTGTCGGCAAGCCCTCCGTCGCCGGCGCCAAGGTCACCGCCGAGGTGATCGGTGAAGACCGCGGGAAGAAACTCGTCGTCTTCCGCTTCCGCCGGCGCAAGAACTCGCGCTGCAAGACGGGTCACCGTCAGCGTTACACCCGCGTCCGCATCACGAACATCTCCGGCTGAGCAGAAGAGAGGACCAGCGATATGGCACACAAGAAGGGCCAAGGCTCGACCCAGAACGGCCGCGACTCGAACCCGCAGTTCCGCGGCGTGAAGCGCTTCGGCGGACAGAAGGTCACCGCCGGCACCATCCTCGTCCGCCAGTGCGGGACGAAGTTCAAGGGCGGCAAGAACGTCGGCTGCGGCAGCGATTACACGCTGTACGCGCTCGTCGACGGCACCGTCCGCTTCCAGACCGGCCGCCGCGTCCACGTGGACCCGGTCCTCTGAGGCCTCTGAGCCCGGGGTAAGAAGGCGCGCCCAAGCGCCCCGGACGATCACGTTGCGCACCGGCACCCCGGTGCGAACCCGCGGCCCCCGCGCGAGCGCGCGGGGGCCGCGTGCATAGCGGGCGCGATGAAGGCGGCAGCCACATGTTCAGGGACGAAGCCGAGATCGAAGTGATCGCGGGGGACGGCGGTGATGGCATCGTCTCCTTCCGACGCGAGAAGTACGTTCCCAAAGGCGGCCCCGACGGCGGCGACGGTGGCGACGGTGGTGACGTCGTGCTCATCGCCTGCACCGAGGTGCACTCGCTCCTCGAACTCGGCCGCCAGTACCGCTACACCGCCACCCACGGCACCCGCGGCGGCTCGCGCAACATGACCGGCCGCTCGGGCGCCGGCGTCGAGCTCCGAGTCCCTGTCGGAACCGTCGTCAAGGACGCCGAGCGCGGCAACATCCTGCGCGACCTCGACACCCCCGGCGCCAGCGTCATCGCGGCCCTGGGCGGCAAAGGCGGCAAGGGCAACGCCCGCTTCGCGACCGCCATCCGCCAGGTCCCCCGCATCGCGACCCCGGGCACCCCCGGCGAACACCGCCGCTTGCGCCTCGAGCTGAAACTCTTCGCCGAGGTCGGCCTCCTGGGATTCCCGAACGCCGGCAAGTCCACCTTCCTCTCGCGGGTCTCCGCCGCCCGCCCGAAGATCGCCGACTACCCGTTCACCACCCTGGTCCCCCAGGTCGGCATCGTGCCGGTCGGTGACTACGACACCCTGGTCATGGCCGACCTCCCGGGCCTGATCGAAGGCGCCGCCGAAGGCGCGGGCCTCGGGCACCGGTTCCTGCGGCACGTCGAGCGCTGCAAAGTGCTGCTGCACCTGGTCGACGTTTCTTCGCTCGCGGAGCCCGCCCCGGCCGATGCGTACCGGATCCTCGACGCGGAGCTCGCGCGTTACTCGCCGGAGCTGTACGCCAAACCGCGCTTGGTCGTTGCGACCAAGGCGCATGAGGACGATGACAGTCAGGCGCGGGTGGAGGAGCTGCGGGGAGTGGTCGGTGGGCGAGTGCTGGCGATGTCGTCGGTGCTCGGTGTGGGGGTGGAAGAGGTGCTGCGGGCGGCGCGAGAGATCGTGCGGGGCGAGGGCGGGTGATCTGGTGGACTCGGGGTGGGGGGCCGGTGCGTGGCGCTCTCATTCGGCGGAGTCGCGGTGATGTCTGCCGAATCGAAGGGTTGCCCGGACCCAAGGGAAAGGGCGGGGGCGGAGTAGCTCCCTCTATCGTGCTTTCCCTTGGGTCTGGGCGGTGGCGCAGGGGGGGCCGGTGTCAGTGTGCGCCGAATCAAAGGGCTGCCCGGACCCAAGGGAAAGAACGGGGGCGGGGA
>CAYOBN010000136.1:0-11369 GCA_964402175.1 uncultured Planctomycetaceae bacterium | reverse complement strand
CGAGGCGTGCGAGGGCGTCGCGGTCGCTCTCACTCGCCTCCGGCGCGAAGCGCACGAGGAGGGTGGTCGGGTCGAAACGCAGGTCGGGCTGCGCCTCGAGCTGGCGCGCCGACGCGGCGTGCAGGTGGGGGGCGAGTGGGTGGAGCTGCTGGGCGGCTGCGCCTGAGACGAGCGCTGCTGCGAGCAGCGCGAAGGAGGTGCGGAGTTGCATTTCGGGTCTGGAAACGGGACCGATGGATGCCAGGCCCGCGACACGCAGTCGGGGCCCGCCTCAGGCAGGCACCCCTACACTAGAAATCCGAGGTAGGGCGTCAAGGTGCCGCGCGCGGTATTTGCGTACCCCGGGAAATCCCAGAGGGCGGATCGGGAGGCGACTTGGGTACGGTCTGTGCACGGAGGCTGCTGCCCGCCCTTCCCGGGCGCCCTGATCTCCCTGTGTGGTCCAGAATCTGGAATTGAGTCCAGCTTCTGGACGAGCGCCCAGACTGCCGATGCAAGCGCCCTTCCTTCTTGCGGCCGTATGCAGTGCCGCCGTTGTCCCCGAGGACCTCACCCTCGACCTGCGTGTGCTCGCGGTCCGCGGCGACCTGGTCGAGGTCGACCGCGGCACCCTGGCCGGGGTCGCCGTGGGGGACCCCGTGATCCTCCGGCCCCTCGGCGGCCCGGAGGTGCAGGGCACCGTTCAGGCGGTCGCGACGGCCGGGGCGACGGTCCTCGTCGTCGGCGGGGGCGCCGCGCTCGCGCCGGGGACACCCGGCGTCGTGCGCATTCCCGAGGGGCGCCTCGCCGCGCCCGCAGACGGGGCGCCGACCTTTCGGAACCCCGACGAGCTCTGGGACGAGGACTTGCCGCTGCTCGCCCAGGCCCGGAGCCCGCGGCCGAAAGAACGTCCGAGCGCTTGGACGGGCCGCGCTTGGGCGGGCGCGTACGTGCTGCAGGACGACGGGGCGCTGCCCCGGGACGATCGGGTGTTGCGCCTCGGCCTCGCCGCGGAGGGGCAGAACCCCTTCGGCCGCGGCGGACGTCTGCGCATCGCGGGGGAGCTGCGCGCCGAGGACATCGACTTCGTGGCGCCCGACTTCGAAGACGACAGCGCGACGTTCTTGCGCGTCGACAGCCTCTCGTACGAGTGGGGTGGCACACGCGAGACGCCGACGCGGTACGAAGTCGGGCGGTTCTTGCCCTTCGTCTTCCCGGAGCTCGGTCTGCTCGATGGGGTCGAGGCTTCGCATCGCTTCGCCAACGGCGCTCGGATCGGCGCGACCCTCGGCGCGCTCGCGGGCCTCGACCGCGACCGCAGCTTCGGCGACGCACCGCAAGCGGCACTGTGGAGCGTCTTCCCGTTCCACGAAGACCGCGCGGAGCTCGGGCTCGCGCTGCAGGAGACGTGGTACGACGGTGAACAGGACCGGGACCTCGTCCTCACGCGCCTGCGCTGGACCGACGGGGCAGCCTGGCGCGCCGACGCCACGGCGTGGTTCGACTACTACCGCTCGGAGGACGTCGGTCGAAGCAGCTCCTTCGAGCTGACCGAGGCGCGCGCGAGCGTCACCCGACTGTTCGAGGGCGGCGCCGGTATCCGCGTCGACTTCGCGTCGTTCCAGCCGCCGATCGTGCGGCGCGAGCGGCCGCAGGCGCTCGTTCTCGAGGAGCTGCGCGAGGCCGAGACCGCGGCCCTCGCCCTTTGGATGCCGCAGGGCGCGCGCAATACGTGGTCCGCGCGGCTCGGCGGATGGCGCGATGAGGACTTGGATGGTTCATGGGGTGAGCTCGGCTTCGACCGGCGCCTCGACCGGCAGCTCATCGAGCATCTGCATCTGGCCGCGCTCTACACCACGGGCCGCGATGGCGACATCCTCGGGATGCGCTTGCGCCTCGGAGGCACAGGGCTCGCCGGGCGCTGGTATTTGGGCGCCGATCTGGGCGTCTTCCAGCGCCCGGACGTACAAGGCGGTGACGAGACGCTCGATCAGAACGCGCTGCGCGCGGGTTGGTCGCGTGTCTTTGGTGGCGACTGGCAGTGTTTCATCGACCTCGCTCAGCGCTTCGGCGACGAACAGGACGCGCTCTCCCTCGATATCACCTTGCAACGGAGCTTCTGAGCGATGCGATCGAATCAAGGACCCAGGTCCATGTGGGCCATCGCGCTGCTGTTCCTTGCGGCGTGTGTCGGTGGTCGAGTCTTCGAACAGACGAGCGCGACGCGCCCCTGGCGCGAGCGCCAGGGGGAACGGCACGAGTGGTGGTCCGCGCGAGGGCTCGTGATCCCACACGCGAGCTTCCCCGCAGACTGCCGTCTGTGCCACGTCGAAGGACAGTGGTCCGAGCTGCGCGCGGACTTCGAGTTCGATCACTTGCGAGAGACCGGCGTCGCCCTCACCGGTGCCCACACTGAAGCGCAGTGCCTGCGCTGTCACAACGACCGTGGACCAGCGGGTGAGTTTGCGCAGAGGGGCTGCGCCGGCTGTCACTTGGATGTGCATCAAGGCCGGCGCGGTAGCCATTGCGAGAGCTGCCATACCCAGCAGGACTGGAACGTCGACTTCGACCTCGTCCAACACGCGCGCTCGCGGTTCCCGCTCGTCGGGGCGCACGCTGCCGCTGTCTGCCGCGACTGTCACGTCGATTACCCCGCCGCCCAGCTCGCTGTGTTGGACACCGCGTGTGTGAGCTGCCACCTCCAGGACCTCGAGCGCGCTCTGGATCCGGACCATCGCGCTCTCGGTTGGACCGCTGCGTGTGACCGCTGTCACCAGGTCTCCACCTTCGGCGGCGCTGGCTTCCTGCACCCTGGATTCCCTCTGAATGGCGGGCATGCCGCGCTCGACTGCAGCGCGTGCCACAGCGGCGGCACGTTCACGGGCACACCTACGGCGTGTTTCGCTTGCCACGCAGACGATTACGCTGCGGCGACGGATCCGGACCATACGGGGCTCGGATTCCCGACGACGTGCCAGGACTGCCACAGCACATCGACGTGGTCGGGGGCCACGTTCCAACACCCGTGGTTCCCGATTTCGAGCGGGCCTCACCGCAACTTCGACTGCAACGACTGTCACCTCGTGCCCGGGAACTCCAGCAGCTTCAGCTGCACACACTGCCACGAACACCGGCAGTCCGAGATGGACGACGAACACGAAGGCGTCGGCGGTTACACGTGGCTCTCGAGCGCGTGTTACCAGTGCCACCCGAACGGCCAGGAACACGCACGCTCGATGGGTCCGCGCCGGCCCAAGGCGCAGCGCAGGCCCGCCGTCCCTGACGCCGGGACCGCAGCCCCCGTTCGTTGAAACGAAGCGTCCGCGTGCGGTACGGACCGCACGCGGACGCTCTCTCGTCTACCTGGAGCTCAGCGGAACAGCACCGAAACGCCGTTCGTGAAGTTCGAGGTCGCGACACCGCCCACGGCGTCGCGGTACCAGGCCTGGAAGTTCCAGGTCTCGTTGGCCAGCACCTGCACGAAGCCGCTCGGCGTCGGATGCTGGGTCAGGTTCACTTGCAGGTTGAACGCGCCCGTCGAACCGCTGTTGCGAATCTGGCCCGGGCCGACGTAACGACCGATGGCGCCACCGAGGCAGAGGTTGCCGCGGCTGCCGCCAGGTTGCGCGACGAAGCCCTGGGTACGGCTCGTGAGGAAGAACCCGAACGAGTTGTTCGGCAGCGATTCGGCGAAGAGCCGCAGGTTGTTCTGGGCGGCAAAGGCGCTGCCTTCAGCGCGGATCGTCGCCGAGGCCCCGGTCGAGTTCGCGACGGCCGGACCACAGTACGACTGACCGAAATCGAGGCCGATCACGTTGCAGGCCAGGATCGCGTAACCCGCGTTGATGTTGGAGCGGTTACGGAACGTGATCGAGGCCAGGCGCTGCCCCGCGAACGCGGCGAGGTTCACCGTCGACTCGGTCACCGACAGGTTGGCCCCTGGAAGCGCCAGGTCGACGCTCTCGGTGCCGAACAACGAGCCGCCGAACCAGTCCCCGCCGCCGATCGTCGCTGCGGTCGAAGTGCCGCCCACGAAGCTGAAGACGACCTCGAACGTACCGCCGCCGTTGCTGATCTGGTGCAGGATCTTGGCGTTCGAAGCGCTCGAGAGCTGCAGCGGCGTCGCCAGGGTCGTCGTCTGCGGACCGGTCTGATCGGGGTTTACGAGCCAGCTCGGCTGGACACCGACGTTGTCCCCGTCAGGGGTCGCGTCGAAGGCCCAGTTGCCGTTGTCGACCGTGTTGCGGTTGCCGAGGTGGACGATGTCCAAGGCGCCGGGCTGGTTGACGAGCGCGTACGGAGCCAGGACCGACGACGTCGGGACGCCGCCGGTGAAGTCGAGGCCGCGGTCCGAGATCGACCGGTAGCCGGTCAAGCTGTCCGGGTTCGCACCTTCACCGGCGTGCACGATGCCGTTGAAGTTGTAGTTCAACGGGATCTGCGTCGTGACGAGGGTCCGCGGGTCCGTGAAGACGTTGGCGGCGAGTACGGCGATACCAGCGGTCGCGTTGGTCGCGTTCGAGAACGTGATCGAGGTGAGGGTGCGCCCGGCTTGCGCGCTGAGGTTCACCGAGCCTTCCGCGATCGAGAGGTTCGCGCCGGCGCTGCCCAGGTCGACGTTGGCACGGCCCAGGAACGCGCCGCCGAACCAGTCGCCAGCGGTCAGTTGGGCGGTCACCGGCGCGCCGGTACTGAACCCGAACGTCACATCGAAGGACCCGCCGCCGTTGCTGATCTGGTAGAGGAAGCTCGCGGACGAGGTCGTCTGCAGCGGGATCGGCGGGTTGATGTTGGTGACCTGCGGGCCGCTCTGGTCGACGTTCGCAAGCCACGTCGGCTGTACACCGATGTCGTCGCCATCAGGCGTCGCGTCGAAGAACCAGTTGCCGTTGTCGACGGTGTTGCGGTTGCCAAGGTGGACGATGTCCAGTGCGTTCGGTGCCGCAACGAGGCTGTACGGCGCCAGGAGCGAGCTGCTCGGGACGCCCGCCGTGAAGTCCAGCGCCCGATCAGAGATCGAACGGTAGCCGTTCGGGAGGTCGGGCTGGTTGTCCTCGCCCAGGTGCACGATCCCGTTGAAGTTGTAGTTCAACGGGATCTGGTAGGTCGTTTGGGCGCCGGCGCTCGCCGCCGCGAAGACGGCGAGGCCTAGGGTGGCTGTGTAGGGCAGGTGAGTCATGCCCGGCATCTGAACCCACGGGTCCGAGATGCGCTAGGTCCCTTACGCTAGGATTGCACGCACGAGCTCGCCGTGGACGTCCGTCAAGCGGAAGTCACGGCCGGCGAAGCGCGCCGTGAGGCGCTCATGATCGATGCCGAGCAGGTGCAGAAGCGTAGCGTTGAGGTCGTGCACCGAGACTCCGTCCTTCACGATGTTGTAGGAGAAGTCGTCGGTCTCGCCGTAGACCTGACCGGCTTTGATCCCGGCCCCCGCGAGCCAGAGCGAGAAGCAGCGAGGGTGGTGGTCTCGGCCATAGTCCTCCCGGGTGAGCGGGCCTTGGCAATACACGGTGCGACCGAATTCACCGCCCCAGATGACGAGCGTGTCCTCCAGCAAGCCGGTGCGCTTCAGGTCCTGGATCAAGCCATAACACGGCTGGTCGACGTCGAGGCAGTTATTGCCGAGGTCCCGCGGAAGGCTGCCATGTTGGTCCCAGCCGCGGTGGTAGATCTGGACGAACCTCACGTTGCGCTCCACCAAGCGGCGCGCCAGCAGGCACGATGCAGCGAAGGTGCCGGGGACCTTCGCCTCCGGTCCGTAGAGGTCCAGCACCTCCTGCGGCTCGCTGCTGAGGTCCACCAACTCTGGGACCGTGCTCTGCATGCGGAACGCCATCTCATACTGCTCGATGCGCGCGCGGATTTCGGGGTCGCCGAGCTCTGCGGCGCGTCGCTCGTTCAAAGCAGCGAGCGCGTCCAAGGTGGTGCGGCGCGTCGCGCGGTCGACGCCGTCTGGGTCTTCCAAGAACAAGACGGGATCGCCTGCAGCGCGTAGCGCGACGCCTTGATACTCGCTCGGCAGGAACCCTGAGCCCCAAAGTCGCTGATAGAGCGCCTGGGCTTCTTGGCGCCCCTTCCAGCGCGGTGTCATCACGACGAAGCTGGGCAAGTCCTGGTTCATGCTGCCGAGGCCATAGGAGAGCCACGAGCCGAAGCTCGGACGGCCAGGCTGTTCGTGGCCCGTCTGCATGAACGTGATCGCGGGGTCGTGGTTGATCGCGTCCGTGTGCACCGCGCGCAGCACACAAAGATCGTCCACCATCTTGCCGGTCCACGGAAGAGTGTCGCAGACCTCGGTCCCCGATTGCCCGTAGCGCTTGAAGTCGAACTTCGAAGGCGCGATGGGGAAGCTCGTCTGGCCGGAAGTCATCGTGGTGAGGCGCTGACCCTTGCGGATCGAATCGGGCAGCTCTGTCCCGAAGAGGTCGCGCAGCTTCGGCTTCCAATCGAAGGTCTCGAACTGACTCGGCGCACCGGACATGCACATGTAGATCACGCGACGTGCCCGCGGTGCAAAGTGGGGGACTCCAGGCAGCCCACCGAAACGTGGCGGGTCACCGAACGTGCGCGCCGCGGCGCTTGGCGCCGCCGCCAATGAACCGAGCGCCGCCGCGCCGATGCCGAGCGTGCTGCGCAAGAACGTGCGCCGGGTGGCTGTATGCAGGATGTCGCGGAGCGGACCGTCGATGGGGGGGTGCTGCATTCGATTTGCTCCTGGATCAGCCGCGGACGAGGACTTCGTCGAGGTTCATGATGGTGCTGGCGAGCATCGACCAAGCGGCGAGCTCTTCGGCGCCGAGTCCGCCGGAGAGGGTCTCGCCCGGCATGTCGAGGTCGCCGACGGAGAGCAGGGCGCGCGCGCGCTCGGGATTCGCGACGTACGTCGCACGCAGAGTATTGAGGGTCTGTGTGAGCACGCTCAGCTCGACGGAGTCGGGCTCGCGAGCGGTCGCCAACTGGAACAAGTGCTTCAGCCGTGCTGCATCTCCATCGGAGGCGCGGGCCAAGACGCGCGCTGCGAGGAAGCGCGCGGCCTCCACGTAGGTCGTTTCGTTCAGGGCCGCCAGCGCTTGCAGTGGGGTGTTCGTGCGCTCGCGCTCCAGCGTGCAGGCCTCGCGCGAGGGTGCATCGAAGACCGTCAACACAGGCGGCGGTGCGGTGCGCTTCCAGAACGTGTAAAGACTGCGGCGGTGCAGGTGCTCACGCGGACCCTGCGTGTACCGCGCCGTATTGCTGCCGGTGTACGCCACCGCTTCCCAGATCCCATCAGGTTGGTAAGGGCGCACACCCGGGCCGCCCATCGTCTCGTCCAGGAGACCCGCGAGGTAGAGCGCCTGATCGCGCAGAACTTCAGCGTCCAAACGGATGCGCGAAGCGCGGCCCAGCAGTTTGTTGCGTGGATCCTGCTCCAGCGCCTGCGCCGAGACGTGCGCTTGCTGCTTGTATGTCGCGGACGTCACCAACATCCGCAGCATGCCTTTGACGTCCCAGTCGGTGCGGACGAGCTCCGTGGCCAGCCAATCGAGCAACTCGGGATGGGTGGGGAATTCGCCCTGCGCACCGAAGTCCTCGGGGGTCGCGACGAGGCCGCGGCCGAACAACTGTTGCCACATCCGGTTGACCGTCACGCGCGCCGTGAGCGGTTGCTCTGGCGAAACGAGCCAGCGAGCCAGTCCCAGGCGGTTGCGCGGCGCATCCTGTGGCAGCGGCGGCAGTGCCGCGGGCACGTCGGGCTGGACTGCGTCACCGTATTGATCGTAGGCGCCCCGGAGGAGGATGTGAGCCGGGCGCGGCGTCGCGAGGTCCTTCGAGACCATCGTCGTCGGCAGGCTCGCTTCGGCGCTGGCGAACTCGCGCGCTTTTGCGGCGCGCTTGTCCGTCAGTGCGATCCAATCCGGTGCGTACTGCGAGCGGAAGGCCCGGCGGACTTGATCCTGCAGTCCCTGCGAGCGCACTTCTTTGGGTACTGCCAGCGCCAAGGCCAGATCCGGGCTCACGTCGAAGGGCAGGGCGGAGCGGATGCGGAACTGAAAGGCAAACCCACCGCCGTGGTTCGAGACTTCGGCCAGGACCTCGTTCAGCCCCGGGCGCAGCGTGAACGTCACGCGGTCTGAGTCCGCGGTGACACCCCGCCCTGCCGGGTTGTCGTGCACCAGGGTGCCGTTGACCCACAGTTGAACGCTGTCGTCGCTCCCCAGGGTCGCCGTGACGTGGCGTTCGGAATCGCTCCAGATGTGCCGTAGGAGCGCCATCGAGCCGATCTCCTGCGCGAAGGATTGGGTGGCGCCCTCCTTCCACCCTGGCTCTGCGATCCAAGCGACCGCAGGATCGAAGACGTCGATACGCCCGGCTTGGGCTTCGATCGGAAGGACTCGCTCGCGCGCGCTCAACGTTTTGCTGTCCGCGAAGAACGCGCGGTGCCAGACACCCAGCCCTACGCCGCAGCCTCGGCCGTGGGGCTGCGTGTGATCGAGGCTCACACGCAGCCGTGCCAGCGCGTGCTGCGCGTGCTGGGACTCGAAGCGCAAGCGCACACGCAGCTCCGTGCCGCCCTGGAAGCCAAAGGGCGCGCTCGGCACCAGCTCGGCGTGGCGATCGCCGCCAAGGCCGAGGCCCGCCCAGCCGGTCTTTGGATCGCCGTCTAGTGCCGCCATGATCGGCCAATCCACCTGCGAGTGGGACGCAAAGGCGCTGTCGACGGTGATGCGCGCGAACTCTCGAGTCCCCGCAGGGGCCGCTTCGATCTCGAGCTCGGAGAGCACGAAGTTCTGGTTGCTAGCGCGTCCCGGAAGGCGTGCGTTTCCGTCGGGCAGAAGCGCTTCCAGTCGCAGTCGCTCGATGACCCCGCCGGGAACGAAGCCCGTGAGCTCGTAGACGGTGCGCTCGGGATTCGCGCCGCTGGCCGCGATGCTGCCATCGGTGTTCAAGTGCAGCTCGGCCCCGCCTGTCGCGGTGGCGCGCTCTGGAAGCCACGTCAGCCAACGCGCGGCGAGCTCGCTGCCCCGTCGCTCGGACCATGCGGCTTCGCGTGCATCCAGCTCAGGGTTCGGTGCCGCGAGGGCCCGATCCAGTTCTTCCAGCTCGCTCCGTAGCCCCGCCAGGCGCTGCTCATCCTCGGCGCTCGGCACCCGCAAGAATGGCCGCGGGTTCGGGATGTTCTCGTCGCTTGCGCTCTCATCGAGCGAGTTGAAGAAGGCGTAGAGCTGGTAGTACTCGCGCTGGCTGAACGGGTCGTACTTGTGGTCGTGGCACTGCGCGCAGTTCATCGTTACGCCGAGCCAGATCGAGGCCGTCGTGTCGACGCGGTCCTTGGCGTAGATCGACAGGTATTCCTCGGCGATCATGCCGCCCTCCGCGCTCGTCGGGTTGCAGCGATTGAAGCCCGACGCGATCAACTGATCCTGCGTCGGATTCGGCAGCAGATCACCTGCGAGCTGCCAGACGGTGAAGTCGTCGAAAGGCAGGTTCGAGTTGAACGCTCGCACGACCCAGTCACGGTAGGGCCACATGGAGCGCACGTTGTCGAGGTGCAGCCCGTGGGTGTCGCCGTAACGCGCCGCGTCGAGCCAAATGCGTGCCATGTGCTCGCCGTAGCGCGGAGAAGCGAGCAATCTTTCGACGACACGCTCGTACGCATCGGGTGCGTCATCGCCCGAGAACGCCGCGAGCTCCTCGGGCGTCGGGGGCATGCCCGTGAGGTCCAGGGTCACCCGCCGCAGTAGCGTCGCGCGATCCGCCTCGGGAACTGGTGCGAGGCCAACCTCGAGGAGCCGTTTGCGCACGAAACCGTCGACTGCCGTGCCCTCGGTCGCTGGCGCCTCGGGGCGTGCCGGGGGTCGGAACGCCCAGTGGGCGCGCCAGTTCGCTCCCTCTTCGACCCACCGCGTCAGGGCAGCGATCTGAGTCGCGCTGAGCGGCTTGTGGAACGACTTCGGGGGCATCACGTCGCCCTCGATTGCCGGGTTGAGCCGGTACACGAGCTCGCTTGCCTCCAGGTCGCCAGGTACGACTGCATAGCCGCCGCTCGCGAGCTCCGCGCGCAGCCCCTCGGGGGTATCGAGGCGCAGGCCGGCCGCGCGCGTCTTTTCGTCCGGCCCGTGGCACGCGAAGCAGTGCTGCGACAGGATGGGCCGGATGTCGCGGGCGAAGTCGAGCGGCTCGTCACCGGCGAACGCGGCCGCGAGTGCGAGGAGGACGGTAGGGCCTGACATGTCCGTCATCCTACCCCTAGGAGCGGAAGTGGGCCCCCTGCGGGTTCCCCGGCATGCACACTCATGCCCTGAGCCGATTCACCCGAGTAGAGTGGTGGCCTCCGATGTCGACCCCGCACCCGAGATCCCGCCCCGGCCCGCTCGGCACCCGTGCCCGCGCGGCTGTCGACTTCTTCTCGCGGGACGTCTGGGCCCGCGAGCTCACGACGCTGCCGACGTTCCGCCGCTGGACCTACCGGACGGTGCGCGTCGTGTACCTCGCCGCCACGAACTTCGTGAAGGACCGCTGCACGTGGCGGGCCTCGGCGTTGACGTACATCACGGTGCTTTCCCTCGTGCCGATGCTCGCGTTTGCGTTCTCGGTCGCCAAGGGGCTCGGAGCCTACGAGACGCTGCGCGAAGGCACGATCGAGCCCCTGCTCGATCGCACGTTCGGCGGCGGCGAAGGAGCGGAGGACCTCCAGGGGGCGGAGCTTGAGGGCGAGGCCGGCGCTCAGGAGGTCTCGCCCGAGCCAGCTCCCGCAGCGCCTGACGGCTCGTCGGCTGTCCCGCCCGACAGCCCCGGTGACGCCGCAGGGACTGCCGCGGAGCCAACCACGGCCGACACCAACGGCCGCGCGGAGGTGCGCGAGGCCCTCGACACCGTCCTGCACTTTGTCCAGGAGACCAACGTCGCGAGCCTCGGTGCGCTCGGACTTGCGATCGTCGTGTGGACGGTGCTCTCGCTCCTCGGGTCGATCGAGCGCTCGTTCAACGATATCTGGGGTGTGCGGCGGTCGCGAACGATCGCGCGCAAGCTGTCGGATTACCTGTCGACGGTGATCCTCGTGCCGCTCTTCTTGGTGAGCGCGACAGGCCTCGCCAACGTCGGGCGCAGTGCGAAGCTGCTGGACTGGCTCGGGGTCGACGTCACGAGCCGCGGTGTATCGTTCCTCATCGTCCTCCCCGTCGTCGCACTCGCGTTTGCGTTTGCGTACGTCGTGATGCCCAACACACGAGTACGGATCACGTCGGCCCTGCTGGGCGGCTTCATCGGCGGGACGCTGTGGCAGCTCTTCCAGGTTGCGCACCTCAAGCTGCAGCTCGGAGTCGCCAATTACAACGCCATCTACTCGACCTTCGCTGCGCTGCCGATCTTCCTGTTCTGGATCTACGCCTCGTGGGTCACCGTGCTGCTCG
>CAYOBN010000135.1:0-11371 GCA_964402175.1 uncultured Planctomycetaceae bacterium | reverse complement strand
TCGTACCTGGTACCGTTCGAACCCAGGTCGTTAGTTCGTCCCTCAGGTCCGGGTTCCAGCGCGCATGCAGTCCTCCGCCATGAGCCGCAGCCCGCGCAGGTCCACCTTGCCCGTACCCAGCTTCGGGATCGCCGGGACCGCGAAGTAGTTGGCGGGTTTCGGCAAGAAGAGCCGCGGCAGCTCGGTCGCGGCGAGCGCTTCGGCGAGCTCTACGGCCGGGAACGGCAAATGGGTGTAGAGCACCACCAGCTCTTCGCCGCGAGTCGCGTGTTCGACGGCAGCGACCGCGACCTCGGGGACGTCGTTGTCGGACGACGCGTCCTCCGCGTCGGAATCCGATCGAGCTCCCCCGAGCTCGGCCCCCGCCGTCAACCCCGCCCGCTGGAAGGCGATCTCCTGCAACAGCTCTTCGATCCGGCCGTGGGGCACCATCTCGCCGCCGATCTTGCTGAAGCGCGAGAGGCGGTCGGTGATCCGCAGGAAGCCGCGGCGATCGAGGACACCGACGTCCCCCGTGGAGTACCAACCGCCGCGCAGGACCTCAGCGGTCTTCTCGGGGAGCCCCAAGTATCCCTGCATCACGTTCGGCCCTTTGACCTCGATCAGTCCCGGCTCGCCGTCGCCGCGTTCGACGCCGGTCTCCGGATCGACGATGCGCACGGCGACCCCGGGCACCGGCCGCCCGATCGTGCCCGCTTCGTGCAGGCGATGGCGCGCTGATGTCCCAGGAGGGCTCGGCAGGTTCGCAGACACGACGGGCGAGAGCTCCGTGCAGCCGTACCCCTCCATCAGCTCCGAGCCGAAGCGCTCGCGCCATGCGTCGGCGAGCCCTTGTCCGAGCTTCTGCGCGCCCGACATCGCGAGGCGCACATGCTGGAACTGCTCGGGTGTGCAGCGACGCAGATACGCCTGGTAGAACGTCGGGGTCCCGATCGTGATCGTGACGCGGAAGCGCTCACAGAGCTCACCGATCACCTTCGCTTCGAGCGGGTTGGCGTGGTAGACCGCGCGCGCTCCCGAGAGCAATGTCGTCCAGAGCGTCACGGTGTAGCCGAAGCTGTGGAAGAACGGCAGGATGCCCAGGATCGCGTCGCCAGGCCCGGGCGCGACGACTTGCAGCACGGACTGCGCGTTCGAGAGGATGTTCGAGTGTGAGAGCATCACTCCCTTCGGGGTCCCCGTGCTGCCGCTCGAGAAAATCACGGTCGCGGTGCGCTCTGACGCATCGTCCCCTTGGGGCGCCCAGCGATCCGCGAGCCACGCACCAGGCCAAAGATAGGTCGCGATGAGGGCGCGCAGCTTCATGCCGCCCGTGATCGCGGGCCGGACGTCCTCCAAGTACACGGTCCGCTCCTCGGGCAGCGGCGACGGCCGATCGAGCGCCTTCAAGAAGCGCCGCGCGGTGATGACCACGTCGACCCCCGCGACCGCGCACATCGCAGCGAGGTCCTTGTTCTCGAGGGTGTAGTTCAGGTTGACGCTCGTGCGGTCGTCCAGAGCGAGCGCGATGTTCGCCAGCGCCCCACCGGCGCCCGGCGGCAGCAGGACCGCGACGTTGCGTGTCCCTCCGAGCCGCGGGCGGAGCGCCTCGCGCATACAGACGGCGCCGACCAGCAACTTCCGGTACGTGAGCTCCGTGCCGGTCCCGTCGACGAGCGCCGGCAACCCGGCGAAGTGCTTGGCCTGGCGCACGAAGCGCCACCCGAGCGTCCCGCGCCGTCCGCGCCGCTCGGATCGCAGCTCCGCGATGAGCTCTTGAATGCGCTGACGTGTCTGGAACGCCGTGGCCTCGGCTCGCAGTGGCGCACCGAAGGCCAGGTCGACACGGTGCGGAATGGAGTATGGGAGCTTCAAGAATGGCCGGCCGCCGGAGAAGCTGAACATGCTGCCCCACAGCCGATCGAGCGCGACGGGGATCACAGGCACACCCGCTTTGCGCGCGATGGTCTCCATCCCCGTCGCAAACGGCATGAGGTGCCCCGTGCGCGTGATGCCGCCCTCCGCAAAGATGCAGACGAGCTCGCCCTCGCGCGCGGCCTCGGCAGCGCGAGTCAGGGCGAGCTCGCGCTCCTCTGCCGAGTCGCCTGACGCGACGGGGATCGCCCCCATGCGGCGCGCGAACCAACCCAGGAGCGGCAGATCGAAGAAGGGCCGGTACATGAGGAACCGCACCGGACGCCCGGCAGCGGCCGCCACCAGCAGCGCATCGACGAACGAGACGTGGTTGGCGACGAGCACGGCGCCAGTCCCCCGAGGCAAGTGCTCGCTTCCGCGCACGCGGATGCGGTAGAGCGTGTGCACGAAGAGCCAGAGCACGAGCCGCAGCGCATGGTGTCCCGCGAAGCGGAACGCGGGCAGCAGCGCCGCGAGCAGCATGACGCCGACCGCCGCCATCATGCCGCGCCCGCCGAGCCCTGCCCATTGGAAGAGCCCGAAGACTGGCCCAGCGAGCAGGATGCCGACGAAGTCCATCGTCTGCGAGAAACCGAGCACTGCGCCGCGGCGCTCGTCCTTCGGGAGGACCTGCACGAGCGTCCGGATCGGCAGCGACCCCGCCCCCGACGCGACGCCGAGGCAGAGCAGCATACCCTGCGCAAAGAGCTGCGACTTCGGCCCGAGCCCCAGCGCGAGCAGCGGCGCCGCCATGCCGACGACGCCGAGCGGCACGAGGCCGCCTTCGATCTTGTCCCCTGAGATCTTGCCCGCGAACACCGCGCCGAGCGCGATCCCGACGACGACCGGGGCCATCAACATCGACGTGTCCTGTTTGTCGAGCCCGAGGGCGAACAGGCCATACTCGTTGACGACGAGCAGCAGAAGGGCGCCGATCAAGTAGTAATAAGCGCTGCCGAAGACAGCGGCGACCAACAAGCCGTCACCGCGCACCGCGCGCCACTGCTCCCGGGCTTCGCGCAGGACGTTGGCGCGGATACGGCGCTCGGGTTGACGGGGCGCGAGGCGCTCGATCGGGAGCGATGCGAGCCAACCGAGCACTGCAAACCCGACGAACGCCGTGCCCGGCACCCAGAGCTGATCGTGAAAACGCTGCGCGAGCACCCCCGCGAGGCCGACCCCGAGTAGGATCGCCAAGGTGGTCGTCGTCTGGATCAGCGCGTTGGCGCGCGACATGTCCGCTGCAGGGACGAGCTCGCGGATCGAGCCATACTTCGAGGGGCCGAACAGCGCGCTCTGCGCGCCCATCAAGAACACCGTCGTGAGCAGCAGCGCGTAGCTCTCCTGGAAGAGCGCAAAGAGCGCGACCCCCATCACCGCGACCTCGAGCAGGTTCGCGGCCTTGATGATGCGGGACTTCGAGAGTTTGTCCGCCAAGGCGCCGGTCGTCGTGCAGAGCAGCACAAACGGCAGCGCAAACAGGAACGCCACCAGCCCCTGCCGGTGGTTGCCCGCCGCGTCGATCGCGAGCCCGCTCTCGGCGACCCACGGCACGGCCTCCGCCGTCACGGCCGACGCGGTCAAGAGCAGGATGAGCTGCTTGAACGCGTTGTCGTTGAAGGCCCCCAGGAACTGGCTGGTGAGCAGCGCGGCGAACGAGCGCCTGGTGAGGAGATGGAGCATGGGCGTGGCACAGGGTACAGATCCCCTTACGCGCGACCGGTGCGAGGCTCCGTATCGCCGTAGTGATCGATCCGATTCGCCGGGCGTACGTTACCGTCAGGGGCATGTCCGCTGCCCTCCTCGCGCTCGTCGCGGCGCTCGTGCAGGTGCCCGAGCCTACCCCCACACGCCCGAACGTCCTGCTGCTGATCGTGGACGACCTGACCGCGACGGCGCTGTCCTGTTACGGGAACCAGCTCTGCGAGACCCCGCACATCGACGCGCTGGCCGAGCGCGGCACACGCTTCACCCGCGCGTACTGCCAAGCGACCTATTGCGGCCCGTCGCGCGCAGCGCTCCTCTCGGGGTACTACCCCCATGCGACCGGGGTCCTGGGCTACCAGAGCCCGCGCGCAGCGCTCGGCGAGCGCGCGACCTGGCCCCAGTACTTCCGCGAGCACGGGTACCACACGGCCCGGGTCTCGAAGGTCTACCACATGGACGTACCCGCGGGCATCGAACGCGGTGACGATGGGGCCGACGACGAGGCTTCGTGGACCGAGCGCTACAACTGCCAAGGGCCCGAATGGCGGGCGGCCGGCGACGGGGAGACCCTCGAGGGCAACCCCGATGGCGCGCTCCCGGTCAAAGGCGGCAATACGTTCGTGGTCGTCGAAGCGGACGGCGACGACCTCGAGCACGCCGACGGTCGCGCCGCGGCGCGCGCTGCGGAGCTCGTGCAGCAGCTCGCTCACAACAAAGACGCGCCCTTCTTCCTGGCGGTCGGCTTCGTGCGCCCCCATGTGCCGTTCGTCGCGCCGCGGCGCTACTTCGAGCCGTTCTTGCCGTACTCGAAGCTGCCGCTGCCGCCGAAGCACCCGCTCGATCAGGCCTCCGACTGGCGGCTGACACCGCGCGCGGGGGTCAACTACAAGACGAGCCAAGGCATGCAGTTCGACGAGCGCCGCCAACGGAAGGCGCTCGGCGGGTACTACGCGTGTGTGCGCTTTGTCGATGCCCAGGTCGGCAAGGTCATGGCTGCCCTACGAGCTGCAGGTGCCGAGGACAACACGATCGTGATCTTCACGAGCGACCATGGCTTCCACCTCGGCGAACACGACTTCTGGGCCAAGGTCTCGCTGCGCGATGAATCGGCGCAGGTGCCGTTGATCGTCTGTGCCCCGGGCTATCCGGCGGCCGTATGCGCTTCGCTCGTCGAGCTGCAAGACCTCTTCCCGACCACGGCCGCGCGCGCGGGGCTGCCCGTTCCGGAGCGCATCCATGGCATGGACCTTACGCCGCTGCTCAGGGATCCCGATCAGAAGCTGCGCGACTTCGCCTTCAGCGTCGCGCCGATGCGCGAGGGGTTCCTCGTGCGCGAAGAGCGCTGGGCCTACATCCAGTACGGCGCAGACGGGGCTCGGGGCCGCGAGCTGTACGACACGCTCGCCGATCCGGGTCAGTTCACGAACCTGGCCCAGGAGCCCGCGTATGCGGCGGAGGTGGCGCGGCTCGGCGCACGCCTCGAACAGAAGCTGATCGAGGTGCGCCGAGCCGATGTGGCCCACGGCCCTGGTCAGCGATAGAGCGCGGAGCCGCCTTCGACGAACTCCTGCGACTTCGCGGCCAGGCCCGCGGAGAGCGCCTCTTCCGAGTCGAGGCCCTGCTCCTTCGCGAACTTACGGACGTCGTCCGTGATCTTCATCGAGCAGAAGTGCGGGCCGCACATCGAGCAGAAGTGCGCCACCTTCGCGTTCTCGCTGGGCAACGTCTCGTCGTGGTAAGCGCGCGCCGTGACGGGATCCAGGGCCAGGTTGAACTGGTCCTCCCAACGGAACTCGAAGCGCGCGCGCGAGAGCGCGTCGTCCCACTCCTGTGCGCGCGGGTGGCCCTTGGCCAGGTCCGCCGCGTGCGCCGCGATCTTGTAGGCGATCACGCCGTCTTTGACGTCTTTCGCGTTCGGGAGACCGAGGTGCTCCTTGGGCGTCACGTAACACAACATCGCCGTCCCGTACCAGCCGATCATCGCGGCGCCGATCGCGCTCGTGATGTGGTCGTAACCCGGCGCGATGTCCGTCGTGAGCGGCCCGAGCGTGTAGAAGGGCGCTTCGTGGCAGAGGCGCATCTGCTCCTCGACGTTGACCTTGATCTTGTGCATCGGGACGTGGCCCGGCCCTTCGATCATCACCTGCACGTCGTGTTTCCACGCGATCTGCGTCAGCTCGCCGAGCGTCGCGAGCTCGCCCATCTGCGCGGCGTCGTTGGCGTCCGCGATGCAACCGGGGCGCAGGCCGTCGCCGAGGCTGAACGACACGTCGTAGCGCTTCAGGAGCTCGCAGATGCGCTCGAAGTGGGTGTAGAGGAAGTTCTCCTTGTGGTGCGCGAGGCACCACTTCGCCATGATCGAGCCCCCGCGTGACACGATCCCCGTGACCCGCTTGGCGGTCAGCGGCACGTAACGTAGGAGCACGCCCGCGTGGATCGTGAAGTAGTCGACGCCCTGCTCGCACTGCTCCTCGAGCGTCTCCATGAAGAGGTCGATGTCGAGGGCTTCGATCTTGCCCTTGACCTTCTCGAGGCACTGGTAGATCGGGACCGTGCCGATCGGCACCGGCGAGTTGCGCAGCACCGCCTCGCGCGTGCGATGGATGTCCTTGCCCGTCGACAGGTCCATCACCGTGTCCGCGCCCCAGCGGATCGCCCAGCGCAGTTTGTCGACCTCCTCTTCGATGCTCGAACTCACGGCCGAGTTGCCGATGTTCGCGTTGATCTTGACGAGGAAGTTGCGGCCGATGATGGTCGGCTCGAGCTCGCGGTGGCGGATGTTCGCGGGGATGATCGCGCGGCCGCTCGCGACTTCGCTGCGCACGAACTCGGGTTCGAGGCCCTCGCGCGCGGCGACGTACGCCATCTCCTCGGTGATGACCCCACGCCGGGCGTAGTGGAGCTGGGTGACGTTGCCCCCGGGGCCCGGGGTCCGGCCGCGGACCCACGCGCCGCGCACGTCGGGCAGGCCCTCGTCCGCGGTGAAACCCTGGGGCCCCGCGGTGTCGTAGAGGTCGAGGGTCTCGCCGTTGGTCAGATGTACGCGGCGACCTGGGACGTGAAGCGTGTGGCCGTTCCAGGGCAGCGCCCGGTGGAACTGGTGCGAGCGCGGGAAGCTCTCGGCGAACGGCTCGAGCTGCGTGGTGCCGGCGGGCGCCCCGGCCGGGGCGGAGTCGGAACGATCGGTCATGGCTCTGCTTTCCTACGCCGGTACGACCCGGATCAGGTTCGAGGGGTACCTCTCAGGCGCCCGGTGCCACCGCGTGGCACAGGGAAGAAGCGGGCGCCGCCCCCAGCAAGCGGGCTGAGAGTGTAGGGTCGCCCGCCCTCGGCCGGTGCGAGGCAAACGGTCCCACCCGCTTCTCACCGAACATGTGCACCCCCGACAGCGTCCAAGGGGTACCGTAAGGACGAGGTGGGTGCGCGCCCGCGCACCCGTCCCGCTGACCCCGGGACCCAAGGAGTCCCTGACCCGTCATGAAACGATTGCTCGTCCAGCTCGCCGTGGTCGGCTTCGGCGCCCTCGCCTATGCCGACTGGGCCGCCGCCTTCCAGTGATGAGGGGGTGGCGCGCGCGCTCCCCGTGGGGGAGGCGGAGGCTTTAGGCCCGGTGGTGCAACAACTGGTCCCGGCGCGGGTGGCCCGCGCTCGGGAGGTCCCCAAGGTGGTCCGGCCCAGGGTCCGCAGAGCGGTCCGCGCGGTCCCCAGGGTCCCCAATTCCCCGGCGGCATGGGCAGTCCCCTGACCCCCCCCGGGCTTCCCGGCAGCGACCGACCCGACCAGCCGATCAGTCCGTACAAGCTCGACAAGTACGGCACGATCGACGACCCGACCGATTGGCGCCTCTGGTGGGAGTTCAACAAGGACCTCTACCTGCGGTTCGCCAACATCAACACGGGCGAGGTGCGCTCCGGCAGCGACGACTTCTTCCTCGGCCGCGGCCAGCAATCCGAGAAGATCGGTGGCCGTGCGTCGGACAAGCTGATCGACGAGACGATCGTGCCGGCCCTGCTCGAGGGCCTGCGCATCGGCGGTTCCAACCCCTTTGCACAGAGCGCCCTCGTCGCGCTGACGAAGATCGGCGGTGAACAGCACCGCCAACGCTTCGACTTCACGACGAAGTGGTTCCTGGAGCAAGCCAACGGCACCGAAGCGATGCGGCCCACGGCTGCGTTCGCGCTCGGGATCGGCGGCGACCTCGCGAACTTGCACATGCTGCGCGAGCTCGCGAAGGACTCCGAAGCGGGCCGCGCGATCTTCAAGGGTCCCGCGGTGCCCGAGGCCATGCGCGCGCACGCGACGTACGGCCTTGGAGTCCTCGCTTCGCGCACCCATGACCAGGACGTGCGCAAGACCGTCGTGCGCGACCTGATCGACTTGCTCGAAGCGAAGTACGAGAAGCCGAAGAAGGGTGAGGAGCGCGTCTCCAACGATGTCCAGGTCGCGGCGATGATCGCGCTGGGCCTCGTGCCGCTGCACGTCGACGAGACCGTCGTCGCGTGTTACTGCGGCAAGTGCGTGGTGCCGGAGCCCGAGACCTCCCTCTACCCGCAGGTGACGTACCTCATGCGGTACTTCACGGCGGACAAGGAGTTCGATCCGTTCCTCCGCGCGCACGCGGCGACGACCCTCGGCCGCCTCGTGGCCGCCCGCCCCGCGGGTGTCACGGAGCGGATGAAGGAGGGCATCTCCGAGGTGCTCATCCGCGCCCTCGAGAGCTCGAGCAAGCAGCCCGCCCTCGTCCGCGAGAGCGCTGTGCTGGCCCTCGGTCTCATCGGGGACGCCGACGAAGGCGACACGGACCAGTGGATCCGTTGGGCCCTCGGGCGCGCCGCACGGGCGGGTACGCCGCTCGAGCAGCGCTTCGCGATGGTTGCGCTGGCGCAGATCGGTGGCCGGCCGGGCGACGCGGAAGGGCCGTTTGCGGCCACCCCCGACGTCGAGAAGACCCTGCTCCACCACCTCGCGAGCGCGCGCAAGGATGTCAAACCTTGGGCGGGCCTCGCGCTCGGTGTGCTCGGGCACTCGCTGCGCGAGGACGGGCAGCCGCTCACTCCGAACGTCGACAACGCCCTCCTCGGGGCGCTGAAGGCGGCCCGACGTGGCGCGGACTTCGGGGCGTACGCGCTGGCCCTCGGCCTGCGCGGCACGTCGTCGAGCTCGGGTGAACTGATGAAGCGCTTCGAAGACCTCCGTGACGAGGACGCCCGCGGTTACGCCGCGCTCGCCCTTGGCCTCATGGGTGCCCGCGAGGCCATCAAGCCGCTGCAGGACGTCCTCCGCGACGGAGATGCCCTGCCGCTCCTGCAGACCCGCGCGGGCATCGCGCTCGGCCTGCTCGGCGACAGCTCCGTGGTCGGTCAGCTCCTGACCCTCGCGGCCAATGGCCCGAAGGAAAAGGACGCCTCCCGCGAAGCCGCCGTCGCCGCCCTCGGGTTCGTCGGCGACAAACGCGCCGTCGACCGCCTCTGCGAGATCCTGACGGACAAGGAGAAACACTCCGACTCGCTGCGGGAGACCGCAGTCGTCGCGGTGGGCTTCCTTGCCGACCGGACCGCCCGTCCGTGGCGCACGGTCTTCACGCTCGGTAGCAACTACCGCGCGGAGGTCCCGTCGTACACGAGCGGTAAGGGCACGGGCATCCTGAACCTGAACTGAGAGCGCGCCGCTCGGGCGCGCGCAACAAACGGGTCGTGATGGGAGGCAACCGCCCCCCATCACGACCCGGTTGTTTCGCGCCGTCGAAGCCGCTCAGACCAGCTCGAGCGCGCGCTTCACGCGCAGCTCGCGCGCCAGCGACAGGAAATCCTCGAAGGTCAGCACACGCTGCTCCTGCGTCCCGCGGCGACGGATCGCGACGGTGCCCTCGGCGGCCTCGCGGTCGCCCGCGATCAGCATGTACGGCACCTGGTCCTTCTGGGCCTCTTTGATCTTCTTGTTCATGTGGCCCGGCTCGAGGCGCGCGTCGACGCGGAAGAGCTCTTGCTGGAGGCGCTGCGCGATGCTCCGGCAGTACTCCGCGTGCTCTTCACGGATCGGGATGACGGCGACCTGGGTCGGCGCCAACCAGAAGGGGAAACGTCCGCCGAAGTGCTCGATGAGCGCGCCGACGAAGCGCTCCATGCTGCCGAGGATCGCGCGGTGCACCATGATCGGCCGCTGCTGCGTGCCGTCGGGTGCGGTGTAGTGCAGGTCGAAGCGCTGCGGCAGGTTGAAGTCGCACTGGATCGTCGAGTTCTGCCACTCGCGGCCCAGGGCGTCCTTGATCTTGAAGTCGATCTTCGGGCCGTAGAACGCGCCGCCGCCCTCGTCGAGCTCGAGCGGCAGGTCGATCGCCGCCGCCGCGGCCTCGAGGGCCTCGGTCGCGCGGGTCCAGATGGCCTCGTCGCCGATCGCTTTCTCCGGCCGGGTCGCGAGGTACGCCTTGTACTCGAACCCGAAGGTGCGCATCACCGTGTCGACCAACTTGCACACCCCTGCGATCTCCGCCGCGAGCTGGTCGGGCGTGCAGAAGATGTGCGCGTCGTCCTGGGTGAAGCCGCGCACGCGCAGCATGCCGTGCACGACCCCCGAGCGCTCGTAGCGGTACACGGTGCCGAGCTCGGCCCAGCGCAGGGGCAGCTCGCGGTACGAGTGCCCGCGGTCCTTGTAGATGAGGCAGTGCCCCGGGCAGTTCATCGGCTTGACCCGATACGGCTGCTCCTCGAGGTCCATCGGCGCGTACATCATGTCCGCGTAGTTCTCGAGGTGACCCGAGACCGCGAACAAGGACTCACGCGCGACGTGCGGCGTGTAGACGGGTTTGTAGCCGCCCGCGGTGTGCAGGTCCCACCAGAACGACTCGATCTCGCGGCGGACGACGCCGAGGTTCGGGTGCCAGAACACGAATCCCGCGCCCGCTTCGGGGTGCACGCTGAACAGGTCGAGCTCGGTGCCGAGCTTGCGGTGATCGCGGAGCTTGACCTCCTCCAGCCACGCGAGGTGCTGCTCGAGCTCGGCCTCCGACCAGAACGCAGTGCCGTAGATGCGCTGCAGCATCGGGCGCTTCTCGTCGCCGCGCCAGTAGGACCCGGCGATGCTCTGCAAGCGGAAGTGGAACTCGTGCGCGGCGAACGAGTCGATGTGCGGACCCTCGCAGAGGTCCCCCCACCGGTCGCCGCCTTCGCCGTGGAAGTAGAACGTGATGTCCTCGCCCTCCGGGATCAGGCCGAGGCCCTCGACCTTGAAGTCCTGGTTCCAGGACTCGAGGAGCCGCTGCGCTTCCGCGCGGGTCGCGGTCTGGCACTCGATCTTCGGCGAGCGCTTCGCGATGCGGCGCATCTCCTTCTCGATCGCGCGGAGGTCCTTCTCCGTCAGCGGCTCGGGCAGGTCGAAGTCGTAGTAGAACCCGTGTTCGATCGCGGGCCCGAAGCCGAACTTGGCCCCGGGGAACAGCTTCTGCACGGCGGAGGCCATCAAGTGCGCCACGGAGTGGCGCAGGGTCGACAGCGGGAAGGGCCCCGCCACCTGCGGAGCCACGTCACTCTGGATCATGTCGAGCGTGCGGGAGGAGTTGCCCGGCGCGAGTCCACCTGACGGGCGCTCGGGTCCCCGGCCGCTCCCGGCGCGGTTCGGGGGCTACGATCCTAACCTCTGGAGGTGGCTGGGGGGCACCCGCGGGCCCAACCCGGTCACCCCATGCGACCGCCGCGCTGAGTCCCCGCATCGAACGGTACCAGGTACGACTTGGCGGCGAGGGCGCGCGCTTGGCGGGCGCCCTCCCCGCCAAGTC
>CAYOBN010000134.1:0-11545 GCA_964402175.1 uncultured Planctomycetaceae bacterium | reverse complement strand
GAGTTGTGTCCAGCACCAAGGGTACGCCGCATTCATCCTCGGGTCCTCATCCACAGCTTTCGGTCATACCTCTCGCCGAGCTGCTCTGGCGGTTCTCGCCGCCTTGGATCGAATGTGAGGGGTGCTCGGGCGTAGGTGTCCGGAGCCATGTCCTTCTTCGACTTCTTCTTCCCGGAACAAGCCCAGGCCGCGAACTTGCGGTCCATCGCCAGCCGTCAGCGCCTCCAGTCGCGCAGTTCCTCGACGACGAAGCGCAGCCAAGCAGAGCTCGAGGGTCGCATCGCGTCCCTCGAGGGCGACCTCGGCTACGTGACGTTGCTGCTCGGGTCGCTGCTCGGGCAGCTCGACGAGAAAGGCGTCGTGACGCGCGAGGAGCTGAAGAGCACGATCGCCGAGTTGGACGCGCTCGACGGCCGGGCCGACGGGAAGCTCGACGTCAACGTGCTGCGTGGGCTTGGGGTGAGGTAGGCTCGACCGGCTGCGCAGTGACCCCCCCGGTGACGCCATCCCGGTGACGCCGCCCGTTGCGCTGCGGCCGTGATGAAAGTCCTCTGCGCGATGGAACTCCAAGCTCGCGGTCGTCGACGACACCCGCTCGACCGCAGTACGGTCGCGCGATGAGCCTCCATCCGGGCACCGCAGCGCCCCTTCGACTCCTGCAGCACCACCGCAGGGCGGATGTCGGTCTCGAACTCGTGTGATGTGCCGCCATCCCGGCGGTATCGCGACCCGTTCTCCACCTGCGCGCGCAGGGTCAACGCTCGCTCGTCGGGATCGGTGGAGGGGCGGTGCTCAGCCGGGGCCGCTGCCGCGCAGGCGGCGGCCGAGGGTGTGGAGCCAGCGGCGGCGGGACTCGAGTTCGTCGATCGTGCGCCAGGTGGTGCGCCAGAGGGTGCGGGCGGCGGCGGGTTTGTGGCCGCGGCGGGTGGCGGCGGCCCAGGTGGAGAGGAAGCGGGCGCGGTCGGTGCGGGAGGTGCTCGGGCCGAGGGCGGCGTCGCGGGCGCTGAGGTGGCGCCACAGGCGGGCGAGGTTGGCGCAGCGGGCGCCCGTATCGAGGTCCGCGAAGAAACGCGAGCGGTCCAGGTCGAGCGCGTGCACGATCGGCGCCTCGCGCGCGGGGTCGCCGACGACGAAGAGGTTCGCGGGTTGCAGGTCCGCGTGCAGGAAGCCGACCTCGTGCAGGCGCGCGACGAGTCGGGCGGCCGCGCGGGCGAGGCGCTGGGCCGCGCGCGGCGAGACGGCGCCGCGGCGGTGGTCGGCGAGCCACGCGGCGAGGTCGCGCTCGCCCCCACCGGGATCGCCGAGGCGCCACGTCGCGAGGGCGAGGCGCCAGCCGCCGCGCGTCCGCTCCGCGCGCGCGCCGAGCGCGGTCGCGACCGGGATGCCGATCGCGGCGAGGCGTTCGGACAGGTGCAGCTCGGTGAACGGGCGTGTGCCGTCGCCGAAGGTGTCTCCGCGGCCGACGACACGGGCGAGGCGACCGGCGAGGCCGCCGCGCGAGAACTCGCGCACGAGGGCGGGGCGGCCCGCGACGGTCAGCGCCGCGAGCGCGGCGCGGCCCTTGACTTCGGCGCGGGGCAGCGCGAGCGGCGCGGCCGCAGAGAATCCCGCCGCCTGCAGGGCATCGGCGACGTCCTCACGCAGCCACGCGACCCCCGCGGGGCCCTGCTGCTCGCAGAAGCCCAGCGGAGGCGGACCCAGGCCGCGGGGGCGCGGCCCGGGGGGCGTCCCCAGGGGCCCCGTAGCGGTCAAAGCAGGCCGGCGCCGAAGCCGCCGGGGCCCGCCGAGCCCGCATCCGAGGCGCCGGCGCCGCGGCTGTCACCGCGGCCACTTTCGGAGCGACGCGGGCGGTCGTCGCGCTCGGGGCGCTCGTCGCGGCGCGGGCGGTCGTCGCGGTTCGGACGCTCCTCGCGACGGGGTCGCTCGTCGCGGGCCGGACGTTCGTCGCGGCTCGAGCGCTCCTCGCGCTGCGGACGTTCCTCGCGAGCCGGACGATCGTCCCGGGTCGAGCGCTCGTCACGACGCGGACGCTCGTCTCGGCTCGGACGCTCGTCTCGGCTCGGACGCTCGTCACGGCTCGGACGGTCGTCACGGCTCGAGCGTTCGTCACGACGCGGACGCTCATCGCGGCTCGGGCGCTCATCGCGGCTCGGACGCTCATCGCGATTCGGGCGCTCATCGCGGCGCGGGCGCTCGTCGCGACCGGAACGCTCCGCGCGCTGGGGCGCCGCCTCGCGGTCGAGGCCGAGACCGAACCCCGAGGATCCACGCTGCTGGCCGCCGCGCGGCTCCTCGCGCGGTCCTTCGTGGCGGGCGGCCGGCCGGTGGTCCGTGCGCGGGCCGTGGGAGGGACGGCGATCGTCGTGGCGCTCGTGGCGCGGGCGCTCCTCGCGTCCACCACCGTCGCCGCGCGGAGCTCCGTCGCGCCGCGGCCGGTCCTCCCGGCCGCCGCGCCCGTGGTCGCGCCCGCGGTCCCGCCCTCGATCGCGATCGCGATCGCGGCCACCGCGCCCGCGCTCCTCGCGCTCGAAGCCGCCGCGGCGGTCGATGCCGTCGTGGCGCACTTCGCCGACCTCGAGGAACTCCGCGGGCAGCTCCTCCGCGAGGAACAGCGCGCCGCGGTCGTAGAAGTCGATGCCGTCTTCGTACGCATCGAGCGCGTGGACGGTGACCACCGCGTAGTCGCGCGCCGCGCGCCGGCCCGCTTCGACCGCGTCGTCGTGGGTCAGGGCGAGGTGCAGGAACGCCCGCCGCCCGCCGCGCAGGCCGTGGGACTCGGCGCGCGCCGCATCGCGGCTGCCGACGCCGATGTAGAGGTGCTCCGGCGGCTCGCTCGGATCACCCGGATCGATCGGGAACGAGTGTCCGTAGAGCGCGCGGATCTTGTCGCCGCGGATCTCGTAACGCTGCCGGTCGCCGTTCTCGATCGCCTCGTGGACGTCGTCGGCATCGACGGGGTCGCCGAGGCGCTCCTGGAGGGCCTGCACGACCTCGTCGAGGTCGCCCCAGCCCTGGGGATCGAGCTCGAGGTCGAACTCCTCCGGTTGGTGGCGGAGCATGTACGCGAGCGAACGCGTGATCCGTTCTGCGAGGGTTTCGCTGTGCATCGGGTGGCGTGTTGCCGAAGGACGATGATCCAAAGGGCGATCAGAGCGGGATGTTGCCGTGTTTACGCACCGGCCGTGGCTCGCGCTTCGTGCCGAGCAACGCGAGCGAGCGGATGAGGTAAGGGCGCGTGCGGGAGGCCTCGATGACGTCGTCGACGAAGCCGCGCGCTGCGGCGCGGTAGGGATTGTTGAACTTGGCCTCGTACTCGGCCGTGCGGCGCGCTTCTTCCGCGGCGGGGTCCGCCGCCGACTGGATCTCGCGGCGGTGGATGATCTTCGCGGCGCCCGCGGCGCCCATGACGGCGATCATGGCGCCCGGCCACGCGATGTTCACGTCGGCGCGGATATGCTTCGACGCCATGACGTCGTACGCGCCGCCGTACGCCTTGCGCGTGATGACCGTGAGCAGCGGCACCGTCGCCTCGCAGTACGCGTACAAGAGCTTCGCGCCGCGGCGGATGATGCCGCCGTACTCCTGCGCCGTGCCGGGCAGGAAGCCGGGCACGTCCTCGAAGGTCACGATCGGGATGTTGAAGGCGTCGCAGAAGCGAATGAAACGCGCGGCCTTCTCGCTGGCGTCGATGTCGAGGCAACCTGCGAGCACCGCCGGTTGGTTCGCGACGATGCCGACGACGCGCCCGCCGAGGCGGGCGAAGCCGATCAGCATGTTCATCGCCCAGCCTTCCTGGACCTCGAACCACGAGCCGCTGTCGACGATGCGCTCGATGACCTGGCGCATGTCGTAGGGCTTCTGCGGGTCCTCCGGCACGATCGTGTCGAGCGCCGGATCCTCGCGGTCCGCAGGATCGTCCGTCGGGATGAACGGCGGCTGTTCCGCGTTGTTCAGCGGCAAGTACGACAGCAGCTTGCGCAGGAGGTTCAAGCACGTCTTGCCGTCCGGCGCGGCGAAGTGCGCGACACCGGAGCGCGTGTTGTGCACGGTCGCGCCGCCGAGGTCTTCGCTCGTCACCTCTTCGTGCGTGACGGTCTTCACCACGTCCGGGCCCGTGATGTGCATGTACGACGTGCCCTCCACCATCGCGATGAAGTCGGTCAGCGCCGGGCTGTAGACCGCGCCGCCCGCGCACGGGCCCATGATCGCGGAGAGCTGCGGGATCACGCCCGAAGCCTGCGTGTTGCGCCAGAAGATCTCGGCGTAACCGCCGAGGCTCTGCACGCCCTCTTGAATCCGCGCACCACCGGAGTCGTTCAGGCCAATCACCGGCACACCCGCCTTCAGCGCGAGGTCCATGACCTTGCAGATCTTCTCGGCGTGGGTCTCCGACAGCGAGCCCCCGAACACCGTGAAGTCCTGGCTGAACAGGTACACCGGCCGGCCGTCGATCAGGCCATGGCCCGTGACCACGCCGTCGCCGAGGATCCGCTGCGACTCCATGCCGAAGTCCGTACAGCGGTGCGTGACGAAGCGATCGAGCTCGACGAACGAACCTTCGTCGACGAGGAACGCGATGCGCTCGCGCGCCGTCATCTTGCCTTTGGCGTGCTGGTCGGCGATGCGCTTCGGGCCGCCGCCGATCAGCGTCTCCTCGCGCATGCGGCGCAGGCGGGCGAGCGGGGTTTCCGCGGGCGTGACGGGGGAATGCTCGAGGTCGGTCATGGGTGCGTGGGGTGAGGCGCCGGCGGTGAGGTGGGCCCGTCCTGGACGAGCTCCATCAACACCCCGCCGGTCGACTTCGGGTGGACGAACGCGATGCGCGTGCCGTGGGACCCTGGGCGCGGGGTGGCATCGATCAGACGCACGCCGCGGGCGGTCAACGTCGCGAGCGCCGCGCCGACGTCGTCGACGCGCCACGCGAGGTGGTGCAGGCCGCCGCCGGTGCGCTCGATGAACTTCGACACGGGTGAGTCGGGGCCCGCGGGCTCGACGAGCTCGATGCGCTGGGTGCCCGCGCGCAGCACGAGCACGTTCACGCGCTGGTCGGGCACGTGTTCGACCCCGGGGCCGAGCTCCGGAGCGCCCGCGGGGCCATGGGGCACGTCCGCGACGAGGCCGAGCGCGGCCTCCCACACGGGGCGCGCCTCCGCGATCGACGGCACGACGATCGCGACGTGGTGCAGACCACGGACGACTCCAGCGAGGAGGTCGGGGACAGGCGGGGCGCTCATCGGGGGTAAGGTCCTCGGCACTCGGGCACGGGTCCTGTGCGGGCCCAGTGCGGGCCGGGAGAGGATACGGCCGCGGGCGAACGGCGGGAACCGGCGAGGCGCTCGAAGACGCGACGGCGCACGGGTGTACAGGGCTTCGAGAAGCTCCCATGCGCCCCGCCCCCACCCTGCTCCTGGTCGCCGCCGCGCTCGCCGCGGCCGCGTTGGCCCTCCTCCTCTGGTCCCCAGAGGGCGCGCCGCCCTCCGCGGGGCTCACCTCCATCGAGCAGGCCCGCGACGGGGACGCGCCGCCGGCCAGAGCGGACCTGGCCCAGACCGACGGCAGCGGCGCGCGCACGGACGCCCTGCCGCCCACCGCGGGCGCCCCTCTGGCGGCGCTCGGCGAGGACCCGTCAGGGGGCCCGCGCCTCGCGCTCACGATCCTCGCCCCCGCGGGCACGCCCGCGGACGAAGCGGTCGAAGTGGTCGTGACGACCCGCGACGTGGGCCTCGGGCGGCTGCTGGCGCTGCTGGACCGCGAGCGGCCGTCGGACACCCTCGACCTGGGCGAGGCCCTCGCGATCGAGATGGCGAGCGAGGTCGAGCAACCCGCGGTCATCTTCGCCGCCATCGCGGCCCGCGGGATGGCGGTGCGCGGCGCAGAGGGCGCGTTCCTCGCCGAAGTCGCGGTGCCGAGCGCGGTCGAGGGGCTCTTCGTCTACGTGCTCGGCACGCACCTACGCACGCCGGAGCCCGCGCGAGTCGCCGGCCCGCTGGCGGACGGGGTGCACGCGGTGTCGCTTACGCCCGAGCTCGGGGGCGCGCTCGTCGTGACGCTCGCGCCGGGGGAGGTGCAAGCGGCCTGCGCCGACCAGAAGGTCACGCTGCGCCGCGCGGAGGACCAAGGCGCGCTCGGCGTGCCGGACAGCGGCGGCCGCGGACGGCGCGTGCGCCAGGACCGGCGCACGGACGCCGAGGGGCGTGTCCTCATGCGCGCGCTGCCGACAGAGCTCGCGCTCGAGCTGCGCGCGACCCCCGACGTCGCGCGCGAGATCGTCGAGCGCGTCGCGGGCCTCGCCCCCGGTGAGACGCGCCGCGTGACGCTCACACTCACCGGCGGCGCGGCGCTCGCGGGGCTCGTCGTCGACACCGACGGCACGCCAGCGGCGGGCGCACAGGTCCATGCGCTGCGCAAGGGCAGCGGCTTCGGCTTCGGCTTCGACGACCGCGTGGTCCGCGCCACGACAGCGGACGCCGCGGGGCGCTTCGAGCTCGTCGGGTTGCCCGAGGGCGCGCTCGTCGCGCGCGCGGAGCTCACAGGTCGCCTGCAATCGGAGTCCGTCGCGTTCGAAGTGCGCGGCGAGAGCGCGACGCTGGCCGACGGCGGCGCGCTGACGCTCACGTTGCGCGCAGGGCGCACGATCGCGGGCCGCGCGACGTTTGCGGACGGGCGGCCTGCGGCGGGCCTTGTGCTCTCTGCGCGCTTCGATCCGACGCACCTCGTGGGCATGGCGGCGATGGGCGCTCTGACCGGCGGGCGCGGCGAGGGCACGACGGGCCCGGACGGCCGCTTCGAAGTGGGCGGCCTCGGCGCGGGGCCGTTCGTGCTCGAAGCGGAAGCGACGGCCGCCGACGGGACGGTGTGGCGTGTGCGGCGCGATGGTGTGCGCCCGGGGACGCTGGACCTGGAGCTCGTGCTGCACACGGCGCTCGCGTTCCACGGGCGCGTCGTCGACGGGGGCGGCGCGCCGGTCAGAGGGCTCGAAGTCTCCGCCGTGCGCCGGGTCGCCGGTGCGGTCGGCAAGGTCGATGTGACGCGCTTCACCGCGCGCAGCCACGCGGACGACGGGACGTTCCGCATCGCGGACCTCCTCGCGGGTGACTACGAGCTCTTCGTACGCGCGACGGATTACGTCACGCTCGCGCCGCTCGGCGCGACGCTGCCCGCGGACGCCGCCCAGCCTTTGACCCTGACGGTGGCGCGGACCGCGACGGTGCAGGGCACGGTGCTCGCACCGACGGGTGCGGCCGTCGCCGACGCCCGCGTCGTGCTCGCTCGCAACCGACCCGAGTGGCAGAGCGCGCTCGAGAAACGCGGCGAACCCACCTTCGCAACGACGGACGGGGACGGACGGTTCGAGCTCCGCGGCGTGCCACCCGGCGAGGTCGCACTGCAACCGCGTTCGCGCGAATGGGCCCACGGCGCGCCGGTCTCGCTCGTCCTCGCCGAGGGCGAGGTGCATCCGGGGGTCACCCTGATCCTCTCCAACGGCGGCGTGTTGACCGGTGAGGCTTACGACGAAACCGGCGCGCACGCGGTGGGTTGGCTCGTGCAGGTGCAGCTCGGCGATGGCGATCGGCAGACGAACACGACGACGGGCGCGGATGGGCGCTTTCGGATCGAGCGGCTCCTGCCGGGGACGTACCAAGTCGTCGGGATCGACCTCGCGCGCGCTAGCGCCAAGGGGCAGAGCGCGACGGGCGACGGCATGGACGTCGCGGGGGTGATGTCGGCCTTGAAGATGGCGTCGGCGACGATCGTCGAAGGCGAAGAGACCCACGTCGTGCTCGGCGCGCCGCCGGCGAATCCGGTCGAAGTCGCGGGGCAGGTCACTCGCGCGGGCCAGCCGGTGGCGGGCGCGATGGTGTCGTTCTTCCCCGTCGGGCCGCGGCTGTACGAGCGCCTGAAGCTCGCGACGACCGCGGACGACGGGCGCTACACGTTGACGCTCGACGAGCCCGGCGACTACGTCGTCGCGGTGCAGCGGCAGCTCGGTGACGTCGGCCAGCAGCACACGGTGGAGTTCCAGGCGAACGTCGCTGCGGGCGGCAGCGAGCGCCACGACTTCGAGCTGCCGGGCGGCCGCATCGCGGGCCGCATCGTGGACGAAGACGGCCGCGGCATCGCGGGCGCCCGGGTCTCGCTCGGCCGCGCGGACGGCGTGCGCACGGACCAGCTCTTCGGCGGATCGAGCGCCGAGGTGCGCTCGGGCGCGGACGGGCACTACGCGCTCGATGGGCTCTTCCCCGGCACGTATCGCGTGGCCGCGGGCGGCGCGGCGCTCTTCGGTTCGGGCGGCGCGAGCCGCGGCCGGGTCGTGCGCACGGGCCTCGCGCTGGCTGACGGGGCGAACCTCGAGGGGATCGACCTCGTGCTGCCTCTGCTGGGGTCGGTGGCGGTGACGGTGCGGGGCGCGGACGGCCTCGGCCGCGCGGGGGTGACGGTGTTCGTGCGCGACGAGCGCGGTGAGCCGCTCGAGTCGCTGTCGATGCTCACCACCGGCGAGGGCGGGCGCGTCGTCGTCGAGGGGCTCGCGCCGGGGCGTTACGCGTTCTCCGCGCGCGGCAAGACCGAAGCGGCGAGCGACGGTGCGCTCGTCGCGGTGCGCGCCGGTGAGACGGCCGAGACGACGCTCGTCGTCGAGAACGGCACCATCGTGCGCGTGCGGTTGGAGGGCAGCGGCGAGAGCCCCGCGCCGAGCGCGACCGTGCGGGTGCTCGACGCGGCAGGGCGCGATGTGGCCGGAATGACGGGCTTGGCGGAGCTGCAAGAGCTCTACCTCGACCGCGCGTATTCGCGGACCGAGCACCGCCTCGGGCCGCTGCCGCCGGGGCGGTACACGGTGCAGGCGAACGGCGCGGGCCTCCGCGGCGAGCGCCGTGTGACGCTGCGCGGCGAAGCCGAGCGGGTCATCTCGATCGTGCTGGACTGACGTCGCCGTCGCGCGGGCCGCGGTCGAGGGCGAGGGCCAGGACAAACGCCGCGGCGCTGCCGAGCGGCACATAGAACGGCCACGCGATCGAGCGGCCCGCGATGTCGCCGTGCGCGGCGACCTGGGTCAGCAGCAGCAAGTACCCGGCGACGAGCGCAGTCTGCAGCAGGCCGCGCACGCTGCGGCGGCGCGGCAGCTCACAGGCGAGCCACAGCGCGAACACGACGCCGAAGGCCCAGTGGCTGGCGCGGACGGCCCACGGGGTGTGGAAGACCGCGGCCATCACGGTCAACACCGACAGCGGTGCGGCGAAGGTGAAGCCGCTGGCGCCGCGCGGCGGCGCACCCGCGCGGGGCGGCAAACACGCGAGGCCGAACGCAGCGAGCAGCGCGCCGCCCGTGAACCCCGCGCTCGCCAAGGCGAGCTGCAGCAGGGAGGGGAAGTGCGGACGGATCGACTCGATGCCCGCTGCCGCGGAGCACAGCAGGATCGCCCAGACGAGCACGAGCGCGCGGCTCGCAAAGAGCGAGCTCGGGGGGGCCTCACCTCCGCCGCGCCGCCAGCGCTGGAACGGCTCGACGAACGCGTGCAGCGTCGTCTGGGAGAGCGCCGCGAGGACGGAGTCGAGGCTCGAGATGGCCGCCGCCAGCGCGCCGACGACGACGAGCCCGCGCAGGCCCGCGGGCAGGACCTCGCGCACGAACAGCGGCAGGATGCGCTCGATGTCCCCTTGCAGCAGGGCCGCGGACTCTCCGGTCGGCGGATAGGTGCCGTACCACGCCCAGAGCGCCACACCGACGCAGGCGACGAGCACCGTCACCCCCATCGCAGCGTAGCTGGCCAGCATCGCCTTCTGCGCGGACCGGACGTCGCGGCAGCACAAGAGCCGCTGGACCATCATCTGGTCGGTGCCGTACGGACCGATCTGGCCCCAGCTCGCGAAGAGGAGCGCGGCCCAGAACGTGTCCGCTTCCGTGAAGAGCCATTGGAAGAACGGCCGGCCGGAGTCGGGCGGCGGCGCGAGGCTCAGGAGCTGCAGCTTGCCGGCGGTGTACGCGTCGCGGAAGACCTCGACGACGCTGACCGGCAGGCCGCCGAGCGCCGACACGAGGATCGTGCCGATGCCGCCGAGGAACAGGAGGAACAGCAGCGCGTCGGTCCAGACCACCGTCGCGATGCCGCCGAGCCACGTCCAGAGGACCGCGATCACGCCGATCGTGACGATGCCCCACACCATCGGGGTCCCGCCGGCCAGGTCCGCGACGCGCTGCAACGGCTCGCGCGCGAGCACCTCGAGGATCTTGGCGGCGAGGTAGACGCGCGAGGCTTGGCCCAGGACTCCGCCGACGGCAAAGAGCCCGGTCGTCGTGCGGCGCACGCCCTCGCCGAGGCGCCGGCCCATCCAGTCGTACGGGCTGTAGACCTCGCGCTCGTAGTAACGCGGCACCAGGAGCCACGCGACCAGCGCCCGCGCGATCAACGAGCCGAGCAGGCCGATCTGCAGGTAGGTGATGTTGCCGCCGGGCCGCGCGACGACGGAGGGCAGGGACACGAACGTGACCGCTGAGATCTCCGTCGCGATGATCGACGCGGCGACCGCGTACCACGGCAGGCGGCGCCCGCCGAGGAAGAAGTCGTGGGTCGTCGCTTGGCGTCCGGAGAGCTTGTGGCCGACGACGGTCGTCAGGACCAGCACCCCCAGGATGACCGCGACGTCGAGCGCGCCGAAGCCTCCGGCGGTGGCGAGCGCGAGGGCGCTCATCGGGCCGCGCTGCCGACGGGGACGAGGCGCGCCGCCTCGGCGTCGAGCCAGAGGTGGACGTCACCGTGGCGGCGGAGGGCGCTCGCGGGACGGCTGCGGCAGACGGGGCCGCGGAAGACCGTGGCGGCGGCGGCGGCTTTGTTCGGCCCGAACGCCAGCACCCTGAGGCGCCGTGCGGCGAGGATCGTCCCGATCCCGAGGGTCAGCGCGCGCCGCGGCACGGCGGACAGGCCGCCGAAGGTCGCAGCGGCGTCCTCGCGCGTCTCACGCGCGAGCGCGACGACCCGGGTGCGGCTCGTGTGGGCCGCGCCGGGTTCGTTGAACGCGAGGTGCCCGTTGCGCCCGAGCCCGAGGAGCTGCAGGTCGATGCCGCCGAGGCGCGCCAGCAAGGCTTCGACCTCGCGCGCGGCCGCGACGGGTGCCTCCGCCGCACGCCGTCCGTCGGGGACCACGCAGCGCCGCGGGTCGAGGCCCGCGGCCTCGGCGAGCGGCCCGACGAAGTGTTGCTGCATGAACGCCGCAAAGCTCTCGGGGTGCTCGGGCCCGAACCCGAGGTACTCGTCGAGGTTCAGGGTGTCGACGTGGCGGAAGGACGTGCGCTCGGCGCGCGCCAGCGCCACGACGGCGGCGTAGACGCCGACCATGGTGCCGCCCGTGGCGAGGCCCAGCACGCAGCGCTCCCCGCGCGCGCCGGTCGTCTGGACGAGGTCGATCAGCTCGCGCGCGACCTGACGCTCCGCGTCGGCGCGCTCGGTCACGGTCAGGATGGGCATCGGGGCCAGGAGGGCGGGTTCCGGCTGCAAGGCCCTGAGGATAGCGGACCCGCGCGCAACGAGGGTCCCCCGCAGCTCCTCGCC
>CAYOBN010000133.1:0-11633 GCA_964402175.1 uncultured Planctomycetaceae bacterium | reverse complement strand
GCTGACCGCGCAGTTGGCGGAGTGAAGTCTCCATGGCGCGTCGACGCGGAGCTACCACACGGTCCCCTCAAGTCATCGCTCAGTCGTCTCGAGTCGGGGACAAGTCCGACTCGACCCCTTCGTGCCGAACGAGCGAGACATCGAATTCATGCTGACAAGGACCCAGTGTCCGCTTCTGAAAGCAACGCTCTACCGGATTGCCAACAGGCAGTCACCATGAAGACCGGGGCTGCGCTCCAGAGTACAACGTTCTGGACACAAGTCGGTCCCGTGTAGTGTAGGCCCGATATTAGCCCTCGTGCGTTCGGGAATGGGGAGTTCGCAATGAGGCCGGCAGGCGCTCTAGGCCAAGGTCCCTGGGTGACGGCCTCCGGAACCACGACAGCAGCTACTTTCCTTCGTTGAACTCCAGCGTCTCGACACCAAGCGCGAGAAGCGCCTGTTCAACGAACTGGTCGTAGCGCCGAACCTCTTGCGACGAGAGTTGGTCTACAAGAAGATCCGCTTCATGGACGTGCGCAGCACGTTGGTGCGCGAGGTCCAGAACGGGGAAGTGGGCCTCCCCGACAACATACTTCCCATTGTCCATCACAATGACCCACTCGTTGTCATTTTCGGTATTGCCCTTGAACCCTTGACGGCCATCGATGGCAATGTCGGGCTCATACTGAACCTGTCCACGCTCCCGGAGAATGGTGACGGCGCACCTTCGGGCCAACCATGCCTCACGGGTCACACATTGGCGGAGGTCGCTACTTTCGTGTGCGTCCCTAAACAATGCGTGAGCTTCGAGGAGAAGGTCGATCTTCTCTTCGTGGGTCAGACCGGAACCATCCCGAGCATGATCGCCCACATCGCGAGCCGAACTCAGCGGTGCCGCAACGGCGTTCGGATGTCCTGCTGGCATGGTACCTGGAACGAGGCGGACAGCTTTGCCTTGGCCGTTCTCGAGCTCGACGCCGTACGGCGGCGTGGCGTCAGCCGAAGTGTCGATCGAGGGCGTCAGGACACTCGGCTTCGAGCCCTCAACAGTTCGAGCCCGAAGCCAGAGCATTGCCGTGGCCGAGAGCGCAATCACTGCGAACACAACAAGGCTCCCGGACCTATGTCGTGGCGAAGTGACGAGATCCTCAGCGAGAGTTGACGGCCGAGATCGTGCGGAGACGCGCTTCATCATGAAATTTCGAAGGGGGACGACTCTACGGTGTGAACAAGGGAACTCCGAACGGGCAGCGCTTTCGGTGCGCATTGGTGACGCGCCCTCTGAGAGTCGCGTGCGAGGATACCACAGGTACGTCGGCCGACACCCCGACACCCCGACACCCCGACACCCCGACACGCGGTAACCTCCCTCGGGGCGGGGACTTACGGTTGCGCGGATTTCCGGCAATTTTGTTCGCCAGGGGTTTAGCACCCGCTTTCGAGAGGCTGGCCAATGCTGCCCCCACCATCCGTGTGCCGCCAGCGAAATCGAGCGAAGCGCCAGCGCCGACAGCCTGGGCCGAGAGCATGTTGTGCGGTGCCTAAGCTACGTTTCGAGCCTGGTTGTCGCTTTGTACATCGACGCGGGGGTCACGCGGTCACGAAGCGCAGCATGCGCAGGACCTCGAACCAGCTCGTGGAATCGAAGCCGACCGTCTGGGCATCGACGAGGTGCGCGCCGGGATAGAACGCGAGGCGAAACGCGTCGCGCTGGTCCTTGCGCACCACCTCGACCGAGAATCGCTCGGGTAGCGGCTTCGGCGACACGCGTCTCGGGAGCGAGCATGCGCTTGCGACACCTGCGTGGATGCGCTCGCGGGCTTCGGCGGGGTGCAGCGCGAGGGTGGCGGCTCCGAGTCCGCGGGTGACGGCGACCGTTTCGATCGCCGGATCGAAGGCGTTGACCTCCGCGCAGAGCTGCTCGTCGCCCGAGACGAAGGCGACGGGGACGCCCTCCAGCGCGGCGGCGTAGGCATGCAGCAGGAACTCCGAGGCCCATTGGCCGTTGACGCGGACGCCGATCAGGCGCTGCGAGCTCAGCGTGTGCGCGAGCGGATTGCCGCCGCGGCCGCCTGCGGAGTGCCAGCCTACGAAGACCGCTGCGCTGAACGATGAATCGATGCCCTGCACCATGCTGTACGGGTGACCGCTCCAGCCGCGATAGAGCTGCGCTTCGCGCGGGAGCCGCTCGGCGAAGATGTTGCGACCGGTCCAGTGGGCGTCTTTGACGAGCAGCTCGGTCGCGCCCGCTGCGAGCGCTCCTTCGCAGGCCGCGACGACCTCTGCCGTCATGCGCTCCCGCAGCTCGACGTTGGCGGGGGAGTCGAGGTCGGCCTCGCACCAATCCGTGATACCCGTGACGCCTTCGATGTCCGCGCTGATGAAGACCTTCATGCCGCGGCAAGGTAGCGTGCAGGACGCCGTAGCGGGTCCTGCCGCGCCGATCGACGTCACGGGACATGGCTCGGCCGTCGCTGCGAGGTCGCGGACCCGACCTGCCGAAGCGCAGCTCCCAAAGTTCCCGTTGGCCCCGCGAGCGCGCGAGAGCGTAGGGTAGCGGGCGCATGGTGCGCGACGACCGACCGATGTCGGAGGAGCTCGTTCGGCGGATCGACGTCGGACGCGCGTCCGCTCAGCGCTCGATCGCGGCCTGCGTGGCGGCGGCGGGCACCGTGGGGTTGGCCGCACAGGTCGCGCTGCCGGTCCCAGGGGCCCTCGGCGGTGTGCCGATCACGGGCCAATCTCTGGCGGTGCTCGTGAGCGCAGCGCTCTTGGGGTCGCGCCGCGGTGCGCTCGCTGCGGCGATCTACGTCGCGCTGGCTGCCCTCGGCGCTCCGATCCTGGCAGAGGGACGCGGCGGCTGGGATGCGGTACGTGGTTCGAGCGCAGGGTTCCTCATCGGGTTCGTGCTCGGTGCAGCGGCGACAGGGCGGCTCGCCGCGCGTACGGAGACGCCGCGCGTGCGGCGCGAGCTCACCGCACAGCTCGCGGGCACCGTCGTGATCCTCACGTGCGGCTGGGCGAGGCTCGCCTGGCTGCACGGGCCCGCCCCCGCGTTCCGCGGGGGGGTCGAGCCCTTTCTGCTCGGCGCGGGACTCAAGGCGCTGCTCGGCGCGCTGATCGTGGTCGCGCTCCGCAGGGTCGGCCGCAGACGCTGAGGGCCCAAGGTGGCTTGGGCCCAGGCTCGATTCGCCCAGGCTCGATTCGCATTGGCGCGATGGGTCAGGACGCGCTGATCCCGCGTCGCACCCGACCGCGGAACCTCGGCGGCTCTCCGGGCATCGCAATGCAGCGACCTCGCCGTGCACACCGCGCAGTCCCAGCTCGAGCCCCGAGCTCGGCGCTCGCCCCGGGGGGGCGACACGGTTCTGCCAGGCTGCGAAGCGCGGCGGGACGCTCTTGTGAAACGCCCCCACCAACCTGAGCCTCTCCCGACGTCGCAGGTCCTCGAACACCGAGTCTGGCGCAGGCGAATCACCGCGGTGATCGCGGAGGCCCCGCGGGGCGGCCCCCAAGGGTGCGGGTTGATGCCGTCTGGCTCGGGCTGACCTGCGGACCGGGACAGCGCGCTCACCGGTTGACGAGGACGTGCACGATACGCACCGCGTGGCCCCGTGAGCGGGGGTTGTGCGTCGCGGCGATGCGCACCTCGAGGTCGTGGTCCGTGCCGTCGAGCTCGGTCTCGAGCAGGTAGACCCAGGGCAGGTGCAAGCTGGCGCTCCAGCGCGTGAACAGGTCGGTGGTCTGCCATGGACCGCCATCGATGCGGTGCTCGATCGTGCCTGCGTCGGGCCCGGCGGCGACCCAGATGCCGACGGCTCGGCCTCGGAACGCCACCTCCAGAGAGGCTCCGGCTGCTGTGCCGACCAACATGGGAACGTCGACGAAGCCGTTCCGAACGCCGCCGCCGACCCCGCCCGCTCGCGGATCACACGCCGGTACGAGCTCGAAGCCCCGGAGCTCACGCGCGGCTTCGAGCGCCAGGATCTCCGCCGCGTCGTAGCTGAACCGGTCGAGGGGCGGCGGATGCGGGTGCGGAGGAGCGACATACGTCGCCTCGCGGATCAGGGGATCCGCCCAACAGAGGTTCAAGAGGCGCAGAACGCTGGCGGCGTAGAGGCGCTGGCCGAAGGGTGAGGGGTGCAGGTCCTTGAAGTCGTGCTCCCATGTGAACTCCCCCGCGTCGATGCGGTCGGTGACTTCGTTCGCGAGGTGTACCGAGGACACTCCGTAGTGCTGGGCCACGGTTTCGTGTCGCTGGATCACGAGCGGCACGACCCCCGCGCGATAGCTGGCCATCTTCTCCGGATCGACGAAGTGCAAGAACACCACATCGACGGACGGGTTCAGGCTGCGCGCGCGCCGCACGATGCCCTCCGTACCGCGGATCATCTCGACCGCACTGCGTCCGTTCGTCGAATCGTTGACGGCCGCCTCCTGGAAGAGCAGGTCGACGGGGCCGTTGCGGAACACATCGCGCGCAAGGCGGAACGCGCCAGGGGTGCTGCCCATCGAAGGCTCACCGGCCGCGATGAAGTCGAACTCGGTCTCCGGAAAGCGCGCGCGCAGGTGTGCACAGACCTCATCGCGCCAACCTGGGTTGTGCGTGATCGAACCGCCGAGGAACGCCACACGCCCGCGTCGCTCGCGCTCGAACCGCAGCCGGCTGTTCTCGAGCCGATCCCGCAGCGCGAGGTAGGCGCTGGGATCGAGCTCGACCGCGGAGCGGCCCTTTAGCTGACCCGCGACCGCGCGGTGGATGATGAAGTCCGTGAGCGCCTGGGACTGGAACCAGCCGCTCCACATGTTGTGGCCCTGACCCGGGACCAGAACCACTTCGGCCGGGCCGCCGAGCGCCCGGTAGCGCTCGGCGAGGAGCGCGGTGTTGGCCTCGAGCGGTACGACCGTGTCCTTGTCGCCATGCAGGTGCAACAACGGCACCTGCGCCTCGGCGAGGGGCCCCAGCCGCTCGATGGGATTATGTTCGTGCAGGGCGGCGGCGAGCTCCTCTGCGCCCATGCCGTAGGACGGCGCCGCTCGCTCGAGGCCGGGGAAGCTCGCCAGGTTGCAGACGGGGTAGATACCCGCGACCCCGGAGACGCTGTCCGGATGCTCGACCGCCCAGTTGTAGAGCATGAGGCCGCCGCGGCTGCGGGCGAGCAGCGCTGGCTTGCGCGCGTAGCCTCGCGTTCGGGTCAGTACCTCGTAGAGCGCTTGAAACAGCGCCCGTCCCTCGGGGCTCCCGTACGACTCACCGACGTCGATCCCGGCGATCGCGATGCCCGCCGCGAGGAAGCGATCGATCATCCAGGTCTCTTCGCTCGCCGGCAGTCCTGGGAGAGTGGGCGCGTACCAAACCCACGGCATCGGCCCCGCCCGGCGGGCCGCAGGAGCGGGTTCGATCACGAACGCCGTGTGCCCCTGGACGAGGAAGACCTCTCCCGGTCGCGGCAGGGACTTCGTCTGCGCGGCCGCGGGCGACACGAGACCGGAGGCGAGCGAGATCGCGCAGAAAACGATCGAGGCGCGTACGCGCAGCATGCTCGGATTATGCCCGAGGTGCCCGCGGCACGGATCCATGCGAGCTCGGGCGCGGTCGCTGGGCAGGCTCCCTGAGGAGCGCGGCCCTCCTCCGCAGCCTCGGCTTTGCAGCCTCCAACTCGCGCGACCGCGCCGCACGGGGGCTGTTCGCCGCGGGCTTCGGCCCACGCGGGATCGGCGCAAGCCCTTGAAGCTCGCCGCGCGCTCAGGTGCGGGGACCGAAGGCCCGCTCGCCGCAGCAGCGCGCCGAGCTCAACTATCCTCTTGGACGCGCCGGCCCCGGCGAGTTTGGCGCGCCCGCACCAGGCCGAGGAGCGGCGACGGGTCGCCCTCGCCGTCACTGCCGTCGGGAGGTAGTTTCCGCGTCCTCAAGGAGTCGGTGCGAGCGGGACACTGCAGGTCTTCGAGTCGCCCTCCACCGCAGACGGGGTGGGTGCGGCTGTCTCACCGATGTTGGCACCGAGGATGACCCTAGACTTGGATGCCTCGTGGGCTCACTGCTCACCCGCGACTCGGAGCACGCGCTCGACTCGTCGTGCCCCCGAGCGCATCGAGCTCGCTCTCCGGGCAGCCAGCGCTTCCCAGAGCAGGTGCGCCGAAGCCGCCAAGAGCACCGCAGGGATCAGCAGCGAGAAGAGGTGTTTGGCGATGCTGACCGCTGAGCCGCGGTGCAGTAGGACGATCATGTGCACCAGGTAGGGCTGGAAGCGAGCGAAGTGGCTGTGCGGGATGACCTCGGAGCGGCGTTCGACCTGTGCGAGCAGCCACGCCAGCAGAAGGCCTATGGCAAATGGCCCGAGCAGCGGCCCGAAGTTCCACCAGGCTTCGCCGACGACGCTGAACGCCGTTCCGCCGCCGCGTGCTTCGAGGCTGGGATAGTGCCGCCGCGCGAACTCCTGCGCGGGGGTCGGTGGTCGATCCGGATTCAGCCAGAGCGGTAGCAGACCAAGGGCTGCGTCCGCATAGCTCGACCCGGCGAGCTCGCCGGCTTCTTCGAAGCGCGCGAGTTCCATCGTCGTGAGGAACGGGTGCGCGAGCTCGGAGCCACCGACGACTTGGCCGAGCGAGCGCTCCACCCCCAAAGGTTGACGCTGCAGTGTCGCCACCGCATCGACAAAGCTGCCGTGCCAAGCGCCGCGCAGCATCGCAAACGCCTCGACGCCGGCATAACCCAGGATCAGCGCGACGACCAACGACGGGCGCACGCGCGCGAGCGTGAAGCCTGTGCGGCGGCACGCGAGGTAGATGTAACCCAGGAACAGCGCCACGGCGTAGGTGCGCACCGCGACGAACCCGATCGACCATACGCAGACCGCCGCTGCGACGCCGCGAAAGGCGAGCCGCGCGGCCTTCGAGAGCGCGCTCGCTTCCGCCCAGAGGCAGCCGCAGATGACGAGGTTCAGGCCGAAGTAGAGCGCTCCGAGGCCGCTCGATACACGGTACTTCTCGGCGAAGTTGTGACGGTCGAGCAACGGCCCCAGGCCGACCTGTTTGACGTACAGCGCGTACAGCAGCCCCCCGCCGACGACCATGCCGGTCGCGATCCAGAGGTCGCGGAAGCCCACGGCTTCGCTGTCGGCGGCGACGCGCTGCGCTGCTGGCGCTGCAGCCCGGCGCGTCAACCGCACACCGGCGACGACCCCCGCGACGCCGAGCAGGAACGCGAGGTACTGCGCCTGTGCGCCGAGGACGTACTCGTCTGGCAAGTGCGCTCCGTGTCGCCACGTCAAGGGCTCGACGAAGGCAGACGCCAAGGGGTAGAAGAGGCCCACGATCGCCGTCGTGACGAGCAGCAGCACCCCGGGGTCGAGCGGCGAGCGACGACGGACCGCCCACAGCGTCAAGGCAGCGACCGCGAGCAGCGGCAGCGCCAAGAGCAGCCGGGGCCCGATCACGGGGCGGCCTCCGTCGATGGGAGCGGTCGCAAGGGCATCGCTCCCCTATCGGAGCGATCGGCAGAGACCCTTAGGGCGCCCTGGCCGAGTATCCTGCCCCGGATGAGCGGGAGGCGCGCCCGGAAGACCCTCGAATCGCTGCGGCAGCCCCTCGGCAGCGATCCGGTGCTGGCGTACAAGCTCATCCGCGGGGCCGCGGTCGGGGCGGAGGTGCCCGCCGGCAGCCTCGTGGTCTCGATCCACGTCGTGCGCCGCGACGGCCAACCGTGCCCGTTCACGCCCTTCGTGCAGCGGCCGAGCACACACTCGCCCTACCAGTTGAGCGAAGAAGCCGACCTGAAGGTCGCGGCGCTCCTGCCTGGCGGACGACTCGCCGAGTGGATCCCACTGGTTCCGGAGAACTACCTGGGCCGGTACATCCTGAGCCCCGCGCAAGTGGAACGGGCCCTACCGTGGATGCTGCGCTCGCGCCGCGCGCAGGTCGCCGACGGGCCGCGCCTCGTGTGGCTCGGCGATGCGCCTTGGCAGCTCACGGCGCGGCTCGAGCGCGACGAAGCGAGCGCCACGGCGACGCTGCGCTTCGAGCTCGTGCGCGACGCAGAGCGACTCGACTTCGGGACGCCGCAGCCGTGGCGCATCGGTGAGTACGTCTTGCTGGAGGCGCTCGGGCTGCGGCTCGCTTCACCCACCGCCGCCCGGTTCGCGGAAGAGCTGCTCGCGCGCGGCGGCCTCGCCGTGCCGATCGAGCGGGAGCACGAGCTGGCAGAGACGCTGCGCGCAGCTCCGCCGGGCCTGTCCGTCACGGCAGATGCTGCGCCTATGGCCGCGCCGCGGCCGGTCATCGAGCTCGTCCCGCGCAGCTTCGACCGCACCCTCGAAGTCCGTATCGTCTTCGATTACGGCGGTGATCGGGTCCGCGTCCGTGACCTGCACGACCTCGTGCGAACTTCCGCGGAAGCTGTGGGTCTCGCTCGGCGGGACCGTGCGCGCGAACGAGCATTACTGGAGGCCTGCGCTCCCCTGCGTGTCGGCGCCCCGCGTCCGCCGGTGCTCTTCGAAGAAGAGGATCGCGGCGTCGCTCTGCCGAGGTCCCTCGAGACGCTCGTCGCGGCGGCGGAGGACGCGGGCTTCGCCGTCGAAGCGGAGCAACAACAAGTGAAGGGGGCGGGGCGCAGCGCGTATTCGATCCGCTCGGGCGTCGACTGGTTCACCCTCGACGGGACCGTGCAGTACGACGGCGGCGCTTACGCGCGCTTCGAGGACCTCGTCGCGGCAGAGCGAGAGGGGCGGCCCTGGGTGAAGCTCGGCGATGGAAGCTTGGGCCTCGTCCCCGAGGACTGGCTGCGCGGTTTTCCGCTGCTCGCGCTGGCGGCTGCGCGCGAGAGCGACACAGAAGGGCTCCATTTCCGGCGCAGCCAAGTCTCGCTGCTCGCGCTTTGGCTGCGCGGTCAGGAAGAGGGCTCTGCCGAGCGCACGGACGAGGCCTTCAAACGCGCGAGCGCGCAATGCGCCGCGCTTTCGGAGCGCACCCCAACCGATCCACCCGCGAGCTTCTCGGGGACCCTGCGCGACTATCAGCGAATCGCGCTCGGGTGGTTCCTCAAACTGCACGAGGTCGGCGCGGGCGGGGTGCTGGCGGATGACATGGGCCTCGGCAAGACGGTCCAGGTCCTGGCGCACCTCGAATGGCGTCGCACGCAAGGTGCTGGGCCGCTGCTCGTCATCGCTCCGCGCTCCGTAGTGCACCAGTGGTGCGCAGAGGCGGCCCGCTTCACGCCAGAGCTGCCTTGCGCCGAACACGCTGGGGCTGGTCGCGAGACCTCTGCCGAGGCCTTCGCTGCGGGCGCGCTGTATGTGACCAGCTACGGCACATTGCGCCGCGACTACGCGATGCTGGCCGAGGTCGAATGGGACACGGTCGTCTTCGACGAAGCGCACACCCTCAAGAACCCGCTGAGTCAGACGTTCCAGGCGGCTCGGATCCTGCCGGCTGGCACGCGGCTCGGGCTCACCGGGACGCCGGTCGAGAACTCACTCGGAGACCTTTGGGCGCTGTCCGAGGTCCTGAACCCGGGCCTGCTCGGCGGCCGCGAGACCTATTCGCGGCTCGTCGCGAACTCGGGGATCGGTGATTCCGATGGAACGCGCTGGGACCTGGCTGGGCCGCTGCGGCGCATCGTGGCGCCGTTCCTCCTGCGCCGAACCAAAGCCGAAGTCCTGGCGTCGTTGCCGCCGCGGACCGAGCAAACCGTGTTGCTGACGCCCTCCGAGGACGAAGCGCGGCGCTACGACGCCCTGCGCCAGGTCGCGTTCGACGAGGTCGTCGAGCGGCGCGGCACGAAGCTCGGCTTGCAGGCCCTCGAGGCGCTCTTGCGCCTGCGCCAAGAGGCCTGCCATCCGGGCCTGCTCGATCCGAGCCAGCGCGGCGCGCCTTCGACCAAGGTGGACGCGCTCGTGGAGCGCCTGCGCGAGCTCGCTGCTGAGGGTTACAAGGCGCTCGTCTTCTCGCAGTTCACGAAGTTGCTCTCCATCGTGCGCGAGCGCCTGGATGCAGCCGGCATCGCGTACGAGTACCTCGACGGTAGCACCCGCGATCGCGCGACCCCGGTGCAGAGCTTCCAAGAGGATCCGACACGCACCGCGTTCTTGATCAGCCTCAAGGCTGGCGGCGCGGGTTTGAACCTCACCGCGGCCGACTTCGTGTTCCTGCTCGACCCGTGGTGGAACCCGGCGGTCGAAGCCCAAGCGATCGACCGCGCCCACCGCTTGGGCCGGACGCGACCGGTCTTCGCCTACCGCCTTGTGGTGCGCGGCACCATCGAAGAGAAGGTGCTCGCGCTGCAAGCGCACAAACGCGAGCTCGCCGACGCCATCTTGGCCGCCGGCGACAGTGACGCTCCCGGCATGTCGCTGTCGGGCGCGCTGACGGAGTCCGACCTCGCCGCGCTGCTGGCGCGGTGAACGTGTGCGCGTCGGAGATGTCGTCAGACCTCGGCGATGCGCCAGGCGACGTGCTCACCGGCGCGCATCGGGACGAGCTGCTCGGCGCCGAAGGGAAGGGTCGCGGGGACGCTCCACGACGTACGCTCGAGGGTGAGGCGGTCGGTGTTCCGCGGTAGGCGGTAGAAGTCGGGGCCGCGCTCGCTCGCGAACGCCTCGAGCTTGGACAGGGCGCCGGCGGCTTCGAAGGCCTCTGCGTAGAGCTCGATCGCGGCGTGCGCGGTGTAGACGCCTGCGCAGCCACAGTCGTTCTCCTTGCGCGTCTTGGCGTGCGGAGCGCTGTCGGTGCCCAGGAAGAAGCGCGGATCGTCGCCGGTGGCCGCGGAGACCAGCGCCAGCCGGTGCCGTTCGCGCTTCAGGACCGGCAAGCAGTACGCGTGCGGGCGGATGCCGCCCGTGAACAGCGCGTTGCGATTCCACAGGAGGTGGTGCGCGGTGATCGTCGCGGCGACGTTCTGCGGCGCGCTCCGAACGAACTCGACGCTATCGGCGGTGGTCACGTGCTCGAGCACGATGCGCAGGCCAGGGAAGTCGCGGACGAGGGGCGCGAGGTGGCGCTCGAGGAAGACTCGCTCGCGGTCGAAGATGTCGATGTCGCTGTCGGTGACCTCGCCGTGCAAGAGGAGCGGCAGGTCGTGCTGCTCCATCGCCGCCAACGTCGGCCGCACGCGGTTCCAGTCGGTGACGCCGTTCTCGGAGTTGGTCGTGGCCCCAGCGGGATAGAACTTGACGGCGTGGACGAAGCCGCTGGCTTTGGCCGCGGCGATCTCCGACGGTGGCGTGCGGTCCGTCAGGTAGAGCGTCATCAACGGCTCGAAGCGCGCGCCTGCGGGCAGCGCGCGGAGGATCCGATCCCGATAAGCCTGGGCCTCGGTCACCGTCGTGACCGGCGGCTTCAGGTTCGGCATCACGATGGCGCGCGCAAAGCGCCGAGCGGTGTCAGGCAGGACCGCAGCCAGGGCGTCGCCGTCGCGCAGGTGAAGGTGCCAGTCGTCTGGTCGGAGGATCGTGAGCCGCATCGGCGGGAAACGATACCGAACGGGGAGGGATGGGGTGAGCCGGGTTGGGCGTCGAACGGGAACCGCAGCGGTCCCAAGTCCTGTGGTCTGTCCGCGCGAGCTTCACCTGCGCTCCGTAGCGCCGCAACCCCGGGTTGGGCATCGAACGGTACCAGGTACGACTTGGCGGTGAGGGCGCGCGCGGAGCGCGCGCTCG
>CAYOBN010000132.1:0-11651 GCA_964402175.1 uncultured Planctomycetaceae bacterium | reverse complement strand
GAGCGCGCGCTCCGCGCGCGCCCTCGCCGCCAAGTCGTACCTGGTACCGTTCGATGCCAGCGACCGCAGACAGGGATTCGGGTCGGGCCACCCCATCACCCCGCAACCGGCAACGCCGCCACCACCGCCACCCGCGGCGCGAGCACCCGCACCGCCGCCGGGCGCACGCGCACCGTCAGGCGCGTACACGGCTCGATCGCATCGCCATCCGTCTGCCACAGCATCGGGCGCTCGGCCTGCAGCTCCACGCGCCTGCCGCGCCCGTACGCCGCCAACCAACTCGGCACGCGTGTGCGCAGCGACGAGGCGATCAATGCGAGCGCTCCGAAGGGCGCGAGACCGTGCCGCCGCACCTGGAAGTCCAGCGCGCCGTCCGTCGGGTCCGCTCCGGGCGTCACCGCCCAGCCCTTGCCGTACGTCTCGCAGTTCGACAGCACCGCCGCACAGAAGCGCCCCTCGAGCCGGTTGCCATCGACCCGCACCTCGAAGCGCGGCGGGTTCCACTCGAACAAAGCCGCGGCCCCCGAAGCGACGTACAGCGAGTCCGCGTGGGCCCGATACCAACGCCCGAGCAGCGGCCGCGTGCGCGCGCGGCTGACCATCTGCACCACGCGCGCGTCGTAGCCGATGCCGACCATGGCCAAGGCGGTGTGTCCGTTGGCGTCGAGCACGTCGAGCTCGCGCTCTTCGCGCGCGAGCAGCACCGCGACGCCGCCCGCCACGTCGCGCGGCAAACGCAGCTCGCGCGCGATGATGTTGGCGTTCCCGAGCGGCAAGAACCCGAGCGCAGGCCGCGCCGCGAGCGTCAGCACCCCTTCGGCCGCCTCGCGCAGCGTCCCGTCGCCGCCGATGACCGCGACGACGCCGACGTCCCGCCCCAGCGCCGCAGCCAGCTCACGCACGTGCCCCGGATGCTCGCTGCGCCCCTCGCGCACGCGCCAGCCGCCCTCTTCGAGCCGCCGCCGCGCCTCGCGCGCGACGAGGCCCGCGCGGCCGCGACCCGCGACCGGGTTGTAGACGAGCGCGCAGTCCATGGGCGCATCCTGGGCAACGGGCCGCCGCGAAACAAGCGCTCAGAGCGCTCGGAACGCCGCGAGGAGGCGCGCTTCGTCACCGGGCAGGAGCGCCCGCGGATCCAGCAGCACGGCGTCGTCCTGCACACGGCTGAACACGGGCGGATCCCCCGCACGCAGCGCCGCAGCGAGCGCTTCGGCGCCCTGCCCCGCGCGCCGCACACGCACCGCGAACGTGGGCAGAAATACAGTGGGCGCGCTGCCGCTGCCGGGTTGCGACGTCGCCGCGACCACCTCGGCCGACAGCCCCGGCTGGGCCGCGAGCGCCGCCGCGATGCGCTCGGCGGCGGGCTGCAGCTCCTCGGCGGTCGCGAGCAGCAGCCGGCGGGTCGGCAGCTCGTCACCGCGCCCCGCGAGGAGCAGCCCGAGCGTCGCCTCGAGGCCCGCCAGCGCGACTTTGTCGAGCCGCAGCGCGCGATAGAGCGGGTTCTTGCGCAAGCGGCGGATCGCGTCGCTCCGCCCGACGATGAGGCCCGCCTGCGGCGCTCCGAGCAGCTTGTCGCCCGAGAAACACACCACGTCGACGCCCGACGCGACCGCATCGCGCACCACGGTCTCGTCGCCGACCACGTCGAGCGGCCGCGATCCGCTCGGCTCCACGCGCCCCGAGCCGAGGTCCCACGCGGACACCGCGCCGTGTGCGCGGGCGAGCGCCGCCATCGCCGCGGGATCGACCTCTTCGGTGAACCCCACGATGCGGAAGTTGCTCGTGTGAACCTTCATCAGGAGGCCCGTCTCCGGCCCGAGCGCGCGCTCGTAGTCGGAGAGCCGCGTGCGGTTCGTGGTGCCGACTTCGACGAGCCGCGCGCCTGCGCTCTGCATGACGTCCGGGACGCGGAACGAGCCCCCGATCTCGACGAGCTCGCCGCGGCTGACGATCGCTGCGCGCCCGCCCGCGAAGGTCTGCATGATGAGGAACGCCGCCGCGGCGCAGTTGTTGATCGCGATGCCCGCTTCGGCGCCCGAGACCGCGGCCAGGAGCTCGCCCAGCCGCGCATCCCGCTCGTTGCGCTTGCCGCTGTAACGGTCGACCTCGAGCACGCAGTACCCCCCCGCCGCCGCGCGCATCGCCTCGGCGACCTCCGGGTGCACCGGCGCGCGCCCGAGGTTCGTGTGCAGCACGACCCCGGTGGCGTTGACACACGGGCGCACGCCGCGGCCGGCCTCGCGCGCGGCGGCGGCGCGGACCTCCGCGGCGAGGGCCCCGGCGGCCGCGCGCGCCGCGAGGCCCGGCCCATCGAGCGTCCCCGCCGCCACGGCCTGCCGCCACCCCTCGAGCGCCGCCTGCACGAACCCGCGCAGCCGCTCGCGGCCGAGGGTCGGCTCCAGGCTGGCCAGCGACGGCTCACGGAGGGCCTCGTCGACCTTCGGCAGCAGCCGGTAGGGGTTCTCTTCGGACGCGGGCGGAGGGGCCATGGGGCCCATGCTAGGGGCCCGGGCCAGAGGATTCGACCCTGGGGGGCGGGGCCCCGAGGGGGTCGCACGGGCTCAGGGCCCTAAGGGTTTGCCCCGGGAGTTCGCCCTGGGGGCCTTGGATCCGCGCCGAACGGCTGCCAATCCCCGGGGCCGGACCCCCATGCACCCTTCCGCCGAGAACGAGCTGCCGCGGCCCACCCCGAGCCGCCGGTTGGGCGCCCTGTTCGCCGTGTACCTCACGGCGGTCGGGGCGGGTCTCCTCGCGCGCGGCGCGCACGGCGCCTCGGGAGCCGAGGCACCCTACGAGGCACCACCCGAGGAACCGATCGGATTGCCCGCTGCCGTCGAACGCGCGCTGCCCCACCGGCGACGGCTCGACGGCCGTCTCTACGTCCTGCACGCGGCCTGCCCGTGCGCCGCGGCCGACGTGGAGGCCCTCGCGCGCCTCGCCGCGGACGCCCCCCGCGGTGCCCGCTGGTGCATCGTCGCCGTGCCGCTGCCGGACGCGCCGAACGAACCCGGCCGCACCGCCGCGCGCCTCGCCGAGGTCAAGGGCGCGACGCGCTCGCGGTGTTGCTGGCGTTCGCGGTCTCGCCGCGGGCGTACGAAGGCAGCGCCTGGAGCGTGCACCTGCACGTGTGGCTCGCGGTGCTCGTCGGGATCCCGAGCGCGCTCGTGCCGCGCCTCTTGATTCAAAGTGAACCTGACGCACGCAGGACCCGCATCGCGGTCGGCGTCGCGCAGGCGACCTTCGCCTGCCTCTTCATCCATTTGACGGGTGGGCGCATCGAGACGCACTTTGCGATCTTCGTCTCGGTGGCGATGTTGGCGGCCTATCGGGACATCGAAGTGCTGATCGCCGCCACCGCGGTCGTCGCGGTCGACCACCTCGCGCGGGGTCTCTTCGTGCCGCGTTCGGTCTTCGGCCTGGAGTCCGGCGCGCTCTTCCGTGTCGTCGAGCACGCGGCGTACCTGCTCTTCGAGGTCGGTTTCCTGGCGGTGACGATCCAGCGCTCGCTCGCGGAGATGCGTCAGATCGAAGCCGAGAGCGAGCGCGCCGAAGCGCTGCGCGCGTCGATCGAAGACGAGAAGCGGCGCACCGAGGCGCGCATCGCCGAGATCGAAGCCGGCGCGCGCTCGGCCGTACAGCAGATCGCGGCGCAGATCGGCGGGCTCGACGCGACCGCCGAGGCGCTCCTCGAGTCCGTGCAGGGCCTCGGTACGTCCGCGGCCGAGAGCACGAAGCTCGCCGAGGAGAGCGGCATCACGATCGAGCGCGCGCTCGCGAGTGTGCGCGGCATGGACGGCTCGTTGGACGGAGTCGAGGACGTCATGGCGGGCTTGCACGATGCCGCCCGCGACATCGAGAAGACCTCGAGCCTCATCGCCGACGTCGCAGACCAGACGAACCTCCTGGCCCTGAACGCCACGATCGAAGCGGCGCGCGCGGGGGACCACGGGCGGGGCTTCGCCGTCGTCGCGGACGAAGTGCGCTCGCTGGCGGCGCGCTCGGCGGAGGCGGCGGATCGGATCGCGAAGATCACCTCCGGCCTCTCGACCGAGACGCGCTCGATCACGATCGCCCTCGACGCGGCGCGCGGTACGGTGCACAAGGGCCTCCAGCAGGCGGACGGCGCCGAAGAGGCGCTGCTCGCCCTGCGCGCCTCGATGCAGCGGGTCGCTGGCGGCGTTCAGTCGCTGGTCAAGAGCACGGGCGAGCAGACCCAGTACACCCGCGCGATCGAGGGCCTCGTGCGCGAGCTCGCGGCGTAGGCGACGGGAGGCCGGAATCCGTTATCGTGGCGGGGATGCAGAGCACCCCGCGCACGGCCGCCGCGAGCCCAGAGTCCGGAACCCGGGGACCCGCCCGGCGCTGGCGGCTCGGGCGGGTCCCCGCGGCCCCGGAGCACGCGGACACCGTCGCACGCCTCGTGCACGCCGAACGGGTCCCCGAGGTCGTCGCGCGCCTCCTCGTGCAGCGCGGCGCCCACACCGTCGAAGCGGCGGCGGGGGTGCTGTCCCACGACCTGAACCGGCTGCACGACCCGCTGGCGCTGCCGGACATGGGCGTCGCGGTCGAGCGCTTGGCGCGTGCGCTGACCGATCGCGAGCAAGTGCTCGTGCACGGCGACTACGACGTCGACGGGATCACGGGCACCGCGATCCTCGTGCGGCTCCTGCGCAAGCTCGGCGGGCGCGTGGCGTGGCACGTCCCCCACCGCATCGACGACGGGTACTCGTTCGGAGCGCACTCCGTCGCCCGCGCGCGTGAGCTCGGCGCGACGCTGGTTGTGTCGGTCGACAACGGCACCGCCTCCGCCGAGACGATCGACGAGCTCGCGGCCGCGGGCATCGACACGATCGTGACGGACCACCACGAACCACCGGATGGTCCCTTGCCGCGCGCCGTCGCGCTCGTGAATCCAAAGCTGCCGACGTCGAGTTATCCCTTCCGCGGCCTGTGCGGCTCTGCGGTCGCATTCAAGCTCGGCGTGGCGCTGTGTCAACGCGTCTCGGGCGGCCCGCGTGTGCGCGATGACTTGCGCGGTGTGCTGTTCGATGCGATGGGTTACGTCGCCCTGGCGACGATCTGCGATGTCGTCCCCTTGGTCGACGAGAACCGCTTGCTGACGTACCACGGGCTGCGCGCGCTCTCCCAGCGGCCGACCCCCGGCGTGCAAGCGCTGCTCGAGCTGACGGGGCTCGCAGGACGCGCGCTGTCGGCCGAAGATGTCGGCTTCCAGCTCGGTCCGCGCATCAACGCGAGCGGTCGGATGGACAGCGCGGCGCGCGCGCTCGAGGTCCTGCTGGCTGACGGCCCCGACGAAGCCCGCCGCGCGGCGGCGGTGCTGGACGAGCTCAATCAAACGCGCCGACGCGTCGAGCGCGAGGTGCTCGAGAGCGCTCTGGCAGCGGCGGCGGCGTACCGCGACGAGCGTGAGCACCCGATGCTCGTGCTCGCGGGTCAGGGCTGGCACCAGGGCGTCGTGGGTATCGTCGCAGGTCGCCTCGCCGAGCGCTTCGGCCGGCCGACCCTCGTCATCGGGCTCGATGGAGAGCGCGGGCGCGGCAGCGCCCGTTCGGCGCGCGGCCTCGACCTGCTCGAGCTCTTGCGCGGCGGCGCCGCGCACATGGTGCGCTTCGGCGGCCACGCACAGGCGGCGGGCTGCGACGTGCTCGCGAGCGAGGTCGAGGCCCTGCGCGCTGCCATCGATCGGCACGCGCGGGCGGTGCTCGGCAGCGGGACGCCGCCGCGGGCCGAGCTGCAGCTCGACACCGACCTGTGCCTCAGCCAACTGGACGAAGGGCTCATGCGCCAGATCGATCGCCTCGAGCCGTTCGGCGCGGAGAACCCGAAGCCGCTTCTGCTCGCGCGCGACGCGCGCCTCGAAGAAGCGCCGCGGGTCGTCGGTGCGGATGGCACGCACCTCATGCTCCACGTGCGGCGCGGGGTGAAGACCTTCAAGGCGATGGCGTTCGGCCAGGGCCACCGCGCCGGCGAGCTGGCGCTCGGCCGGCCGCTGCACCTCGCGTACACGCCGCGCTGGAACACGTTCCGCGGGACGACCCAGCTCGAGCTCGTCGTCGAGGACTTCCAGGTCGAGCAGCTCGACGTGCTGCAGTGAGCGGCGTCAGCCGTCCCAGGGCAGCGCCCAAGGACGCAGCTCGCCCCAGCCAGCGACGTGGGCCTCGCCCATCTCGAAGCGCGCCGCGTAGACTTCCTCGAGCACCGTGCGGCGCAGGACGTCGCGCACGCTGCCATCCGCGACGATGCGGCCCGCGTCGAGCATGACGATGCGCGTCGCGAACTGGCTGGCGAGGTTCAAGTCGTGGGTCACGACGACCGCCGCTCGGCCCCGGCAGCCGAGGCCCGCGACCACGCGGAAGACTTGCAGTTGGTGGCGCGGGTCCAGGGCGCTCGTCGGTTCGTCGACCAGCACGAGCTCGGGCTCCTGGGCGAGCGCGCGCGCGACGAGCGCCCGTTGGCGCTGCCCCCCCGAGAGCTCTTCGAGCGGACGCTCGGCGAAGCTCGCGGCGTCGGCCTCTTGGAGGGCGGCTTCGATGGCGGCGCGGTCCTCCGTGCTCGGGCGAGCGAACCGAGGTCCGTGCGCATAACGACCCTGCGCGACGAAGTCGCGCACCCGCAGCGCGGGCAGCGCGCGGAGGGCTTGGGGCACGAAGCCGATGCAGCGCGCGCGCGCGCGCGGCGTGAGCTCGCTGAGCGGACGTCCGTCGAGCGTGACGCGCCCCTCTGCGGGCGCAATGAGCCCCGCGGCGACGCGCAGGAGCGTGCTCTTGCCCGCACCGTTCGGCCCGATCACGCACACGACCTCACCGGGCCGAACTTCGAGGTCGAGGCCCGCGAGCACGTCGGGTCCGACAGCGTAGCGGTGCACCACGGCCGAGAGCTGCAAGGTCACCATGTGCGGACCTCCGCCCGACGCCGCAGGACGAGCACGAGGAAGAAGGGCCCGCCGAGCAGCGAGAGCATGACGCCGGGCCGCAGCGCGCGCTCGGCGAGCGTGATGTGGTTCACGAGGTCCGCGCCGAGCAATAGGACCGCTCCGCCGAGCGCACACGCGGGCAGGAGCCGCGTGTGACCGTGGCCGACCAGCGTCCGCGCGACGTGCGGGACGACGAGCCCGACGAACGCGATCTGGCCACCGACGGCGACGGCGGCGGCCGCGGCGAGCGAAGCGGCCGCGACGGCGATGAGCTTGACGCGCCGCGTGTCCACACCGAGCGCCTCGGCGTCCTCCTCGCCGCCCGCGAGCAGATCGAGCTCACGCGAGACGAACGGCAACGCGAGCGCCACGAGCGGGCAGAGCGCCGCGAGTGTGACGACCTGGCCATCGGTGCGGTCCGAGAGGTTCCCGAAGGTCCAAGCGAACACCGCGCGCGAGAGCTCGTAGTCCGCTTCGAAGAGCCACTCCTGCAGGGCCGCGAGCGCTCCGCCGAGGCAAGCGTTGGCGGCCACGCCGAGCAGGAGGAGTGTCGGCACCGAAACGCGCCCGCCGCGTGCCCCGAGCAGGACGACGACCAATGCCACGACCAGCGCGCCGACGAATGCGAGGCCCGAGACGAGCGCGGGTCCGAGCGCGCCGACGACCGCAAGGGCCTCGCCGCCTCCGAGCCCGCCGCCGATGAGGATCACACCCGTCGCCGCGCCGAGCGTCGCTCCGGAGGAGATCCCGAGCAGCCCAGGGGAGGCGAGGTCGTTGCGGAACACCCCCTGCAGCAAGCCCCCGGACACCGCGAGCGCCGCGCCGACGAGCGCCACGGCCAAGGCGTCGATCAGGCGTTGCTCGAGGAGCGTCTGCAGCGCCCCGTCGAGCGGACGCCCGCTGAGGCCGCGCACGACGCTGGCGAGCGACAGCTCGACTCCGACGCCGCTGCCGACCTGCAGGGTGGCGAAGAAGAGCGCCGCCGCGAGGGCCGACGCGAGCCACCAGGTCACGGAGGTCCGCCCGCGCTCGGTCGCTGCTGGAGTGGAGCTTCGGGACGACATGCTGGGGCGGGGAGTGTACCGCTGCCCCTCCCCGCCGCCGCTCGGGCATACTCCCGCTGCACGAAGGAACTCGATGACCCGCCCCAACCTCCTGCTCGCTCTGGCCCTGGCCGTGGCGCTCTGGTTCATCGTCACGCGCGAGGACTCGGCGCCCTTGGCGCCGGCCTCCGGCGCGCTGCACCCGACGCGCATCGTGCCGGCCTCGACGGCGGCGCTCGACTGGCTCTCCGCCCTCGTGCCGGCGGAGCGGCTGGCGGCGATTCCGAACCTGGCCGAGGAGTACGCGGTGATCGCGCGCCGCCCTGAAGGGGCTGCGTTCCTCGCGCGACCGCGGTTCAACGAGTTCGAGAGCGAGGCCATCCTCGCGCATGCACCCGACCTCGTGCTGGTGCAGGCTTGGAACCAACCGGCGACGCGCCAGCGGTTGGTCGAGAGCGGCGTGCGCGTGGTCGAGCTGCCGCTCGCCAGCGAATTCGAGGCCCTGACGGCTGCGACGCGCGAGCTCGGGACGCTGCTCGGAGTGGAGCAAGCGGCGGAGCGACTGACGGAGGACCTTGCAGCGCGCCGCGCCGCGCTCGCAGAGCGTCGCCGGGGCAAGGCCCCGCGGGTGCTCGTCTACACGAACTACGACACGGGCAGCATCGGCACGGTCACGGGCGCGGGCGCGACGATGGACCTCTTCGTGCGGCTCGCGGGGGCTCGCAATGCCGCGGCGGAGCGCGGTCTCGCGCAGTTCGCAGACGCCGACTTGGAGCTGCTGCTCGCGCTGGATCCCGATGTGCTCGTCATCGCCCGCGGCGACGACGGCGCGAGCACGACGCGGCGCTATATCGAGCGGACTCCGGCGCTGCGCGCGCTCCGCGCGGTGCGCGACGCGCGCATCGTGGAGCTGGACGGGCGTTTGATGCAGGCGGCTTCCCACCACGTCCTCGAGGCTGCTGAGGCCTTGGCCGCGGGCTTGGAAGCGCTAGGTCACTGAGTGTGACGCGAAATGGAGCACATTCCGTGCGGCGCCCCCGCACGGGGGGTCCGTTTCGTGTCCGCGCCAGCTTGCGTCTCGCATTCTGCCTCGCCCGAGAGAACCCATCGTGCGAGCCTCTTCGTCCTGCTGTGCCGTGGCGCCGTCCCGAGCGTGGACGGGCCCCGGATCTCCCACCGCACGAGCAGCTCTCCCATGTCCCGATCCACTCCGACCCTGGCAGCGCGCATCCTCGCCACTGCGCTCCTGATCGCCGCTGCGCCCGCCCAGACGCCGGTCGCACGGATCTCGGTCGAGGTGCCCGACATGCAGCAGTTCGTCCTGCAGGCGACGGTTCCGGTGCCGCCGGGGACGTACCTCGACACCTTCCCGCAGTACCCGCTGGCAGTGCTCGTCGGTGGCCAGCCGGTGACGACGCAGGTCGAGACCGTCGCGCGTTATCCGCGCGCCGCGGACGGCGCAGCCGTGGTCGAGCTGCTGGCGCGGGTGACGCGCCCTGCTGGCGCGGCCCCCGGCACCGAGGTCACGTTCGACGTCGTGCGCCACGACCATCCGCGGGCGACGACGCAGCCGGCAGCCGAAGCGGCGGCGCTGCTCGCGCAGCCCCGGGCGCTGCGCCTCGCGACGCGGGACCTGCACGGGAACCGCTACAGCGCCGACCTCTACGCCAAGGCGCGCAGCGGGCACCCGAGCGTCAAGGTCCTGCGCAACGGCGCCTATGTGCGCGAGGTGCGCACCCACGAGGTCCTCGCGCTGGACGCGACGGGGACGGGTCCCGCGCTGCCCCACATGATGGGTGTGCACGCGACCTTCCGCACGACGAGCGCGGAGGAGTTCATCCTGCTCGACCTGCACGTGCACAACGGCATGGATGGGCTCGATACGTCGACGCCGCTGGACGACACCCTCGCGGACCTCTACTTCGACCAGCTCGAGCTCGAGCTACCCCAGGGGTGGCAGTGCCTGCCGGCCTACCAAGCGCCGTACATGGGGCCGGGTGCCTCGATCGGCGGTGGTCGGGTCATGTATCCGCTGGTGAAGGCGCTGCCCGACGGCGCCTTGCACCTCTTGCCGCAGCAAGCGCAGTTCACGCGCCGTTATGTGCTCGGGCGCAGCCTCGACAGTTTGGTGCGCGGGCGAGATGTGCTCGCGCGGCGCACGTTCGGGTTCGCGGTCCCAGGCTTCGTCGGCCCGCGTGAGCTCTGGTCCTGGTGGAGCCCCGATACGCCGAACTACCTGCCCCAGCGGCACGTCTTGCCGCAGCTCGATTTCCTCGACCGCGAGCAGCTCCGCGTGACGTTTCAAGCGCGGCGCGATACCCACATCCTGCAGCTCATGAGCGGCGCGCCGAGCGCGCCGTCGAACTATCCGTTCCGCCTCGGGACCATCGGTTGGGCGCACCCGTGGGGCTACGACTACGGCGGTGTTGCGGGTGGCCAGGAGATCGAACAGTGGCCCGGGGTCGACGTCGCGTGGGCGCGCTGCCAGGCGGGCCTCCAGGCGATGGAGATCCAGGCGCAGTGTTACGACGACCGCCAGCCGGTCGCGCTCTACGCACTCGACGGCCACCCGACGCGCTTCGAGTCCATCGTGAACCAGCAGGGCACGTACGGACCGTGGATGGCGACCTACTTCCACCTGACGCCGTCGAAGTCCTCGACGCTGTTCGGTTTCCCGACCGCGGACCGCGCGCAGGCGATCGGTGCGTACGAGGGTTACCGTGTGCCGCCGTACGAGAAGGAGCTGCGTGCCTACGAGCCGATCGATCTGCAGCACTTGACGCGCTATCTCACGCCGTGGTTGACCCTGGCGTGGCTGACCAACGATGCCGAGGCCAAACGCGCCATCGAGCAGCACGCGGAGCTCTTCCGGATCACGTTCAGCGAGGTCTACAACTCGAACTACGGCCACGTGCAGGGGGTGGGCCTCCTGCACCGCCTCCAGATGGCCGCGGCGTACCCCGGGCGAGGCGGCAGCTTCGGCCGCGGGGAAGCTTGGGGCTTGCAGGCCACGCTGGCCTGGTACGCGCTGGGCGATACGGCCCTGCGCGACCGGTATCGGCCCTGGTACGGGATCATCACGGGAGTGCTGCGCGCGTCGGTTTCGACCTGCACGGGCAACTTGACGTCGGTCCCCATCTGGAAGAGCTTCAAGGGGGTGTACCAGACCCGCCAGTCCTTCGAGGCTTCGTACTTCCTGCACGCCGTGCAGGGCCTGCGTCGGTCGGTGTTCGAAGGCGTGAGCCCCTCGCACCATGCGGACCTGACCCATGTCCTGATCGCCGGTGCGGAGGCCTCGACGCGCCCCCCGTTCTGGAACCCGTCCCAACGCGCCCAGCACCGGCATGTCGCCACGCGGCTCTTCCCGGAGAGCTCCACCGACTTCTGCTTCAACATCCCGTCGAACGGCTTCACGGAGTTCTTCGACCCGTGGACCGCGATGACGACGTGGGCCTACGCGTACGCCCACAACCAGGACCCGGTCTACCTCCAGCGCTGCGCCGAGGTCCTCAACAACTCGAACGCCCTGGGCGGCCACCAGGCCGAGGGCCTGACCAACATCGCGGACCGCGCCCCGATGCTGGCGCTCCTGCAGATCCTCGCGCGCTGACCCCCGCGGACCTTGCCGCAGCGCAAGGCCGCGGAACGAATCCGCCGCGCCGAGCCAGTGTTCG
>CAYOBN010000131.1:0-11674 GCA_964402175.1 uncultured Planctomycetaceae bacterium | reverse complement strand
TGACAGGGGGGGCTCGATTTTTGGGCCCCGTGCCCCAACTCGCTGGGCCAGGATCGTCGATGATGTGGGGGCTGGGTTTTGGCCATGTTCACCGAACTCCTCCGCCTCCTCTTCGTCGCCCTCACCGCCCCCCTCTGGCTCCCCGTAGTCAAGGCCCTGTGGCGTGAGCTCAACGACCTCTTCGAAGAAGACGGCGGCCTCTTCGGCGAGACCCCGGGTCCGCTCCAGCGCGAGCGCCTGCGCGCCGAGCGCGCGCGGCGGCCGAGTCCGATGGTGCACGAGTGGCTCGCGCACGTGCGTGCGGGGGCGGCTCCGGCGCAGGACGGGCGGGGTGGCGGGGAGCAGCGTGCGACGGGTGCTTCGGCGGCGCCGCCGCGGTCTTCGTTCCGCTGAGCGGAGCGGACGGGGTTGCAGCTTCGTGGCGCTCGGGAGAACCTGGGCGGATGTTCACTCGCCGCAGCCTCATCGTCGGCGCGGGCGCGCCGTGGCTCTTGCCGTCGGTCGGGGCCGCGTGGCTGCGTGAGCTCGCGGCAGACCCGGGGGGACGGGCGGAGGATGAGGCGTTCTGGGGTGGGGTCGCGCGGGCGTTTGCGGTCGATCGTTCGCTGGTGAACTTGAACAACGGCGGGGTGAGTCCTTCGCCGAGCGCGGTGCAGGACGCGTACCGACGGCACCTCGACGTCGCGAACAGCGCGCCGGCGTACACGATGTGGCGGCTGCAGGACAGCCAGCGGGAGACGGTGCGCAAGGGGCTGGCGCGGCTCTTCGGGGCGGATCCGGAGGAGGTCGCGCTGACGCGCAACACCTCGGAGGGGCTTTGGACGTGCCAGTACGGTCTGCCGCTCGAGCAGGGGGACGAGGTCTTGACGTCGAGTCAGGACTACCCGCGCATGCTCGAGGCGTTCCGGCAGCTCGAGCGGCGGCGCGGGGTGCGACTCGTGCAGATCGAACTGCCGGTGCCCGTCGCGGATCCGAGCGAAGTCGTGCGGCGTTTCCAAACGGCGACCACGGAGCGGACGCGGATGATCCTGTGTTCGCACGTCGTGAACCTGACGGGCGACGTGCTGCCGGTGCGCGAGCTGTGTGCGTGGGGCCGGGAGCGTGGGATCCCTGTGCTCGTCGATGGCGCGCATGCGTTTGCGCAGCTCGCTTTCCAGCAGGCCGACCTCGATTGTGACTATTACGCGACGAGCTTGCACAAATGGCTCAATGCGCCCTTCGGCACGGGGATGCTGTACGTGCGGCGCGAGCGCATCGGGGGCCTCTGGCCGCTGACCGCGGCGGCGGAGTCGCTCGATGGCGACATTCGGAAGTTCGAGCAGATCGGGACGTATCCCGTGCCGCTCGTGCTGTCGATCGCGGATGCCCTCGCATTCCACGAGGCGCTCGGCACAGAGCGTAAGTTGGCGCGGATGCGGCACCTGCGGCGGCTCTGGGTCGAGCCCCTCGCGCAGCACGAGCGCGTGCGCTTCCACACGCACCTCGGCGGTCAGGGCGGAGGCTTCGATGCGGCGGCCTGCGCCGGCACGGGGACCTCGATCGCGAACTTCACGATCGATGGGATCGAGCCCGAAGCGCTCACCCGGCACCTCTGGCTGAACGAGCGCATCTATACGATCGCGATCGGTCACCCCGCGGTGCGCGGCGTGCGGGTCACGCCGGGGGTGTACACGCTGCCCAGCGAGCTCGAGCGCTTCGTCGCGGCCGTCGAGCGCGTGCTGCGCTTCGGCCTGCCGGCCTGAACACCCCGCGCGCTGTCGCCGGAGCACGCCGGAGCGTTACCGTGTCCGCCCTATGCACATCGGCCTCGACTACACACCTGCGGTCCAGCACGCCCCGGGGATCGGCCGTTATGTGCGCGAGCTCGTGCGCGCCCTCGTGCAGCGCAGCGACGCGCCGCGGCTGACGCTGTTCGAGGGTGGCCTCGGGCCGCGGCCGATGGAGGGCGCGCCGCTCGGGCTCGCCGCAGCGCTCGGGCCCGCACCGGTGCGGCGTCGGCTGCGGGTGCCGCGCCGGGCGCTCGAAGGGCTCGCCCGAATTGGGCTCGGCGCAGAGCGCCTGTCGGGTTCACCGGACATCTTCCATCGGGTGCACCCGCTCGCGCCGCCGCGGGGGCGCGGGGCGCGGGGGCTCGCGACGCTGGCGTTGGCGGAGCTGCCCGAGCCGGGGAGCGCGCGGGACCTGGAGACCCGCCAGGCCGTGCACGGGGCCGACGGCGTCTTCACCTTCGACGCGGCGTTCGCAGACACCGTCAGCGAGCGCTACGGAGTGCCCCGCGCGCGCTGCGTGGTCGTACCGGTCGGCGCGGACCATTGGGCGCGCGACCTCGGGGCGCGGACGGTCGCGCGCCGCACGCCGCCCGAGCTCCTCGTGTTGGGCGCGATCCGAGCGGCGCGCCAGCCGTGCGCGGTCCTGGAGGCCTTCGAAGAGCTGTCGCAGCGCGGCGTCGCGGCCCGCCTGACCTTCATCGGGCGGCCCGGGGACGCGGCCGAGGCGTTCGGGGTCGCGCTCGGGCGCTCGCCGGTGCGCGAGCGGGTCGAGTGGATCGCCGATCCGGTCGAACGCGACCTGCCCGAGCGCGTGGCCGGTGCGTCGGTCCTCGTGCACCTCGCCGCCGGGGAGGGGTCGGCCGTGACGCCGCTGGAGGCCCTGCGCTTCGGCCTCGCGGTCGTCGCGAGCGACCTCCCCGCGTTCCGCGCGGCCCTCGGCCCGCGCTTCATCCCGGTGCCGACCGGCAGCGCTGCCCCCCCAGCCGAGGCCTTCGCGCAGCTCCTCGCGCACCTTCTCCGGGAGGGCCTCCGCGCCGCCGAGGACCCGGAGGCGGCCGTGGAGCGGCGTAAACACGCCGCAAACTTCACCTGGGACGCCGCCGCAGCCGCGCATCTCGCGGCTTGGGAGCTTATGCTCGCGGAACGGGCAGGTCGCGTACGCCCCGCCCCCTGAGCCGGCCCGGCCGGCGGACCGCATCCCGACCATGAAACCCCTTCACGCCCTCGCCCTCGCCTGTTTCCTGCCGTTCTCGATCCTGCTCGTCGTCGGCATCGCGGCCGCGACGACGGTGCCGCGAGAGGGCTCGGGCGAGGTCGCGCAGGGCGCCCCGAGCGCCCCGGCGACCCTGGCGAGCCCGGCCGCGAGCGCCACCGACGGCGACCTGCACGCCCACATGGAGGCGCTCCAGTCGGGCATGAAGGAGATGCGCAAGATGCTCGGCAAGGACGACCAGAAGGACGCCCTGATCGCCCTCGCCGCCAACCTGCAGGGGTCGGCGCTCGCGTGTTTCACGCTGCTGCCCAAGCCGGAGGCGCCGATCGAGGACGCGGTCAAGGCCAGCGAGTGGCGCATCGGCTACGTGCGCCGCATGGTCGAGGTCTACGACACGCTGCTGCAGCTCGAGCTCGCGGCGACGAAGGGTGACCACGAGGCCGTCAAGGCCCATTACAAGGCCCTCGGCGAGCAGAAGACGACCGGCCACGAGGCCTACCAGGCGGACTGACCGGCCCGGCCGGCGCCACCATGGGCCTCGCGCTCCTGTTGCTCGGCGGCGCGCTCTTCGGCGCGCCCGACCCGACCTCGGACCCGATCGCGGCCCCCATACAGGCCGCTGACGGGCCTTGGGTGGCCGCGCTGATCGCCGAGCGCTGCGCGCCGTGCCACAACCCCGCCCATCCGGAGGCCGCCCGCGCGCCGCGCGCCCTGCGCAAGTGGTCGGGGGCGACCGACCTCGCCGCCGTGGTCGCGAGCGTCGTCCAGCCGGGCGCGGCGGCGGACTCCGACCTCTACCTCTCGGTCGAGCTCGACGAGATGCCGCCCGCCGACTCGCCGTACGCGCCTTTGAGCGCCGACGAGAAGGCCCGGCTCGCCGCTTGGATCGACGCGGGGGCCCCGCACGGCGCGCCCGCCCCCGCACCAACGGCCGAAGCCGGCGCAGGCTCGGACGCCGGTGCAGCCCCCGGCGACGAGCTCGCCCCCGGCCCGAAACCTGGCCCGAAACCTGGCCCGAAACCCGAGCCGAGCACCCTCGAGCTCGCGGGGCGCCTGCACCCGCTCGCCGTCCACTTCCCGATCGCGCTGCTCCTGGCGGCCCTGCCCGCGGCGCTCTTGGCGCGGCTGCGGCGCTCTCCGGCGCTGCAGGTGACCGCAGACTATTGCCTCGCGCTCGGCGCGGCCGGAGCGCTCGCGGCAGCGGCCCTCGGGTGGGCGGCGCACGAAGCTGGCGCGGGCGCCCTGCAGCCGGAGCTGCTCGAGCGCCACGAATGGTCCGGCTTCGCGGCGGCCGGGCTCGCGCTCGTCGCGCTCGTCGCCGCGCGCGCCGCGCGCCGGGGGCGGCCCTTCGGACGCTTCTACTTGCCGCTGGTCGCCGGCGCAGCGCTGGTCGTCTCGGTCGCGGGGCACTTCGGGGGGCAGCTCGTCTGGGGGGCGGACTTCCTGGACTTCCTGCCGCTGCCGTTCTGAACGGGTCCCAGATCTGGACCTGGTTGGTGGCTTTCCCCAACTTCGGTCCAGCCCCCACCGTCCGCTTGCCGATCGGCACCTTGGACGGACCGTTCTCCGACGGCCGCGCGGAGTGCCCCCTGCATGCAGACCCCCCTCAAGGACATCGTCTTCGAGATGCGCAGCCTCGAACCCTTCCCGGGGGTCGCAGCGCGCGTGATGGAGCTGGCGGGGAGACCCGACGTCGTGCCGAGCGATGTGATCGCCCTCGTGCAGACCGACGCGGGCATCACGTCGAAGGTGCTGAAGCTCTGCAACTCGGCGTACTTCGGCTTCCAGCGCGAGATCGCGTCGATGCACGAGGCGGGCAACCGACTCGGCGTCACGACGCTCGTGAACCTCGTGATGACGTCGAGCGCGGGCAAGTACTTCCGCGACTACGGCGGCGCGTCCGCAGACGCCCTGAAGCGGCTCTGGAAGCGCAGCGTCGCGACCGCGATCATGGCGCGCCTCGTCGCGCAGAAACACCGCCGGTGTGACCCAGAGCAGGCGTACACCGCAGGGCTCCTGCAGAACATCGGCTCGATGGTGCTCGAGCGGCACATGTCGGACGCGCGCTTCGCGATCCGCGCGGTGGCCAAGAGCGGCTGCACCGTGATCGAAGCCGAGAAGCGCACGCTGGGGCTCCACCACGCGGAGATCGGCGCCCGGCTCTGCACGAAGTGGGGCCTGCCCGAGCTGCTCGTCGACACGATCCGCTACCACCACGCGCCGGAGCTCGCGACGGTCGACAAGTTGCTCGCCGCGACGAGCCACCTCGCCGAGCACTTGACCGACACGCTGCTCGCAGCGGATCAACCCGCGGTGCCGGGCCAGGACCCGGAGCTCCTGTACGACCTCGCACCCGTTGCGCTGCAGGTCACCCACGTCACCGAACGCGACTTCGCGGACCTGCAAGAGCGCCTGCGCAGCGAGCTCGAGCGCGCGAGCGAGTTCCTCGACGGCTGACGCGCGCGGGCGCACACGGCCTGGCCGAGGGATTCGGCCGGGCCAGCATCGGCGCAGGAGCTCGGCTCAACGGGAGCGCTGACACTGGAGCCGCCTCCGCGTCGCAGAGGCTCGCCCCGCCCCCTGCGAGGGGCTGGGGTGGGGTGGATGAGGGGACTTGAACCCCCGACCTTCGGTGCCACAAACCGACGCTCTAACCGGCTGAGCTACATCCACCGTCCGGCCGCCTGTCTCGGCTGCCAGGGCGAACAGCATGGTCAGGCAGCGTGTGTGTGTCAAGCGGGAACCCGGGTTCGCTCCGCGTACCGCGGTCGCGCGCGGGCCCTGCGCCCCTACTGTTCGCGCCCGAAGAGGCGCGCCCAGAAACGGCGCGGCGCCTGCTCGGTCCCGATGCGCGGGCGCAGCGGCGCAGCGAGCGCCGCGCGCAGGCCTTCGGCTTCGCGCTGCGCGGCGCCGAGCAGCACGAGGGTGCGGTGGAGCTGCTGGCGGACCTCGGCCTCACGGTGCTGCGCAGCGGCGAGCTCCGCCTCCAAGCGGTCCGCGTAGCGGCCGACGCCGCGCTCGACGAGCGCCGCGTCTTCGAGCGAGCGCTGCAGGCCATCGACGTGGGCCTCGAGGCGCTCGACGCGCTCCTGGTAGTCGCGCTCGCGGCGGCCCGGGCCGACGACGCGCAGGCCCTGCCCGCGGGGGTGTCCCCCGCGGCCGGCGGGCACGAGGACGACCTCGGGCTCCCCTTCGAACTCGAACGTCGTGCGCTGCGGCGCGGCGACACCTCTCCCCTGTGCTCCTTCGGCGGCCTGTCCCATGCGAGACTCTTCGGCAGGACCGGGTCTCCGCTTGCCCGGCGCTGCCACCTTCCGTCCCGACGCTCTACCCTCCCCCCATGGCCGACGATCCGCCGCCCGTCCCGAGCTACGGCAACATGTCCGAGCACCATTGGTCGCGCACCCGCGGCGCGCGCAATGCGGAGGCGATCGAGTACTACCGGCGCCGCTCCCAGGCCCCCGGCGTCGAAGAGGGCGGCGCGGCGCGCAACTCGTACTGCATGGCGTGTGACGGGGTGATCCCGTGGGACAGCTTCCAAGGCGGGAGCTGTCCGCACTGCGGCACGCCGCTCGAGGGCAACACGCGGCGCTACTTCAACTGGGTCGAGATCGACCGTCCGCCGACCGGCGACGCGCGGGCGGTCCTGCCGTGGCTGCTCGGGGGGCTCTTCGTCGTGGGGCTCTTCATCGGGCTCGTAGTCTGGTGGTGGTCGCGGTGAGCGCAGCGGACTCGACCGAGGACTTCACGGAGCGCTTCGCGCGCCAGACGCGTTTTGCGCCGCTCGGGACCGATGGGCAAAGACGCCTCGCCGGCGCGCGAGCGCTCGTCGTCGGCTGCGGAGCGCTCGGGGGCGCCCTCGCACAGCTCCTGACGCGCGCGGGTGTCGGCTCGCTCGCGCTCGTCGACCGCGACGTCGTCGAAGAGTCGAACTTGCCGCGGCAAGTGCTCTTCACCGCGGCGCACGCCGCGGAGGGGCGCGCCAAGGCGCTCGCGGCAGCCGAGACGCTCGCAGCGATCGGTGGACCGACGCAGATCGAAGCGCACGCGCTGCACCTCGATGCCGAGTCGCTGCCGCGCCTCGCCGAGGGTGCGGACATCGTGCTCGATGGCACCGACAACCTAGCGACGCGCTACCTCTTGAACGATTGGAGCGTGCGCGAGGGTGTCCCGTGGGTCTACGGCGGCGTCGTCGCCGCGGGAGGCCTCGCCCTGCCCGTGCTCCCGGGCCGCGGGCCGTGCCTGCGCTGTCTGTTCCGCGATCCGCCGCCGCCCGGGGTGCTCGCCACGTGCGATACGGCGGGAGTGCTCGGTCCTGCGGTCGCGGCCGTGGCGGCGCTGCAGGCGGGGCTCGCGCTGCGGCTGCTGACACGGCCGGAGGGGCTCGTCCCGGCGCTGCTCGAGCTCGACGTGTGGTCGGGCGAGGTGCGGCGCCTCGAGCTCGGGCGCGACCCCGACTGCCCGTGCTGCGGCGCGCGCGACTTCCCGTGGCTCGAGCGGCCGGCGGGGGTCGCAGCGGTGTCGCTCTGCGGGCGCAACACGGTCGAGGTCCGCCCGCGGGCCGAGCGGCCGGACCTCGCCCTCGTCCAAGCGCGCTTGACGGAGATCGGGCTCGCGCCCGAGCGCATCGGGCCGCTCCTGCGCTTCCGCGTGGACGGCCAGCGCGTGACCGTGTTCCCCGACGGGCGCGCGCTCGTCGAGGGCACCGAGGACCTCGGGCGGGCGCTGGCGGTGGTCGACCGGTGGATCGGCGGATGAACCTCGCGCTCGCGGTGCTCGCGGCCGGGGCGTCGACGCGCCTCGGCGAGTGCAAAGCGCTCGTCGACCTCGGCGGTGCGCCGCCGCTCGCGCGGCTGCTGCGGGCGGCGCGCGGAGATTCGTATGCGGCGCGCGTCGTCGTCGGCGGCGCCCACGCGGACGCGCTCGAGGCGTGGCTCGCGGGCGACGGCGGCCGGAGCGCAGGCGCGGCGGTGCAGCTCGTGCGGAACCCGGAGTGGCGAGCGGGGCGCCTCGGCGGAGTCGCGCGTGCGGCGCGGGCGCTCTCAGGGTGCGACCTGTGCCTCGCCCCGGTCGACGTCCCGCTAGTCTCTGCGGCGACCTTCGCGGCCCTCGCCGAAGCCTGGCGGGCGCACGGGGCCCCGGCGCGCGGCTGGCTCGCGCCGCGGTTCGACGGGCGCTTCGGGCACCCGGTGATCCTCGGGCGGGAGCTCGCGCGGGAGGCCCAGGACCGCGCGGCGGACACGCCGCTCTCGCGGTTGAGGGATGGCGCCGAGCCCCTGCTCGCGGTCGAGGTGGCCGATCCCGGGGTGCTGGACGACCTCGATACACCCGACGACCTCGCGGCGCTCCGCGCGCGGCTCGCGCGCCCCTGATCGGGACACCGGCACCTCGGGCTTCAGCGGGCTGGGCGGCGGGGTCGATCCCCTCCACGGCGACCCGTCCCCAGGGCCTGCCGGAGTCGTCGACCACGCCGAGAAAGCCCAGCGATGAGTTTCCAGGGAGATGTCCGCGGAATCGGCCTTGCAGAGCTGCTGCAAGGGCTCGCCCGAGGCCGCAAGGAGGGCACGCTGACGCTGACCGCCAAAGGCGGTCTGCGGTCGGTGATCGGCATCGAAGACGGCAAGGCGTGGCTCCTGCCCGACCCGGACGAGGAGCCGGAGAAGTGGCGCGACCGGGCCCGCGACGCCTGGGCGGATGACCCGGAGTTCGTCGTCGACGTCAAGCGCCTCGAACAAGTGGCGCGTGCGGATCGGACCGAGACGCTGTACGCGCTGCTCGATGGCGGCGGCGTGCACTTCCGCTTCGAGCCCGGGGTGCTGCCGGAGCGTGTCACACGCCTCGCGGAGGACGGGGCGGAGCGCACCGTCGTCCACTCGCCGCCGACGCAGGTCGAGTTCGTGCTGCTCGAGTACGCCCGCGTCGCGGACGAGCTCGAGAGCCGCGGCGAAGCGGCGAACCTGCGGCCGGATTTCGTGCCGTGCATCCAGGACCTCTCCGAGCTCGCGAGCGCGCCGCCGCACGTCGTCGAGCAGTGCAACGGCAACTCGACCGTTCAGGAGATCGCGGATCGCCTGGGCTGGCCGCTGCGCCAGACGCGGCTCGAGCTGGCGAAGCTCCTGATCTCGGGCGGCCTGCGCCTCGCGCACCACATCGAGGTCCTGCGGCTCGCGCTCTATGAGCTCGAGCGCAAACAGTTCAACCGGGCGGGCAAACGACTGACCCTCTGGACGCGCATCGCGCCGGCGGGGCCCTTCGTGCCGGAGGACGCCGAGGCGCTGTCCAACGAGTGGCTCGCGGGCCGTCTGACCGCGGCGCTGCGCACGATGCGGATGCGCGACGTGCGCTGCATCCTGCGCCGCCTCGATCACAGCCTGGGCAACCCGAACGCGACGCTCGTGCACTGGACCGAGGCGGCGCGTATGACGCGGATGGACCGCATCGTGCGGCTCCATCAAGCGGCCTCGCAGCTGCGCGCGGAAGGCGAAGCTTGCACGCTCGACCCGCGCGACCTCTTGGACCTGGCGCGGGACCTGCGCGACCACGGCTCGGCGTGGCGCAGCAGCCCGGCGCTGACGATGGCTGCGTTCCGGCAGCCACAGAGCACCGCGCAGCGACTCGAGCTGGGCATGGGCTTCGTCGCCACCGGCCGCGCGGAGGACGCAGGCCCCTGGGTGATTACGGCCTGCGAGGAGATCCTGAACCAAGGGCACGCGGACCGCGTGCTCTCGCCGCTGCGCCAGCTCCTGGAGCTCGATCCACGGAACCGCGAAGCGAGGCAGTTGCTCACGCGCGCGAAACGCGCCTCGACGCATACGAGGCGCCTGCGGCGCAACATCCTGATCGGCACCACGATCGTGGCGTCGGCGCTCGGTGTCGCGTTCGTGAAGGTCAAGGACGACCGCGAGCGCAGCGCGCATATCAGCGACATTCGGCGCTTGCTCGATGACCCGGTCCAAGGTCTGACGGCGCTCGATGAGCACTTCAAGGACGACTCGACGCCGGAGGTCATCGACCTTCGGCGCGAGCTCGAAGAGCGCCTGCGTACCGTCGAGTTGCAGATCCGCTCGGCGTGGCTCGAGGAGTATCACCGGCTGCAGAAGCTGGCGCAGACCGGAGACCCGGTGTCCGTGCCGGAACAACTCGAGGCCCTGCCACGGCCGCCGAAGACACGAATGCTGACGGATTCGTGGCCGGACCGGTACGACATCCTCGTCGCGCTCGTGCAGCGACTCGAGAGCGAGGTCACGGTGCTCGGGGCTCCCTCTGCGCGTGCGCCGCAACAGGTGGCGACGGAGCGGCGCGTGCGCGGCCAGATCGAGGCCTTGAAGGCCAAAGTCACCGAAGACGCGCGCCGCGCCAAACCGATCGCGGAGTACTACGCGAGCCTCGATGCGCTCGATACGCTGATCGGCCGCCGCGAAGAGCAGCGCTCGGTCGAGGCGTTCGAGCAAGAGCGACGTGAGAAGCTCGAAGAGAACGACCGCCTGCTGGAGCTCGCGCGAGCGAGCGACAAGAAGGGCGACTACGTGCGCGCCTTGCGTCACTACGATGAGATCGTCTCCCGCGACGTGACGGGCAAGGTCCGCAAGGTCCTCGGCGGCGAGATCGAGGCCGTGCGCAAGAAAGTCGCCGCGGTCGACGGCGCGCGTGATCTCGCAGCACGCGGCGGCCACAAAGAAGCACACGCCTTACTGGTCGATGCCTTCGAATCCGCGGGCGGTGTGATGCTGCCGTTCCGTGTGACGAGTGTGCCCGAAGGGGCCCTCGTGCGCGTCGGGGGCAGCTCGACACGGAGGACGCCGTTCACGATCGAAGGGACGTTCGACGACTCGTGGGAGTTCGTCTTCGAGCTCGCAGGCTACGAGACCAAAGCGCTGCGGGTCGAAGGTCCGCAGGACATCGCGGCGATGCTGTCGCGGGTCATCGAGCGCTCGTTCGAGACGGATGGCCGCGTCGAGGCCCTGCCGACGCCAGTCGGCGAGGACCACATCGTCGTTGACCGCACGGGGCGTATCGCTCGCATCGGGGCGGAGGGCGCACTCCGGTGGAACACTTCGATTCAGACGCTCTCTGGGATGGCGCGGGCGCCGGTCGAGATCCCGGGCCGCCCGGGTCGGCTGCTGTTCGTGACGGAGACCGGCTCGGCGTGGACGCTCGATCCACGCGACGGGACGCTCGAAGGACCGTGGGAGCTCGGTTCGCCGCCGGTGCTCGGTCCGACGACGGTCGGAGACGAGGTCCAGCTCGTGCTGAAGAGCGGCAAGCTCGCGCGCTGGCGGACGTCGCTGCGACCGGTGATCGAGGAGCTGGCAGGCGCACCTCCGTTCGACGAGGAGGAGCGCTTCGGCGAGCGCTTCGGCGCGAACGTACTGTACGGCCGCGGCCGTACGAGCGGCACGGTGACGTCGACGAACGGGCGCTGGCGCGCGGAGATCGACCAGGACAAGGTGCTGGTCTACGCGGCGGGTGAGACGGTGCCGAAGTTCCCGGTCGCCAAACGCGGAGCGTTCAGCTTCGTCGCGTGGAGCCCACCGACCGCGGATGCGCCGGAAGGCCGCCTTTGGCTGGCGGACGATGCGGGTGTGCGTGCGGTAGTGCCCTGAGGCTTGCGACGGCGGACGCCGGGCCCCATCGAACGGTACCCCGTCGAACGGTACCAGGTACGACTTGGCGGCGAGGGCGCGCGCGAAGC
>CAYOBN010000130.1:0-11722 GCA_964402175.1 uncultured Planctomycetaceae bacterium | reverse complement strand
TGCCCCATCACGTCGAATCCGTCGTACGCGTCCGCTCGCTCTAGCATGTCCTTGGTATCTCCGGAGGTGCTGTCGAGCGCGTCTGGCCCTTGGGCCTGCGCCACGCGCTCGGGTTCATCGCTGTCGTCTGCTGCGGTGAAGAGGTCGGGTTGCTCCCAGCTCGCGCGGGGGACCGCAGCGGCCGCGCCCAGCGCCGCGAGGCCGGCTTGGCCGGGGCGGACATCAGGCGGCGGCGGAGCGCTGCGGGGCGCGCCGAGGGGCTTCACGCCCGGAGGATACGGGCTCGGCGGCGTCACGACTGCCCCCTCGCGGAGCGCCGCCTCGGCCAAGGCGCGCGCGTCATCGGCGTCGATGGCCGAGCTGTGGGCGAACGGGTCCAGCTCAGCGCTCGGCAGCGCCGGCCGCGGCTCCGGTTTCCACGTGTAGTTCGGCGGGACCTCGAGGGGTTTCACCTCGACCTTGCCGCGCGCCCCCGCGGGTTTGCCCGCAGGCGGCGGCGCAGCGGGCGCCGCGCCCAGGGGCCGCGCCCCCGGCGGGATCTGCCCCTTGAGGCGCACGTCCTCGGGGTACGGCGACGGCGGGACGGGCGCCTTCTGCGCGTGGCCTTGGGACGCGCGCTTCCAGACCTCCTGCATGTACTGCAGCGTCTTCTCGTCGGGCGCGAGCGCGTTCGCTTCGGCGGCGGACACACCGTCTTCGTCGACGACGCGGGTCAGGGCGTCGGCGATGCTCGCGGGTTCGGCCTCGCGGCGCCTCTTGCGCGGCTTCTGCGCGGTCGCCTTTGGCCGCGGCGCGCGCTCGGGCAGACGGAGCTGCGGCATCCGCAACTGCGGCATGGGCACCCGCGGCAGCGGCCCCGCGCCCTGCAGCCAACCGAGCCAGAGCGCGACCCCGATCACGGCAGCGCCGAGCAGCGCGCCGACGACGCCGGGCAGCAGCCCACCCGTCGCCGCACCGAGCGAGCCACCCGAGCCCGGCGTCAGCGCGCCGGCGAGGGCGGCGAGGCCGAGGCCCGCGACCAGCACACCGAGCACCCCGCGCAGCCAGTTGCGCTCGATGACACGGACGAAGATGGCCGCGCCGACGAACGACAGCGCAGTGCTCGTCAAGAACGCGGGCCACTTGCCGACGGTGCCCATCAGCGTCGTCGCCAGCTTCGCGACGCCGCCGACGTCGGGGCTCGCAGGATCGAGGCCCTTCTTCAGCGCGAGCGCGATCGCAAACGCCGGGATCGCTCCCAGGAGCAGCACGAGCCCGCCCGCGAGCTCGGGCGACATGGCCGTCGCGGGCGAATCGTCGTCGATGTCGATGTCGATGTCGTCTTCGGTCATCGTGGGTCCTCGGCGTGTCTCTGGCCCGCAGGCGAGCCCGCGCGCGCTCAGTCGAGCTCAGCCGCGCGGTCGATGTTGGCCTTGTTCTCCTGCCAGTCCTCGAGCGTCATCAGGATCTCGCGCGACTTCGACCCGATGTGCGGGCCGATGATGCCGTGGTCGGTCATCTGGTCGATCAAACGCGAAGCGCGCGTGTAACCGATGCCGAGGGCGCGCTGCAGCAAGCTCGCCGAGCCGCGCCGGTACTTCAGCACGACCTCGACCGCTTCGCTGAACATCTCGTCGATCTTGTCACCGCCCTGCGAGAGCTCGCCCGCAGGCGCGGTGCCGGTCGCCGTCTGCACGAGCTCCTGGTTGAAGTTAGGCGCGGCCTCCTGGCAGACGTGCTCGACGAGCGCTTGCAGCTCGTGGTCCTCGACGAGCGCGCCCTGCACGCGGCGGATCTGAGACGTCTGGGGCGGGTTGTACAGCATGTCCCCTTGCCCCAAGAGCTTCTCTGCGCCCATCGCATCGAGGATGACGCGGCTGTCGATCTTCGACGCGACCTGGAACGCGATGCGGCAGGGCAAGTTCGCCTTGATGACCCCCGTGATGACGTCGGTCGAGGGGCGCTGCGTGGCGACGATGACGTGGATGCCGACGGCGCGCGACTTCTGCGCGAGGCGCGTGATCGCCTGTTCGGCCTCTTTCTTCGACTGCATCATGAGGTCCGCCATCTCGTCGATGACGAGCACGATGTACGGCACGTGCCGCGGCGTGCGGACCTCGTCGAACTCCTCGGCCATCCGCTCGCGCAGCTTCTCCTCGCCGAGCGCGTTGTAGGTCTTGATGTTCTTGACCCCGGCCGTCTGGAAGAGCTCGTAGCGCCCCTCCATCTTCTCCACCGCCCACAGGAGCACGTTCGTCGCCTGCTTCATGTCCGTGACGACCGGCAGCTCGAGGTGCGGGATCGCGCGGAACATGTCGAGCTCGACCATCTTCGGGTCGATCAGGATCAGCTTGACGTCGTGCGGCGAACGGGTAAGCAGGAAGCTCGCGATGATCGTGTTGATGCAGACCGACTTACCCGAGCCCGTGGTACCGGCGATCAGGAGGTGCGGCATGCGCGCGAGGTCTTCGACGATGCTCTTGCCTTCGGCGTCCATGCCGAGGAAGAGCGGCAGCGCCATGTGCTCCTTGTCGTACGCCTTCTGCGTCACGAGCTCGGAGATGCGCACGACGCGGCGCTTCTGGTTCGGGACCTCGATGCCGATCGTGCTCTTGCCAGGGATCGGCGCGATGATGCGCACGCTGCGGGCTTTCAGCGCGCCAGCGATCTCCTGGCTGAGCTGCGTGACCTTGTTCATGCGCGTGCCCTGCGCGACGGTCAGCTCGAACATCGTGACCGCCGGGCCGACTTGGGCGCCGACGACCTCGGCCTGCACGCGGAAGCTGCCGAGCGCGTGCTCCAAGTTGCGCGCGCTGGCCTCCAGGAAGTCCTTGTCGAGCTGACCACCCGCCGCGGGCGGCTCGAGCAGCTCGAACGACGGCAGCGACCACGGGCCGGGCGGCGGCGTGGGCGGCTCGTACACGGGCGACGCAAACGACGCCTGCTTGATCTTGGGCGCAGCCTTCTTCGCCTGGGGCACGGGCTCGATCTCGAGGTCGGCGAGGTCGTCGTCCTCTTCGAGCTCGTCGTCGAGCTCGTCTTCGTCCTCTGCGAGGACCTCGTCGACTTCGTCGAGCTCCTCGTCCTCCTCGTCCGCTTCGTCCGCGTCGGCTTCGAGCTCGTCCTCGTCGAGCTCCTCTTCGGCCTCGAACTCGTCCTCGAGCTCCCCTTCGAGCTCGCCCTCGTCCTCTGCCGCGAGCTCGTCTTCGTCTTCGCCTTCTTCGAGCTCGTCACCGGCCGGCGCGGCCTTCTTCGCGCGCACCTTCTTCGCCGCGGCTTTGCGCGACTTCGTTTTGGCTTTGGCTTTGCCCTTCTTCTTGCGGCGCGCGCTGGGTTCGTCGACCAGGTCGGCCCCGCGCAGGAAGTCCCAGATGCCGAGCGCCAAGCGCTTCAGGCTGCCGAGCACCGCCGTCCCGAGGCTCTCGCCGCGCTCTTCGCGCCGCTCTTCGGCCCACTCCTGGAAGGCGACGATGGCGGGGTAGAACGCCATCTGCGTCGCCAGCATGAACGAGATCAAGCAGATCGTGCCGAGCAGCACCCAGAGGCCCGGCTCACCGAAGCGATCGACGAGGTCGGGGTTCTTGAGCAGCGCGAGCCAACCGCCGGGGCCGTAGGGCAGGTCCACCGACAGCGACTCGTAGGGCGCCTCGCCGTTGGCCGCGAACCAATCGCGACGCTTGGCGATCGGCTCGCCCCCGGCGAGGTCCAGCACGAACGCAAACGACACGACGAAACACGCCGCGCCCAACACGCGGATCGCCGGCAGCTCGACGTGTTTGCGCGCGACGATGACCACGCCCCACGCGACGCCCAGCAGCGCGAGCAGGTACCCCGAGAGGCCTACCCCGACAAACGCCCAGTTCGCCAGGTAGAACCCGAGCCGGCCCCCTTTGTTCGCCCCCGGCGGCGCCGCATCGAACGGCCGGTGGAAGGTCCACATCGACAGGAGCAGCCACACCCCGAACCCGATGAGCGCGAGCCCCGTGAGCTCGCGCACGCGCGCCGACGTCGCGTCATCGAGCGGTTCCCCGAACAGGAAACTCGCTGCGAGGGCCCCGAGGCGGCCGCGCTCCTTCTGCGCCGACGGCTTCCCACGGCCCTTCGTACCGGACTTCTTGCGCGCCAAAACGGGTCACCTCCCTCCTCGGAGGTCGTGCGATGGAAACGGCGGTCCGTCGCCACCCCCTTCGTGGCGCACCCGGACCGTGGCCCCATGGTCGCGCGCGGGAGGCCGCCGTTCAACGGTCAGCCGGGTTGATCCGCCCGATCGGCCCTGCGGGCGAGGGCGGCGGCGAACGCCTCGGCCCCTCCGAAGCGCAGGAAGAGCTCGGGCTCGATGAGCTCCAGCTCGACCAACACGAGCTCGCCGTCGGCCGCGACGAAGCCGTCGACGCGGGCGTAGAGCAGCGGCTCGGGCCCGAGGGCCGCCAGGAGCCTCTGCGCCGATGCGACGTGCCGCGGGTGCGCGGTCGCGGCTTCGGCGGCGCCGCCGTGCTCGGCCTGCACGCGGAAGTCACCGCGGCGCGGCCGCTTCACGAGCGCGTGCGAGGGCGCGCCGTCGAAGAACACGAGCGACCACTCGCCGTCCGCGACGAGCCGGGACTCGTAGCGCTGGACCAGCATGTCCTCGACCCGGACGGCAGCGGTGAGCCGCGCGTCGGCGCTGGGATCCGCCGGGTCCAGCACGAAGGTGCCCCGCGCGCCCCCTGAGACGGCTGGCTTGACGACGAGGCGCCGCAGCGGGTCCTCGCTCGCCCGGCCGTGCAGGGCCGCCGCCAGCTCGCCGGCCTTGGGGTGGGGCTCGCCGCGCAGCAGGACCTCGGTCGGAGAGATGCGCGCGAGGCCGCGCCGCTCGAGCTCCAAGAGGTACCGCTTGTGGGCGTTCCAGCGGACGGTCGCCGCAGGGTTCAAGAGGGGCACACGAACGCCGTCGCACCACGCTAGGAACGCGTCGACGCGTTCGTGGTAGTCCCACGGGGTGCGCAGGACCGCCAGGTCGAAGCCCGCGAGGGCCTCCGCGGGCCCGCCCCACGGCACGGGCTCGGCCGTGATGCCGCGCGCCGCGAGCGGGGCCATGAGCCACTCGTCGTCGGACCGCAGCCCAGGGAAACCGGGTTCGGTGATCAGCGCGACGCGGACGCCCATGGTGTGAGTCAGGTGCGCGGCGCGCCTCGGAGGAGCTCGATCAGCCGCGCGGCCGTCTCCGCCTTCGGGCGGGCGTCGCTGCGCCAGAGGACACCCTTCGCATCGAGCACCGTCACCGCGGACTCGGCGGCGTTCAGCGCGCTCGCGCCGTTGAGCACGATCCAATCGGCGTTCTTCTTGACGAGCTTCGCCGCCGCCCGCCGCAGCCCGTCGCCCGTCTCGAGCGCGAACGCGATCACCCGCCGCGCGCCCTTGCGGGCCGCGACGGTGCGCAGGAGGTCCGGGTTCTCGACGAGCTCGAGGGTCACCCCGCTGCCGCCGCCGCCGCCGCCGCTTTCTTCTTTCTTCTTCCACTTGCCCGCGATCTTCTTCGCGGGCCGGAAGTCGGCGACCGCCGCGGCCATGAAGAGCGCGTCGGCGTCGCGGAAGGCCGCTCTCAGCGCCTTGAGCATGTCGCGCGCGCTGACGACGTCGATGCGCGTCACGCCCTTCGGCGTCTCGAGGTGCACGGGCCCCGCGATCAGCGTCACGCGGTGCCCCGCGCGCACCGCGGCGCGCGCGAGCTCGAAGCCCATGCGCCCGCTCGACTCGTTCGAGAGGTACCGCACGGGGTCGATGTACTCGCGGGTCGGTCCCGCGGTGATGACGACGTGCAGGGCGGGCGGCTTGCGGGCGGGGCTCATCGCTGGAGGGCCTCCGCGACGCGCGCGGCGATCTCGTGGGGCTCTGCGAGGCGGCCGCGGCCGACGTCGCCGCACGCCATGTGCCCCGCGCCGGGTTCGACGAGCTGCCAGCCATCGGCGACGAGCTGCGCCAGGTTGCGCGCGACCGCCGGCTGCTCGAGCATCACGGGGTTCATCGCCGGACAGAGGAGCCGCGGCACGCTGCGCGGCACCGCCAAGAGCGTCGTCCCGACGAGGTCCCCCGCGAGGCCGTGGGCGAGCCGGCCGATGAGGTCCGCCGAAGCCGGCGCCACGACGACGATCTGGGCCCACTTCGCGCAGTCGATGTGGTCCATCGCGGTGCGCCGGTCGACCTCCCACTCGCTGGACGCGGCGGGCTCGCCGGTGACGGCCTCGAAGAGCTGCGGGCTGACGAGCCGCGCCGCATTCGGCGTCAGGAGCGCACGCACCCGGTGCCCGGCCTGCGTCAGCTTGCTGGCGAGGTCGCAGGCTTTGTAGACGGCCACCGAGGCCGATGCACAGAGGAGAACGTGGCTCACGGGCGGCGCTCCGGGGACTCTAACGCCGCGGGGCGCCGCGGTCCAAGCCGCCGCGCCCCGGAATGCTGCGCCGCTGAGGCTCGCTCTGGGCCTCTCTGGACCTCGCCCCGCTGCGCCCGACCGCGCTCAGTCGCGGTAGACCTTGTGGCAGTCGGTGCAGCTCTTGTTGACGGCTTTGTACGCCGCTTCGAGCTCCGCCGCGACCGTCGCGGGCGCGGTGCCCGACGCCGTGCAATCGGAGAGGAAGCGCACGAGCTGCGCGGAGCCGTCGAAACCCGCCTGCATCCACTGCCGGTAGTCGTCGGGGTACGTCGCGGTCTCTCCGAGCTCCATGCACGCGGAGTAGAGCTGGTGCACCTGGGTGACCTCCTGCAGCGGGTCGAGGTCCGGGTGCTCGGGGTCGACCTGGAAGCCGCGCTTCTGCAGGAGCTTCACGTTGTCCCAGTGCCGCGTGAGCGAGATCATCGCGTCGCGGGTCCCGCTGAAGCGGTGCGCCGGGGTGAAGTCGAAGGCGTACTGGGCGGTCTCCGCCGCCGTCGGCACCGCGGTCGTCGCGACGGCTTTGTAGAGGCCCTCGTACTTCGAGGCCGTCCCGCACCATTGGCGCATCTCCGCGATCGCGCGCTCGCGGTCCACACCGTCGACCGCGATGCGGCCGATGGCGGCGGCCGCCGGCCCGCGGTGCTGGCCGTGGAAGCAGTGGACGAAGAACGGCCCCTCGAGCTCGCGGAAGGTCTTCGCGATCTTCGCGACCTCGTCCTCGGTGATGCCCTTGTACTGGATCGGGACGTGCACGTAGCGCATCCCATAGCGCTCCGCCGTGGCTGCGTCGGGCACCTTGCCGTCGACCGAGAGGATGGTCTTCACCCCCATCCCGGCGAGGGCCGCGATGGCCTCTTCACCGTGGGGCTCGCTGCCCGAGATGATCCGCTCGCTGAGCTGGAAGACGTTGTGCAGGCCGGGGTACTCGCCTGGGGCGACCTGGGGCAGGGCGGCGTGGGCCGCAGCCTCGAAGGCGGACGACGTCAGCGGCAGCGGCGGGGCCACGGGGACCTCGCTCACCGCGTTCCGGACGGTCGCGGCGTCACCGGGGGCGGAACAGGCACCTGCGAGCAGGGCGAGGGCGATGAGGAGCGTGCGCTGCATGGTGGGTCCACGGGGTGGGGTCCAGGACTCAGGCAACTAGCGTACCAGGCTCGGGCGCGGACGCCCGGGGGGCCCCTGGCTCCGATCGCGTTACGGACGCGTAACACGCTCGCTCAACCGCCGCGTGTGGGACGCGGAGCTGGCCCAGCGGCCGGGGGGGGCGCGCGGCCTGCGACACACTGCCATACAGCACAGGACACACCTGACCCAGGGGCCGCTGCCCCGTGAGTGCCCGGCGGCGGGGGTCCGCCCGCGGCACCGATCGCCGCGACGCGCGCGGGGCGGGGTGCCCCTACGCTGTGCGGATGAGCCTGCGCGCCGCCCCCACCATCGTTTCGATCGCCAGCGTCGGGTTCGCGATCGCGTCGCACGCCTACCGCGACGAGCCCCAGCCGGGTCGGGTCGCGCAAGAGCGCCCGCCGAACATCGTGATCCTCTACGCCGACGACCTCGGTTACGGCGACCTCGGGTGCTACGCGGAGGGCTCCAAGATCCCGACCCCACACCTCGACCAGCTCGCTGCGGAGGGCTTGCGCTGCACCGACGCACACAGCTCGTCGGGCATCTGCACGCCGAGCCGCTACGCCCTCTTGACCGGCCGGCATCACTGGCGCGACTTCCACGGCATCGTCGACTCGTTCGGTGCGTCCGTGTTCGCCGAGGGCCGCCGGACGATGGCGGAGATGCTGCGTGACCGCGGATACCGGACCGCCTGCATCGGCAAGTGGCACCTGGGGTGGGACTGGGACGCCGTTCGTAAGCCAGAGGTGCCGCCGGTCGACGCGCAGCGAGGAGCGTCCGCCGACGCATTCGATTGGACGAAGGCCATCCCCGACGGCCCGCTCGCCCACGGCTTCGACCACTACTTCGGCGATGACGTGCCGAACTTCCCGCCCTACGCATGGATCGAGGACGACCGCATCGTCACCGCGCCCAGCGTCGCGATGACACCGACACCCAAACCGCGCGAAGGATCGCCGGAGTGTCGCCCAGGTCCGATGGTGCCGGGCTGGCGCTTGGACGCCGTGATGCCAGAGCTGACCCGACGTGCGCTCCGCTGGATCGAAGCGCAGAAGGACAGCGAGCGGCCGTTCTTCCTGTACTTCCCGTTCACGAGTCCACATGCGCCGATCGTCCCGACATCGGAGTTCGAGGGACGCAGCGGCGCGGGCCCGTACGGAGACTTCGTCGTGCAGACCGACGCGGTGGTCGGCGCCGTCCTCGCAGCGCTCGAGCGTTGCGGCTTCCGCGACAATACGATCGTGATCTTCAGCAGCGACAACGGCCCTGAGGCGTACGCCTACGAGCGGCTGCAGCGCTTCGGTCACTCGAGCGCAGGCGAGCTCCGGGGCGTGAAACGCGACGTCTGGGAAGGCGGACATCGCGTCCCGTTGATCGTGCGTTGGCCCGGCGTCATCGCTCCGGGTCGGACGAGCGCTGCGCTCATCGGCCAGGTCGACCTGATGGCGACGCTGGCGGCTGCCGCCGGCTGCGAGCTGGATGCAAACTCCGCAGAGGACAGCTTCGACCAATCGCCAGTGTGGCGGGGTGAGCGCGACGCGGTGCGCACACAGCTCGTGCACAACACCTACGCGGACAAGTGGGCGGTGCGGCGCGGCCAGTGGCTGCTCCTCTCGCCGGCGGACGGCAGCCACAACCGCACGCCGCAATGGGCGCGCGAGCGCTACGCGAACCCGAGCGGCGATGTGTTCCTGTGCGACCTCGAGCAGGACCTCGCGCAGCGCACCGACGTGTCGGCGAGCCATCCGGAGGTGGTCGCCGAACTCGAGCGCTTGCTGCGCGAGGTTCGAGAGAGCAGCCGCACCGCGCCGGCGCCTACCCGGTGATCCGAGTGCCTGGATGAGTCACGCATGGGCTCCTGCGGTCCCGGACCGACGCGCAGGGAGTACAGTGCGGCGATGTCTTCGCTCACGCTCCTGGCCGCTGCATGGATCGCGGCACCGCGTGCCCCGACCACGCAACAGTTCACCGAGGCCCTCGGAGCCTTGCCCGGCCCGGCGGTGTGGAGCGAAGGGGTCGCCGCGGTCGATGTCGACGGCGACGGTGACTTGGACCTGCTCTTTGCCAACGGCGACGGGTTCTCGAGCCCGGGTACGAAGCGCCAGAGCGCGCTCGTGATCAATCGCCTCGTCGAGCAGGGCCCGGGGGTCTTTCTCGACGAGAGCGTCGCGCGGTTCGGCGCGCGGGTCTCCCACGCGAAGATGGTGATCGCGGCCGACGTCACGGGCGACGGTTGGGTCGACGTGCTGTTCGCCAACGCGTTCAACACCGATCCGCCGTTCCTCTACATCAACCGCGGCGCAGCGCAGCCGGGTTTCTTCGACCTCGAGAGCGCGGCCCGCGGGCTCACGGAGCCCCTGTCGTCCTCGGGCGCGATGTTCGCCGACGTCGACGACGACGGCGACCTCGACCTCGTCCTGTCGGACTCGGGTGACTCGTTGCTCACGGGCACCGGCGGGCGGCCGCGCCTCTACCTGAACGACGGCGCGGGGGTGTTCAGCGAAGCGGCGGCGCAGCTCCCGGCCGCGCTGAAGCGGGCGCACATGGACGTGAACCTCGTCGACCTCGATGGGGACTTCGACCTGGACCTGCTGCACACGAACCGGGCGACGAACACCGGCGGCAACCACTACCTGATGCGCAACGATGGCGCGGGTGTGTTCAGCGATGCGTCGACGCTGTTGCCCGCGACCTCGGGCAGCGTGTACGAGATCGAAGTCGGCGACCTCGACGGCGACATCGACCTCGACCTCTTCGTGATGAGCCTCTCGGGCTTCCAGGAAGGGGTCGTCGAGAACCGGCTGGTCCCGACCGGCGCCCTCGCCTTCCAGACCGGCGGAGTGCAGCCGGGCAGCGTCGACGACAACGAGCTCGCGCTCTTCGACTACGACATGGACGGGGACCTGGACGTCTTCGTCGGTTCGCTCGGTCCGCGCGAGCGGGTCTACCGCAACAACGGCGCGCTCGGCTTCGCAGAGGCCACCGGCGTTCTGCCGAGCGTGGCGGACTCGACGCTCGACCTGACCTTCGCGGACCTCGACAACGACGGCGACTACGACCTCGTGACGGCGCAGGGTGAGTCCGGGGGCTTCGCGAACCGGCTGTACTGGAACCAGGGCCCGGCGGATACACGGGCGCCGCGTTTCGTCGGGTTGCGCGAGCCGGTCGCGACGCCGCTCGGTGCGCCGCTCGTCGTGCAAGCCAAGGTGCGCGACGAGCTCATGGACGACGGCCAGGCGTACCTCCGCGTCGAAGTCCTGGCGAGCATCGTGCCGCCGGTCTTCCTCGACGTCGCCGTGACCCCCGCGGGCTTCGTGCCGAGCGCGGCGAGCGCTCCCACCGGCACGCTGGTGCGCTTCCGCGACGCCGGGGTCGGCGCGACGACGCTGCAAAGCAGCGCGCCCTATGCGTTCAGCCGCGACCTGACCGCGCTGGGCACGGCGGAGCTGGCGTTCGTGGTCGACGCGGTGCACACCGTGAGCGCCGCGGGTGTCGCGGGCACGTTCGCGCTGACGGTCACCGGCAGCCCTGCGCGGCGCACGGCGCTGCACGCGGGGCACGAGCTCTTCCGCTGCGCGCTGCCCGCCCTCGCGGAGAGCCCGACGGGCCTGGTCGCGTACACCCTGCGCGCCGAGGATTGGCCGGGCAACGTCGCGTGGTCCGCGCCGGGCCTCCTACGCGAAGCAGGCGCCTTCGGCGAGCGCCACTGCGCGCCGACGACGAACTCGAGCGGTATGACTGCACGCACCGTGTTGCGCGGCTCGGAGGTCCTCGCTGCTGCGGACGTGCGCCTCGCGACGTACGCGCTACCGCTGAGCTCCGCGGGGTTCTACATCGCGTCCAGGACCCGCGCGGCGACGCCGGTGAGCCAGGGCCAACTCTGTCTCGGAGCGCCCCTCGCGCGCCTGTCGAACTTCGTGCGCAACTCGGGCACGACCGGCGCGGTCGCGCTGGCGCTGCCGTTCCAACAACTGCCCCCGGCGGCGGCGTTCCAGGTCGGCGAGACGTGGAGCTTCCAGTACTGGTTCCGGGACGCGAACCCTGCGCTCGGCGCGAACTTCTCGGACGCGGTGGAGTTGGTGTGGCGCTGAGGACGAGCGGCGGGGTGATGGGCCGCCGCACGGCGTAACCCCGTCGCCGGCTGTGGCGTCGAACGAACGGTACCAGGTACGACTTGGCGGCGAGGGCGCGCGCGCAGCGCGCGCTCGC
>CAYOBN010000129.1:0-11727 GCA_964402175.1 uncultured Planctomycetaceae bacterium | reverse complement strand
GTCCTTCGCGAGCGCCACGCGATCCGCTTTGCGCTTGGCGCAGCGCAGGAACGCCATCTCGAGCGGCCGAAGGGCCGGGTGGGGGTTACGGGTCCAGAGGTCCAGCACGACGCTCTGGGCTCCCCGTTGAACACGGCGCTCCGCGCCGACGACCTGCGCGAGGCGCTCCTCGGCCCCGCGCAGGACGAGGCCCGCAACGGCCTCCGGATGCTGCGTGTGCGCCATGTGCTCTGCGAGCTCCGACAGGAGCTGATCGAGGCATGTGAGCGCCGGCTCCGGCTGGATTCGGGCTGCGCTGAACTGGCGGCGACCGAGGACTGTGACGAGCGCTGCTTCGAGCGCTGCGGCGTCGTCGGCCGCAAAGGCGTCGGCCCACGCGCGCTGGGCGCAGTAGTTCTCGGCGAGACCTCGGAGGTGGGCCTCGAAGGTCGCGCGACCGAAGAGCTGCTGTCCGAGAAACCCGATCGGGCTCTCGAGGAAGCGCTCGAGCGTCGCGAGCTCGTCGTCGGTCAAGTCGAGGCCCTCGGTCGCACGCGCGATGACCTTGGACACCTTACGCTTCGGTGGGCGGCCTTCGATCGCCTGGCGCAGAGCTTCGCTCGCTGCGTCCAGGCGCTTCTGTTGGGCGCGGTCCGGAGCATGATTGGCTGCGGCGCAGATGACCTCGTGCAGGTCCTCGAACTCGTCGCGTGTGCCGGTGAGCGCCACTTGACCCGCGCTGGGAGTCGCGCTGAGAAGGACCCGCTCGTCGGCGAACACGAGCAGCGGATCCTCGAGCAGTGTCGTGTACACCTTGCGCGGCAAGCGCGCGGTGACTTCGTGGGGCGGCCGTGGCGCGAGCCGCGTGAGGTCGAGCTCGCTCCCTCCCCAGCCCAGAAGCGTCCCGCCGAGGCCGCACACCGGGCAGGCGTAGTCCACACTCGACTTGTCGGTGGTCGTTCGTACCACCCGCAGCAGCAATTGGCCGCGGCACACACTGCGCCCCTTGGCTCTCCAACAGGGGAGGGCCGTCGGAACGCTCTCGCGCGAGTCGATCAGAGAGGCCGCTCGTACCACCCGCAGGAGATGCTCGGCGAGTCGCTGCTCCTCCTCCGTCGCGTCATCGGGGACAGCGAGCGTGCGGGCCGCACCGGCGTGCGGAAGGTGGATGAGGTCGCTCGAAGCCATCGGTCGGGGGAGCGTGCGCTCTCGGCGCTGGGGCATCGTATCGGGAGGTGGGATCCGTGCGGCCGAGGCCGTGCGGTGACCTGGAGACGCAAGGGGGCCGACGTGGCGCCTCATTTTTCTTGGGGGGAGCAATCTTGGGGCGCACGGGCGCGTTCCCTGTCACCTTCCCAGGGGGGCGAGGTAGACTCCGGCACTGCCCGGACCTGGTGACACGGCCAGCGGTATCACCGCCAGCCACAGCACCATGCAGAATGACAGCCCTTTCGCCGCTGGCATGCCCGCGGCTCCCATTGGTGCGTCCAAGGGACATCACCCCTCGGTCGCCTGCCTCATCTTTGCGGCGCTCGTCACGGCGTCCACGACCACAGCACAGACCGTGCGCCGTGTGACCCCGCCGGTCACCCGAGCCGGTGTGCCACAGACCGCGCCACCGACGCTCCTTGTGCGCGAGCGCGGCACCGCGCAACCGACGTCGTGCGTCGAGGTCCGAGCGAGCGCGACCCAGCGCATCCACTTCGAGCGCGATCCTGTGACGGGCGCCATCAGTCCCGAAGGGGGCGCGCTGCTGCCCCTGCACCTCTACAGCGATCCGGCGACGCGGGTGTGTTTCGTCCTGCGCTTCGACCGCCCGCTCTCGATCGATCCTGCGGGCCTCGACCCAGCGCCGGTCCAGCTCGTCTGGCGCGATCGTTCGGGCGGCGAGCACCGACTCCAGACCGAGCTCACGCTGCGCTCGAACAGCGTCGTGTCCGGGGTCGAGCTCGCGGTGAGCCCGCGCGGAATCCTCCCGCGTGATGCCGCGATCGAGCTGCGTGTGGACGTCGGGGCGTTGCACGGAGCGACCGGACCGGTCGGCGCTGCGGGTCCCCTCACGACGCTGCACGCGCGCATCGCGCAGCAGACTGGCCTGATTGCGGATCAGCTCTTCGAGTCGTTCGATGGCATCGAATGGGTCGATGGCAACGCTCCGCGCGACGGTGACTCCGCGGTCGTGCAGAACGGCAGCGTCTCCGGCAGCGGCTCGTTCCCCGGCGGCGGGGGGCCCGGCGGCACCTTCGATTGGATCGTGCGGACCGGCGAGGTCATCGTCTTCGACACCGCGTTCCAGCAGGTCACCGGCGGCCCCGGCGGTGTGCCTTCGGTCACGCAGGATGTGCTCGGCGGACGCCTGCACGTGCGCGACCTCACGTTGGAGCTCGGCGCGACGGTGGTCGTCGTCGGACCGAACCCGCTGCGCGTCTTTGCGAAGGGCGCGGTGCGCATCGACGGTCGGATCGACGCCTCGGGCGCGGACTCGGACGGCGTCGTGACGCTCAACACCACGAACCAGCCCGAGCCCGGCGCGGCAGGTCGCGCCGGCGGCGGGAACGGTGGCACGGGCAGCTTCCTGACGAGCGCTTCGACCCCACGCGGCGGCAGCGGCTTCGGGCCGTTCCAGACGGTGGGGCGTGGCGGCGAAGGCGGTGAGACATCGTACGCGCCGCAGAACCTCGATGAGCGCCGCGGCGCGGGCGGCGGCGGCGGGCGCTTTGCGCGCGACGTGCGCTACCGCTGGAACGGGCTCTCGACCATCTGCCAGACGCTGATCGGCCTGGATGCCGAGCCTGGGTTCCCGGGCGGCTTCGGCGGCCTCGGGGCGGAATCGCAGAGCGCGCGCGCGGCCGGCGGTGCGAGCGGGCCGCTCGCGTTCAGCGACAGCGATCCCGCGAACGACTTCGTCGGCGGAATGAGCACGACCGCGGGTTTTGTCCTGGGTGAGCTCAACGGTCTGTGGGCGGGCTCGGGCGGCGGCGCGGGCGGCGACGCTTCGCGGACCGCGACGTTCCCGCTGTCGCCGTTCAGTCCGAGCGGCGACGAGAAAGGGGCCGGCGGCGGCGGCGGCGGCGGAGCGATCGCGATCGTCGCGCTCGGGCCGATCACCATCGGCGCCAGCGGTCGGATCGTGGCCGACGGCGGCCACGGCGGCGGCGGCGAGAACACGATCTTCTTCGATCGCGTCGGCGGTGGCAGCGGCGGCGGTTCGGGCGGCATGATCCTGCTCGAGAGCGCCGTCTCCGTCGCAGTCGACGCCCTCGCGCCGCAGGGCACGGGGTTCAACCAGGCCTTGCCGTTCTACACCGACGACCCCGCGCAGCTCCGTCACCCAGCGCGCCCGATCAGCGCGGTCGGCGGACAGGGCGGCGCTGGCAAGGACGACCGCTGCGGAGCGAACAGCCTGGGCGCCCGCGACTGGAAGGTCGACGCGATCCCGTTCGCTGCGTTCGAAGGGCGCACCGACGTCCCGCCGTTCGGCGATACGCCGAGCAACAACAACTTCCTCGCGTGCTCACAGGGCTCACCCAACGATCCGATCGGCACGACCCCGGGCGCTGGCGGTGACGGGGGACCGGGCCTGATCCAGGTCCACGTCCCGAACTCGCTCGCGAACTTCGTCCTGCCGCCCTCCGCCGGCGGGGACCCGACGTTCTCGTTTGCACCGCCGCCGGTGGGCTGGGAGGACGGCGCGTTCTTCGGGCGCCTCGAGCCGCGCTTCGCGAGCCTCTCGAGCGTGACGAGCCAGTGGATCGCCCTCGGCGGCGCGGGCTACGACCCGAGCACCGACACCATCGAACCGATCCAGCTCGGCTGGCCCGGCCTCGACTCCAACGGCTACGTCGCCTCACGGGGCATCGTCGCGACGACCCCGGGTTCGCCGGGTGAGCGCCTGCGGGTCAGCTTCGACACCGCGCGCGCTTCGGCCACGGGCGCCGTCGACGAGACGACCGCGCTCAGCGCCACCCGCGGCGCGATGACCAACGACCCCGCGGTCCTCGCGAGCAGCCCCTTCGAGTTCGTGCGCTTCCGCCTCGACTTCGAGCGCCCCACCGGGGCGACGTCCCCGACGTTGGCCGCGCACGCGCTGCGTGTGCCCTTCCGGTTCTGAGCTCAGAGCCGTAACGGCTCTGCCGTTTGCGGCGCCAGGCGACGATGCGTCGTCTGGCGCCGCTTCCGCTCGCGCTGCACAGGCACGCTCCTCGCCGCGCTGCGGTCCATCTGTCGCCGCTCACAGCGCGCGCCGCTGCTCTCGGGTCGTCGCTCTCTTGCGCTCAGTAGAGGCTCAGTAGAGCCGCAGCCCGAGGCTCGTGCTGAAGTTCGACGTGGACGTCGGGTTCGCGTCGCGATACCAGGTTTGGAAGTGCCACGTCATGCCTGCGATGTACGCGCTCGGGCCGGTCGGCTGGGGCAGCGCGGCGAGGTCGATGGCGAGGGAGAGCGCGCCTTGGGCGTCGGCGCTCTGCACCTGGCCCGGGCCGACGTAACGACCGATCGGGCCCGCGAGGCAGAGGTGGCCTTGGCTGCCCGGTACGCTCGCGGTGAACCCCGCGTTGGGGGCGACGAGGAAGTATCCGAGCGCTTGGGGCGGCAGGCCTCGGGCCGCAAGGATCACGCGATTCGCAGCGGGCAGGTTGCTGCCGCTCGCCGTCAGGGTCGCGGCTGCGCCGGTGCTGTTCGGAACGGCCGCGCAGCCGGGGGCGCCGAGGGGCACGTCGACGCCGCGCTCCCAGCGGAACGCGGCGATGGTGCTGGCCGAGGTCCCCGCCATGCCCACGACGACGTCGCCGTTGTCGCTCACGGCGTAGGCCTCGGACCAGGGCTCGCTCAGCGCGCCGAGGTCCTGCATCCCGTTCGCGCTGGTCCAGCGGAACGCGCGTTGACCGCCGCCCGCGCGCTGTGAGGTGCCCACGACGACGGTCCCGGCGGCGTTGACTCCATTCGCTCTCGCCCATGTGCCTCCGAGCGTACCGAGGTTCTGCAGGTTGCCTGGAGCCGTCCAGCGGAACGCGCGGTACTGCAGGCCGCCGTTCCAGACCTCTCCGACGAGCACGGAGCCGTCGGCGCTCATCGCGCGCGGCGTGAACCCGCCCGGTCCTGACCCGACGGGCAGCGCTTGCATCCCCGTGGCCGCGGTCCAGCGGAAGGGCTGCCATGAACCGGCGAGGTTCTGGCTGGTGCCGACGACGATGCTGCCGTCCGCCGAGACCGCCAGCGCCGCCGAGCCGGGCCCGCCGAGGGTGCCGAGATCGACGACGCCCGTCGTCGCCGTCCAGCGGAACGCGCGGAACCCGCCCGGTGTCCAGAACTGACCGACGGCGACGTTGCCGTCGGCGCTGAGGCCCGTGACCGTCACCGTGTGGCTCCCGGGGACGTCGAGCAGGGTGTATCCCGCCGTCGCGCTCCAGAGGAAGCTCGGGATGCTGTTCGCCGTCAGGTACACACCCGCGCAGACCAGCCCGTCGGCGCTGACGAGCGCGCGCTCGACCGCTGCTCCGCCCGGTCCGGGGATGGCCGTCAGCGTACCCTGGCTCCAGACGCAGAGCCGCGTCGTGAGGTTGCCCGCCACCTGACCCCAGCCGACGACGATGTCGCCATCCGCGCTGACCGCGGATGCGCGCGTGTGCGCGCCGCCGAGGTCCGGGAGAGCGAGCATGCCCCCCGACGTCTGGGGCGTGGGGCCAGCGAGGGCGGGAGCACAGGACAGGGCGCAGGCGAGGCAGAACATACAGAGAGGCTCCCCGCGCCCGCGCCTGCCGTCAAGTCGGCGCGTTTGCGGCTCCAGAGGTGCGCGTTGCGGAGCGTCGGTCGTGTCCCCAAGTCGAACAGAGCGCGGCGTCGGAAACGCATCGACCCGGCGCTGTTGTGCGAATCTCTAGCGCCATGGCGCGTCGCTCTCCTGCTGTACTCATCTTCATCCTCGCTCTGCACCTCGTCGGTTGCGCGGCGCCGCCTCCGTTGCCGACCGTGCCGCTCGTCGACCTGCCCCGCTTCATGGGCGATTGGTACGTGCAGGCGCACGTGCCCGTCGGCGCCGAGCGTGAAGCGCACAACGCGGTCGAGTCCTACGCCCTGGACGAGCGCGGGCGCGTCTTGACCTCCTATGTCTTCCGCGAGGGGTCGTTCGACGGACCGCTCGAGGTCATGGAGCCCATCGGATTCGTGCGCAGTGGATCAGGCGCGGAGTGGGGGATGCAGTTCTTCTGGCCGTTCGAAGCCGAGTACCTGATCGCTCAGGTTGATTCGGCGTACACTGAGACGATCATCGCGCGCCGCAAACGCGACTACGCTTGGGTCATGACGCGCGACGCGGTGGTCTCCCCGGAGCGACTCGCTGCACTGATCGAGCAGCTCGTCTCCATGGGCTACGACCGCGCGGACGTGCGCGTCATCCCGCACCGCTGGCCCGACCCCGAGCACCCGGTCACCGAAGCCGGCGGCGCGCTCGCGGAACACACGCGGCGCTGAGGCCGCGCCGCAGCAGGTCGTAGCGCGGCGCGCTTCCTTTTTGCGTTCGCAGGGTCATGCGGGTCCAGGGTGCAGGCCGACTCCGATCGGCCCGCAGTCGAGCCGGTGCAGCGCGACACCCCAGCCTCGGATCGGACGTTCGCGGGAGAGCCCATCGTGAGCCGCGACGCGAGGTGTCTCCGAGGACTCGGAGCGCCGCACTACGGCTTGAACCTCTTGAAGACGTCCCCTTGCAAACGGTAGACGCCGTGCTCCTGAGTGCCGACCCACAGCACACCCCGTTTGTCTTTGTAGATCGAGAAGATCCAATGGGGCTCGCCATTCTCGGTCACCGGGAAGGGGGTCATCGACGCGCCATCGTAGCGCCAAACGACGCCGCCGAGGCTCGCGAACCACATCGCGCCGTCGTCTCCCACGGTGCTCGAAATGAAGACCTCGTAGTCGCTCTGCTTGTACTCGCCGGAATCGCCGATGCCGCGCATGCGGCTGTACCGCGGCGCTGTAACCCCCTCAACGCCATCATGAATCGCGAAACGGTGTCTGGTGTTGGTCAGCCAGAACATCCCGTCCTTGCCCTCGATGATCGAGCGTGTACCGAACGCGCCGTTGCCCAATTCCTGCTCCGGGACCCAAAGGAAGGAGCTCCCGTCGTAGCGGCACGCGCCGAGGACTGACGTTCCAAACCACACGTTCCCCTTGCTGTCGCGAGAGATCGTGTAGGTGTCGTATGGGCTGTACCTCGCGTTGGGGAACTTGTCCCTCGGCAGGGTCGCATCATCGCCCTCCTTGGTCCTTGGAAGCGCGAGCTGGTGCAGTCGTTTGCCGTCGAAGCGGTAGACGACTCCCGAGTCCTGAACACCGCTGAACCAAAGGTCGTCCGGACGATTTTGCCACTTGCCCTGGGCTACCGGTTCGAGGAGCTCGAAGTCGCGTCCGTTGAACCGGGTAATGCCCTTGTCCGTGCTGAAATAGAGGCTCCCTGAACTGTCCTCCTGGACGTCGCGAATGTTGTCGTCCGGTAGCCCGTCCTTCTTCGAGAAGCGAGTGATGGTCTCGCCGTCGTAGCAAAACGCGCCCTCCGTGCGGCTCGTGAACCAATAGCGCCCATCGCGAGCCTGGAGCACGCGCCAAAGGTCGTTCGGCAGCTCCAGAACGACCTCTCCTTGAAGGGCAGGTCCAGCGCGGCGCCCTGCAGTCGGGGGCGTCGCATCCGCTCGCTGTCGGGGCGAGGCGAGCGCAGCGCCAGAGGTCAGTACGTCGACGTCGCTCCGAGCTGCGCCATTCGAATGAGCCGCCGGCTGCGCGAACCAACCAGCGCTCGAGGGATCGACGATCATCGAGCGGCCACGGTGCGCGTGCGGTCCCATCGAGCGACGGACTGCGGTCAGCACCTGGCGAAGCGCTCCATCGAAGGAGCGTGCCGCTTCGCCGTCGACCTGAGTTGGAGCAGCCTGGGCGGCGGGCGATGTCGGTGCGAGGCGCTCTTCGAGCACCTTGGGGAAGACCACCGGCGGGCGATCGATCGCTGACTGCGCCACCGTCGGCGCACAACTGGCTACGGACTCCCCACACTCAGGACCGCGCTCCACGGATTGTCCGACCCCGAGCGTGGCGAGTGCGATCAGGAGCAAGAAGGTCAGCGGAGCGATGGACGAACTCCTGAACCTGGATGGCAGATTGGGTCGCATGCTTGGCCTTGCTGGAAGGGGTGGCGGACCACCCTACCGAGCACGATGGTATCGACCGACATCTCGACCTTGTGACACTCCCGTGTAACAGCCCCGACCGGAGCCATGCGAGGTGCGGCGTCTCCTCCGGTCGTGCACAGGGTGCCCCAGCACACTCAACGCAGCCTGGGTCTATGTTCGCGCAGCCCGTGTGAATAGGATCTGCGCGATGTCTCGTTCGCCCCACCCGAACAGGCGCGGACCTCGATCGGCGCCCCGCGTTCGCGTCGCTCTTGCGCTCGTCGCTCTCCTTTCTGCGTGCGCGGCATCACCGAAGGCGGCGCGCTCCGGGCCACGCCTCGTCGCGGAGTGGGAGCCCGCGGTCGGCACACTCGTCGTCTTCCCGTTCGAGCTCCCGGACGACCTCGTGCGCGACCTCGCTGCCGAGGCGACGCTCTTCGTGCTCGTCGCGGACACCGACCGTGTCGCGGCGTCGGAGAAGCTGCGCACACTCGGCGTGGATCCGGCGCGGAGGGAGCTCGTGCCGACTGCATCCCGCAGCCCGTGGACACGCGATTGGGGCCCGCACCAGGTCGCGGGGCCGGACGGCACCATCTCGCTGGTCGACCACGTCTTCCGTGGCTATCCGTGGGTGCCTGCGGACGCCGCTCCCGAGCACTTCACGTATCCGATGGGGCGCATGGATGGTGAGGACGAGGCGGTCCCAACGCTCGCGCGCGCCCTGGGCCTTGCGACCGTCTCGTTGCCCGCGATCGCCACCGGCGGCAATCTGCTCACGGACGGCTGCGGGCGCGCGTTCTGTACCCGTGCGCAGATCGTCGAGAATCACGACCTCGCCGACGAAGCCGCGTACCGAACGCTCTTGCGCGAGACCCTCGGGGTGACGGACCTCGTCGTGCTCGAGAACACGGAGCCGATCGGGATCCAGCACATCGACTGCTGGCTGAAGGTCATCGACCCGGAGACGCTCCTGGTCAAGGCCGCGCCTGTCGGACACCCCGAACATGCGCCGATCGAGAGGAACGTGGCGACGCTCGGCAGGCTGACGACTCCTTCGGGGGGGCGCTATCGCATCGTTCGGATCGAATGTTCGCCCTACGAAGACGACCTCCTGCCGGCCTACACGAACTCGCTGCGACTCGGCAACGTCGTGCACGTTCCGCTCTTCGGTAGCGCAGCCGACGAGGAGGCGCTCGCGACGTACCGCGCCGTCCTGCCGGACTGTCAGGTGCGCGGGTACCGCTTCGACGGTTGGATCCATTTCGACGCGCTGCACTGCCGTACGAGAGCGCTCCATGCGGCGCCGAGCCGCCTGCACCGCGCTCGCTGAGCAGCGTCATGATCGAATCGAGCGGGATCGGGGACGCGCGGACGCGGACTCGGAAGCAGTGAATGTCATTCGCAACTTGACCTGGGGCCTGCGACCCGCAGTGCCGCGGGCCCCACAGCGGACGGATGAGTGACCCAAGCAGGCCATTCCGGATGCGAGGGTGCGCGAGATGGGGCTGGAGCGACCCGATCGGAGAGATCCTGCCCTCGCAGTCGGCCGTGCGTGGGTCCCGCTGATCCAGTTCGCACGCTGTCGCGGTCAACTCAGTCGTTGCGGAGGCCCTCGAGGAGAGTCCCCGTTTCGTAGCGCAAACCGTCACGACACGAGGATGCCCGCAGCGGTCGCTCGTCGATGACTGGGACGAAGGCAGAGCATCCATGGCGTCGAGCGCTCGGGTGAGCGGCGCGAGGCTTGGGCAGAGCGCCTTGGTCAGGGGCAGACCACCGGTGCGAATTCGATTCGCGACTCGGCGAACTCGAGCTGCGGCGGCTCCCGCGCGGTCACCCTCCGCAGGGACTCGCGTACCCGGTGGGTGGGCCCCGAGCACCACGCCTGAGGCCTCACGGGAGGCTGTCGCGACAATCCCGCAGGCATTCCGCGAGCGCGCGCCGATGGGCGACGGGCCCCAGCGCGCGCCACTCTCGCCATGTGGCCAGCGTGCAGATGCTGATGCTGGACCGCCGACTGGGGTCGAGCTCTTCTGTGCGCGAACGCGCGACGAGTTCCTCGAGGTCGCAGCCAGACAGGACCTCTTCGATCAGTTCGTCGAGTCGCGCTCGGGCTGCCCTCGAGTCGTTGGAGATCGCGACTTCGGCAGAGCTCGATGGCGCCACGTCGAAGCGTGCGCTCAGGTGTTCCGCGACCTTGGCGTCGTACTCGAGTCGCACCAGATCCCCAGCTTCGTCGATCCAGTAGCTGAAGCCCTCCTCGCGCTCGAAGGCGCCGGTGACGACGACCTGCGCAAGCGTCTCTCGCTCCCAGATCGAGCTACCATTCGGGACCCGTACGACGTCACCCGAATCGAGCGCGACGTAGTGGCTGCCATGGACGGCAGGGAGCTGGAGAGGGGCGACGAGCTCGTACTTTGGCGCTCTCCGTTCCGGATCGGGAGCGGCACCCGGGACAGGTGCTTCCGTCTCCAGCGCCGCAGCGAGGCTGCGGAGAACTCCCCACCATTCGTCGTCACCGGCCCACAGCTCCGCCGATTCAGAGCGAGCGATGAGCGGCAAACAGCGGGCCGCTCGGTCACGCAGGGCCCCAGGCTGGGGGAGTAGGTCTTGTAGTTTGCGCTCTACGCCCGTCACGTCAGGGCCCCAGCGCTCGCGCAACGAGGGGTCTTCGCCCATGGCAACCAAGGCCACTGCGGCCAGGCATGCGTCAGCCTCCAAGACGCCCAGGGGCGCGCTCCCTGCCCCCGACGCGACTGCCCCGTCGAGGGTCGCGCTCAGGGTGGTCGCTCCTTCCGCCAGATCGACGAGCCAATCCAGGGCCGTGTCGTTGCCAAAGGGCTCTGCGCTCCAAGCACCCATGCACGGAGCATAACTCCGGGTGTTGCGACTCAGCGACCCGAGTCCACCGACTGTCTCTATGTGGCGTCGACGGAACGGTTCACGCGCACGAGACCTCTTCGCTCGTCGAGCACGAGACACGCCGCTGGTAACTCCTGGGGGCCGCTCGAGGGGGTGAGGGAGTGCAGCCTCCGGGATCCGGACGTCCCGTGCAAGAACCCGCTGCATCGACTGGGCACCGGTGAACTTGGGTCCCTGCCGAGTCTGGCACCGTTCGGTCCCGTACATACTCGTGCATGCTGTACTGCGGCTCGCCCGGACAGGCAGCCTGACATGGGACAGGCAAGCCCCGGTCCCGCACAGCGGGATCGAAGCGACCCGGTGGGTCGTTTCGAAGAGGATCCTGCGGCCAGGCGGCAGATCAACGTGAATGAAGCGAAGTCGAAGCGGTGAGTGCCGTCACACCATGCACGGGCCCGACGGCGCCGCGCCGCCGATTCTGCGACAGCCGCCGCACCGGCGCCGGACACTCAGGTAGGGCGATCGGTCCCTGTTCGCACAGTGGACCCTATGGCAATGTGCGGCGCGGACCTTCGATGGGCCTCGAACTGCGTGCGGCCCAATAGGTGTCCGTCGCTGTGGTCGCGCTCTCGAGCGGCACGGTCGCTCGCAAATGGACGTGGGGCCCCCGACACCGCGGTGTCGGGGGCCCCACGACGGGCGCCGAGGTCCCGGTTGGCTCAGACCGTCGCCG
>CAYOBN010000128.1:3074-11791 GCA_964402175.1 uncultured Planctomycetaceae bacterium | reverse complement strand
GCGCGCTCCGCGCGCGCCCTCGCCGCCAAGTCGTACCTGGTACCGTTCGACGCGACTGAGCCACAACCCGCAACGCCTGCACCCCGCGCACCCCACCACAGAGCCCCACCATCACAAACAACGCAGCCCTGACTCCCGCAACGCCTGCACCCCACGCGCCGCCCTACACCCCGTCACAGAACACCCTGCGCCACAGGTCCGTCTGCAACACCCCCTCCGGATCGACCTCGCGCTTCAACCCCAAGAACCGCGTGCGCGCCTCCTCGCTGAACATCGCCCGCGCCGTGGCGGGGTCGATGACCGCGTCCTTCGCGAAATAGAAGCGCCCGCCCGCAGCCAGCACGACCTGGGTCAGCTCACGGGTCGTGGCCCAGAGCGACTCGCGATTGCTCGGCGTGACTTTGAAGTCGAGGGCGAGGCTCCACCCGTCGACCGCATGGGTCAACAGGAACGGATCCGGGCGATGGCGCTTCAGGACGCCGAGGTACGACGTGTGGCCGCGCTCGCGCGAGCGGCGCAGGAGCTCGGTGAAGGTCGCGTGGGCCGTCTCGTGTGGCACGAACGCCTGGTACTGGATCAAGCCGTGGCCCGCGCCGCGGCCGTACGCGAACTTCCAGTTGGGGACGTAGTCGAGCAGGAAGTTGAACGCCGCATGGGACTGCCGATAGAAGCCCTTGCGCTCCTCCAGCTTGCCCATCTGGTGCTTCGTCCAGTTGACGAAGGCCATCCCGAGGTCGTGGTTGAAGAGGCGTAGGAAGCGCCAGATCTCGCCCTTCGGGAAGCCGAGGATGCTCGCGGGCAGCTCCTGGTATGCGACTTGCAGCGTTCGCTCCGCGTCCGGGTCCTCGCCCTCGTCCAGATAACGCGCGTGGTGCACGAGGCCGCGCCCTGCCGCTGCGCCCTCCGCGAAACAATCTAGCCACGCGACGAGGTAGTCGGCTTCGGACGTGTGTGCGTCCATGTACGCCATCATCTCCGCGAGGTTCGCCGAGGACACCCCCTTCACGTCGACCTCGCCGCTGTACACACGCTTGGTGCGCAGCTTCACGCGCGTGATCGTGCCGAGCATCCCGAAGCCGCCGATGACCGCATGGAAGAGGTCCGGGCGGCGCTCGCGATCGAGGGTGACGAGCTCGCCGGTCGGCAGCACGACGTCCAATTCGAGGATCGCATCACCGATCGTCCCGACCTTGAAGTTGTTCTTGCCGTGGATGTTCATCGCCGCGGCACCGGCGAGGGTCGGGAACATCGTGCCGCTGACGACCATCGGCCAGTGCCCGCGCGGCAGGATGTGACGCCACAGCCGCGCGAGCGTGACGCCGCCTTCGCAATCAGCGATCCCCGTCGCGCGATCGAACGACAGGATGCGATCGAGCGCGCTGATATCGAGCACGTGCCCGCCCGTGTTCACCGAGGCGTCCCCGTAGGAACAGCCCGTGCCGCGCAGGCCGAGCGGCACACGCTCTCGTCGCGCGAGCTCGTAACACGCGCGCACTTCCTCCACGGACCGCGGACGCAGCACCCGCGCCGGCGCGCCGACGGCCATCCCCCAGCCCTCGACGTATTCGTAGCTGGCGCGCGGCCGCGGCTCACGCGTCGACCGTCGCCGTGCCGCCGCAGCGCCGGACATCAGATGTTCGTCCTCCGGAAGAGCAGCGACGGGATCGAACGAATGACGCGGCTGACGAGCCACCAGCGCAGCGGCACGTAGCGGATGTTCCAGAAGCCCCCCGCGGCAGCGCCGAGGATCTCGCGGGCCGCGCGCTCGGCGCCGACGGGCATCACGAGCTTGTCGAGGTGCGCAGTCATCGGCGTCTCGACCATGCCCGGTTTGACGGTCAAGACGCGCACGTTGCGCTCGGCGAGGCGGTTGCGCAGCGCTTCGAGGTAGTGGTCCATGCCCGCCTTCGAGGCGCCGTAGACGGGGTTCCCCTTGCGCCCGCGGTCGCCAGCGATCGAGCCGATACCGACGAGGGTGCCCTGGCGCTGCGTGTGGAAGTAACGCGCGACCGCGTTGCCCCACGCGACACACCCGCCGAGGTTCACGTCGAGCATCGCGAGGTCCTTCTCGGTGTCGTACTCCTCGGGTCCGACGGCCGGCATGACCCCTGCCGCGTACACGACGAGGTCGAGCCCGCCGAGGGTCCGCACGAGCTCCTCGAAGGCTGCCGGCACGTCCGCCACGTCGGTGACGTCGTGCGCGCGGACGCTGACCTTGCCCGGAGCCGAGCCGAGCTCGTGGGCCAGCGCATCGAGCTCTGCGCCGCGCCGCGCGACGGCGGCGACGTGCGTGCCCGCGCGGGCGAGCTGCCGCACGAGCTCGCGGCCGATGCCGGAGCTCGCGCCGATGACGAGGGCGCGGGGGAAACGGGGGGTCGCCATGGGCGTGAGAACCTACGCAGGGAAGTTCGGCAGTGCAGGGGAGAATCTGGAATCCCGCGCCGGTACCCTCCCCCGCCCCGCACCGCGCGGCGCCCCCCGCGGGTGATTCGCGACCGCGCGCCGCACCGCCCCGGCCGACCCCAGAGGCCCCCCCGACCGCCCCCGTGACCGCCGCCCCCTCGAAGCTCCTCGCCGCCCTGAACCCCGAGCAGGCCGAGGCCGTCCGGACCACGGAGGGCCCCGTCCTCGTCCTCGCCGGGGCCGGGACGGGCAAGACCCGGGTCATCACCTACCGCATCGCGCACCTCCTCGAGAAGCGCGTGCCGTCGGAGGCGATCCTGGCGATGACCTTCACGAACAAAGCCGCTGGCGAGATGCGCGAGCGCATCGAGCACCTCGTCGGCAAACACGCCGCCGGCGGCCTGACGGTCGGCACCTTCCACTCGTTCTGCCTGCACACGCTGCGCGACTACGCCGCCGAGCTCGGCTGGCCCGATGGTTTCACCATCGCCGACCAGTCCGACCAACTGTCGGTGCTGAAGGGCTGCATGCGCGAGCTGCACATCCCCGAGGCGCGCATCAAGCCGGCGGACGTCCACGCGCGCATCTCGCTGGCGAAGAACAAGCTAGCGGACCCCGACAAGCTGCTCGCCCACGCGTCCGACGACACGGACGAGCTCATCGCGCGGACGTGGCTGAAGTACCGCGACCACCTGCGGCGCTCGCGGCGCCTCGACTTCGACGATCTGCTCGTCGAGATGCTGCGCCTCCTGGCCGACAAGAAGAAGGTCCTGGAAGAGCTGCAGCGGCGCTTCCGCTACTTGCTGGTCGACGAGTACCAGGACACCAACGGCGTCCAGTACGAGATCGTGCGCCGCCTCGCGGGGAAAGAGCGCAACCTGTGTGTCGTCGGTGACGACGACCAGTCGATCTACGGCTGGCGCGGCGCGGACGTGCACAAGATCCTGGCGTTCGAGAAGCACTTCCCCGGCGCCAAGGTCGTGCGCCTCGAGACGAACTACCGCTCGACCAACCAGGTCATCAACGCGGCGAACCGGCTGATCGAGCACAATCCGACGCGCCACAAGAAGACCCTGCGCTCCGCGTTCGGCGATGGCGAGCCCTTGATGGCCGTCATGATGCGCGACGAGTCGATCGAGGCCGAGAAGATCGTCGGCGAGATCAAGCGCCTGCACACCGAGGGGCTCTCGTTCTCGGACTTCGCGATCCTCTTCCGCACCGCCACCCAGGCGCGCCCGTTCGAAGCGGAGCTGCGCATGAAGCAGGTGCCCTACGTGCTCGTCGGCGGCATGAGCTTCTTCGACCGCAAGGAGGTCCGCGACGTGCTCGCGTACCTGCGGCTCGCTGCAAACCCCAAAGACGAGTCGAGCCTCCTGCGCATCATCAATGCCCCGCCGCGCGGCGTCGGCAAGACGACGATCGACAAGGTGCTGGAGTTCGCCACGGAGCAGGGTATCTCCGCGGCCGATGCGTTCGAACGCGCCGCGGAGATCGAGGGCATCAACCTCAAGGCCGTCGAAGCCGTCGAGAACCTGCGGGCGCGCCTGCGCCATGTCCGCAAGGAGTTCCCCAACGGCGAGGACCTCGTGCGCTTCGCGCAGCGCGTCGTCGAAGAGGTCGCGTACAAGGACGAAGTGAAGCGCCTCTACACCGAGGAGGCCGAGTTCGAGAAGCGCTGGGCCGGCGTCGAAGAGGTCTTCAACTTCGCCGAGAACTACGTCAAGAAGCGCAAGCGGCCGGGCCTCGTCGGCTTCCTGAACGAGCTCAGCCTGTCTGCGACCGACACGGACTCTCCGGACGACGCGTCGCGCCGCCAGGCGGTGACGCTGATGTCGCTGCACGCCTCGAAGGGGCTCGAGTATCCGCGGGTGTTCCTCGTCGGCATGGAAGAGGGCAACCTCCCCCACACGAAGTGCGCCATCGGTGAGCTCGTCGAAGAGGAGCGCCGCCTCGCCTACGTCGGTGTGACCCGCGCGCAGCGCGCGCTGACGATCTCGTGGTGCGCCGAGCGCGCGCGCGGCGGCCAGAAGGTCCAGCGCCATCCCTCGCGCTTCCTGCTGGAGATCCAAGCCAAACAGCCGCCCTCGGACTGGATCCCCGCCGGCGATGCGGACCCGACGGGCGCCAAGGCCAAGAAGAAGAAAGCCGGCCGCAAGAAAGCGGCGCGCAAGAAGGGCGCGCGGCGCGGCTGACGGCGCAGGGGCTCAGCGCGCCCTGCGCGCCATGTTCTGCACCCACGTCGCGACGGCCTGCGCGCGGCGCTCTTTCGCCTGGCGCAGCGCCTCGAACGAGCGCGCGCGCACGTCTTCGCCGATGCGCGTCAAGAACTGCGCGTACTCGGCGTACCAGCGGCCGAGGGTCTCCTCCTGGTGGAGCAAGAGGCGCAGCACGGTGCGCAGGCCCACGACGTGGCGCGCGGCGACGAGGGCGCGGGCGAGCGCGCGGCGACGGAAGCTGGTGCGGCGCGGCTGGCCCCCCATATCGCGGATGAGCTGCTGGACCTCCGCCACGAGCCCGCGGCCTTCGTCGTTCAGCGCGATCGCGAGGCGGCGCAGGTCCTCGTCGCGCACCTTGCGCGCGAGGTGATCGGTGACGGCGCGGGCGCCGATCTCGGACAGGAGCGCGATGCGCACGTCGGCTTCGAGCGATGCCAGCGCGCGCCGCCGCGCGGCGGGCGCGAGCGATGGCTGCGACGCGCCGCTCACCGGCCCAGCGACCTCTCGATGGTGATGCGCTGGCGCGGGTCCCGTGTACGGCGCAGTTGCTCGGCGAGGAGCGCGCGCGCGTCCGCGCCGGGATCACGGGCGAGGGCCACGACCGCCGCGCGTTGCACCCGCACGGGCGCGGTCACCAAGAGCTCCGCGAGGGCGCGCCGGGCCGCGTCGGAGACGGGGCTGGCCGCGGCGAGCGCCGCGGCGGCGCCCTCGCGCTCGACCGACGGGCGCCCCGCATCGAGGGCGACCTCTGCGACCCGCTGCGCCGCGCGCTGCACCCCGCTCGCATCGCTGCCGTTGGCCGCGCGGGCCGCGCGCCGCGCGCGCTCGGGCGTCGGCGCGAGCGCCTCCCAGAGGGCCCCCGCCAACGCGCCGTGGGGATCCTCGGCCGTCGGCCGCGATGTTTCGGCCAGGGCGCCGACCGTCGCCACACCGCCATCGCCGGCCGCCGCTGCGAGCAGCCGCGCAGCGGCGCCCCGCACGCCGATGGGAGCGTCCTCGGCGTACACGAGCGCGCGCGCGAGCTCGATCAGCGCGGGCGGCGCTTCGGTCCCTGCGGTCCGCGCCGCGAGCGCCTCGAGAGCGGCGCGCTGTACTCGGTGGTCGCGCTCCTCGCGCGCGGCGAGGGCCAGCGCAGCGCTCGCGCCTTCGCCGTGCTGCGTCAGCGCCGTCGCCGCTGCGGCGCGCACAGGCGCTGCTGGGTCCGCCGTCAAGACATCGATGAGCGCGGCGCGGGCCGCCGCTTCGTCCGCGGGCGCGCGCTTGGGGTCGGCGACGAGCTCGCGCACGGCCTCGCGCCTCGCGACGGCGCTCGGGGCGCCCTGTGCCGCGCGCGCGAGCTCGCCGACGCCGCGCTCGTGCCGCACGCGCGCCGGCCACACGCCGCGCGGATCGAGGACGACCCAATCCGGCGCGACGTTGCACGGCACATCGAAGACATCGCGCCGGCGCGACAGCTCGAGGGTCAGCTCGCGCGGTACACCGCCCTCGGAGAGCGCCAATACGATGGGACCGCGGAACGCCGCGGGCACCCCAGCCCCGAGCCCGTGCACCTGGTCGACGCGCAAGAGGAGCCGCGAGCGCGCCGCGTCGAAGCGCGCGCTGACTTCGAGCTCGGGGTGCCCTGGGGCGAGCACCCAGTCCTCGAAGAACGCGCCGAGGTCCGAGCGCGAGGCCTCTTCGAGCGCCGCGCGAAAGTCCGCCGTTTCAACGGCGCGGTGTTGCATCCGCCCCACGTAGCGGCGCACTCCAGCGCGGAACGCGGCTTCCCCGAGGCGCTCGCGCAACATATGCAGCCGCGCCGCACCGCCTTGATAGGCGTGCCCGGTGAAGAACAGGTCGAAGGGCTCGCGGTAGACGCGGTGCACGAGCGCCCGCGGGGCGCGCGAATCGCCATCGAGGTAGACCTCGATCGCGTCGCGCAGCGCCAATTCGAACGCTTCGCGGCCATCGCGCGCTTCGAGCCACAGCAGCGAGCAATACGTCGCGAACCCTTCGTTCAGCCAGATCTCGGGCCACTCCGCGCACGTCAAGAGGTCGCCGAACCACTGGTGGGCGGCTTCGTGGACGATGAGCCCCTCGGTATCGCCGTCCCTGCGCCCGAGCGCGCCGCGCAGCGAGTTGATCCCGAGGGTCGTCGCGGAGGCGTTCTCCATGCCGCCGAAAGGGAAGTCCCCGACACAAGCGGTCGCGTACTTCGCGAACGGGAACGCCCGCCCCGTGAAGTCCTCGAGGAACGTGATCACCCGCGGCGTGACCCCGAGGTTCGGCTCCAGCAGCGGCCCGAAGACGTCGGGCAGCCCGCCGAGCGCGCGCCGCGGCGCCAGATACTGGTATCCGAGGCCGTCGACCACGGAGCTCACCGAAGTGAGCTCACCCGCGACCAGCGACACGAGGTACGTCGGGATCGGGACGTCGGTGCGCCAACGCTCGATCCGCCGCCCGTCGACATCGTCCGCCGCGATGCGCGCGCCGTTCGAAACGGCGCTCCAGTTCAGCGGCAGAGAGACCGCGAGCTCGAACGTCGCGCGGTCCGAGGGATGGTCGATACAGGGGAACCAAGCCCGCGCGTCGTTGCACTGGCCCTGCGTGAAGCAGTGGTCCGCGGGCTCACCGACGAAGACGAGCCCTCGATCGGGGCACGCGCTGTAGTCGAGCTCGAGCGCCACGGTCTCGCCCGCGGCGCGCTCCACACCGAGCGCCACGACGACCTGGCCTCGCTGGAGGCTGTACTCGAGCGCAGCGCCGCTCCCATCGCGCACGGCGCGCACCGCGAGCCCCTCCGCATCGAGCCGCACCTCCTGGAGCGCACGCCGCGCGACCAGGGTCACCCGCGCGGTGCCCGAGAGCGCGCGCGCCGCCGGATCCAGCGCCAGCGCGAGCGCATACTCGAGCGCGTCGACCTCCCGCGCCGCCGCGCGGTCCTCGGGGTGCTCCGCGAGCGCGCGCTGTGCCGTCGGCTCCGGCGCCGCGTCCGCCGCTGGCCCCGGCCCCGGCGCGCCGTCGCGAGGGCGTGCGCCGCCGCAGCCCGCCGCGCAGGCGCCCAGGACGACCAGCGCGGCGCGGTACCAGACAGAGCGCTCGAACGAAGTCTGCAACATCCCCATCCGTCGACCTCAGGCGCGCCGGCCGAGCGGCCCGCGCAGGTGCTGCTCGCACGCCCCGCGTGCTCGGGCGTCCGCCGCGCGCGGCGGGCTCTCGCTCGTTGTTGTCGGCATGCTGCCGGAGAGCGTAGCGGATGGAGCACAGCCGAGCGAAACGGCCCCCGGTCGGCAGGACCGCCCCGCGCTGGGGTTGGCGCCCGTGCGCGGTGCGGCGCAGAATGCGCAGCGTGGACTTCCTGCTCGAGTGCATCGGCTTCCCCCCGGGGACCGACGAGGCGGCGCTGCTCGCGCGGGTGCAGGCCGAGGGCAGCGGTGCGCCTTGGCGCGGGGATCCGGCGCGGCACCGCGCGGTGACGGTCGGCGACGGCATCGAGCTGCGCGCGGAGCGCGAAGAAGGGCAGGACTTCTGGACGCTGGTGCCGCACTGCCGCGTGCCACACCGCGTGCGCGTCGCGGTCCAGAGCGTCGTGCGCTCGGAGGAGGCGCCGTTCGACACGCTGCTGCACGGCTGGGCCTGTCCGCCGTTCGGCAGCGACGCGCCGCCGGTGCCCGAGGTCGAAGGCGATGCGCCGGGCCTCTACCGCATCGCCGCGTGGCTGACCGATGCACGGCGGCTCGGCCCGCACGGCCCGTATCCCGGGCACGTGCTCGCTGTCTCGCTGGCGGCGTTTGCGCTGACCATCGACGCGGTGGTGCCGAACACGGAAGCGTCGGTGCCCGGAGTGCTGGAGCGCCCCGCAGGGGCCTGGATCGCGCCCCTCGGCGGCCCCGGCGATCCGGCGGGCTGCTGCGAAGTCTCGCTGCGGGTGCGCGCCCTGCGCCACCTGCGCAATGCGTGGACGGGCGAGCGTGTGACGACCCTCGAATGCGACGCGCCCGAGCGCCCGCTGTGGCTCTTCGTGTCGCCGTGGCAGCTCGCGCGCGACGGCCTCAGCCTGCCGCGGCCGGGCATGCGCATCGAAGGCACGTTCCTCTTCACCGGCCAGCTCGTCGGCGG
>CAYOBN010000128.1:0-2974 GCA_964402175.1 uncultured Planctomycetaceae bacterium | reverse complement strand
CGCGCGGGGTGCAGCAGCTCCTCGGTCGAACGCGGCGGCCGCGCGGCGGCGCGGAGCACATCGTCCGCCTGGGGCGTGACGCCGAGCGGGCCGTAGCGCGCTTGGCGCGCGAGGAACGCGAGGCCTTGCGCGTAGAGGCCGAGCGCAGGCTTCCACACGAACGGCGGCAGCGGCGCACCGGCGCGCGCGCGGCGGCGGTCTTCGGCGGCGAGCGCTTCGAGCTCCGCTGCGCTGAGGCGTTGGCGGGCCCAGGTCTGCACGAGGAGCGCGGCGCGGGCCTCGCGGACGGCGCCGCGGGCGAGGCGCTCGTCGGTCGTCTCGGGCTCGGGGAGCGGCGCCCTGTTCGCGCCGCTGCGGTCGCCCTCGCCCTCGTCGGGCTCGGCCGCAGCGACGAGCGCCCGCGCGGCTTCGAACGCCAGCAGGACCCGCGCGAGCTCGCGGCCCGTGCCCTCCGCGACGAAGACCGTGCCGGTCTCCGCGTCGCGCACGCCCACGGCATCGTCCGCCACGAGCTGCGCATCCAAGCGCCCGAGGTCGGAGCCGCGCGGCAGCATGCCGAGCAGCTTCGCGACGAGGCCCTCGTACGCGCGGCGCTCCGGGGGGTGCAGCCGCTCGAGCTCGCTCTGCAGGGCGGCGGCGACGCGCTCGCCCGGGGCGAGCTCGGCCACGAGCGGCAGGGTCGCGCGGCCCGCGACCTGGGCGAGCTCCGCGGCGACCCCCTCGGCCAACGCCGCCAGGGCGGCCGGGGCGAGCGGCTCGGCGGCGAGGACCGCCTGGCGGCCCGCCGCGGTTTGCTGCGGACCGTCCCCGAGGCCCCGCACGCGAGCGTCGGAGGCCCACGCGGGCGTCAGCGCACCAGCGGCCAGCGCCAGCGCCAGCGCCAGCGCCAGCGCCGGCGCACCGAGGAAGGTGCCGCGGTGCGGGTGGCTGCGGACGCAGCGCTGGGGAGGCGACTTCGGACGCATGGGGCTCGGACCTCGACGGTCTACTACCCCTGCGCCCTCCTGCGGTCACGCGCCTCACCAGATTCGGGCGAGAATTGCGCTCCCGCGCCGGGCTATGGCATCCTCCTGGGCTGTGCGGCCCGCGGACGCGGCTCGGCCCCGGGTCGAGTCCACGGGCCCCGCCATCCCCAGCGCCGGGCCCAGGGCCCGGCCCGCGACCTGGTCCCCCCTCCTGCCGGGTCACTGCCCCCCAGTCACGATGCACACCCTCCGACTGCTCGTCGTCGTCCTGGCGTTGCTCGGGCTCAGCCCCGCGCGCCTCTTCGCCCAGGACCCCGCGGGCGCGCCCCCCGAGTCCTCCGCCGCAATTCCCTCGGTGAGCACCCTGGAGTCGCCTCCGGCGGAGCAGGACTGGCAGACCCGCCTCGACGCCCGCGTCGGCGGCGTGAACGCCGTCATCGCCGGGGTGTTCTTCTTCCCGATCCCGATCCCCGGCACGCAGAACCTCGACGCGCAGGGGGCGCCGGCCCCGACGCCGATCCCGTTCTTCGGGGGCACCTTCGACCAGGTCACGATCCCGTTCGCGGTGCTGTGGCTGGTCCTCGGCGCGATCTACTTCACGGTGCGCACGGGTTTCCCGCAGCTCCGCGCGGTGGGCCACGCCATCGCGGTCACCCGCGGCAAGTACGACGACCCCAAGGACGCCGGTGACGTCACGAGCTTCCAAGCGCTGTCCGCGGCGCTGTCGGCGACGGTCGGCCTCGGCAACATCGGCGGTGTCGCCGTCGCCGTCACGATCGGCGGCCCCGGCGCGACGTTCTGGATGATCATCGCGGGGTTCCTCGGGATGGCCTCGAAGTTCACCGAGTGCACGCTCGGGCAGATGTACCGCCAGAAGCGCAGCGACGGCAGCGTGATGGGCGGCGCGATGTACTACCTGTCGCTCGGCCTCGCGGAGCGCGGCCTGCCGAAGCTCGGGAAGGTGCTCGCGCTGATCTTCGCGGTGCTGTGTATCGGCGGGTCGTTCGGCGGCGGCAACAGCTACCAGGTGAACCAGTCGCTGTACGCGGTGCGGCAGACGCTGCCGGCGCTCGCGGGTTTCGAGTGGGTCTACGGCCTCGTGATGGCTGCGGCCGTCGGCGTCGTCATCATCGGCGGCATCCAGCGCATCGCGGACGTCGCGTCGAAGATCGTGCCCGCGATGTGCATCCTGTACGTGCTCGCGGCGCTGACGATCATCCTCATGCACACCGCCGACGTTCCGGCGGCTTTCGGCAAGATCGTGTCCGGAGCCTTCGCCCCCACCGCGGTGGCCGGCGGCGCGATCGGGGTCTTGATCCAGGGCTTCAAACGCGCGGCGTTCTCGAACGAGGCGGGCGTCGGCTCCGCGGCGATCGCACACTCGGCGGCGAAGACCCCCTACGCCGTGCGCGAAGGCATCGTGTCGCTGCTCGAGCCGTTCATCGACACGATCGTCGTGTGCACGATGACGGCCCTCGTGATCGTGATCACGGGCGCGTACGACACGACCCAAGCGCCGTTCCAAGGCCTGACCGGCGCCGCGCTGACTTCGGCCGCCTTCGGTGAGAAGCTCAGCTTCTTCCCGTACGTGCTGTCGGTCGCGGTGATCCTGTTTGCGTTCTCGACGATGATCTCGTGGTCGTACTACGGCGAGCGCTGCTGGACGTACCTCTTCGGGGACGGGTTCTCGCTCGTCTACCGCCTGATCTTCCTCGTCTTCACGTTCCTCGGCGCGATCATCACGGCGCAGAACGTCATCGACTTCGGCGACCTGATGATCCTTGGGATGGCGCTGCCGAACGTGCTCGGCGTAGTGCTCTTGGCGGGCAAGGTGCGCGGCGCGTTCGACGAGTACTGGGGCCGGTTGAAGCGGGGCGAGATGCCGCCGCTGCGCTGAGTCCTGCCCGCCCCCGGAAGGGGGTCCTGCCCCTGGACCAGCCGGGTTCGCGGGGATCGACTCAGCCCCCGCGCCCGGCCGCGCCGATATCCTGTCCCGCGATGCGACCCTC
>CAYOBN010000127.1:6516-11798 GCA_964402175.1 uncultured Planctomycetaceae bacterium | reverse complement strand
CCCCCCCCCCGTCGCGCTCGAAGGTGCGTGGTACGCCACGACATCCCCGAACACCTGTACCCGGTACCCCGCGCGTCGGACGCGCAGGCCGAGCTCGAGGTCCTCGTGGTACGCGAAGTAACTCGCGTCGAAGAGGCCGACCTCGCGCAACACCTCCGCGCGCGCGAAGAGCGCGCAGCCCGCGATGTAGTCGACATCCTGCACACCTTGCCACCGCGCATCCACGCGCGCGCCGTGGCCCAACAACGTGGAGAGGTTCTGTCGGTGGTCCTGACGTCCGCCCGCGCTCCAGACCCTCGGCGGGTCTCCTTCGAACAACACGAGCGGGCCAGCGAGGCCGATGCTCGGGTCTGCGGCACACGCGCGCGCGAGGCGAGCGAGCGTGCCGCCGGGGAACGTCAGGTCGTTGTTCACGAAGACGACGGCCTGTGCTCCGAGCTCCAGCGCCCGAAGCGCGCCTCGGTTGGCGCCTTCGCCGAAGCCCAGGTTCGCGCCGGTGTCGATGAAACATAGACCCGGATACCGCTCACCGACGAGCTCACGGGAACCGTCGCGCGAGCCATTGTCGACGAAGACGATGCGCTCGGCGGGGAGGCCTTCGCGCTCGATGAGGGACGCGAGGCACGCGAGGTTCTGCGGGCCTCCGTTCCAGTTGACGACGACGGCGTAGACGCGGGACGTCGCCATCAGCGCGGCTCCTCGGACTCGGTGCGCGCGACGACGGTCGCGCGCACGCTGCCGCGTCCGAGCAGGGTCTCGACGGTCTCCCCGGGCTCGAGCTCGCTGGCCGCACGTACGACCCGACCGTCTTCACGGCGCGTGATCGAATAACCGCGCTGCAGCACCGCGAGCGGCGAGATCGCGCCGAGCGCCCGTTCGAGCGGCGCGAGCTTTCCGCTGCGTTGTTCCATGCTGCGCTGGAGCGCGCCGGTCAAGCGGCGCTCCATGACATCCAGGGCGCGGGCGGCGCGCTCGAGGCGCAGGTTCGGCGCCTCCCGCGACAGGCGCACCGCGGTCTGCTCGAGCCGCTGCGCGCGCTTGGCTGCGGCGGCGTTGGCGGCCGAGCCGAGTCGCCGACCCGCTTCATCGACGCGGCGCGCGGCGAGCGCGAACAAAGCCGCCGGGTGGGTCAGGACCCGCGCGCGCTCCAGGCGTGTGAGGCGTTCGGTGCGCCGTTCCAGGTGCCGCTCGAGCGCCTCGGTCAGGTATGCGGCTTGGCGCTCCATGGCGGCGACCAGGTCCGCGCGCGCGGGGATCACCGTCTGCGCGGCATCGGTCGGCGTGTGTGCGCGGTGGTCGGCGACGAGGTCGACGAGGGTCGTATCGGTCTCGTGGCCCACGCCGGTGACGACGGGCACACGCGCGGCGAAGATCGCTCGGGCGACGGGCTCTTCGTTGAAGCACCAGAGGTCCTCGAGCGCGCCGCCGCCGCGGCAGACGACGATGACGTCGACGCCGTGGCGGTCGAGGCGCGCGATCGCAGCGGCGAGCTCGTCGGCGGCCCCGCGGCCCTGCACGCGCGAATGCGCCAGGACGACGGGAAACCCGGGCCAGCGCAGCGTGCGCGTGCGCAGGAAGTCGCGCCACGCGTCGGCGTCGCGCGACGTGACGACCCCGATCTTGCGCGGTAGGCGCGGTAAAGGCCGCTTGCGCCCGAAGAGGCCCTCTGCGGCGAGCCGCGCCTTCAGTCGCTCGAGCTCTGCGAGGAGCGCGCCGAGGCCCTTCTCCTCGACGAGGTCGACGACGAGCGCGTGGCGGCCCTGCGGCGCGTAGACGTCGAGCGTGCCGTGCGCGACGATGTGCTGGCCCTCGCTCAAGCGGCCGCGCAGCGCGCGCGGGACCTGCGAGCGCCAGATCTTGCAGTCGAGCAGCGCGCCCGCGTCCTTGAGCGTGAAGTACACGTGCCCGGACGAGTGATGGTTCGGGCGGCTCACCTCCCCTTCGACGGCGACGCGCCCGAAGGCCTTCAGCGCTTGGTCGATGCGCTGCGTGAGCTGACTCACCGTCAGCGCCACGGGGGGCGGCGGCGGCTCGGGGCGCGTACGGCGCGGCGGCGGCGGATCGTCGAAGAGACTCACAGGCGTCAGTCTGCCTGGAAGAGGTCCCGTCCGTCGAGGGGCGGCGTCGGCGGCAGCCCGAGGAGCGGCAGCAGCGTCGGGACGACGTCGTGCGAGCCCGCGCGGTCGCTGCGCACGGCATGGGTCAGCCCGGCGCCGAGGAACAGCAGCGGCACCTCGCGGTCGTAGGGATAACAGCTCCCGTGGCTGGTGCCGGTCGCGTTGCCGACCAGCGTCCAAGGCGCGTTGCGGAAGACGACGTCGAGCGAGCGCTCGGGGTCGAAGGAGTTCACGAACAGCGCCCGCCACGGATCCTCCGTCGGGTGGGCCGCCGGTGCTGCGAGCTCGTCGAGGGTGTACGCGCCGCCGAGCCAGCTCCCGGCGCCGATCGACGCGAGCGCCGCGTCCCGCGCGCGGAGGCGCGCCGCCGCGGGGTCCACACCGAGCTCCCCCATCCGCGCACGGTCGAGGGCGACGCCCTCGGCGTCGAAGCGCAGCTCGAAGTGCTCGCCGTACTCGGCCGTGAGCGCCGCGCGGACGGCGGTGCGTGTGGCGCGCAGCTCACCCGCGCCGACGCGCCGCGCGCCGACGAAGCCGTCGACGAGGTGCTCGGGCAGCGGCAGCACGCCGTGGTCCGCGGTCAACGCGGCGACCCAGCGACCGCGGCCGACGCGCGCGTCGAGCTCGTCGAAGAGCCGGCCGAGGTCGCGATCGAGCCGCAGGATCACGTCGGTCACCTCGCGGCTGAACGGCCCGTTCGGGTGACCCACGGTGTCGGTGGCGCTGAAGGACAGCGCGAGCACGTCGGGCACGTCGTCGGCGCCGAGCTGGAGCGCCGTCAGCGCTGCGAGGCCGACCTCGGCGACGAGCTCGTCGATGCGCGCGGAGCTGTAGACGAGCGCCGCCAGCCGCGCGAGTTGGTCGCGGTCGGCGGGGTCCTCGACGGTGAAGAGCTGGTACGGGAACGTGCGCCCGAACGGGCCGAAGACGGCTTCTCCGGGGCGCTCGTCGGGCGCGCTGCCGAGCGCTGCGAGCCCCGCGTCGCGCAGCGGCTCCCAGCGCCATCCGGAGCACCGCTCGACCCAACCGCGGTTCCAAACATCGATCCACTCCGGCAGCGCGCGTGTGTACGCCGTCGACGTGACGAAGCCGCCGTCGCCGCGGTCCCACCACAGGACAGCGTCCCCCGCGCGGCCGACCATCCCGATGGCGCTGCGGTCCTTGGCCGAGACGGACACGGTGCGCGCTGCGGGATACGCGGCGCGCACGCGCTCGGCGAGGGTCGGCACGCGCAGGTGCGCCGGGCCGCGACCGTGCTCCGGTTTGACATCGACCACGCCGCGCGAAGCGACGAGCTCTGCGCTGCGCTCTTCGACACAGTAGGCCGGTCGGGCCTCGGAGCCGAGCCACACGTCATTGCCGACGATGCCGTGGGTGCGCGGCAAACAGCCGGTGCCGAAGGTCGCGTGTCCAGGTCCGGTCTCGGTGCCCGCGTAGTCGAGCGTCGCGGAGCGGAACACGACGCCTTCGCGCAGCATCCGCGCGAGGCCTCCATCCAGCGCAGGCGCGAGGCGCTCCAGTTGGTCGGGGCGCATTTGATCCACCGAAAGCAACACGGTGAGACGCGGAGGCTCGGCGGCTTGCAGCACAGCGAGACAGAGGGAGAGCGCGATCGGACCCATCGCGGCCTATTCTGGCAGGTTCGAAGCCATAAGTCGCGCCTCTCGTAGGTCGCGTAACGCACGCAAACGCGCGCGGGGCGGGCACTTGCGCCGGTCCGGAAAACGTTTCGAGGGCGCTCGACTGGCCAAATGCGATTTCCTTGGTATCCTGTGGGGCTCCGAAGGTGACGCGATAAGGGCAAACCGGGTGCGAACCCGGGACGCAAAGCCGCGGGTCCCACGTGGACAGCCGGGCCGCCGAACGTCAACCGACCGAGGTCCTAGGACCGTCATCCGAGGAGCGCCAGTTGGGACTCGTTCCCGCTTCGGATGTGAAGGGTCGTAGGGCCAGGTCGGACCGCCGTGTTCTTCCTCGCCCATCGCTCTCCGGGGTCGGCCGCTCGGCCGGCCCCGGGGGCGACTCCTCCGCCGAGCGCGCGGGTCTCCCTGACCACCACAAGGGATATGACCATGCAGTACAGCGCTCGAGCCAAACACCGAAATGCGGGCCAAAGCCCGTGTGCGGGGCTCCTGCGCGCAACCGAGCTCCCGTCCGCTTTGCGGCGGCGGGGCACCGCGAGCGGCGCAAGTGGGGACCTGCGCTTCCGCGGTTCAGAAGGAGGGGCCTCCGACGTGCACCCCGGGGACGGTACACGGCGGATGGAAGGATACGAGCGCGCCCCGGGGTGTGGGGACTCCCCGCGCGTGCGCGCCGCCCGGTTCGGTGACCTTCGGGGCGCCGAGATCGCAAGGGGGACGTCGTCGGCCTAGCCGAGCGACAAGCGATCGCGCTGCGCGTTCTGCGCGCGGCGACGGGATCCTGGATGGGGCCCGGGGGCAACCCTGGGCCCCATCTCTTTTGCCCTACCGCCCGCTGCGCTCGAAGGTGTGCGCCAAGTGCGTGGGCGTGCCGGTGTGCACGTCGAAGGGCTGGAGCGCCTCGACGCCGTGGGCCGGCGTGGGAGGTGTGTCGCTGCACAGGAGGAAGCCCCTGCTGACTCGAAACGCAGCGGCGTACGCTCCAGGTGGCAATGCGACCCTCCTGTGAGGGACATCGGAGTCGTAGAGCCGCGCGAACTCGATGCCCGTCTCGGGTCCGAGGAAGCCGAGATCCCACCACCGCCAGGGCGGGTCCGCCTCGCCGTCGAGGTCGACGGAGGCTTCAGGCACATCAGAGAACGTCACCTCGATGGAGACGGGCTCGAGCGGGGCTCGTGCCGGCATCTCCAGCTCGACCGCGCAGATGGCCCAGGCTTGGCCCTCGCCGTTCGCTGCGATTGCGTGCTCGACGAGGCCCCTGGCGGGGTTGAACGCGAGCAGCCCGACCGTAGCCGCGGGCTCGACGGCGATGACGGTGCACGAGAAGGGCCAGCCGCACAGGATCCCCTGCCGGACTCGCTCTTCGCGCGCGCTGCCGAGGCCCTCGACGACGGTCACATAGGTGGTATCGCGCGGCTGCACCCCGCTGTCCGTCGGGCCATCGCACCACCGGAACGACCACGGGAGCGCCCGGCCATCTTCATCCACGACGCGCACGACGACGATGCGCTTCGGCGCAAGCGTC
>CAYOBN010000127.1:3349-6416 GCA_964402175.1 uncultured Planctomycetaceae bacterium | reverse complement strand
CTGCCTTACGGGCGACCCGGAACAGGTCCGCGGCTTCGAGGAAGAGTGACTCCTCCAACGGCGCCTCCACGATCGGCAGCGCGAGCATCGCATCACGGGCGATGCGATACGCGGCGTCATCGCGGAAGCGCTGCAGGCCGTCCCGCGCGCGCCCGCTTGACGAAGTCCTGGAGCGCACGCCCGACTGCGGCCGAGTACGTCCGCTCACCGCTCATGCGGAGAACGTCCTCGAGGAGCTCATCATCGAGCACAAGACTCGTGCATTTCCTACACACAGCGTGCACGGCTCCGACGCCCTCGTCGATGCCGCCGAGGGGGGCCGCCGAGGGGGGCCGCCGAACGGGGCCGCCGAACGGGGCCGCCGAACGGGGCCGCGTCCCGGAGCCGTGGGCAACCCATTCCCTCCCCCCCTCCTCTCAGCCCCTGTGTACCCCTGACACGAGAGGCTGCCCGTGCTCCGTGCGCTACTCGAGCTCCGCAGGTTGCAGCCAGCGGTCACCGAGCTTCGGGTCGGCGAGCGCATAGAACCAGCGCACCCCTTCACTGTCCACGAACTGAGCGTACTGCGGCTGCACGGGCCAGGTGGAGATCACCGCAAGGATGTCGTCGAAGCGTTCGACCACATCGGCGACGCTGTGGAGCCGGAAGGGGAACAGGTGTGTATGGGCGCCCTTCGTCCCCACGGTGAAGCCGTTTCCGTGGCCAGTAGAACGCAGCGGTGCGCCAGTGCGACCGTGCCCTACCCCTATCGGGCCCTCCATCGTAAAGAGCACTTCCGGATCCCCGATGCGATAGATGTGGATCTTCTCGAGCGGATCGGGATCGGGGTGCGAGAGCATGCCGAGATGCAGCGTGCCGTGCCCCGCGACCTCTAGCGCGAACCCGCTGATCTCGTAGCCGATGTCGTCATGGCCGAAGACCTCGACGTGGGTGACCCCAGGAAGCTGCGCCAGATGTTCCTTGAATCGCGCGGCTTCCAAGTAGCGCCCCGGTCCCATGAAGGTGTACCAGAGGTAGCCGACCGCGGCCGCGAGCAGCAGAAGGCCGCTGGCGACCAGGTAGTTGCTCGTTCGTGACGGGTGTGATGAGCGATCCACGGGACCACACTACCTGACTTGCCGCACAGGAGTTGGGATGTCTCGGGCCGGAACGCGCAACAGCGATCCCGAGCAGCGCACCGTCGCGTTCCCCGTCGCAAAGTGGAACCCGTGCGGGGGCAGCGATCTCAGCCACGCTGGCACAGAGGGGCTCATTCCTTCTTGCGGCGCTCCTCCCTCGATCCGCCTTTTCCTGGGCCGCCGCTGCCGCGCCGAGCGTTCGGATCGAACGCGGGGTTGGGCCCGCGTGGAAGCGCGGCACCGGTCTCGCGCAGCCAAGCCGTCAAGCGCGCCTCGAGCGACGCGGCGAGCTCGGGACGCGTCACGCGGAGATCGCTCGCTTCGCGCGGGTCCGCTGCAAGGTCGTACAGCTCCGGAGCCTCGGCTTCGTAACGCCGGACGAGCTTCCAGTTGCCGCTGCGCATCGCGCTCGCAGGTGTGCCCTGACCGGTGTAACACGGAAAGTGCCAATAGAGCGCGTCGCGCTCGGGGGCCGGGCCGCCCGTGAGGAGCGCAGCCAAGGAGACACCATCGAGGTTCGGCCTCGGCGACAATCCAGCTTGTTCGAGCAACGTCGGGTAGAGATCGAGGCTGACGACAGGTTCGTCGATGCGCCGTCCGCCGCTGACGCCGGCGCCGACGACGAAGAAGGGCACTCGCAAGCCGCCTTCGTAGAGCTCGCCCTTGCCCCCCGCCAACGGCGCCGTTCGTCCCCGCTCTCCGCCATTGTCGGACATGAAGAAGAGGATCGTCGAGTCGAGGAGCCCCTGAACTTTCAGCCCATCGACGAGGCCCCCGATGCAACGGTCGACCCCTTCGACAGTCGCCGCGAACTCCGCCGAATCACCGCGTTCGAGCGCAGCGGACTTGTACTTTGCGAGCAGACCCGGATCGGGGTCGAACGGCGCGTGCACCGAGTGGAGCGCGAGGTAACACAGGCTCGGGCGGGACTTGTTCTCGACGATGAACTGCAGCGCGCGCGCGGTGAGTTCGTCCGGTAGCCGGCGCCCTTTGTCGTCCTGGTATGCGTTCGTTGCGAACCCGAGGTCGCGTGGGACGACGGCGACATCAAAGCCCTGTTCGCGCGGGGCTGCAGCCCCGCGCCCGAGGTTCCACATGCCGAAGAAGCCCGTCGCATAGCCCCCTTCGCGGAGCGCTTCGGCGAACGTCTCGGTCGCGGGCGCGAGCTCCGCAGCGCTCTCTGCGGCGAGGAGTCGGTGGTGCGCGGACCCAGGATCATTTCGGTCGTCGACGACCGTGTACACACCGTGACGACCGGGCCACATCCCGGAAAGCAGAGATGCGCGGGTCGGCGCGCAGTTCGGCGCATTGGCGTAGGCGGCATCGAAGACGACGCCCTGCGCCGCCAGCGCATCGAGGCGCGGCGTCGCGATCCCGCGGTTGCCCATGAAGCCGACATCGTCCCACCCCATGTCGTCGACGAGCACGACGACGAACGACGGCGGGCGAGGGCGAGTGTCCGCGCTCGCAGCAGAGTCCGCGCGGGACGAGCTGCGTGGGGCGTCACGCGCGGCCCTCGGCGCGGGTGCTACGCCACGACGCTCGACGTGCAGGACATCGCCCTCGGCCCCCCTGGTCGCCGCATCGAAGAAGCGCTCGAACGTCGGTTGCACTTCGCCGAGCGTCAGCGCGCCGTCGCCGTCCGTATCCAACTCCGCACGGTGCTCCCGGAGGAAGCCCGCGACAGCGGACCGGACGCGCGCGCCCTGGGTGAGCTCTTCAGGAGTGATGCGCCCGTTCGAATCCTGGTCGAAACCCGCGAGGGCGCGGACGACCTCCGAGCGAAGCTCGGCGCGTGTCAACTGGCCGTCTCCGTCCCGGTCGAGCTCAGCGGAATGCACCGTCAGCCATGGCTCGCGCGGCGCTTCGGAGGCACCGGACGGTCGGTCCGGCGCTCGTTCCCCGCGACGCGTGCCACCTGGCCGTTCACCACCTGGCCGTTCACCACC
>CAYOBN010000127.1:0-3249 GCA_964402175.1 uncultured Planctomycetaceae bacterium | reverse complement strand
CCACCTGGCCGTTCACCACCTGGCCGTTCACCACCCGAGCGTGCTTCACCCGACCGTGCGCCTGCTGGGCGCGGCGCAGGATGCGACTCCTCGCGCACCGTGCCATCGGGAGCGATGAAACGGAACTCCACCCCGCCCTCGGCGTTGATGCGGTACTCGATGCGGTAGGTGCGATTGTTCCGTGAATACTCCAGCGCGGCCCCTTCCCGCGCACGCGGGTCTCCTTGGAAGTCCGTGATCGTGGCGCCGCGCAGGGGCGTCGTGAAGGGACGCCACCCCTGGGTCTCTGGACGCGCTTCGAGATCCACAGCACCTCGGAACGCGCCGAGGGTGTACGGTTTGTCCAACGAGCCGTGGTAGTGGTACGGACCGTCGCCGTGGCGATGCCCGTGGGCAGAATCGAGCGCGCCGACGGCAGAGCCCTCCGCCTCGACCGTGCCGTAGAGAGGGATCCCGTCCAAACCGTAGGCGATCGGCTCATCGGGGCCGACGACCTCCATGAGGTGCAGGGGCGCCGTGTGATAGTGGTAGTCGTCCGCGCGACCGGCATGTCCGCCGAATGTGTCGAGCTCGCCGTGTTCGAACGCATCGTGCCGCCCGCCCTGGGTCGTCGGGTGGAAGATGGGCACACCATTGACCGCCAACGCGATCGGTCCCTCGAGCACCGTAGGGATCGGCTCGTCGAGGAGCTTGGGACGGCGCGGAATCCGGAACACGTTCTCACCCGTGAACCGTTGCGGGAGCGGCACCTGCTGGTTCCAAGCGCGGATTCCGACCATCATCGGATGACTGGGGAGCCCGTCGCTCGCGACGTAGAGGAAGTCATCGTCCCAACGGACCTCCACCCCAGGAAAGGCGAGGAACGGCCGCGCTTCGGGCGGCGCTTCGCTCACTCGATCGGGATCTTCTCCGCCGTCGCGGCGATCGCCGGAGGCAGGCGCCGCGTCGCGGCCGTCGGCATCGGGTTCTTGGTCGTTCGAGCGGTCGCGCCTCGGTTCGCGCTCGCCGTTCCGTCTGCGCGCTCGCCGGTCGTCTGTGGGACCCGCTGCTTCCCCCTTGGCCTGGGGGTTCGGGACCGGCAGTTGCGCGCCGAGCCGCTTCAAGTGCGCGACGAGCGCCTCTCGCAGCGCCTTGGCCTCTTCCGGTCTCTCGGGCGCCAGATCCGTCGCCTCGCCGGGGTCGCGCGCGAGGTCATAGAGCGCCACCGCACCGGTCTCGTAGTCGAGGCACACCTTCAACGTTCCGCGGCGGAGCGCCGACTCGGGGCGGGCCTGACCCTGGTAATGCGGGAAGTGGAAGACGAGCCCTGGCTCAGGCCGCGCGAGCACCTGCGCGGGATCCCGAGCGAGCGCAGCGAAGCTCACACCCTCCACGTCCTTCGGTACCGCGTCCAGAGCGCCCGCCCAGTCGGCGAAGGTCGGCAGAAGGTCGAAGCCGACGATCGGTGCAGCGCACCATGCGTCCGCCGGGACGCCGGGCCCGCGAAGAAGGAACGGCACCCGGATACCGCCTTCGGACAAGCCGCCCTTGCCGCCCGTCAGTCGCTCCGCGTTCTGCCGAGCACGGTCCTTCTGGCCAGCGTTGTCAGGGCTCGACTGGCCGTTGTCGGAGGTGTAGATGACGTAGGTGTTGGGCGTGAGCTGCAGCTCGTCGATGACGTCGAGCAATCGGCCGACACCCTCGTCGAGGTCCTCGGTGATCGCTGCGCGTTGCAGCTCCTTTTCGTTGCGCCACGTCCCGCGCGCGCGGAGCCGCTCCAGCGTTGCAGGGCGCGCGTTCTCGGGATAGTGCAACGGGTAGTACGAGACCTGCAAGAAGAACGGTCGGCCGTCCTCCTTTGCATCGGCCATGAATTTGCGAGCGCGCTCGGCGACTCCGAACACGTCGCCCGGGTTCGGGTCGACAAAGGGCGCTGCGTCGTTGTTCCCCGTGTCACCGTCGTGCACGTCATAGCCGTGCGCGCCGGGGCCGCCTCCCGAAAGGTGCCACTTGCCGAAGTGGGCCGTGGCGTAGCCCTGGGCGCCGAGCAGCTCACCGATCGTGAGCTCACGGGTCGGGATCGCCCGGATCGACTTGGGCGGGACGAGCGGGTAACCATCCGCTGCCGTGACGGACTGCGCGGCTTTCGTCCACTGCAAGGTCGCAGGGCTCTTGCCTGTCTGGATCGAGATGCGCGAGGGGCTGCAAACGGGCGCCGGCGCATAGGCGTCGCTGAAGCGCATGCCCTGGGTTGCCAGGCGTGCGAGGTTCGGTGTCTGGATTCGCGAGGAAGACGCACCTGCGAGCGTGGGGTGCATGGGCACGGAGAGCCCGCCCCAGGCCTGGTCATCGGACACGAGCAGGATGATGTTCGGGCGGCTCGCGTCCGCGGCGCTACGGGATTTCGGCAGGTCCGAAGCGCTCGCCGCCCCCACGTTCGGGCCGGGCCGGATTCCGTCTGCGCCCGCGATGCAGAAGGCGAGAAGCAGGGGAATGGATACGCGCGCGGTAACGAAGGAGGCGTGACGGAGCATGAACGGGGCGGCGGGAGCGGGGACTGGGCAGGTCGAACCCGGGCCCCGCTCGGAGGTTCCGCAGCACACGCAAAGTCCGCAGGGAGACGGAGCGATGGGCGCCCAGCGCCCCAGGGGACACGGATGCTGCTCCGATCGGGGCGCCGGCTTGGACCCGTCCCCCTCGCGATTCACAGCGCGCTCAGAACTTGACTTCGAGCGTCGTGAAGCCGGAAGACCACGTGAGCTGCGCCGCCGGCGCGAGCCCCTCGAAGGGATCGGTCGCAGTGTCGGAGTCGGCGTCCGGCGACGGCATCGGCGCAAAGAACGCGTCGCCAGCGAGGAGCGCGAGGGTGCACTCGCCCGCTGCATCGGTCGCTTTGGTGCCTGGGATGCCGCTCGACGACCAATAGACGATGCGTGTGTGCGCGCGGGGCGCCCCTCGGTTGTCGACGAACTGCACCTTGCGGGCGATCAGCGGCAGCGTCGCCCGGAGCTCGGTGGGCGCCCCATGGACGATGGTGACGGGCTCGGGCGCGACCCACTCGAAGCCTGAACCCAGGGCCCGCAGCCTGTAGGTCCCCGGCGACGCATCACCCTTGAACGTCGTCGCGCGCTCGGTCCTCGTGCGTTTGCCACGCAACTGCGCGAACTCGGGGGGATCGCCCCGCATGAGCTGCCAGGACACATACGCATCGGGAGCCTCGGGCACCTCCGCGTTGAGCGTGACGGGCACGGGAAAGCGCTCGCGCAGGTC
>CAYOBN010000126.1:0-11976 GCA_964402175.1 uncultured Planctomycetaceae bacterium | reverse complement strand
GGGACGTTCGCAGGCGCGCGGAGCGCGCGCTTGCGAACGTCCCGCCGCCAAGTCGTACCTGGTACCGTTCGATGCGCGCCGCTTACGGGAGGACGCCGAGCAGCCGCTGGGCGAGCCAGCGCCGGGGCAGCCCAGGCGCGCCCTCCAAGGCGGTCCGAACGCCCGCCGGATCTGCGCCGGCGAGCTGCCGCGCCAGCTCGGCCGGGAACGCGCCTTCGAGGCCGGCCAGTTCCGCGAGCAGCCCGGACACCGCCGCGGGATCCGCAGCGCGGGCCGCCTTCGCCGCCGCCTTCAGCGCCCGCTCGAAGTGCGCCACGGACTTGTGCTTCTGCGCCGCCTGCACCGCCTTCGTCGCGTCCCGCGGCACCGTCCCCCCGAGCGCCGGCAACCACTCGCGCACGAAGAGGTCGAAGGCCGGCGCCGCACCCTCCGCCACCCAGGCTTCAGCCGTCGCGGCGAGGTCGGCCTGCGCGGCCTCGACCAGCGCCAACCGCGCCACCGCCGCCCGCGCGTCCGGGTCGAACGGTGCGTCGAGCGCGCGCGCCTCCCGCAAGAGCGGCAGAAGGCCAGCCAGGTCCCCCGCTGCCGCGAGCCCCGGCGCCGCCTTCTGCCAACGGGAGCGCCACGCTGCGAGCGCGCCGAGGCGTCGCTGCTCGATGAGCTCCGCGAGCGGTGCGTCGAGGTACGACTTGAACGGAGCCACCGCCGGCTCACCGATCGCGAAGCCCGGGTCCCCTTCCCACACGACGCGGCCGTCCACATCGATCAACAACACGCGCGGCAAGTTGAATCGGCGGATGAACGCGCGCTCGAAGGTCTGGCCGATGCCGACGCTGCCGTCGACGCGCAGGTCCACGCCGACAGCGCCAGGCAGGGGGTGCGCGGCGAGGTACTCAGCCAGGCGTTTGTCGTCGTTCGGCGAACAGACCGAGACCATCCGCAGCCCGACGTTCGCGTACGTCTCGGCGAGGTACCGCAGCCACGCGTCGATCGGGACGAGCTCGTTCTGGTCGATGCTCCAGAGCACGAAGAGCTGCGGCACGGGCCCCGCGTCCGAGAACCCCTCGAACGTGCCCTGGGCCCAGCGCTGCACGATCGGCGCGGGCGGCGCGAGGCCGAGGTAGCTGCCGTCGACGGGCTCGCCCCGCGACGCGAGCGCTTCGCTGCGCATACGCCGCAGGATGGCCGCCGCCGGATCGCGCGGATCGCGCGCGAGGAACCGCACGTCGCGGAAGCGCGCTTCGCCGTTGCCGATGATGAGCCCGAGCCGCCCCAGCACGAGCTCGCGGTCCGGGAACGTGTGGGTCGTGATCCGCTCGCCGTTCCACCAGAGGTCGACCTCGGTGCCGACGACGTCGACCCGCAGCGTGTTCCAGACGGACGCGCTCTGGCCTTCGCGCTCGCCGTCGTCGACGGGGACGTGCCGCCAGGCTTTGGCGTCGAGCCCGCCGAAGCTCGACATCAGGTCGACCCAAGCCGTGCGCGCCGCGCCCTCTTTGGCCTTCCGCGCGGGCACGAAGAGCGCGCCATGGAAGCGCCCGTTGCCCTTGTCGCCGAAGACGAACCCGGCGTACGACGCCCCTTCGCGCCGCGCCGAGACGAGCGCTTCGAGCGAGAAGTCACCGGCCGTGACCCGGTCGAGCGCGAGGGTCTGGTACGTGAACGCGTCGGGGTCGTAGGACGGTCCCTTGGCGACCAACGCGACCCCGTCGGCGCGGAACGCGTCGGAGCCCGGCAGCCAGCCTTCGAGCGAGCGCTCGTCGTACGCGAGCTCCCAGATCGCGAGCTCCTGGGCCCCGGGCCGCGCGCCGCGCGCCCGCACGGCCCGCTCGTACGCGCCGAAGAGCTCCGCGACGTCGAACCCCGTCGCAAAGCGCCAGGCGAGCTCCTGGACGAGCGCATCGAGCCCCGCCGCTTCGTAGCGCCCCACGAGCGCCACGGCATCGCGGCGCAGCCGCTCCAGCACCTTGGCCGCGCTGCGCCGCGCCGGATCGAGCTTCTCGAGCCGCTTCTCCAGGCTCGCGATACGGGCCGTATCGCGGGGCGCGCTGGCTTCCAGCCGCTGCAGCGCCCCGACCATGAGCTTCGCCGCCCGGTCCGCATCCCCGAAGCGCTCGGCGAGCAGCTCTGCAAAGAGCACCGCGAGCTCGACGTCGGCTGGGTCCGCCGCGTGCCCCTTCTCCAGGTGCTCGCGCGCGGTCGCCCAGTCCTTCGCTTCGCTCGCGTAGCGGGCCCATTCGGCGTAGGGACGCGCGGCGCTCAGCTTGCCCGAGCGCTCGTCGGCCAGCGCGAGGATCCAGTCCTTCCAGACCCCGTCGAGCTCTTCGACGGTGCGCGGGAGGACAAACGTCCCAGGCAGGTCCTTCTTGTACGGCGGCTTCGGGTTCGCGAGCACGAGCTCGACGAACGTCTCGACCGCGCCCTCGCCCGCTTTGATCCCGCCCGAGCGCTGCACGAAGTCCCAGAACGCATCGCGGTAGACGAAGCGCCCGTCGCGGGGGTCCTGGAAGTTGTAGCAGAAGTACACGACGCCCCAGGTCGGCGCGTACCACGCGGGGCCCCACGAGTAGCGATTCTCGACGACGATGCGCCACGTCGGCGCCTTCGTGGGCTGCGAGTTCGGATCGTTCGGATCGTAGCCGTCCTGCGCGTTGGCCATCCAACCCGTGCGCATGCGCTCTGCCAACGGGAAGAGGCGATGGTCGGCGGGCAGGTTCATCAGCACCGTGCCGTTCGGCAGGATGCGTGTGCCCTCGAAGAACGAAGCGAGGCCTTCGTTCAGCCAGCCGATGGCCCGCGTCGCGAGCGAGACGTATTGGTGCGCGGCCTCGTGGAACAGCGTCCCGACCATGCCCTCGAAGCCGCTGGCGCCGTCGATGTAACACTCGACGTGGCTGCCCGTGAAGTGTCCCGCGGACCACTTGACGGGCGGACCGATGCCCTTCTCGAGGTACTCGTCGCGGTCCTTGAAGACGTGCACGGTGATGCGCGGGACCGTGCCACCGTGCTCCTTCGTACCGAAGCGGAAGAACTGCTTGTAGAACGCCGCCATCTGCTCCATGGCCTCGGCGGTGCGCACGAGGACCTCGTAGCCGGCGTCGGTGACGGTGATGTAGTTCGGGCGCTCGATGCTGGCGGCGGTCGCCCATTCGCCGTGGCGCTGGTCGTGCTCGCGGATCCACTCCTCGCTGACGTCGGCGAAGAGGTCCGCGGGCTTCGCGTCCGCGGCGAGGCTCGGATCGGGCGCCGAAGCGATGCGCTCGATGGACTCCGCCGCTGCAGCGCTCTCGGGATCGAGGGCCAGGACCTGCTTCCACGCGCGGATGGCGCCGTGGGGCCGCTTGTCCTTCTCGTAACCCGCCGCGAGCTTCGCGAAGTCCCCGATGTAACGTTGTTCGAGCGCCGCGAGCTCGAGCGACAGCGGGTCGAGCGCTGCGAGGGCCGCACGGCGTGCCGCCAGGACGTCCGGCTTCGCCTTCTGCGCGACGAGGAGCGCCAGCTCCCGGTGCAGCGCGTGCACGCCGAGGTCGCGGTCGCCTGCAGCGAGCGCGATCGCGGCCCGCAGGGCCCAGCCCTCGGCCGAGCGCCGGTCGCGCTCGAGCGCCCGGACGACGAGGCGCGCCGCGTCAGCGAGCTCGCCGCGCTCGAACGTGGCCCGCGCGCGCTCGAGCGCCGCGCGGAAGCTCGCGGCTTCCGCGGGGCCCTCCTGCGGCAGCGCCGGGAGCGCTTTCGGCGCGGCCCCGGGGGCCAGGAATGCAGGCGAGAGGGTGACGCAGAGGGCGGCGGCGAGGGCGAGCACAGGTCAGTCCAGTCGACGGATGCGGATGTTGCGGTACCAAACGGGATCGCCGTGCTGCTGCAGCGCGATCTTTCCGCGGCCTTGGACGCCGTAACCCGGCATCTCCTTGAACTTGCTCGCGTCGACGAGCGCGCGCCACTCGGTCGAGCCGAGCACGTAATCGCAGCAGAGCTCGCCGTTCAGCCACTGCTGCACGCGCCCTTGCTGCACGACGATGCGAGCGTGGTTCCACTCACCCACCGGCCGCGTGAAGTCGCGCGGCGCGGCGTGCAGCGCATAGTTCGCGCCCGCGGCATGCAGACCGTTGACGTTGCCGTCGAAGAGCGCGTTGTCCAGCACCTGCATCTCCGGGCCCGTGAAGTACGTCTGCGAGAACGCGGGGTCCTCCGAGACGTGGAACATGATCCCGCTGTTGCCGCGCGGCGAGATCCGCCATTCCAGGTGCAGCTCGAAGTCGCCGTACTCCTCGCGGGTCACGAGGTCCCGGGCGTCCATGCCGACGAGCGCGATCGCGCCGTCTTGGACCTGCCAGCCTGCGGGGACGGTCTCCTGCTGGAAGCCCTTGAAGTTCGCTGCGAGCTGCGCCGGGTCGCCAGAGAAGAGCTGTTGCCAGCCGCGACCAGCGCCGAGGTCGAGCATCTGGCACGCACCGAGCGCCAACAGGGCCGAAGAGACGGCCAGGAGAAGAGAGAGCTTCATGCGGAGAGCTCGCCGCGGCGCGGAGAGCGGCTGGGGTAGAGGAGCAGGAGAAGGGCGAGGCACGCGAGCGCGGCCCACATCGGCGCGCTGAAGAGCTTCGTGTAGTCCATCGTGCCGCTGGCGCTGGCCCACTTGCCCACCACCGCGGTCGCGACGTAGCTGCCGACGATGATGCCGATACCGATGATGACCAGGTTGAAGAGGTTCTGGGCGCTCGCGCGCACATCGGCGGTGGTCTCTTCGTCGACGACCATGAACGCGACGAAGATGAAACAGCCGAAACAGAGCCCGTGCAGCGCGACACCCAACAGCACCGTCGTCAGGGTGTCGGTGTACGCAAAGAGCGCCATCCGCCCGGCATAGGCCAGCAGGCCGATCGCCAGCAGGGACTTGCGCGACAAGCGCTTGGCGACGAGCGGAATGAGAGCGAGCACGACGAGCTCGCTCATCTGCCCGATGGCCATCAAGCCCCCGCCGCCGACCCCGAAGATCCGATTGATCGAGTTCGCTGCGTCGCGGCCGTAGCCGCTCAGGAAGTCCGACGTGAAGACGAAGTAGAACTGGTGGATGCAGCTCACCGGCACCGCGATGAGGAACAACGTCAAGAGCGGCTGCCGGCGCACCTCGCCGAGCGCCTCCAGCGTCGCATTCTGCTGCCGCGCCCCCTTCACCGGCGGCGTCTTCGGCAGCGTGAAGCAGTAGAGCCCCATAAGGCCGCCGAGCAGCGCGCTCAAGCGGAACGCGTCGGCGCGGCCGGCGTCCTGGGCGGCTTTGACCGCCTCTTCAGCGGCCCCGGCGGGAGTGTGCTCGAGCAGGAGCCACTGGCCGACCGCGATGCTCGCCGCGATCCATCCCAGGGTCCCCCACAGCCGCACGCGCCCGAAGTCGCGGTCGCGGTCGGGCAGGTGCGCGAACGAGAGCGAGTTCGTGAGCGCCAGCGTCGGCGCATAGACGAGACCGTAGACGACCGACAGCGCCAGGAACGTGCCGAAGGTGTCCGTGCTGCTCAAACGCCAAACGAGCGCCGCGCCGATCAAGTGGCTCAGGCCGAGGAAGCGTTCGGTGTTGAAGTGCCGGTCCGCGACCTGGCCCGCGAGGAACGGCCCGATGATCGCTCCGACCGCGCCGCCGGACAGCACGAGCCCGCATTGCTCCAGCGAGAACGCGCGGTGCCCGAGCAGGAAGGGGTACAGGATCGGCAGCCACGCGCCCCAGATCGCGTACTGCAAGAACATCATCACCGAGAGCCTGACGTTCAGGCTCAGCGGCAGGGGCGGGGCGGTCGGGTTGGAAGCGCTCATCGGGGGGAGAACGGGGGGAGCGCGCGGCGCGCGTTGCGCACGCGCCGTGCGGGTGGCGTCGGTCAGTCGCCGAAGGCCGCGTCGAACGCGCGGGCAGAGGGCTCGAAGTCGAGGCGCTTGCAGAACGCGGCGGACTCGCGGGCGCCGTGCAGGCGGTCCATGCCGGAGTCCTCCCACTCGACGGTCAGCGGGCCGCGGTAGCCCAGGCGGTTGAGCTGGCGCACGATCGCTTCGAAGTCGATGCGGCCGCGCCCGACGGAGCGGAAGTCCCAGAAGCGCCCTTCGGTGCCGAAGTCCGTGTGCCCGCCGAAGACCCCCGCCTCGGTCGGCCGGTCCGACCACCACACGTCTTTCATGTGGCAGTTGTGCACCCGGGCGCCGAACTCGCGCAGGAACGCGACGTAGTCGACCCCTTGGTAGCCGAAGTGGCTCGGGTCGAAGTTGAACCCGAAGGCGGGATGGCCGTCGAGCGCCGCGATCGCGCGGCGCGTCGAGGGGATGTCGAACGCGATCTCGGTCGGGTGCACTTCGAGCGCGAAGAGGCAGCGCTCGGCGCGGAACACGTCCAGGATCGGACGCCAGCGGCGCGCGAAGTCGGCGTAACCCGCGTCGAGCTGGTCCTTCGAGACCGGCGGGAACGAGTACAGCAGGTGCCAGATCGAAGAACCCGTGAACCCGTTGACGACGGCGTGGCCGGGGCGCGCGAGGCGCGCGGCGACCTCCGGCGGCGCTGCGTCGAAGAAGCGCCGCGCCGCGCGGGCCGTGTCCGCGACCTCCTTCGCCGCGCGCTGGCGCACCCCCTCGGGGTCACCGTCGCCCCAGACGTGCGGCGGCAGGATCGCGCGGTGGCGGGCGTCGATCAGGTCGCAGACCGCCTGACCCACGAGGTGGGTCGAGATCGCGTAACACGCGAGCCCGTGCTGCGCGAGCAGCGCCCAGAGGCGGCGGACGTAGTCGGGCTCGGAGAGCGCGCGGCCGACCTCGAAGTGGTCCCCCCAGCACGCGAGCTCGACGCCGTCGAAGCCCATCGCGCGGACCTCGGGCAGGAGACGCTCGAGCGGGAGGTCGGCCCACTGGCCGGTGAAGAGACAGACGGAGCGTGTCATGGCGGGCGCCGATGGTAGCGCGCGGCGCCCGCCGTGCGAGCCCGTCACTCGCAGAAGAGCACGCGCAGGCCGGCCGTCAGGTTCGACGTCGCCGTCGGGTTGGCGTCGCGGTACCAGTACTGGAAGCGCCAGGTCTCACCGGCCTGGACCCCGACCGCCATCGGCAGCGAGTTCAGGTTCGGTTGGAACGACACGGTGCCGCCGGCACCCGAGAATTGCACGTTCTCCGAGAAGCGGAAGCACGGGTCGGTGAGGCACATGTTGCCCTGGCCGCCGCCGGCCCCCGGCATGAACGCTTCGACCTGCGACATGAGGAAGAACCCGTACGAGTTCGAGGGCAGCCCGCGCACGTCGAGCACGAGGGCGTTCACGCCGACGCTCGTCGAGCCGAGCGACTCCAGCACCGCGGGCGCGCCCAGCGAGTTCGGCGCGGCGTCGCAGTAGGCTTCGATGCGGGCGCTCGCCGGCGCCGCCGCGCCGAGCGTGAGCCCGAGCGCTGCATCGAACACGATCTCGCTGAGCTCCGCGGAGAGCAGGAGGTTCGCGGTGCTGCCTGGCGGCAACACGGTCGGCAGCGGGAACGGCAGGTCCTCGAAGCCGAACGGCGCGGGCGCGGGCAGCGTCTGGTTGACGGCGGTGTTGGCGGCGCCGCTCAGCGTCGGCGCGCACGCGGCGAGGTCCAGCGCAGCGTTGAGCGGCACTGCGAACGGCAGCGGCCCGACGGGCGTCGTCTGGCCGTTGAAGTCGACGACGAACGAGAGCGTCGCGGGCACGAGCGCCGCGAGGTCGTAGACCCCCGGCGTCGCGCTCGCCGTCAGCGTGCCGACGACCGCGGCGCCCTGCACGAGGGCGAGGTCGCTGATGGCCGCTTGGCCGATGGGCAGCTCGAGCGGGACGAGGCTCGGGAAGAGCGAGTCCGGCGCAAACGTGCGGAACGTCTGGTACGTCAAGCGCAGCGACAGCGTCGCTGCCGCGCCGCCCTGCAGCGACGGTCCGCTGGGGAGCAGATCGAGCTGCAGCCCGTCCACCTCGGCCGTGCCCGCGCCGACGTCGGGCCGCACGCGGAAGCTGCCGGAGGCCGGCGCGTTCACGTCCAGCTCGCCGATCAGGTCGAGCTGGATCGTGATCGGCTGGTTGCCCGAGCCGCCGAAGATGCCCGGCAGCGTGCGCGTCCCGCCCGGGTTCGCGACGGCGTCGAAGTCGCCGATCAGCGTGCCCGGCAGGCGGAGCTCGAAGGTCGTGAGCACATCGAGGGAGCTCGCCGCGGGCGAGACATCGAACGGCAGGGACTGGGTGGAGGCGACGGAGGCCGTCGCCAATGCGAGGGAGAGGGTGCGCAGCATGGTGAAGGAGAGAGTGACTTCGGAGTCTACCGTCTCCTGTCCATTGCGCGCCCCGGGGCGAGACTGCCTCGCCCCAGGCCGAGCCTTCACCGTCCCCTCACGCAAATCGGGACAGCGGCACCGCAGCCCGCTCGCGCGCCGCGACGAGGGCGGCCTCCAGGACCACCTGCGTGCGGTAGGCGTCCTCGAAATCGGGCAGCGGCGCCGCGGGCTCCTGCCCGCCCAGCACCCGCACGATGTCCGCCGCCATGTTCACGAAGCCGTGTTCGTAGCCGATCACGTGGGCGTCCGGCCACCACGCCCCCACCCACGGGTGGTCGGCGCCGGAGGTCGCCATGATCTCGGTCCAGCCGCGCAGGCGCTTCGGCGCGGTGGCATCGCAGAAGCGCAGCACGTTCATCGCCTCGAAGTCGAACGCCACCGAGCCCTTCGTGCCGTTGACTTCGAGGGTGTTGCGGTTGAGGTGGCCGTGCGCGAGGCGCGAGGCTTCGAAGCTCGCGGAGGCGCCCCCGGAGAAGCGCGCGAGGAACGCGACGACATCGTCGACGTCGCTGCGGCCTTTGCGCCCCGAACCGTCGAGCAGCGCGCGCTCTTTCACGAACGTCTCGACGATCGCACCAGGGATCTCCGTGACCTCCTCGCCGGTCACGAAGCGCGCCATGTCGATGATGTGCGCGTTGAGGTCGCCGTGGGCTCCGGAGCCGGCACTGTCCGTTTGGAAGCGCCAGAGCAGCGGCGTTTCGGGCCCGCCCCAGCTCTGCAAGTACGTCGCGCGCACGTGGACGACGTCGCCGATGCGCCCCTCGCGCACGAGCTCGCGCATGAGGCCCACCGCGGGGCAGCGGCGGTAGTTGAACCACACAAACGTCTTCGACGCTTTGTGTTGACGCGCCGCGTCGCGCATGCGGCGGGCGTCTTCGAGGGTGCCCGCGAGCGGCTTCTCGCAGGCGACGTGTTTGCCCGCGGCGAGCATCGCGATGGCCTGCTCGGCGTGCACGTGGTTCGGGGTTCCGATGTCGACCAGATGCACCTCGGGATCGGCGGCGATCGTCCGCCAGTCGGTCGTCGTGCGCGACCAGCCCCAGCGGGCCGCAAACGCGGCGAGCTCCCCCGCGTCCCGGGCGCTCACCGTGTGGAGCGCGGGGGCGAGCGGCAGGTCGAAGAACTTCGGCGCCTGGCCCCACGCGTTCGAGTGCGCGCGGCCCATGAACTTCTGGCCGATCAAGGCCACGTTGCAGACAGGTTGGGTCAAGGTCAGTACCACGCCGGAGCGCGGCCCTCGGAGGTCGTACGGATCGTCGCCAGAGGCTGCCCCGGGGCGGGGTTCGTCCCGAGACGATACGCGATGGGTCCCCCCCTGCGCGATCCGAGGGTCGGGTGCCCTGCGCGATCCGAGGGTCGGGTGTACGCTCATCTTCAGGCGCGGCTTGCGCGCCTACGCGCCTCTCCCGCGTCCCGGTCCTGGTCTCCCATGCTCCGCCGCTGTCCTTTCTTGTGCCGAGGTCTCCTCGGGATAGCGCTCGCCGCTGCTGCAGCAGCTGGCGAGCGGCGCTACGCCTACGCGCCGCTGCTTCACGAAGACGCGCTCTCCGTGTGGCTCGTCGACGGTGAAGGCAAACGCCTCGCTCCCGCCGGGGAGGTGCGCCACGACATCGGGACGCGCGCGATCCAGCAGGTGGCGCTGCACCCAACTGGCGACTTCGTGTACGTCGTCAACGGCGTCGACCACGGTGCGTCCGAGGTCTCCCTGCACCGCGTCGATCGCCGCACCGGGCGCCTCGAGTATCGCTCGGCCGTGCACCGCGGGAACGGCCCGCTGCACCTCACGCTCACCCCGGATGGCAGCCGCGCGTACCTCGCCGAAGAGGACGCGCAAACGCTGCGGCTGTTCGAGATCGACGTCCAGCAAGGCACATGGCGCGAGCGTCATACACCGATGCCGACTGGCGAGGGTCCGTGCCAAGTGTTGATCGATCCGCGCGAGCGCTTCCTGTTCGTGCTGAACCGCGTGAGCTGCTCGGTGTCCCGCTACCGCCTCGACGGCCGCGGCCGCCCCGAACTCGCGGGCGAGGACGTGCTGCTCAACGGCAGTCTGCCGAACGAAGCCTGCCTGGCCCCGGACGGCGACCGCCTCTTCGTGACGCTCGACACGTACGACCTCCTGCTCGCGATGGCCATCGACGCCCACGACGGCGGCCTGCGCACGATCAATGCGGCGGCGACGGGGCGGCAGCCCCAAGGGCTCACGCTCGACCCCGTACGTGGGAGGATCTACGTCGCGGAGGCCGGCGGCGGGAGCGTCTCCGCCTTCGATGTCGACCAGGCCTCGGGGCGCCTCGGCGCGCGGCTCGGTCCCTTCCCCGCCGGCGCAGGTCCGCGGGACGTCGTCCTGGCCCCAGGCGCCCACCGACTCTGGTCCTGCGGTGAAGAGGGCGCGGTGCGCACGTTCCGCCTCGACGGCCCGAGCGCCCTCACCGCCGAGGGCCTCGTCGGCGGCCCCGGCGCCCTGCGCGAGCTGGTCGGCCTCGAAGGCACCGTGCGCTGCGCCACCCGCGACCTCGACGTCGCCCTGCGCGCCGGCGGCGCCCTGACTGCCGCGCCCTCGACCACAGGCTCGATCGCTGGCCCAGGTCCGCGCCAAGAGGTGGCCGGACTCGACGGCGCGGAGCTCGTCGTCGCCGACCCCCACGGCACCTGGGTCGTCGCCATCGACCGGCAGCCCGCCCGCGCGTGGCTCCTGCGTGTCACCCCCGACGGCCGCGTCGGCCGCCCGGGCCCCGCCCTGCCCCTGGGTGAGGCCCTCAGCGCGGTCGCCGTCGCCCCCTGCGGGACGCGCGTCGCCCTCGCTTTGAGCACCCCACCGAGCCTCGTCACCTGCGCCATCACACCTGGCCGCACGGAGCTCACCGCCGTCCACTCGGTCCCCCTGCGCTGCGCCCCGGACGCGGTGACCTTCGCCGCGTCCGGCCGAGCCGTGGTAGTCACCCACCGCACCGCCGACCGGGTGACCGTCGCGCCCCTGGACGAACACGGCTTCTTCGGAGTCCCGCGCACCCACGAGGTGCAAGGCGGCCCCGGCCCCCTCGCCGTCGGGCCGAGCGAGCGCACGCTCTACATCGGCTTGGTGGGCACGCGCAGCGTCGTGCCCTGTGAGCTCGATGAGGCGTCGGCGGAGCTCGTCGTGCGCAGCGGACTCGGGCTCGAGCTCGATGTGGCGCCGGAGGGGCTGGCTTGGGATGCGCTCGCTGGGGCGTTGATGGTGCAGTTTGCGGATGGGCGGGGGGCGCGGCTCGAGCGGCATGGGAGGACGCGGGCGTTGCAGTTGGGTGAGGAGTTCGGGGCTGGGGAGGTTCTGCCGGCGGGGGTGTGCTCGATGGCTCGCCTCGCCATTGCCCTCCCCACGGTCCTGGCCCAGTGAGTTGGGGCGCGGGAGCGCGTTCGAGTCGCCTCCCCCCCCTCCTCTGGTCACCCCACCACCCCTCAGAGCCGCAGCAGGTCGACCGCGTACTTGCCCTTCCAGCGCAGGAGCTCGATCCAACCGAGCTTGCGGTCGGTGATGCCGATCAGCATCGCGGGGGTCTCCTCCCAGCGCGGGTTCGAGACCCCGCGCACGAAGTTGCGGTAGAGCATCCAAGCCCGCACGTGGTCCATCAGCCGATCCGCGCGCTTGGCGGCGGCCCAGGTCTCGCGCACGAGGCGTGAGACGCCGTCGCGCAGCATCGCGAAGC
>CAYOBN010000125.1:1994-12090 GCA_964402175.1 uncultured Planctomycetaceae bacterium | reverse complement strand
CGCGCTCTGCTCCGCCAAGTCGTACCTGGTACCGTTCGATGCCACACCCGCGCAGACCTCAACGCGGAGGTGTACAGCCGGTGGGCGCTCTCACTGCACGACATCGCGCAGGACGAGGCGCGTCGGGCGGTTGCCCAGGGTGACGGCGCCGACGGACTGCAGCGAGCCCGTCGCCGGGTCGAAGCGCAGGATGGAGAGGTCGCGGCCCGTGCGGTTCAGCGCGTAGGCGACGAGGCCGCTGGGTTCGATGCGCACCTCCGTCGGGCCGGTGCCGACCGCGAGTCCGCCGACGCGGCTCAGGGCCCCGTCGACCGGTTCCAGCGCAAACACGTCGACGGCGCCGCTGCCCACCGAACCTGCGGTCCCGCCGCCCGCGGTCGCCGCAGCGAGCACGAAGCGACCGCGCGGGTGCACCGCGACACCGAAGGGACGGTCGCCGGTCGAGGCGCCGCCCGGCGCCGTCGGCGGGACGAGGGTCAAGCCACCGGCGGTGTCGAGCGCGTACAGCGCCAGCCGGTCCTGGTTCTCGAGCGCGGTGACGACGAACCGGCCATCGGGGCTGAACGCGAGCGAGCGCGGGACACCCGTCGCCGCAGCGCTGCTGACGGCGTTCGAGAGCGCTCCGTCGGCGTCGAGGTTCAAGGTCACGAGCTCACCCGCCGACACCGCCGTGACGACGACCGTGCGGCCGACCGGATCGAGCGCGATGTGCCCTGGCGGCGCAGGTAGCGCCTGCCGATCGACCTCGGTCAGCGCTCCGCTGCCATCGACAGCGAAGCTCGTCACGAGCGGCGGGCTCTGGGAGGCCACCACCACGATGCGCCCACCCGGCGCCGCGGCGATGTCGATCGGCGCGGTCGGCGTCGCGCTCGTGACGGCGCTGCCCGGGAGGCCCGCGCTGTCGAGCGCGTAGACGCTTGCTTGCGAGGGGCCCTCCGCCACGACGAAGAGGTGTGTGCCGTTCGGAGCGAGCGCCGCGCCCAGCGACCGACTCCCGGTCGCGATGGGACCGACCGGCGACGTCAACACTTCGTTCGACGGCCCCTGCGGCGCGAGCACCGTCAGCGCATCGTCCGCCTCGTCGATGACGTAGAGCGTGGAGAGCGCGCGCCGGTAGGGCGTCACCCCGTCGAGGGCCGCGACCGCGCCCGCGCCGGGGCGCAGCCGCGTGCGCAGCGCGACGCTGAAGTGGGGGACCGTGGCCGGGTCGTACCGCAACACCGTCAGCTCACCCGTCGCCGGCGACGCGACGTACGCAAAGCGCCCCGCGCCGTCGAACGTGACGCGGCGCGGGCTGCCCAGCACCGGCACTTGGCCCACGACCGCGAGCGGCGGCCGCGCGCCCGGAGCCGCCCGACGCAGCACCGTCACCGAGCCCTCCGCCTGGTTCGCGACCAGCGCCAAGGCTCCCGCAGGGTGCAGGGCCAGGTCCGTCGGCACGAGGCCCGTCTGCGCCCCGCCGAAGGCCGCCGTCAGACCGCCCGTGGCGGCGACCTCGACGACGATGGAGAGCGAGAAGTTCTCGAGCGCCACCAGCACGGAAGCGCCGTCCGCGCCCGGACTGATTCCCGACGGCACACCGCCGTTGAGCGCCAGGGTCGCGGCGCCCGCCGTGATCGCGTGCGTCGCCGGATTCACGGTGAAGCTCGACAGGCTGCGTCCGCCGCGGTTCGCGACGACGAGCACGTCGCTCGTCCCGCCCGTCGCGATGCGCGTCAGGGCCCCGGGGCCATCACCCGTCGCCAGCGGCGCACCGAGGGGCGTCGGCGCACCGCTGCCCAGCACGAACGTGCGCACCGTGTCGTCGTCCGCGTCGAGCGCGTACAGGGCGCTCGCGTCGGGCGTGACCCAGAGTCGGTGCGGCCCACGGCCGAGCGCCGCGCGTCCGCGCTCCGTCAGCGCGCCCGTGGCCAGCGTCACGTCGTACACGACCAGTGTCCCCGCCACGCCGGCGGCCCCGTGCGCCACCGCGACGACCGGCGCCGCGGCCGCAGCGACCACGTCGGTCACCGGCGGCAAACCGGCGGGCGGATCGAGCAGGTCCTGGGTCTTCGTCGCCCCGACCTCGGCGTCGAGGCCCTGCACGAGCAGCGTGCCCTCGCTCCCGCTGCCGCTGAAGAGGTAACGCGCCGGAGCGCTCACCCGCAGCGTGAACGGCGCGGTCCGACCCGCCGCGCGCACGCTGTAGACCTCGGCCGCGGCCAGCGCCGTCGGCGTCCCCGAGAGGACCCCTGTCGCCGGGTCGAGGGTGAGGCCCGCGGGCAACGCGGGGGTCACCTCGAACAGCGCGCCGACGGGCACGTTGGCGAGCGCTGGCGCGACCGGGGCGAAGGGCACGCCGACGGCGCCCTCCAAGCGCTCCGAGGGGTACGAGAGCGTCGGGGTGGGGGACGGTGACGACCCACCCCCGCCGCCGCAGGCGCAGAGGAGGAGCGCGCCGACGAGGGGGGAGGTGAGAACGAGCGACGACAGGCGGACGGAGACCATCGGAGGAGGGGGTCCCTGGGGTGGGATAGGAGGGCTCCCCAGGACTCCCGTGCGGCGTGGGACGGGCGGCAGGACGGCAACGTTCCGTCCTTGCACGTGCTTTGCCCCCGCGCCTCGGGGTGTTAGCACAGCCGGGAGGATTCCCAAGGTCGAATCGGCGCGAAAACGCGGCTTCCGTCCCGTTCTGCGCCGATTCAGTAGCCCGCGGCCTGGCCGTCCTTCCGCGACTCCGACGCGCCGTGATAGACGCCCTGGGCTGCGTCCCAGAGGATCGCCTGGTAGCCGCCGTAGTTGCCGCGGTCCCAGGTCACCGTGTGGCCTCGGTCGAGCAGCGCGCGCACGACCTCCCAGCCGAAGCCGCTCTCGAGGTGCACGCGGCCGCCGTCGGTCATGCGTTCGCCCGTGGGCTCCGACGAGCCCATGTGCAGCACCCGCGGTGCGTCGCCGGCCTCTTGCAGGCCGAGGCCGAAGTCGACCAGGTTGCACACGATCTGGACATGCCCCTGCGGCTGCGTCGCGCCGCCCATCACCCCGAACGCGACCCACGGCTCGCCGCCGCGTGTCACGAAGGCGGGGATGATCGTGTGGAACGGCCGCTTGCCGGGCGCGTAGCTGTTCGGGCGACCTGGTGTCAGGTCGAAGAGCTCGCCGCGGTCCTGCAGCACGAAACCGAGGTCGCCGGGGGTCATGCCCGAGCCCATACCGCGGTAGTTGCTCTGGATCAGCGAGACCATCATCCCGCTCGCGTCCGCCGTCGCGAGGTAGATCGTGTCGCCTTCGTCGGGCAGCGGGTCACCGGGCGGGACGAGCAGCGCCGCCTTCTCTCCGATCCGCGCGCGGCGCTCGGCGGCGTACTCCCGCGAGAGGAGGCGTTCGAGCGGCGCCGGATGGAAAGCCGGGTCCGCGTAGAAGCGTGCGCGGTCCTCGAACGCGAGCTTCTTCGCTTCGATGAAGAGGTGCAGGTACTGCGGGTGGTCGAAGCCCAGGGCCGCGAGGTCGTAGGCTTCGAGCACGCGCAGCATCTGCAGCGCGGCGATGCCTTGTCCGTTCGGCGGCAGCTCCCAGAGCTCGACGCCGCGGTAATCGACGCTGACGGGCGCGACCCATTCCCCGCGGTGCGCGGCGAGGTCCGCCGCGGTGAGGAAACCGCCCTGGCGCGCCATGTACGCGCCGATCTCCTCTGCGACCTCGCCGCTGTAGAACCCCGCGCGGCCGCTCTGCGCGATGCGCTCGTAGGTGGCCGCGAGGCGCGGGTTCCGGAAGACCTCGCCGTGGCGCGGCGCGCGGCCGCTAGGCAGGAACGTCTCGGCGAAACCTTCGAAGCGCGCGAGCCGCGCGCCGCCGAGGGCCCAATAGTGCGCGATCAGCTCGGTGACGGGGAACCCCTCGCGCGCATAGCGGATCGCGGGCGCGAGGACGACCTCGAGCGGGAGCTTTCCATAGCGCTCGTGCAGCATCAACCAGCCGTCGACGCAGCCCGGCACCGACACGGGCAAGGGGCCGTAACGCGGAATACGCCCGTCGGGACAGAGCTCGCGCAGGCGCTCCAACGAGAGCGACGCCGGTGAGCGTCCGCTGCCGTTCAGGCCCGCGAGCGCCTTCGCTTCCGGATCCCATACGAGGGCGAAGAGGTCGCCCCCGATGCCGCAGCCCGTCGGCTCGACGAGGCCCAACACCGCGTTGGCTCCGATCGCCGCGTCGACCGCGGATCCGCCGGCTTTCAACAGATCGAGCGCCACCTGCGTCGCGAGGGGTTGGCTCGTCGCGGCCATCCCGTTCCGTGCGAGCACCGTGGAGCGGGTGGCAAAATGACGTCCTGTGATGCGGTCTCCCATGGCGATGGAGGGGGCAGCGAGGGCGAGGGTCAGGGTCGCCGTGAGGGCACACGCGCAGAGATTCATGGCCTAGAGGATCGCACGGCGCCCGCGTTCTTGGGGACCGGATTCGACCCCGCGAGCCGGGTCCACGGTCTGCGTGGCTGACGAACGACCTCGAGGGGCATCCCAAAGCTCAGCGCCGTCCGCTCGAGGCCTCGCACTCCTGAGCGACGCGTACGCTCCCCCAGCGCGACAGCGGCTCCCTGCCAGACGCCCTCGGGCGGCGCGCGTCTTTGTTGGGCATGACGCGCAGGACCTGTGCGCTCAGGAGACGCGCGATGCGCGCGTTCGCAACAGGGATGCCACCGTTCGCGGCACGCAGCGAACCCGAGCGAGGGTCGGCGTGTTCCACTCTGCACGCCGGGCGCGAACTCTGACCGGTGACCCCTGTATGCACACGTTGATCTCCCTCGCGCTCGCTGCGCTGTCCGTCCAAGGTCCTCCGCAGGAGGTCCCTCCCCAGGCAGGCTCCGCACAGGACCGGCCTCCCGTCGATGGGCCCAAGGCCGATGAGCCCAAGGTCGACGCGCCCAAGGTCGCGACCCGCACGGCCGGGGCCTATCCCGGGCTGACGCTCTACGCGCCGCTCAATCTGACGGAGACGTTCCTCGTCGACCTCGACGGGCAAGTCGTGCACCGCTGGAAACACGAACACTCTCCCGGTCAGGCCTGTTACCTCCTGGAGGACGGCAGCCTCCTGCGCTGTGCGCGCGGCGGCAAGAACGAGGTCTTCCAGGGCGGCGGTGAAGGTGGTCGCATCGAGCGTTGGACGTGGGAAGGCGAGCGCATCTGGGCCTTCGAGCTGGACGACGCGACCATGCTGCACCACCACGACGTGGCGTGCCTGCCGAACGGCAATGTTCTGGCCATCGTCTGGGAGCTGCGCACCGAGGAGCAGGCGTTCGAGGCGGGGCGCCACGTCGACGCGCTCGGCTCCGAGGGCATGTGGCCCGACGCGATCCTCGAGATCCAGCCCGACGGGCCCACCGGCGGGAAGATCGTGTGGGAATGGCACGCTTGGGATCACCTCGTCCAGGACGTGCGCAAAGGGCGCGCGACGTACGGTGATCCGCGGGCGTTCCCGGGTCGTATCGATCTGAACCTCGACGTCGCGGCGCCCCAGAAGAGCGCGGAGGAGCTCGAAGAGGAGGCGAAGCGCTTGCAAGCGCTCGGCTACACCGGCGCGCCGCGCGGGGACAGCACCCAGGCCCCGCCGCAGCGAGGTCGCAAGCGGGCGGATTGGCTGCACGGTAATGCGATCGACTACGACCCGGCGACGGACTTGATCGTGCTGTCGCTGCGCGAGATCGGCGAAGTCTGGGTCATCGACCATTCCACGACGACGGCGGAGGCGCGCACGGACAAGGGCGGCAAGCAGGGGCGCGGTGGCGAGCTCCTGTGGCGCTGGGGCAACCCCGCGAACTACCGTGCGGGGGCGGCAGCGGACCGGCAGCTCTACGGACAGCACGATGCGCGCTGGTTGCCGGGCGGCAGGATCCTCGTCTACGACAACGGCGACCAGCGGCCCGCAGGCAAGTTCTCGCGCGTCCTCGAGCTGGAGGTGCCGATCGACACCGCTGGGCGCGTCGCGCCGCTCGTGCCCGGCCGAGCCGCGTCACCCGCGGCCGCTGCCTGGAGCTACGACGGCGGCGAAGGGAACCGCTTCTTCTCCAGCCACATCTCGGGCGCCGATCGTCTGCCGAACGGAAACACGTTGATCTGCAGCGGCTCCGAGGGACGTTTCTTCGAGGTCACACGCGCCGGCGAAGTCGTCTGGGACCTGCGCCTCCCTGCGGGCGGCCCCGGCGCGCGCCGTGGCCCCGGCCAGGGCCCCGGCCAGGGCCCCGGCCAGGGCCGCGGACCCGGTGACGCTCCGCGCCCCCCCGGTGGCGACGCCGCCGCCCCGGGCCAGGGCCCCCGCCGCCGCGATCGCGGCCCCACGGGCGGCCCCGGCGGCGGCCCCGGCGGCTTCTTCCGCGCGACCCGCATCGGCTACGAACACCCGGGCCTCGCGGGCCGGGTGAGCGCGCCGAAGGCGTCCGACGGCGAGTGACGTTCGCCGATGCGCCGTCCCGAACGCCCGCTCGCGCAGCGTGCGGTCGCGTTCGGAGCGCTTGCTCAGGTGCTGACCTCGCGCAGCGTGGTCGCGCTGTGGCAAGGCCCCGGCGCATCGGCGCCTCGCTGCGTCGCTCTGCAGCAGACCGAGCGTGTTCCTGTGCCTCCAGGCGCCGGTGTGGCCGATGCGACCGGACGGGACTCCCCGTGGAGCGCCGAGTGGATGGACCCTCCCTCGGGAACTACCTTGCGTCGAACCTCGAGGGCTCGACCACGCACATGCTCCACTCCACTCCTGCTCCATTTCACGCCGCGCTGGCGCTCGTCGCGCTGGCACCCGTCGCTGCATCCCAGACGGACAACTGCAACGAAACCGGCTACGAGCAGATCTCAATGCCAGGGATCCAGCCGTCGAGTCAGGTGTTGGAAACCCGTCCCGGCGGTTCGTTTCAGGTCACCGTCAAGCTGAGCCCTTCGGGCGTGCTCGAAATCGTCGACGCGAACGTCGAAGGAGCGTTTACGGTGACCATTCAGCTTCCCACGTCGTGCGTCAAGTCGCAGATCGAGCACTCGGGGGAAATTCAGGAGTGCCGTGGAACGCTCGAAGGCTGGAACTGCAATCCGAAGGGGGCTCAGGTCAGTGTCAAGTACTGGAAAGCGGAGTCTCCCTGCCCAAATCCTGCGGAGGGGATCGCCGATTTCCTCTCATCTCTCGCGAACTTCAACCCGGCGCCCGCCCATGTACCGTCGCATTTCCCGTTCAACGCATTCGAGGATGCCACGGATGAGCTGGAGCCCGGCGCTCGAATTCGAAACACCGCCCGCTTGAACACGTGTACGAGCAAGGAGGACGGCGGCGCGTACCTACCCGCCCAGGGCGCCACGGTCGACCTCTTCGAATCCGGTGGCTCGTCCTACGCCCGAGTGCTGGGTTCCCCTGCGCAGGTGGCCTTCGCGACGCTCGCTGCAGCGACGGCACCGGTTGCCGGTTCCATCACCGTCACGGGTGGGGGGGAACTGTATGCGGCGGTGCATGGGTCGAGGCTCGCCGGTGACAATCTCGGGTCCCTGATGCAGAGCATCGCGAACCAAGAGTTGCAGACGCTCTCGGTCACGGACGCACAAATCACGGTGCAGATGACGGAGATCCGGGAAGTTGTCGGAGCGGGGAGCGCGCTCCCCACCAATCGAATCTGGTCCGGCTCCGTGTCGTGCAACATCGGCGCCGATGCACGTTATGTCCTCTCCGAGATCGTCCGAGGCTCCGGGGGAGACGTCGCATTCACCGTGGACACGGTCGCGCGAGGCGGGGACTACTACGTTCTCGATCTGCAAGCGCAGACGGGACACATTCACCTCCGCTCGAACGGTGGCGCGGCGCGGGCGGAAGTGACCTCGCTTCGTCACACCTTGCCGGTGCGTGCATGGCTCGTCGACCCCTACTCCATTCCGCGCGGTGCCTCGATCGGCGCCAGCGTGGATGACCTCGGGGGCGCGCGCACGCGGGTCGTGTTGGCACCGCGCTACGTGGCGGATCCCAGCCAGCCCGGATCTGGGGTTCTCGCAGCCCTGTTGAGCCAATCCTACGAGTACGTCATCGACACATCGGGGTCCGCGCCGCGCGTCGTTTCGCTCACCGTTCGTCGGGGGCAGAACATCGTCGAGACTCGCCGCTACTCGCGTTACTACCAGCTCGACGGCGGCGTCTGGCGCCCCGCCCACGTTGCGATCGAAGAGCTCCGCCCTGACGGGTCCCCGGTCCGCGTGTGGGAGATCGTCGCGCGCGGCGGACGGTCGAGCGCGGTACCCAGCGTGATCGAGTTGCCGCAGCCTTCGAGCGATCGATGGACGATCCAGCTCGACTGAGGTCACGCGCTCGCGGCGACCTGTTGCCGCGAGCGCATGCCGTCCATGCGCAACCGAGGACGAACCCGGCACGTCTTTGGATGACCTCAACCGGCAAGATCGGATACCCCCAACCGGAGCGATCGACGCCAGGATGTCCGACAGGGCGCAGGCTCCAGGTGTCAGGGAGGACGACGCACGCACCAACCAATGCAGTTGGCCGAGGCGGTCGACTCAGGCCCTGCGATGGCCCTCGAGCAAAGTCTCCGTAGCAGTGCGCCACGGGGCAGGGGCTCCCCTCCGGAGAAACTCCGGCTCGCGACCAGGCAAACTCGAATTGCGCTGGCTCACGCGCGGTCGCGACCGGGTGTGGCGCTCTGCACCGACCGAGGTGAGCCAACATTCGAGTGATATCGGGGCCGTCGCCGATCGCCGCGAGCATAGGGCGCCGCGACCCGTCGCGAAGGCAAGTCATGGCGTCCCTCGCGAACACCCTCGTCATCCGGTGCGCCCAACTGAACCGTAGCCACTCGCCCGGTCAACTCGGGGCCGCACCGGGGGCCTCGCAACGACGAGACCGTGAGGACGGCGAGCGAAGCACAAAGTGCTCACGCAGCGGCGATGCGGTGGCGAGACAGCACGGGTAGGTCTGCTGATCCTCCCCGCGGTTTGGCAACAGAGCGGCGAGCCGGCCGATGAGGGGCAGCACGGACCAACGGCACGGCGGGCCGTCCCTGGTGTTCGTCTTGCGGGTGGAGCGCGTGTGCTCCGGCACGGCCCCGGACCCCAGACCCCGGACCCGGCCAGTTCGTCGAATGCGACGTGCCTCTGGCGATGAACTTTCGCCGGGTCCAGCGGCGCCTCGAGCGCGACTGGACGGGGCTCGAGCCGTCCAAGTCGCGCAGCGAGGATGCGCCCCCTTGCTACCGGCGGAGCGGAGTGCGCAGGTGCGGGTCAGTTGCCGCCGCCACCTTGACCACCACCACCTTGGCGACCGCCGCGCGGGCTGCCACCCTGCTCGCCACCTTGCCCCTCGCCGCGGCCTCCGCGTCGCGGGCGGAATTCGTTGTGGCCCTTCTGTTGCAGCTTCTCGAGTTCGGCGAAGGCCTTCTTGGCGCCGGCGAGATCACCCTCGGCGACCTTCAGCTCCACCGCGAAGAGGGCGCCCGTGACGGCCTGCATCTGCGCGCGGTAGCTGACCGCGGCCTTCTGGAGCTCCGCGCCCTCGAGGCGACCGAGCATGCGCGGGGCCTCGCCCTTCGCGTCGATCGACACCTTCTCGAGCTCCGCAATGCGCTTCAAGAGGTCCGCGGACTGGTCGGCGGCGCCGTCCGCCGCAAGGGCGGTCGCGAGCTGCTCCAAGCCCGCCTCGAGGGCTTCCATGTGGCCTCGCAAAGGCGATGCCTGCCGCTGCCCGCGGCCCTCGCCGCCGGGCGCGTCTTGGCCACCGGGGCGCGGCGGGCGTCCGGGCTGCGGGTCCTGGGGGCCGCCAGCGAGGACCTGAGTGGCGGGTACTGCGAGGGCGAGGGAGAGGCAGACGAAGAGGAGGCGCTTCATGGTGTGATGCGAAGGGACGTGGCGCGGCGTGGCCAGCGCCGGACACCAGCTTGCGCTGGGGCTGGGGCACCCGACAGCCCCGGTGGCGCCAACCGGCTGTTCGCTGTTGCGAGCGGTCGCGCCGTGTGACGCTCCGAACGCATTCGTTACGCGCCGCTCGGACCCTGTTGGGACGCCAAGACCCACCTCACCCTGCCCGTTCGAATCGACACCGGGCATGTGGGAACGACAGGTGACGTGCGGCGTCCCCGCAACGGTCACCGTGCATCGGGGAG
>CAYOBN010000125.1:0-1894 GCA_964402175.1 uncultured Planctomycetaceae bacterium | reverse complement strand
CAGGTCGGTCCGAGCTCGACGATGGCGTTCCTCGAGCCCGGCTCGTGGACTCCGGCCGCTGCGCCGTGGTTCTCTGCGGTCGGCTCGCTGTATGCACAGGCCTACGTGGCCCAGCCCGGGGGCCCGCAGAACTCGGGCCTGACCAACGCCATTCGGCTGGACCTGCGCTGAAGCTCGGGGATTGCAGGACGTCGTCGGTGTGACGCCGCACCTGGATCGAAGCGATCGCTCCGAGGTGCTTGCAGAGCGTCGCGCGCCCCCGTCGGGACGGAGGTGCATCGAGAAGAGCGCTAGCGCCGCGGCCGAACCGTGACAGTCTTGTCCTGACACCCGAAGTGGTCTCGCTTGACCGAGCCGCGGGCCCCATCGACGGGCCTCCTCGAAGGGCCCGAGAATCACAACCGGCTCGTGGCCGAAGAAAGGCGAGTCGTTGGCGCGAGCGCAAACCGTCAGTACGCGACGAAAAACGAACCCGAGAGGTTGCTCGTCGCGCCGGGTACCTGATCGCGATACCAAAGTTGGAAGTGCCACGTCTCGCCCGCTTGGATCGCGACGCTGCCCGTGGCCGTCGGGAGATCGAGCGGATCGAGCACGAGCGCGACGTCGCCGCGCGGTGATGCGGTCAGTACTTCGCCCGGGCGATTGAGTCGGCCGATCGGTGCGCCCAGGCAGAGGTTGCCCAGCGAGCCGCCTGGGTTCGGGACGAAGCCCGCAGCTCGGGCAGCGAGGAAATACCCCGGTGCCAGTCCCGGGAGGTCGTTGGCGTACAGCGTCAAACGGCGCGCGGTCAGCGCTACGCGACCTGCGGCGGCGGCCGTTGCGGGCCGTCCCGTCGAGTTCGGGATCCCGTTGCAGCCGGGGGCGCTCGTGTCGCTCCATACCGCTCGCGCCACCCATTCCGAACCCATGAGGGCCAGCCCGCCGCGACCGTCGGAGCGCAGGGCCTCGATCCCGACGACTCCCACGGGGTACCCGGACAGCACGTTCACGGCTCCGATGGGGTTGCCGGTCGCGAGGTCGAGTGACCAGAGACGATCGCGGTCCGCCGCGAAGACCGCGCCCTGCGCGACTGCGATCGATGTGGCGACCGGAGTGAGGGCCGTGAGCGACGTCACCCACGCGCTCTGACCCGCGGCGTCGTAGCGCGCGACGGTATCGCCGTAGTACGTCAGCACTGCGCCGAAGACCGTCCCGGCATGACCGAAAGCGACGACGCCGCCCGAGCCATCGGGCTCGAGCTCGGACACTGTGAGCACTCCGCCGACGCCGCTGCGGTTCCACACGATCGAGCCCGCCGCATCGACGCGCACCAGGAGTCGGAGCGTGGGGAAGGACCCGATGCCGACGCTGTACCCACCGAGGAAGACCCCTCCCGCACCGTCGGGTGCGAGGGCGACTCCCGCGGAGTCCAAGCCCGCGCTGCCGACGCGGGTCACGCTCCCGAGCGCGCCCGACGCATCGAGGCGCGCGACGAACGCGTCGCTCGTGCCTTGGGGCGCTCCGCCGAACCCCGCGCTCGAGTTCGTCCAGCCCGAGACGAAGACCCCGCCCAGCCCGTCCGGGGCGAGCTCCCCGGGGGACTCGAGGCCGTCGCCACCGATCCGCGTACCCCAGACGATCGAACCCGACGCGTCGAGCTTCACGACGACCACATCCAAAGCCCCTCCGATCGGAGGAGTCACCCCCGGCAGCGCCACGGGCGGCACGGCCCCAGCCGCAAACACCCCGCCCGAAGGATCCGCCGCGAGCTGGTAGAGCCCGCTGGCGCTGAGGCTTCCCCAGCCGAGGTCCGTGGCGAAGAGCTCGGCGCCAGCGCCGTCGTGTTTGCGCAGGTCCCGTCCCGCAGGAAATCCGGCGTACCGCCACGTGACGGTCCACAGATTGCCGTCGACAT
>CAYOBN010000124.1:0-12416 GCA_964402175.1 uncultured Planctomycetaceae bacterium | reverse complement strand
CGAGCGCGCGCTCCGCGCGCGCCCTCGCCGCCAAGTCGTACCTGGTACCGTTCGAAGCGGCCGAGCCCGCGATGCACTCCACGCACCGCCGCGCGACTCACCGCGCCGCGCGCACCAACACCGGTCGCAGCCAATTCGCACGATCGAGCACAAAATCCCCCTCTGCGTCCACCTCCAGCACCAACTCACGCACCCCGCGCACGTCGATCGGCGGCGGCGTCACCGCGCCCTGTCCCGCGCGCACGACCTCACTGCGCCAGAGCTCCCGGCCCTCCGCGCGCACGATGAAGCGCACCGCGCCCGCGCGCTCCGTGCCCGCGCCCGAATCGTCCACCGCCGCCGCGAGTCGCAGCGTCTCGAAGGCCCCATCCAGTCGCCACGTCAGCCGACTCGGCGCGTGCACGCCGATGCCGCGCAGCTCGACGCGGCCCGCGACCCGCAGCGGTCCCCCATCGACCGCGCGGTCGATGCGGTGCGGCCAGGTGAACCCGAGCTCATCGCCGAACGGCGACGTCGGACCGCCGTCCGCGACCGCCAGCTCCGTCAAGAACACAAACGACCCATCGGCGAGGGTCACCTCCGCCACGAGCTCGCTCGGCAACGTCAACGCGCCGCCGACGGTGTCCTCCAGAGCGACGCCCGCGAGGTCGAGCGACACGAGCCGCCCCGTCACGCGCCCGCCGTCGCGGAGCTGCACGCGCACGCGCTCGCCCGCCGGGGGTGCCGCCGCCGCGTCGCCGCCCTCCTCATCGAGCGCTGCGACGAACACCGCCGCGAGGCGCTCCCAGCCGTAGCTGCGCGCCCCGACGCGGCTGTCCTCGAACCTGAGGCCCTCGTCGGTGAACCCGTCGACGAGCCCCTCCGCGCGGTCGAGGCCCCGGCCCGCGACGAAGTACAGGACGTCCGCCTCCGAGCTGCCCACGGGCGCAGCGGCGAGGTCGGCCGGCAGACGCGCCGGGTACACCCAGCTCCGGATCGCATCGAGGTCCACGGTCAACGAAACTCCGCCCAGCTCGACGGCGAGTTGATCCGCCCCCGCCGGGCGCAGGACACCCCGCAACCGGTCACCGCCGACGAGCTCGACCTCCGCGACCGCGCGTGCATCGAGCGTCGCCGGCACGACCGGCGCCTGGCCGACGTAACGCGCAAACGCCGCGCCCTCGGCGGCGAGCGAGCGCAGCGCCGGCGCGTCCCCCGCGAGGCGCCGCGTCTTGCCCCCGAGCGCTTCGAGCTCGAGTCGCAGCGGCCCGACGGCGGGCTGAACGCCCGGACCCGCCGTGTCCTGACCCACCGCGAGGGAGCTCGGCCACACGGGCCAAGCGGAACAGACGAGGAGCGCGGCGAGCGCGCGGAGGCTCGGACGGAGGGAGAGCGACATGGTGCGGGGCGTCATCGTAAGCCCGCGCCGCTCAGCGCGGGACGCCGTCGGACGGAGGCGTGCCCGGCGCGGGGTTGCCGCCCCCCGCTGCCCTGGCCGGCTCTCCGGTCGCGGGCCGCGTGAGGCGCTTGGCGAGCGCCAAGAGGCGCGCGTGCTCGGCGCGCCCCGCGCTCGGCAGGCCCGCCCACAGGGGCGCGTTCGCGGCCGCGCCCTGGCCCTGGGCCGCCGGTTCGACGAACGTCGCCTCCCCCTCCGGCAGCGGCGGGACGTCCGCGAGCGCCGCGCGCAGCGCCTCGGCAGCCGCCGTGTCGCGCGCGGCGAGCACGGCATCGACGAGGGCTTCGAGGTCGGTGAGTCTCAGCTCCGACGGCCGCGTGCGCCACACCGAACGGCGCACCGCATGCCCGAGCGCCGCGGCCGCCGTCGCGTCGCGTCCGCCCGCCTGCGCGAGGGTCGCGAGCCGACGCAGGTCGCGGCCGGTCAGCACCTCGGGCACCGCCGCCAGCGCAGCGCTGAGGTCGCGCTCGGCCTCGCCGCTGCGCTCGAGCGCGTCGGCGAGCCGCGCTCGCTCGACCTCGAGGCGCGCGACTTCGCTCGGCTGGACCGCCCCCGCGGCGCCGCGCGCGGCGCCCAAGGCGGTATCGAGCAGCGCGAGCACCGCGCCGCGCTCCAGGGGCGTCGCGCCTTCGCCGAGGCCGTCGACGGCGAGGAGCGCGCGCGCGACCGCCGCGGCGCGCGCGCTGTCCGCGGCGTCACCCTCGGCCGTCGGCCCCGCGAGCGCCGCGTGCGAGCCCGCGATGCGCTGCCGCCCCGCCGGGTCGATCATCGGCACGGGCTCCCCCGGTTCGTTGCCCGGCGCGCGCAGCTCGAGGAACCAAGCGAGCACCGCCGCGTGCTGCGGGGGCGTGAGCCGCCGCGCGGCCTCTTCGCTCAGCCCGAGCACCAGCCGCAACGCCGCCGCCACGCGCCGGGGCCGCGAAGGGCGCTCGGTCTCTTGCAACCCGGGGAGCTCGAGCGTGAGGAGGTCCGCAGCGCTCCAGACCTGTTGGGTGTCATCCCCCGCGAGCCGCTGCAGCGCGCGCACGAGCGCCTCCAGCACCTGGGGCGCGCCCGTCGCGAGCGGGCGCAGCGTGTCGCCGCGCAAGAGCAGCGCGCAGAGCTCGCGGCGCCCGGCTCCCGCGAGCACATCGAGGAGCGCGACGCGCTCGAGGTCCCCGGCGGGCCCGCGCAGGAGCTCGACGAGGCGCCGATCGAAGCCAGGGTCGTGCGCGCGCGCCGCCGCGAGGGCGCTCGCGACGCGCGGGTCCGCCAAGAGCTCGACCGCGCGCGTGCGCACGGCGGCTTCGGGCGATTCTGCGGCCGAGACGAGCGCTTCGGCGATGCGCCGCTCGCCGGTCTTGGTGCCGGAACCGGCCTCCACGAGGGCCGCGGCATCGGCGAGCACACCGAGGAGCCGGTAGCGCACGCTGGGCTCTTCGCTCGCGCGGAACGTGTCCAGCAGCACGTCGATGTCGGCCGCGGTCAACACCGCGGCCAGCGCATCGGCCGCTGCGACGCGCACGCGGGCCGCGACGCCGAAGCGACCTTCGACGATCGCGCGCAGGCGCTCGGGGACTCCACCGCACGCCGCGCGCCGCAGCGCGGGATCGGCGACGCGCCGCGCCGTCGCGCCGAAGGCCGTCAGCCCCTGCGTCACGAGGTCCGGATCGAACGGACGCGAGCCGTCGAGCATCGACACCGCGAGGCCCGAAGCGAACTCCAGGTCGCGCACCGCGGCGCCGTTCCCGTCGACCGGCGGCAACCGCGGCAGCGCGCGCAGGGCGAGGTCCTCGAGCTCGCTCGCGCGGCGCGCCGCCATCTCGACGAGCCCCGCGCGCAGGTCGGTGACGCGGCTGTCGTTGCCCGGCGCGCCCTGCAGGAGCTCCAGGAGCGCGGCGAGGATCGCACCGGACGCGACCGGCGAGGGCTCGAGCGCGAGCTGCGCGCAGAGGCGTGTCCAGGCTTCATCGAGCCCGATCGAGCGGTCGGCGACGGCGCGCGCGACGGTCTCGGCGACGCGCGCGCGCAGGACGGGGTTCGGCTCGGCGAAGGCCGCGACGAGGTGCTCCGCGGGCTGCGCGCCGAGCAGCGCGAGCAAGCGCTCTTCCGCGGTCCGCTCGCGCTCGGCGAGCTCGTCGAGGAAGAGCTCTTCGGGGCCCTTGCCCGCGAGCCGCGGCCACAGCGCTTGGAACGCGGCGCGGCCCGGATACCAGCGCCCGTGCAACGTGTGCAGCGCGCCGCGCGCGGCGACGATCGTCGTCGGCTCCTCGGCGAGGTCCAGGAGCCCCGCGACCCGCGGCGCGAGCGCGTGCAGTCCGAACGCGCCGACGAGGGTCGCCGCGGACGCGCGCAGGGCCGGGTGGCTGCACGGCGCCGTCGGCGCCCCAGCCGGGTCCGCCACGGGCGCGGCGGCCTCCGCGCCGCTCGGGCGCTCGAGGAGGCACTCCAGCAGCGCTGCGGTCGCGGCGCGGTCCTCGGCCAGCACCGCGCGCGCCGCTTCGCGCTGCGCGCGGCGCTCGGCTTCGCGCGCCGTCGAGAGCCCCACGGGCACCCCGCGCCCGGCGACGAGCACGAGCGCCGCTCGACCGTCGACACCAGCGCGCGCGACGACCTGGCGGGCGGCCTCCTGGAAGCCTTCGGCGGGCGCTCGGTCGAGCTCTGCGACGAGCGCCACGAGCGCGAGCCGGCGCTGGGCCGCCTGGGCCGCGGGTTCGTTGAACTCGGGCGGGACGATGCCCTGGGCCGCGCGACCGAGGGGCGTCGAGAGCGCGAGGACCAAGAGGCCGATGCAGCCCGCGCCCGAGCGGCCACGCATGCGGCTGCCCGAGCACCGACGGGCGGGCTCGGCGGCATGCGTGTTTTGGGCCGTCACTCGGGAGTGCCTTTCGGGATGCGGTGGGGTTTGGCGCGGGCGGTGTTACGCGCGGTGCATGAGCGGTGTGAGCGTAACGCTTCGGTGCGCCCGTTTTCAGGCGCTATCCGAGACATCGACCGCAGCGGTCCATGGACTTCTGCCTGGGCTCGGGAGCAGGCACGTGCGGCCGGGACGCGCTCAGGAACGGCGCGCGTTGCGTGCGCCGCGCTCGACCTCGAAACCGGCCTGTGCGAGGGCCTCGAGCGCCGCCTCGCACAGCGCCGCGGGTCCGAGCGTCGCGTCGAGCGCGGCGTCCGCGAGGGCCGCATAGCGGGGCGCGCGCCGCTGCCGGAGCCACGCGAGCTCGGCCTCGGGCGCGAGGTCCGTCAGCCGCGGCCGCAGCGTCGGATCCTGTGCCAGGCGCGCCGCGAGGACCGCGACGGGTGCGTCCAGCCACAGGATCGCGCCGCGCCCCGCGAGGGCCGCGAGGCGCTCGACCGCGGCGTCGGTCTCGACGACGCCTCCGCCGGTCGCGAGGATCGGCAGCGGGCGCTCCGCGGGCAGCCCCTCGGCTTCGAGCAGCGTGTCCTCGAGCGCCGCGAGCTCGAGCGCCCGGAACCTCTGCTCGCCGACGTCGGCCAGCAACGCGCCTGCGGACGGCGCGGCCGCGCGCGCGGCGACGCGCGCGTCGAGGTCGATGGCCGTCCCGCCGAGTTGCGCGGCAAGTTCCCGGGCCAGGGTCGACTTGCCGGTCGCCCGCAGCCCGATGAGCACGAGCACCGACGGGCGCGCGCGCTCCGCTGGGCCGGTGAGGGCCCCGGCGATGGCGGCGGCGGCGGCGACAACGACGGAAGTCGCTGCGCCCTCGTCCTGGGGCAGCCCGTGGAAGCGCTCGAACTGGCGCCGCGCTTGGGCCGTGAACCAGGCGACCCCGGAGACGGCCTTTGCGCCGAACGCCGCGGCGCGCCGCAGGAGCGCCGTGCGCGCGGGTCGGTAGACGGCGTCGAGCACCCGCACGCCGGGCCCGAGGAGCGCGCGCGGCACGGGCGCGGCGCCGCGGCCGAGGGTGCCCTCCGGCGTCGTGTGCACGATCACGTCGCAGGGCGGGGCGACGTCGCCGAGGGCGACGGGCACGAGCGGGGTGGCGACAGCGCTGCGGAGCTCTCGGCAGAGCGACCGCGCGCGCTCCTCCACGCGGGCGGCGACGACGACCTCCGCGCCGCCCTGGGCGAGGCTGTAGGCCGCGGCGCGCGCGGCGCCGCCCGCGCCGATGACGAGCGCGCGGCGGCCCGCGAGGGCCTCTCCGCCGAGCGCATCGGCGACCGCGGGTGCGTCGGTGTTGGCCGCGTGCCACGCGCCGTCGGGCCGGCGCAGCAAGGTGTTGGCGGCGCCGAGGGCGCGCGCGCTGTCGTCGGCCGAGGCCGCGAGCGCGAGGGCCTCGGCTTTGAACGGCGCCGTGATCGAGAGGCCCACCCAGCGGGGATCGGCGAGGCGCGGCAGGAGCGCGGCGAGGTCCCGGGCTTCGAGGTGCACGAAGAGCGCGTCGAGCCCGAGGGCGCGCTGCGCGGCGCTGTGCACCTTCGGCGACGCGGAGTGCGCCAGCGGCCGGCCGACGACCGCCAGCAGCCGCGCGGCGCGGGGCCCGCTCGCGGGCCAGGCCGACCTGAGGTCTGCCGCGCGCGGCTGGCCCGGAGCGGCGAGCGGCGCGTCGCCGTCGGGCGCGGCGTAGACGAGGTCCGCGCCGTAGGCGGGCGCGAGGAGCCGCGAGGCGCGGCTGACGAGGGGCGCGCCGCGGCTCGTGCAGAAGACGGCCCAACGGAGGTCGGCCCGCTGCGCCCGCGCGCGCTTGAGCCAAATGAGGGCGTCGAGCGCGTCCTCGGCGCATTCGGCCTCGGGGACGACCTTGATGACATCGCCGGGGCGGGCCGCGGCGAGCAAGTCGCGCGCGGCGGCGTCGAGGGGTTCCCCCTCGGTGTGCCGCGACAGGATGCGGCGCGCGGCCGACGGCAGGGCCGCAGCGTCGGGCAGGAGCGCCGCGTCGAGGTCGACCCATCCCGCGCCCGCGCGGGCTGCGGCGTCGAGCAACGCGACGCGCGCCGCGCGGTCGAGCCCCGAGTGCGGGTGCACGGTGGCGACGAGGCGCGGCCCGAGCTCCGCGGTGAGCCCGGCGACGACCTCGGCGACCGCGGCCGCGGTGCGCGCGGCGCCGCGGAGCGCGTCGAGGCGCAGCTCGACGAGGCCTCCGCCCTGCGCCGCGGCGCGCGCGCGCTGCGCCAGGGTCGCGGTGTCCTCGGCGAGGACGGAGGTGACGAGCTGTGCGGTCACGGGTGGAGCTCTCCGGCGCGCTCGAAGCGTGTGCGTGCGGCGACGTCGTCCTCAGGGAGCGCTTTCATGGAAGATTCGGTCACGCGTGGAGCTCCCCGGCGCGCACGAAACGTGCGCGCGCGGCAGCGTCGTTCGGGGAGGCCGATGCCATGGGCGCTTCCGTCAAGGGCCGAGCTCTCCGCCGCGCTCCAAGCGCGCGAGCGCCGCAGCGTCGACGGTGCCGCGGGAGTGCCCGAGGGCCGCGAGCGTCGGCAACAGCGCGCGGTAGAGCGTTGCGGCTTCCCCGGGCAGTTGCGCGAGGTGCGCCGCGACGAGCGCGACGTCGCCCCGCGCGGCCGGCCCCGTGACCGCCGCGGCGGCGCCGCGCGCCGCGACGTTCTCGACGGCGGTCGCAGCGAGTGCGCACAGCGCCTGGCGCGCGGCGCCGCGCTCTGCGCCGGCGGCGACCAGCGCGCCCTCGGCGAGGGCGAGGACCGCCGCGACGCCGCCCGAGACGAGCGACGCGCCCGCGTGGTAGAGCGTCGCCGCGCCGCGTTCGGTGGAGAGGACGAGCTCGCGCCCGTACGTACCGGCGGTTGCATCGGCGGATGCAGCGGCGGTTGCATCGGGCCCGCGCAGCGCCGCGACGAGCGCCCGCGCCGCCGCGAGGGCGCGCTCTCCGCCGGCGAGCCCGAACCAAGCGCTGGCGAGCGGCCGCCCGTCCCCGCCCGGCGGCAGCGCCGCGAGCGGATGCACGACCCCGACGGCGTGCCCGCGCGCAGCGAGCGGCGCGAGCGCGTCGAGCCCCGCAGAGCCGCTCGTATGCAAGACCACCCGCGGCGCAACGAGCGCCGCAGCCAGCGCCCCCGCGACCTCGACGAGCGCCGCGTCGGCGACCGCGAGCACGATGAGCGGCAACGCTTCGAGCTCCGCGAGCTCGCCAACCACGGTGACCCCGTCCCGGCCCCTGGCCAACTCCTTCGCGAGCCCCTCCGCGCACTGACGCCGCCGCGCCACGATCACGACGGGGACACCCGCGAGCGCAAGCCGAGCGACCACCGCCCCCGCCACCGCCCCGGCCCCGACGACGCCGACGGGTCCAACCGAAGGCCCACCCGGCGCCCGCGCACTGACACGTTGCTCCATCCCATCCAAGGATAAACCACAACCGGGCCACGTTCCGCGAAGATCCCAGCGCGGAGGTAGGTACCAGGTACGCTCGGACGAAACGCCAACGCGTAGGTACCAGGTACGCTTTTGCGAGCGCCCCACGCCCTCTTCTGTCTCGCCGCGCCCTCTCGCGCGCTCGCGAAAGCGTCCCTGGTACCGTTCGAATCGGGGGTTCGTCGTTGCGCTAACCCCGGAGCCCGAACCGCCACCAGGCACGCCTCGACGAAATGCCAACGCGTAGGTACCAGGTACGCTTTGGCGAGCGCCCCGCGCCCCCTCCTGTCTCGCCGCGCCCTCTCGCGCGCTCGCGAAAGCGTCCCTGGTACCGTTCGAATCGGGGGCCCTCCTTCTCGGCAATCCCCGCCCTCTGTCCGCCGAATCAAACGTCATCCGGTACCCCCACCACCACAGATCGCCCAAGCAGACCCCGCACACCAACATCCCTGCGAGGTTATCCTGCGACTCCCCCATTCGCCTTGCCAGAACGCGCCTGCCTCCATGTTCACGCGTCCGATCCTCCGCTCCGTCCAGCGTCTCCCTTGGCTCCTCGCCGCGGCGCTCCTCGTACTCACACCCGGCTTCGTCGTCGCCGCGCCGTTCGTCCAAGGTGACGGGCAGGAGACCGAAGCCCAGAGCCCCGTCCTGCGGCTGAGCACCAAGCAAGTCGGGACACGCACCAGGGTCACCTACGAGTTCGATGGTCGCTCGACGGCCCGTCGCGCCGATCTGCGCGAGTGGTTGGAGGGCCCGGCCAAGGAGGTCGTGGACTCTGCGCTCGTACTCGACCTCGCTGGCGCGATCCCGGAGAAGGAGATCATCGCCACGGTCGATCTGCTCTGGTCCGTAGGCTTCGTGCGTATCGACGCCCAGGGCGCAACGGAGTCCGTCGCCATCGTCGAACGGTACGTAAGCGAGGCCGAACCCATCGTCATGTCGGCGCGAGTCGAAACGGAGGGGCGCAAGCTCGATCCTCGCACGGGGACCGCCTGGTCGGGTGTCGGGAGGTACATCTTCGATGACACGCGCTCGATCGCCGTGACCATCGAGGGTCAAGCAGTGCGCGATCGCGCCGCGCTCGAGGAGCGGCTCATGACGCTGCGCTCGCAGCGTCCCAAGGCACGGCTCGTCCTCGCGCTAGAACGCGGGGTCCGCCTCCGCGAGGCCATGTGGGTCAAGGGCATTCCCGAGCGAGTGGGCTTCCCGACGCTGGCGATGCGCGTCGCGGAGCCCGCAGACATGATGTGGCAGTTGGCCGATACCACGTCCCTGATCCTCGACGTCGACTACGACGGCCGCGTGACCTGCGAGGATGAGGTGCTTCTCGAACCGAGTCAGGCACGCAGTCGTAAGGACCCCTACGCGGAGGTCAGAGAGTGGTACCTCGCGACGGCTCCGCTCTTGCCGCAGATCGGGAACACGCAGAAGTATCGCGCGACGCCTTACCTGCTGCGGCTTCATCCCAGCGCACCGTTCGTGCACGTCCTGCGCCTGCTCGAAATCGGCGTGAGCCCCGAAGTCCTCATGCCGCGAGCCGAGATCGCGATCGCAGGCAGACCGAGCTCCGAGTACCTGCGCATCTGGCAACCGGTCGACCTCGTCGACGAACCCGACCCGAGTGCGCGGATCGTCCGCTTGTCGCTCGAGGTCACGGCGCCGGGCAAACGCCTCGATCCGCGCTCGAAGGCCGCGGCCGATGGGAAGGGGTCCTTCGTCTGGTCGGAGGATCGGGCCCTGGAGTACTATGCGACGTCCGATCTCCGTATCGGAATCGTCGAGCGCAAGGGGCTCCTCGATTACCTCGGACAGCGCAAGACCTCGATGCTCATCCTCGAGGTCGGCGCGGGAGTGACCTCTGGCGACGTCTACGAACTCCTGCGCGACGCCCGAGCGCAAGGGGTCGAGCGCTTCAGCTTCACGCGCGAAGAGACGGAGCCGGCCGACGACTTCCGCTGACCCAGGTCGCCCGGAGACGCCCATGACGCAACGCTTCTCGATCTCTGCCCGCGCCAGGAGCTTCGTCTACGCCGGCCGGGGACTCCGCGACATCGTGGTCACACAACATAACGCATGGCTCCACGGGCTGGCCACGTGCGGCGTGGTCGCAGCCGGTCTCGCGTTGAACGTCACGCAGACGGAGTGGCTGATGCTCACCCTCGCCATCGCATCCGTCTGGACCGCGGAGTCGCTCAACACCGCGTTCGAGCTCCTGTGCGACGCCGTCCACCCCGAAGTCCACCCCCTCGTCGCGCGCGCAAAGGACGCAGCAGCGGGCGCAGTGCTGATCACCGCGCTCGGCGCGACCGTACTGGGCACCCTGGTGTTCGCACCACACCTGCGAGCCCTCTGGTACACCTGAACCCCAGCGCAAGCATCGACGGACCAACAGGTCGCGCGTAGGTAGGTACCAGGTACGCTTTTGCGAGCGCCCCGCGCCCCCTCCTGTCTCGCCGCGCGCTCTCGCGCGCTCGCGAAAGCGTCCCTGGTACCGTTCGAATCGGGGGCCCTTCGCTTCGGCAAACCCTGCCCCCCTGCCCGCCGAACCCAACGGCACCAGGTACTCTTCGACGACCTTCCAGCGCGTAGGTACCAGGTACGCTTTTGCGAGCGCCCCGCGCCCCCTCCTGTCTCGCCGCGCGCTCTCGCGCGCTCGCGAAAGCGTCCCTGGTACCGTTCGAATCGGGGGCCCTTCGCTTCGGCAAACCCTGCCCCCCTGCCCGCCGAACCCAACGGCACCAGGTACTCTTCGACGACCTTCCAGCGCGTAGGTACCAGGTACGCTTTTGCGAGCGCCCCGCGCCCCCTCCTGTCTCGCCGCGCGCTCTCGCGCGCTCGCGAAAGCGTCCCTGGTACCGTTCGAATCGGGGGCCCTTCGCTTCGGCAAACCCTGCCCCCCTGTCCGCCGAATCAAACGGTACCAGGTACGCTTCAACGAGCGAGCGAAAGCGCGAGGCAAGACCGAAGAGCGCGAAGGCGCTCGTCGAAGCGTACCAGGTACCAACGCGCTCGAATCGTGGGTACTTCACATCGGTGAGCCCGAACCGCCAACTCCACCGATACCAGGTCGCTGAATTGCTACTTCAGGCGCCACGAAAGGATGTGTACGGCACCGGAGCACGGACCAGCCAACTCACACTCCAGATCGCCGATCGCGAGTTCTGGATGACCGTCCGCGTCGACGTCGCCGAGATTCACGACTGCACCGCCAAACGACCAGCATGCGCTCCTCGCGACCGCGATCGGTCTCCAGTTTGCCGCGCTCGACCACACTTCGAGGCGTGCGTCGGTCGTGCGTCGCACCACAGCCAGTTCGTCTTTGCCGTCGCCATCGAGATCTCCAGCGGAGCCGACGAAGCCCAACGAACCCCCTTTCGCGCCGAGCTCGACGCGGGTGCGATGGAGGCGTTCGCCGTCGCGGCCGCTTACGACCTCGAGCTCGAAGGCCTGCTCCGCGGCGGGCCACTGGTTCGCGGCGCGACCCTCGAGGTATCCGACCCGCACGACGTCGACGAAGCCGTCACCATCGTGGTCCCCCGCTGGCGCGTAGATGTAGGACTTGGCAAACGGCCCGGGAAGGTGAGCGAGTATCGTCGGCCCGTCCGGGGCCGCCCGGCCTGTGACGACAGCTCCCGAGACGAGCATGAAGCCCGCGCCGCGGGCGAGCCAATCACGCACACCGTCACCGTCGACGTCGCCGGTCGGCAGACAGAGCATGCTGGGTACGCTCGACACGCGCCGCCGGTCGAGCCCAGAGACGATCGTCGTCTCGACGCCATGCTCGCCCCAACCCGTGCGGGTGAGCCCGAACTCCGGAGAGCCGTCCCCATCGACATCCCCGACCACCACAGGTGTACCGAGCGACACCCCGGGGCCAGCGGGCCAGGTTGCGCGCACGGAGCCGTCGCGCGCCGAGAGGAGCCGGGTGTACGCCTGTTCCATGAAATCGTCGCCACCCACCACCAACAAGTCCGACGTACCATCGCGGTCCACGTCGCCGACCGCCGCGAGCTTGCCGCCGAACGTGTCGGATGACCACATCGAGAAGTCCTCCTCGTCCACACCTTCCGGCGCGCCGCGACCCGCGACATCCCAGAGCAACGCCCGTGTCCGGCCCGAAAGCAGCGCGACGCGTCCGACGCCACTCGTGAGCCCTGGAACCCAAGGCCGGACACCAACGGCGACGTCCATCGCGCCGTCGCCGTCGACATCGCCGACAACGGTCAGCGTCCAGCCAAAGTGCTCGTACGGCGCCCCATCGACGCGGCCGCTGTACACGACAGGACCGGCGAGCGCGACGCCGTGTGTGCCCTGCGCGACCTTCGGCCGGACGTCCTCGGCGAGCGCCGGTGCGGAGACACCGCGGGCCGGCGCAGCGCTTTGCTCGAGGGCGACGGCCCGAGTGTCCTGGGGCATCACGGCCATCCGGATGACAATGACGGCGAGCCATGTGAGAGGGTCCACGGGCCAGGGGACGCACCAAACAGCTGGAACTTCCAGGAAATCCGGCTGCGTGCACAGGACGACCCACGCTCGGGCGCCCCAGGGATCAACCGCACCGCGCGGCCGCGCTGCATCAATCACGCCCGATGTGCAGGTACCAGCTACGCCTCGACGAGATACCAGCGCGTAGGTACCAGGTACGCTTTTGCGAGCGCCCCTTCGCCCTCTGCTGTC
>CAYOBN010000123.1:0-12549 GCA_964402175.1 uncultured Planctomycetaceae bacterium | reverse complement strand
CTGGTTCCGTTCGACCGAATGCGGCGTTGGACGTCCTGCGACCGAGTGCGAGCGCGCTTCGGTCCCTTGCGAGGTCGAAGGAGCGTGACCGCCCCCCGCCACCGTGAATCCAGCGGCCCCCGTGACCTGCGCAGTGCGCGGGTCACGGGGGCCGCTGGATTCACGGTTGTGGGGGCGGCTGGGTCGCCGCCCCAAACCGACTCACTGGAACGTCACGGACAGGCCGTCGGTGAAGTTCGAGGTGGCGCTGCCGCCGACCGCGTCGCGGTACCAGGCCTGGAAGTTCCAGGTCTCGCCCGCCGCGACCGACACGAGGCCGCTCGGGGTCGGGGTCTGGGTCAGGTTGACGCCGAGGTTGAACGCGCCGGTCGCGCCCGAGTTACGGATTTGGCCCGGGCCGACATAGCGGCCGATCTGGCCACCGAGGCACAGGACGCCCTGGCTGCCGCCCGGCTGGTTCACGGTGCCCTGCGTGCGGCTCGTGAGGAAGAAGCCGAAGGCGTTCAGCGGGAGGCTCGACGCCTCCAGCACGAGGTTGTTGGCGGCGACGTCGGCCGAGCCGCTCGCCGACATCTCACCCGACGCGCCGGTCGAGTTCGCCACGGCCGGGCCGCAGTAGTTGGTGCCCGGGGTGACCGGACCGCTGCTGCACAGGCGGCCGTTCCACACGCGGGGCGAGAACGGGGTGCCGGCGAAGGGCAGGTTGGTCGCGGTGCCGAGGGAGAGCGCGATCACGCCGTCCGGGCTGACGAAGTTCTGGTTCGTGCCGTTGCCGTTCGTGTAGCGGTGGCCGTCGCCGACGGAGACGAGGGCGATGCCGTAGCTACCCGCGGCCAGGGTCACCGGCGCGGCGAAGTTGATCGGGGTCGGAACGTTGAAGCCCTGGGCCAGCGCCTGGCCGTTGTCGACGCCGACCTGGGTCCAGACGGCGGGGTTCGCCTCGTTCCCGGCGTGGGTGCCGGGGGTCGTCCACATCTCGATGCCGACGGGCGATCCCGCCGCGACGTCGTAGTTCGTCTCGAGGCCCGAGAACGTGACCTGCTGCGTGAGCGTCATCGTGAAGTAGACGCAGCCGCCGACCGAGCCGCCGTTCGCGCCGTTGAAGGGCGTGATCGTCTGGACGCAGTTGGACGGCGGGGGCGGCGGCGGAGCGGCCTCGGTGACCGTGACGGTGCCGGCGCCGGAAGCCGCGGCGCCGAAGCCGCCGATGCGGACGAAGTAGGTCGTGTTGGCCGCCGCGGCGAACGAAATCTGGCTCTGCAGGCCGCACGAGTCATCGTTGCAGGCGATGCTGGTGAGGTTGGCGCAGGTGCCGGAGAAGATCTGCAGGGCCGTGTCGTACGTCGCGCCGCCGCAGAGGGAGACGGTCGCCTGCACGCCGCCCGCCGGAGCGGTGTACGTGAACCAAACGTCGGGGGAGCTGCTGGACGCGCACGGCCAGGCCTCGGGGCTGAGCGTCGCGACCGTGGTGTCGAAGGGGGTCGCGACGTTGGCCGGGAGGACCGTCGCCGTGGCGCACTCGTCGTTCTGAGCCGCGGCGACACCCGCCGTGGCGCAGGCCAGGGCGGCGAAGGTGAGATTACGGAGTTGCATCGTAGGAGCGGAGGCCGCCCGAGGACGGCCGTCGAAGGAATAGAGCAGGGAGGGTCGGGGATTTGTGAGTCCCCGGTGAAACTCTGCCACATCGCCGCGCCTGCGGCCAGTGACCACAGCGCGACCATCGCATTCCGGGGCATGGGGCTTTCACCTAGGAGCCCGTTCCCGGGCAGTTTCCGGGATCGCCCTCCTCGCCGAGCGCGCCGCGGGTGCGATCATGTCCAAGCCATGGCCGACGCGCCGACCCGTCGCCAGCTCGCAGGCCGCTCCGTGTACTTCGAGCTGCTCCACACCCACGACCGCCTCCAGGGCGAGTTCGCGCAGCTCTTCAAGCAGCGCGGGCTCACCCATGCCCAGTTCAACGTCCTGCGCATCCTGCGCGGCGGCGGCGAGGAGGGCCTGACCTGCCAGCAGATCGGGGAGCGCCTGATCCACCGGCTGCCGGACGTCACCCGCCTCCTGGACCGGATGGAGGCCGCCGGGCTCGTCTCGCGCGAGCGCAATCCGAGCGACCGGCGGGTGGTCGTCGTGCGCCTGACGGACGAGGGGCGCCGCAAGGTCGACGACCTCGACGGGCCGGTGCTCGCGCTGCACGAGCGCCAGGTGGCGCACCTCTCGACTCGCGAGCTCGAGGACCTCACGGCCCTGCTCGCGCGCCTGCGGCAGCCGCCCGCCTGAGCGGCGGGCGCCTCAGCGGCGCTCGCGGCGCAGTTCGCGCAGCACCCAACGGTCGGGGTCGACGACCACCTCTGCTTCGCCCACAGCGAGGGTCGCGCCGCCGCGCGGCACCTCGACGCGCTGCAGCGTGTCCCCCACGCGCACCGGCACGGCGAGCGGGAACTCGAGGCCGTCGGGCGCCTCCCAGCGCAGGTGCAACGCTCCGTCCGCGCGCTCTTCGATGAGCCGCGGCAGCGCGGCGCGGCGTAGGTAGACCTCGAAGAACCAACCGAGGTCCCTGCCCGCGATCTCCTCGGCGATCCCGCGCAGCTCGTCGGTCGTCGCAAAGCGCACGGCGCTGCCATCGGCGAGCCGCTCGCGCGCGGGGTCGGGATACGCCCAGCGCCGCAGGACCTTGAAGAACGCTTCGTCTCCGATGTGCCAGCGCAGCGTGTGGCACACCCACGCACCCTTCATGTAGATGTCGATGTCGGGCGCGTCCTTGCGCGTCGACGAGAAGTACATCTCGTTCGTCGCGCGCACCTCGCGCGGCGCGATCGCGCCGCGGTTCTGCACGCGCAACAGATCGAGCGCGAGCTTCTTCTTGTACGCCTCGAAGCCGAAGCGCCGCTCGAGGTAGAGCGCTTGCATGTAAGTGCCGACGCCCTCGTGGATCCAGAAGTCGTTCCAGTCGAGGCAGGTGACGAGGTTCGCCCACCACTCATGGGCGAGCTCGTGGTGGTGCAGCCAGTCGTAGTCGAAGTGCTGGTCGCGCGCGTAGCCGAAGCCGTACGCGATGATCGACTGGTGCTCCATGCCGAGGTGCGGCGTCTCGACGACACCGTACTTGTCCGCGCGGAACGGGTAGGGCCCGCAGACCTCCTCGAAGAAGCGCAGGTGGTCGAGCACCTCGGGGAGGAACTTGCGCGCTTGCTCTTCGTGCTCGGGCAGCGCCCAGAAGTGCACCGGGAACACCTTGCCATCGACGCTCTGCAGCGACGCGTCGAGGCGCACGTAGGGCGCGACGTTCAGCGCGACGCCGTAGTTCTGGATCGGCGTCGAGACGTGCCAATGGGACGTGACCCAGCCGTCTTCCCGCACGACATCGCCCATGTGGCGGCCGTTCGTGGCGACGACGAGGCCGGCGGGCACCGTGAAGCGCAGGTCGAAGGAATCGGGTTTGTCCGACGGATGGTCCTTGCACGGCCACCAGAGGTCCGCGCCTTCACCCTGGCAGCTCGTCGCGATCCAGTGCGCTCCGCTCGCGGTCTTCGACCACGTGAAGCCGCCGTCCCACGGCGGGCGCTTCGCGACGTGGGGCTGGCCGCCGTATTCGACGCGGACCGTGAAGAGCTCGCCCGTGCGCGTGAAGCCCTCGCTCGGCTCGATGAAGACGAGGCCGCGCGAGTGGCTGTGCGCCGCGCGTTCGCCGTCGACGAGCACCCGCGACACCGTCAGCGCACCGTCGAGGTGCAGCGGCAGCTCGCGCACCGGCTCCAGGAGGCGTGCCGTCATCGTCAGCGCGCCGCCGATCGTCTTCGCGTCGGGGTCGACCGTCAGGTCGAGCTCGTAGTGCAGCACATCGAAGGCGGCCTGCTCTTCGAGCAGTCGGCCGCCCGAGCCCCGCACCGGGGCTTCGTCCGCGTCGGCCTGGGGCGTCGGCAGGGCAGTGACGAGGACGACCGAGAGCGCGAGGGTCAGCATGGCGCCAGACGGTAGCGCTTCTCGCTCGCGAAGGGGCGGACTTCAGCGCCCGAGCGCACGTAAGAGTCGTGCGAGTTCGTCGGCGGCGCCGGGCAGGTCGGGCGCGAGGTCGAGGGCCGTGCGCAGCAGCTTGAGCGCCTCGACCGGCCGCCCGAGCGAGCGCACGAGCAGGGCCAGGTGATAGAGCGCCTGGGGCTGGTGCGGGTCGAGCTTCAACACCGCGCGGTAGCGCGCCTCCGCCGCCGCGTAGTGCCCCGCGAGCTGCAGCTCGCGCGCGCGGTGCAGCGGCGCGAGCACGTCGCGGGCGCTCGGACCAGGTCGCGGCGCGGGGCGGGGGCTCGGCTCGGGTTCGGGGTGCATGGCAGGAAGGCGCGGGCGCAGTGTCCCGAGCCGGGAGCGCTCATCGACGGGAAGGCCCGAGAGCTTGAGCCCGTTGGGCGGAATCCCGGGGGCGGCGGACTCGGCGGGGTCGGGGTAGCCTGTGCAGCCCTCTCTCTCCACGACGCGACCGCATGCTGAGTCCCCTCCTCGCGCTGCTCCTCGCAGCGCCCGGTGATCCTCTCCCCCATCCGACACCGCCCGCGGTCGACCCCGCGGCCCTCTACGCCGAGCACTGCGCGCGCTGCCACGGCGCAGAGGGCGACGGCAAGGGCTGGACGGAGCTCGACCGACCCGCCCGCAGCTTCCGGGACGGCGGCTTCTCCTACGGCAACACCCGCGGCGCGCTCGTGCGCTCGATCCGCTACGGGATCCCGGGCACGCCGATGCCGGCGTTCCCCGACGAGGTCCTGAGCGCCGCCGACCGCGACGCGCTCGCAGACTTCGTGATCGCCTTCGGCCCCCCCGGGACCGTCGTCGAGCCCGGCGCCAGCGTGCTGCGCATCGAGGACCGGCCCGCCGTCGTGCGCGGGATCCTGCCGCCCCTGGAAGGCGAGGACGGCGTCGTCCCGCGCGGGCTCCTCGTCGGGTTCCCGACGGGCACCACGTTCGAGTACCGCGTCGACGACGTGCGCCTGCGCGCGGTGCGCCAGGGTGAGTTCGTCGATCGCCGGGACTGGGGCGACCGCGGGGGTCTGCCGCTGCGGCCGCTGGGGCGGGTCGTGCTCGATACACGCACGACGGCACAGCCGTTCACGGACGAGGCCGGCGCGGCGCTGACGCTGCGCCTCGCGGGCACCGAGGTCCAAGGCGAGCGGGTGCACGTGCACGGCCGCCTCGTGGCACCGAACGGCGCTGTGGTCGGCCGCACGACCGAGACCCTGTCCGTCGCAGCGACCGACGCGGGCCCGGTCCCGGTGCGCACGCTGCGCCTCACGGAAGGCCGAGCGAACTTGCCGGTGCTTCCCCGCGAGGCCCGCATCGAAGCCGCGTTCCGCGGCGCCGACGGTCGGACGTACCACGTCCACGCCGTCAGCCCGGGCCTCTTCCGCGCGACCCCGCGCGGGGCCGCCGCCGACACCGTTCACGACATCCTGGCCCCGCGCTGGCTCCCGGCGCTCGAGCGCGCCATCCCGACCGAGGTCTCCCCGCGATGATGCCCCTCCTCCTTGCGCTTCTGCAGTCCGCGCCCGGCGCTGTGCTCAGCGAAGCCGACGCCTACCAGCTCGAGCGGTATCAGCCCCCGGCGGGCGCGGTGCTCGAGATCGGCGGCATGGACTTCATGCCCGACGGGGCGCTGATGGTGAGCACCCGCCGCGGCCAGGTTTGGCGCGTCGAGGACCCGCTGGGCCCGGACGCGGGCGCTGCGCCGATGTCGCTGTTCGCGGAGGGCCTCTGCGAAGGCCTCGGACTCGCCGTGGTCGACGGCGCCGTGCACGTGCTGCAGCGCGGCGAGCTCTCGCGCTTGCGCGACGTCGACGGCGACGGGCGCGCGGACGCGATCGACACGGTCTGCGACGGCTGGGGCCTCTCCGGCAACTACCACGAGTTCGCGTTCGGCCTGCCGCGCGACGCCCAGGGCAACTGGTTCGTGTCGCTCAACGTGTCGTTCTTCAACGATGCGTGGTGGCACGGCCGCTCGACGGTGCCGTACCGCGGCTGGGTGCTGCGCATCGCGCCGGACGGCGTGATCACACCGTTTGCGAGCGGCGTGCGCAGCCCCTGCGGTTTGTCGCTCGATTCGAAGGGCCGGCTCTTCGCCACCGACAACCAAGGGGACTGGGTCGCGAGCTCGCCCATCTACCACGTACGCGAGGGCCGTTTCTACGGGCACCCGAAGCCGCTCGTGTGGACGCCCGAGTACCAGAAGAACGGCCTCACGACGAGCGATGAGATCCCGCCGGCGCGGTCGTACACCGACCGCGAACCCGCGGCCATCTGGATCCCGTACAAGTGGTCGCGCTCGACGGGCAACCTCGTCGAGATCGTCAGCGATGGACCGAACGGCCTCGGCGCGCTGTTCAAGGGCCAGTACGTCGTCGCGGAGCTCACGAACGGCATGCTGCTGCGCGCGGGCTTCGAAGAGGTGCAAGGCGTGCTGCAGGGCTGGGTCCTGCCCCTGCGCGAGGACGTCGGCTCGGTGGTACGGGTCTTCGAAGCGAACGACGGCACGGTGCTGTGCGGGCTCACGAACCGCGGCTGGGGCGGTAAAGCGCCGGCGGACGGCCTGGCGCGCGTGCGCTGGACGGGCCGCGCGCCGCTCGAGATCCACTCCGTGCGCCTCCTCGACGCGACCGACGGTGAGCGCGGCGACTTCGGCTTCGAAGTCAACTTCACGCGCCCGGTGGCGCAACAGTGGGAGCCCGCTGGGAAGCTCATCCAGTACGACTACGACTACTGGTGGGAGTACGGCTCACCCGAGCGGCACACGACCGAGCTCGAGGTCGAATCGTTCGAGCTCTCGGAGGACCGCAAGCAGCTCATCGTGCGCACGACAGAGCTGTTGCCGGCGATGGTCGCACGGCTCACCCTGACCGACTGCAAAGCGGACGACGGATCGCCGCTATTGCACCCCGAGGTCGCCTACACGGTGAACCAACTGCCGAGCGGGCCGAAGACCAACGCGCTCGTGGCGAAGCTCGTGCCGCCGCCGCCGACCAAAGGCGCCGAAGGCGAAGGCGTGCTGCACCTCTCGTGGGGTGACGCGCTGGGTCAGTTCGATGCCCCGGGTTGGCAGCTCGTTTCAGCGACGCTCGATTCGGCGGACAACAGCCGCTTCGTCGTCGCCGAAGGCAACGGCGCGCTGCTCGGCAAGGGTCAGCTGCGCTCCAAAGGGCAATTCGGCAGCGCGCACGTGCACGTCGAGTTCATGCTCGCGGAGGGCGGCGAAGCGCTCGTGGGCCTGGAAGGGCTCGATCACGGGCTCGTCCTCTCGGACGATGCGGCGCGCTGCGGGACGCTCTTGGGTACGAGCGGGACGAGCGCGCCTCGTTCGACGGCGTACCGCGGCAAGGGTGAGTGGCACGAGCTCGACCTGTTCGTCACGTTGCTCCCCGACGGCGGCGCGCGCATCGAACGCGCGCTGCTGGACGACGTCGTCTTGCACGAAGGGGTCGAGGTCCGCGCGACCGGCCGCAGCCGCTTCGCGGTCACGCCGCTGACGCCCGACCGCGTCGCCCTGCGCAACATCCAAGTCCGCCCGCTCGATCGCCCGGTCGACGCGCGTACGTGGGAGCGCCTGGACGTCGCTGCGCTCTGGGACGGCTGGGACCTGTCGGGCGACGCGTCGTTCGAGCTCGAGGGCAGCGATGTCGTCGGCAAGGGCGCGCTCGGGCACCTCTTGTTGAACGGGCTCGAAGGCGCTCGGGCGCTGCGCTGCGAAGTCAAGGTGAACGACAACGGCGCGGCTGCGCTCGTGTACGGCGCACAGGCGACGGACGCGGGCATGGCGGGGACTGCGGTGTCGGTGAACGCGAACTTCCCGAACGGCCGGTTGACCGGTTCGTGCGGGGAAGCGGCGCTCACGACGGAGCTCGTCGCGGCCAACACGTGGGTCGAAGTGCAGCTCGACGTCGTCGAACCTGCGGGCGACGCGGCGCGCGCGCTCGCGGTCCTCTTGAACGGCGTCGAGGTGAACCGCGTCGCGCTGGGCGACGGCGCGGATCCAGCGGCGCTCGCTCTGCGGGTCGATCACGACGGCACCGTGGTACGTTTCCGCAGCTTCGCGGTCGTGCGTTGAGCCCGTGACGCTCCGTCCCTTACGCTGACAGCTATGTCCCCGCGCCTCCTGCTCCTCTGCGCTCTCTTCGCCGCCGCGTGCGCCGCGCCCGGCTCCCCCTCGGCCTCCCCCTCGGCCTCCACGTCGTCCGAGCCGCGGCCGGGCCTCGTGGTCGCCGTCGGCGGCGGAGGCACGCCGGAGGCGGTGATCCAGCACGTCGCGGCGCTCGCAGGCGGCGCAGCGGCGCGGGTGATCGTGCTGCCGCAAGCGTCCGAGGTCAGCGATGGCCAAGCGAGCGCCGCGATGTGGCGCGAGCAGGGCGCGGGCACCGCGGAGGTGCTCTCGGAGCTCGGCGCAGCGGACGCTGGAGAGAAGCTGCGCGCCGCCGACGTCATCTGGATGCCCGGCGGGGACCAGTCGCGCCTGATGGCGCGCCTCGCCGAGCACGGGCTCGTCGACGTCGTGCGCGAGGCCCACGCCGCGGGCGCGATCGTCGGCGGGACCAGCGCGGGCGCCGCGGTGCTCTCGGCCGTGATGATCTCCGGCGCGCCGGAGCCCCTCGCGCTGCGCGGCGGGGCGATGGAGGCGCTGACGGGCCTCGGCCTCCTGCCGTGGGCCATCGTCGACCAGCACTTCGTCGAGCGCGATCGACTCCCGCGCCTTCTGACGGCGGTGCTCGATCACCCTGCTTTGATCGGGATCGGGATCTCCGAGCGCACCGCCGCCCTCGTGGACGGCCGCAACGTGGAGGTCATGGGTGAAGGGCAAGTGCTCTTCGTCGACGCGCGCGCAGCGACCGCGCCGGCCGCAGCGACCGGGGGTCTGCAGACCGCGCGCAGCGTGACGCTGCACGCGCTCTCACCGGGTGAGCGCCTGGCGCTGCCCTGAGCCGCGCGCGCTCTGGAACCCGCGTTCCGCGCAGATCGAGGAGGTCGGCGCTCTCCTCGTCATCTCATGCGCTGGGCACCGCGGCGCCCAGCGGGGTAACTGCGCGCGCGCGGAGGCCGCCGCAAGCGGCAGAGAGGTCGTATCTTCCTGCCTATGCACCAGCTCCTCTCCGCTGCCTTCGCTGCCCTCGCGCTCGGGGCCCTCGCCCCCGCCCAGACCGTCGTCCTCGACTTCGAAGATCGGCCCATGGGCCTGGCACCGATCCCTCCCGGTTACGGCGGTGTCGCCGACTGGGGGAGCTGGGCGAGCAGCGGCGCCGTCGATCTGAACTACCCGCCGGCGAGCGGCACGCGCCGCGTGTTCTCCGTCGGCTTGCAGCGCTCGATCGTCTTCGGCCAGGACGTCGTGTTCGACGGCGCCAACGTCGTCAGCGCGCTGCCGTTCCAGTGGGAGCTCTTCTACCAAGGCCAGGTCGTCGCGACGTCGGCGACCCTCTCCCCGAACACGGGCGGCCCGTCGGTGTGGCTGGCTTCGGGTTACACCGGCCTCGTCGACTCGCTGCGCTACATCTCGGCGGTGAACGTGCACGCGGTGGACGACTTCACCTACACGATCCCGGGCGGCACGCTCGGGACGGCGTACTGCAACCCCGCGGTTCCGAACTCGACGGGGGCGCCCGGCGCAATCGAAGCGACGGGGGACAGCGCAGCGAGCGCGAACGACCTGACCCTGACCGCGCTCGATCTGCCGAACAACGCGTTCGGCTTCTTCCTCGCGAGTCGGACCCAGAGCCTCGTCAACCAGCCGGGCGGCAGCCTGGGTGTGCTCTGCCTCGGCGGAGCGATCGGGCGCTACGTCGGGCCGGGGCAGATCAAGAACACGGGCTCGACCGGCTCGTTCGAGCTCGTCCTGGACCTCGCCGCGACGCCCCAGCCGACGGGGTCCGTGGCCATCGCCGCGGGTGAGACCTGGAACTTCCAGGCGTGGCACCGCGACGTGACGATGGGCGCGGCCACATCGAACTTCACGCACGCGGTCGCGGTCACGTTCCAATAGCGCGGGGCTCGGGCTGCCCAAGCGGGCGCGGCGCGGGCATCATGGGCGCGATGACACGCGCCCTCTTCGCACCCGTCCTGGCCCTGCTCGCTTGCTCCCATGCGGCGCCCCAGGAGGGCGCCGCGCCGCCGCGGACGAAGCCGCGGGTGCTCGTCGTCTCGGGCCAGAACAACCACGACTGGCGTTGGACGACGCCGTCGCTCGCAGGGATCCTCGAGCGCAGCGGTCGCTTCGAGGTCGACATCACCTACGAGCCCGCGCGCGCGTTCGTGGAAGGCGCGGGCCTCGGTCCGTACTCGGCGGTCGTGCTGGACTACAACGGCGAGCGCTGGGGTGATGAAGCCGACAGACGTTTCTTGGCTGCGGTCGGCGAAGAGCACCTCGGTGTCGTCGTCGTGCACGCCGCGGACAACGCGTTCCCGGGTTGGGTGGAGTACGAACAGCTGGTCGGCGACCTCTGGCGCGACGGCACGGGACACGGCTCGTTCCACGGCTTCGACATCGAGGTCATCGACCGCGACCATCCCATCACGCGCACGCTGCCGACGCTGATCAAGCACCCGGACGAGCTCTATCACCGCCTCGTCAACACGCAGAACGTCCCGCGCCGAGTCCTGGCCCACGCGTACTCGGCGCCGAATACGGGCGGTACGGGCGAGTTCGAACCGATGGTGATCGTCAAGGATTGGCGCGGTGCGCGCGTGGTACACACGCCGCTCGGCCACGTCTGGACGAACTCTCCCGGGTCGCAGGCGTCACACCGCGACCCGCAGTTCCAAGGGTTGCTCGTGCGCTGCACCGAGTGGGCGGCGACGGGTTCGGTCTCCGACGAGCTCGTGCTGCCGCTCGGACCGAGCGAGCGCGCCGCGGGCTGGGAAGACGTGACGGACCTGGCACGTTGGCAGCCGCGCGATCCGGCGCGCACGTCGCGCTGGCGCCAGGAAGGCGACTGCATCGTGCTGAGCGCGGCGGGGACGGGTGACAGCACCAACGACCTCGTGAGCGCGCTCGAATACACCGACTTCGAGCTCGAGTTCGAATGGAAGACGACGATCGCGGGCAACTCGGGCGTGAAGTACCGGATCCCGGACGGCACAGGCGGGATCGTGGCGCCGGAGTTCCAGTTGCTGGATGCGGCAGCGGAGGTCCCGCCCCAGCACCGCGCGGGTGCGCTGTACGACGTCTATCCGTGCGAGGCACCGCCGCTCGCGCCGTGGGGCACGTTCAACCGCGCGCGCATCGTCGTGCGCGGCGACTCCGTCGAGCACTGGCTGAATGGAGTGCGCACGGTCGCGGCGAAGCTGGGTGATGCCGAGTTCGAAGCGCGCCGCGCCGCGAGCAAATTCAAGGACAACGCCGCGTTTGCGCGCGCGCCGCGCGGCCGGATCGCGCTGCAGGATCACAGCGACGAGGTCTGGTTCCGCGCCGTGCGGGTGCGCGACCTCTCGGCGCTCGGCGCACGCGCGGAGGATTGCCTGCCGACGGAGTCCCTCGCGGGCTGGCGGCGTGTCGGCGATGCGGAGTACACACGCGTCGCGGACGAGCTCCGCGGCCGCTTCGGACCGCAGCAGAAGCAGAGCTTCCTCGTCTCCGAGCGCGAGTTCGGCGACTTCGTATTCGAGGTGGAGCTGAAGTTCGACGCGCTCGGGAACTCGGGCCTGCAAGTGCGCAGCCATGTCAACGATGGACGGCTCCGGGGCTACCAGTTCGAGGTCGATCCGTCCGAGCGCTCGTGGTCGGGTGGGCTCTACGACGAAGGCCGGCGCGGCTGGCTCGCGGGCCTCGGCGACGACGCACGCGCGCGGCAGGCGTTCGTGCGGGAGGATTGGAATCACTACCGCATCGAGTGTGTGGGACCACACCTTCGGGCGTGGGTCAACGGAGTGCAGACCTGTGACCACCTGGACGCGCTGGACCTCGTCGGCTCGCTCGCGTTCCAAGTGCACGGAGGTGACCCGGACATCGCGCTGCGCTGGCGCAATGCGCGGATCATCGACCTCGGCCGACATGTGTGGCGCGCGCACACCGGGTTCGTGTTCGCGGGTGAGGAGCTCGTGCCGGGCGAGCGGCACTGGTTGACCGCCTTCGACACGGCGGTCGGCCTCGCCGCCACCGTCACGGGCACAGCGGCGACGCTGACCATCGGGGACAGCGAGCTCGACCTCGCGCAGATGAAGGGCTGGCAGGCCGAAGGCCCGAACGAGGTCACGCTGCTGCGCAGCGGCGCGCGGGTGACCGTGGCCGTCGGACTCGAGACCGTCGCGACCATCGCGGACGCCCGCACCGCGGGTCCGACCGGCGAGGCGTGGTGCTCCGTGGCGCTGACCACCGGCACGGGCGCGGAGGCCAAAGCCTGGCGCGAGCTCACGCGGGAGTGAAAGAACGCAGGTACCAGGTACGACCTTGCGAGCGCCTCGCCGCGAGGTCGTACCTGGTACCGTTCGCTGCGGGATTGCGACGCTACATCCACCCCGCTCGCGTCGAACGGTACCAGGTACGAGTTGGCGGCGGGGTCCACTCCAGCGCGCGCTCCGCGCGCGCTGGCGTGGACC
>CAYOBN010000122.1:10138-12689 GCA_964402175.1 uncultured Planctomycetaceae bacterium | reverse complement strand
GGACCGCCACCGCGCGCCGCGCCGCAAACTCGTACCTGGTACCGTTCGCGCGTTGACCCGGCGCGGGCCCGTGAGCGCTCGGATCGAGTGCACGCGGCGCCACGCCCACCGAACGGTGCCCGCTACGAGTGAGCGGGCACCGTTCGCTGCGTCACCGCCGCCGGGTCGGGGCTGCGGGCAGCAGCTCGACCTCGGCGAAGCCCACGTGGCCTGGCCAGCGTTCGCCCGGGACGCGCTCGACGACCTTCACTTCGAGGCGCCGCACTTGTTTGCCGGGCGGCAGCTCCAGGATCGACTTCTTGCGGTCGTCGAGCTCGAGCTCGAAGCGCAGGACCTCTTTGTCGCGGTTGATCCGCACCTCGATCACCTTGGCCCGGTCGTGGGCGCGGCTGTTGCGGCGCTCGGTGTTTGCATGGGAGAGCACCAGCTTGCCCGCGCGCACGGGGCGCTCGAACTCCACCGACCAGGTCGGCGCGGGGTCGTCCTTCTTGGAGAGCCAATAGCTGCTCTGCAGTCCGTCGCCCGCCCGCGCCGCGCTCTGTCCGTCGTTGTTCTCGGACGACGCGGACACCGCTGTCACGCGGGTGCTGGCGATCAGGTTCAGCGCAGCGTGGCTCGTCGGCTCGCTGTCGGTAGGGGTCACGGCGGGCACGTCGACGACGAGCGGCGCGCCTTCGTAGGTCAACGTCCCCTCGGTGCTGACCGTCAGCAGCGGGTCCGCGAGCTCGACCCGCACACGCACTTCATGTTTGCCGGCCCCGCGTGACCCGAGGTCGAGCTGCGCGGCATAACGGTCCGCGGGTCGCCACGCCCGCGTCGCGTCCCCTTCCAAGGACGCCGCCGGTTCACCATCGACGAGGTACTCGATGCGTCGCACGCGCACGTTGGCTTCGCCACCGAAACGCGTGACGAGCTCCTGGCCGAACCCGGTCAGCCAGAACGTCGTCTTTGCGCGACCCGTCCCGCGCCACCGTACGTGCGCGGCGTCGCCCTCTGCGACGTGCACTTCGTTCGCAGCTCGCTTGGTCGGACCGCTCGACGACGCTGTCGCGCGCTTCAAGAACAGCACTGCAAAGCACGTGTTGGATTGGTCACCCCAATCCCCCGCGCCTTTCTGCTCCGCCACGAGGTACCGAGCGCCCTCCCAATACCAGTCGCGGCCGCCGACGACCGGGCGCTCGAAGAACGCGCCGACGCGCTCGAGGCCGTAGAGGTAGTAGTAGTGCCACGTCTCGCCGCGGTTGGGGTTGGACTCGAGCGCAAAGTGCACATCGAGCCAGCGCCATGCCGCCGTCTCGAGCACCTGCGCATCGGCCGCGACGCGCTTCGGCACATCGGTCCCGTACGCTTCGAGGCACACGTGCAGCACCGCCAGCGCCGCGGTGGTCATCGAGCCGGTGGTGCCGCCGTGCCCGCCCTCTGCACGGTACTGGAAGCCCGCGACGGGCACGCCGCGCGAGTCCGAGCCGCCGAGGCCCTTCACGCGCTCGACCTCGCCTTGGTACTTCGGCAGGTTCTCCAGCGTCTTGGTGAAGACCCGCGTCGGGACATCGACACCGAGCCGCCGCGCCGAGCGCAGCCCCAGGATCGCGTACTGCGTATTCGACAGGCACACCGTCGTGTTGGGGTGCAGCGGATACGTCCACATGCCGGGCTGCTTGCCCGACGCGTCTTCGCCGCCTTGCGTCGAGACGATCTGATCGGCGAGCGCCGCCGCCCACTCGCGCGCGGCATCGTCGCCCAGCACTTCGAGCGCCATCAGCAAACAGCCGGTGCCGTAGGTGCTCTCGCTGCCGTTGGCGCGCAGGAACGACAGCGCCGCGACGACCGCCGGGTCATCTGCAGGCACCCCCGCCTTCAACAGCGTCAAGAGCGACAGCGCCGTCTGTCCGCCGAAGTGCGTGCCCTGGTGCTGGCTCCACGAGCCATCGACGAGCTGTGTCGCGCGCAGGTATTCGACGCCGCGGTCGATCGCTTTGTCGATTGCTGGCTGCAGCGCGAGCTTCTCGGCGGTGCTCGGCGGCGGCGTCACGATCGCTGCGCCCGCGACGCTGAAGTCGGCGCGCGGAGCGGGGGGCGGCTGGTCGACGACGCCCCAGCGCTCCTTGCGGTCTTCGCCGAGCAGCAGCAACCGGAAGCCCGCCAGGCGCTCGCCGCAGCAGTCCGTGCGGTTCCACAGCGAGACCTGGTCGATCGGGACTTCGCGCCCGAGGTCGAGCTCCCACCACGGGTTGGCCTCTTCACCCGTGTGGCTGACGGAGCCCGCAGCGTGGTCGCCCGCCGTGCGCCCGTCGATCGCGCGCGCAGCCGCGGAGTCGCCGTGCAGCGAGGACTGGCTCGCGGTGCCTTCCGGCGCGAGGTTCTGACCGTCGACGACGGCCCAGACCTCCGCGAGCTGCAACATGCGTCCGGGGCCCGGCAGCTCGACCCGTACGTAACGGGCGGACACCGAGCGCTTCTGCGCGGCGAGGGGCGGGGTCAGCGCGCAGAGCGCGGCGACGAGCGAGCAGAGGACCAGGCGCGACATCGCCGCCGATGGTAACGCGGAGCG
>CAYOBN010000122.1:0-10038 GCA_964402175.1 uncultured Planctomycetaceae bacterium | reverse complement strand
GTCCAGATGTTGCCCGGCGAGCCCGCGCGCGTCGCGGGCGGGGACGGGAACAGCGCCTGGAAGAACGGGTGCGTGTTGTTGCTGCCGTGGCCGAGGTAGCTCGGGTGTGTCGCGGGGATGGTCCCGATGTCGGACTCACCGGGCGGCAGGTGCGCGAGGTCGCGGTACCAGCGGTAGTCCGAGGCCGTGTCGCCGTCGCCGTCGAACGCAAAGTGCACACCGCTGCCCGAGACCGGGCTGAAGATCGAGTTGAAGGTCACGCCGTCGCCGCCGACGCCGATGTGCGCATGTTCGGTGCTGGGCCCGAACGTGTCGAAGTTCATCCACACGTCGACCTCGAGGCGGTAGAACGGCGCGTTGACCGGCGTGCGATGGAACAGGGTCCACGCATCGGTAGCGGTCGCCGCGTCGTTTGCCGTGAGGCGCAGCCCGCCGTTCGTGCCAGGCGCCGAGCGCGGCGCCAGCGGTAGGCCCGCCGCGACGTAGTTCCACGCAAACGTCTGCGTGCCGTCCGGCGACGAGTCGTCGACGATGATGTAGTTCGCGCTGGAGTCGGCCTCGAACGAGTCCGAGATGACCACCGTCTGCGCCGCGGCGGTGGCGGCGAGGGCGGGCACGAGGAGGAGCTGCAAGGCGCGTGGGGTGTGCTGCATGGTGGTGGTGGGAGCGGGGCCAGGCTCCCGCCAAGGGTAACCCAGGTCCGGTGCTACGCACAGTGCCCCCCTCCTCTGCGCACAAGGGCTGGGGTGTTTCGCGTTGGCACAGTGCGAGGCACCCCGTAGGGTCAGTGCCGTGGACCCGGATCCCGCACGCCCGCGGCGCAAGCTGACTGCGCGGCTCGCGCTGGCGACGGCCGCGCTGCTCGGAGCTGGCGCAGGCCTCGGGGCGTTTACGTTCGTCTACGGCGAGGGGGCGTCGTACCTCGGCGACAACCCGGCGAGCTGCGCCAACTGCCACGTGATGCAGGCGCACTACGACGGCTGGCTGGCGTCGAGCCACAAGGACGTCGCGACCTGCAACGACTGCCATTTGAGCCCGCACCCGATCGGCAAGTGGTTCACGATGGCGGACAACGGCTTCTTCCACTCGCTCGCCTTTACGACGGGGAGCTTCCCCGATCCCATCCGCATCAAACCGCGCAATCGTGCGGTGACGCAGTCGGCGTGTTTGAAGTGCCACGCCGAGGTGTTCCATCCCAGCGGCGAGGCGGACCCCTCGTTGCTGTGCGTGCACTGCCACACCGATGTCGGCCATGCCCACCGCTGAAACCAGGAGTTCTTTCGCCCCTGCGGCTGTCCAGCGTGCGGGGCGCGCCTCGGGCGCTGTGCTCGTGTTCGTCGCGAGCGCGGTCGCCGTCGGCCTCGTATCGTGGGTGCTCGTGCGCATGCTGGAGCGCAAGCAGGAAGCGCGCACGCCGTACCTCCGGCTGGCCGAGGTCGACGAGCTCAGCACGGATCCTCGGCCGTGGGGCACCAACTTTCCGCACCACTACGAGGCGTACCAACAGACCGCGGGCGATCGCTTCTACGGGGGCAGCAGCGCGCTGCCCGAATCGAAGCTCGATCAGCATCCTTGGCTTCGGCGCCTGTATGCGGGGTACGCGTTCAGCCTCGATTACCGCGAGGCGCGGGGCCATGCGTACATGCTGTACGATCAGGGGGTCACCGAGCGCGTCACGAAGAAGCCGCAGGCGGGCGCCTGTTTGCATTGCCACGCTTCGACGAACGTGCTCTACCGCAAGGTCGGGCGCGAGGCGCTCGGCCGCGCGCATGACGATGCTGCACTCGCCGCGGAGTTCGACATGGAGGCCGTGATCCGCGGCTTCGAAGAGCTCAGCACGCGGCCTTACGGCGAGGTTCAGGCGCTCTTGCAGTCGGTGCCCGACGGCACTCGCGACGGAGCCACGGGGCCGTTCCCGCAGCCGCCGCGCGGGGGCTTCACGGGCGAACTCGCGGGGCACCCCGTCGCGCTGCCCGAGGGCACGGTGGGTGACATGCACCCGGTGAGCTGCATCGATTGCCATGCGCCCGACACCATGGCGATCCGGGTCACGCGACCGGGTTTCGTGCGCGGGATCCAGGCGCTCGCGGAGAGCGACGCGCCTGTGCCGCACATCCCGAGCATCGAGCGCTGGCGTCGGTCGGACCGCGGCCGTCCCTACGACCCGAACGAAGACGCGAGCCGCCAGGAGATGCGCTCGTTCGTGTGTGGGCAGTGCCACGTCGAATACTACTGTGCGACGAAGGATGTCTTGCAGTTCCCGTGGGGTCAGGGGTTGCGCATGGAGGACATGGAGGCCGTTTGGGAGGCGAAGACCTTCCCCGACGGTCAGCCGTTCGCCGATTACAAACACGGCGAGACCGGCGCGCAGAGCTTCAAGGTGCAGCACCCGGAGTTCGAGCTGTGGAGCCAGGGGGTGCATGCGCAGAGCGGTGTGAGCTGCGCGGACTGCCACATGCCGTACGAGCGTGTCGGTGCGCTGAAGCTGTCGAGCCACGACGTCAAGAGCCCGATGGAGCGCGTGGACGTCGCGTGCCAGACGTGCCATCACGTGCCCGAGGTGGAGCTCGTCGCGCGGGTGGAGGGCATTCAGGCGCGCACGCAGGGGCTGCTGGAGCGCGCGGGCGGCGCGCTGACCGCCATGTTGGATGCCATTCTGGAGGCCAAAGCTGCAGGCGCGACGGAGGCGGACCTCGAGCCGGTGTACACGCTGCAGCGGAAGGCGATGTGGCGGTTGGATTTCGTTTCCAGCGAGAACTCGCGGGGGTTCCACGCACCGCAGGAGTCGGCGCGCATCCTGGGGGAGTCGATCGACTACAGCCGCCAAGCAGAGGCCGCGGCGCTGCGCCTGCGCGCGGGGGCGGCGCCGGCGACGTCGGGGTTGCCGCGCGAGGGAGTGCTCGGTGTGTCGCGGCCCGGGGATGCGCCGCCAAATCGTACCTGGTACCGTTCGACTCAGTCCACGGAAACGGACAGGAGGATCACGTCCTCGTTGCCCTCTGCGCTCGCCAGGGTCTCCCAGATGCCGCCGAGGGGGGTGAGGCGTGCGTCGCGCAGGAAGTACTCCACGCGCAGCGCCGATTCGCCGATGCGTGCGCGTGGACCGCGGTGCGTGCCGGCGACTTGGCGGCCGGCCGGCGTCAAGGTCGCGGTGAAGCGGCTGGCATCGGCAGCCGGGATCGTCGCGGCTTGTTTTACCGGCACACGCAGCTCCATCGCGACCCGCTCGCCGCGTCCGGTCACCCGCGCTTCCGGCGGACTGAGCGGCGTGACACCGAAGTCGCCGAGCCGCGCGAGGAGCTCCGCGCGCGCCGCGCTGCGGGCCGTATCCTCGTCGGCGGGAGCGCAGTCGACGTCGAGCTGCACGAAGTGCGTCTCCGGCCGATCCACGATCTGCCACCCGTTGTCCGGCAGCCGAACCGCGTGCGGGTGGTTTTGCTCGAGCGTCGCGGCCATCGTCGCGGGCACGTCGAAGAAGGTGCTGGCGACGACCACGCGCGGCTCGACCCGATCGATGCGGAACTCGAGGCCCGCGTCCGGCACTTCGAGCTTCCTGCGCAACGGGAAGCGCACGCCGTCGACCTCTTGCCAGTCCGAGAACGTCTCCTTGAGGCGGATCTCACCCTCCGCCGGGCGCAGCATCTCCTGCTCGTAGCGCACCGGCAGGAACGTCTCTTCGTCGATCCAGAGGACGTCAGGATCGGGCTTGCGCCGCTCCGCGACGACAGCGAGGCCGAGTTCTGGCGCCGTGCGCGGCGTCAGCACGATGCGCACACAGGGCCGACCTTCGACCACCGCGCGACCGCCGAGGTTGACCTCGCTGTAGAGCGATGCCCAGGGCCGCGGGCGACCCGGTGTCGCCCCGTTGCGGTGCAGCGCAAAACGGCGGAGGTCCGCGGCCGCGTGCCAGTCGAACTTCGCGATCCCGACGTCGGACCAGGCCTCCCACGACACGCGGCCGTCGACCCCGAAGAAGACCGGGTCGGACTCCCCGAACTCGATGCGCTGCAGCGCGCGGCCGTCGGGGTGCACGTGCTCCTCGAACGGACCCTGGAAGTCCGCATTCAACGCCTGCACGTGGCCCGAGAAGCGCACGACACCGAGCGCTTCGAGCGCCTCGGTCGGGCCGATGGCGGCCCAGGTCGCCGCGAGCCAGGCCCCCGCGTCGGTGGGGGCCTCGGGCTTCGCCGGCAGCGGGATAGGTTCGTCGTCCTGGGCCGCCACAGCGAGCCCAGGCGTCAGGGTGAGGAAGAGGGCGATGACGCGCATGGCGGGGTCGTAGCTCCCAGCGGGAGGTCCCGCAAGGTACCACGACCCGCTGCTCAGCGGCGGCGCTCCCACTCGATGAACCACAGGACCTGGTAACGCACCTTCTCGGGCTTGCGCTCGATCTCGAAGCAGCCGAACGGCAGCATCGACAAGTAGGTGTGGCGCGCGGGCGCGCGGGTCGAGGACGTCAGGTAGCGGCTGCGCGAGTTCGCGCCGAACTGGAAGATGAAGTCCAGGAACGACCAACGGCGCGATTCGGTGTCGGAGGAGTACTCGAACAGGATCGGGATGTCGACCTCGGTCCGCTCGAAGAGGTCGCGCTCGACGTCGACGCGGGCGACGTAGGCGCCGAGCGGGCCTTCGACCGCGAGCTGCAGCGGGCCGCTCGCGGCGCGCGCAGTGCCGACGTTCACGCGTTCGTCGCTCGCAAACGAGAGGCCACGTTCATCGGCCCGCGCCAGCACCGCTCCGACCAGCGGGTCGAGTCCGCGCAGCGGCACACCATCGACGGAGACGATCCGATCCCCGCGGCGCAGGCCAGCCAGGTACGCCGGCGTTCCGATACCGACACCCGCGACGTGCACCTCGAAGCCGCCCGAATCCTCGCCGAGGCGCGTATCGAGCTCGAGCTCGCGCAGCGTGTCGATCCCGAGCTCCGCCGCTTCGAGCCCCAGCAGATCGCGCACCACCCGCGAGCCGCGCAGCGGCGTCGACTGCGTCTCCGTGTCTTCGATCTGGCGCGCGCCGACCTCACACACGAGCTGCAGCGCCTCGATCTCGCCGTCCTTCTGTGCGCGCCGCACATCGAGCGTCGCCGAGGTGCCGGGTGCGAGGTCGTTCAGCACCAGGTCCTCGAGCTGCTCGGGGCTCGTCAATGCGACGCCGTCGACGGCGACCAGCACATCGCCCGCGCGCAGGCCAGCGTTGTAAGCCGCTTTGCCCTTGGTGACACCTTCCGCGAACACACCGCCGAAAGGCTGCAGATCGACCGATTCGGCCCGCGCGCGCGAGAGCGCCGCAGGGCGCATGCCGAGCGAGGCGACCTCGCGCTCGCGGCGCTCGGTGCGCTCGAGCGCAGGCGAACCCGGGCGCAGCGTGTGCAAGCGCCAGGTCGTCGTCACGCCGTCCTGTTCGGTGCGGCGCAGGAGGGTCATGTCGCCCGTGGTCGAGCTCGGTTCGAAGTACGCCGAGACACAGCCGCCGGCGAGGGCCGCGCAGAGGAGCGCGCGCGCGAGGAGCGAGGTGGATTGCATGGGGATCTGGTCGAAGGTTCGGAGGCAGTACGCGCGGACGGCGCAGAGGGTTCCCGGAGTTTCAGCGGGGCAGCGTCTGGCGCGCGCGCTCCCACCAGGCGGACCAAGGTTCGAGCTCGCCGCGGGCCGGATCCAGCGCGCTGGCGCCGCGCGAGCGCCACCAGCGGCCCGCGTCCTCCGTGGCTCGGCGCGCGCGCGGCACACCGAGCGACTGCGCGAGGCCGCCGAGGCGCAGCTCGAGCGCGGCGCGCACGTCGGGGTCGGGATCGTCGAGGCGCGCGAGCAGCGCGGTGACGACCTCCTCGGTCGTGCCCGAAGTCGAGAGCCGCACGCCGTTCGGGCCGCGCTGCACCGTCAGCGGCGAGCTCGATTCCGCGAATGCGCTGAGTCCTTCGGCGTCGCCGTCGGGACGCGGCGGATCCGCGCGCGCGAGGACGCGCCGTTCGCTGGCGCGTGTGTCGAGCGCGAGCCAAGTGTCTGCCAGTGCAGTGAACCCGCGGCCCAGCGCGAGCACTGCGCGCTCCGCGGCCTCGGCGGCCCGCGCGCGTTCGGCGGCGCGTGTGGTCTCCATGGCGACCGCCGCAGCGCTCGTCCGCGCGAGGGCGAGCTCGTGGTCGCGCTCGCGCGCCCGCTCGTCGGCGGCGCGCTCGCGTTCGAGTTGCTGGGCGCGCGCCGTCGCGAGCTCGGCCGTGAGCGCCGCGGAGCGTTCGGCCGCGAGCGCGGCTTCCGCGCGCGCACGCGCGGCCTCTGCGGTCTGTGTCGCCAAGGCGAGGTGCTGCGCCGCGAGCCCCTGCGCGCGCGCGGCGAGCGCTGCGAGCGCGACCTGCGATGCGCCGGACGCGCGTTCTGCATCCCGCTCGCGGTCGGCGGGCGAGGGGCGATTCGAGCCGCCCTGTGGCGCGACATGGGCGACCGGTGCCGCGCCCGAAGGCGCCTCGACGGCCTCACGCGCTGGCTTCGGCCAGAGCAGCGCTCCTGCCACGCCCGCAGCCAGAGCCGCGAGGTGACTGGCGACCCGCCGCGAGCGCGCGACGCGGCGCGGGGCGACGTTCACCGGCGGCTGCGCGGCACGCTCCGCGCCTGCGCGCGTCGTCCGTGCCAGCACCTGCGCGACGTGCGCGACGGGCGCCGTTCTGCGACCCGTACCGCGCAGCGCATCTGCAGCGCTCTGGTACGCATCCCAAGCCGCCTTGCACGCCGCGCAAGTCGCGAGGTGCGCCGCGAGCGCAGCCTCCTCCGCCGCGTCGAGCGCGCCGTCGTAACGCGCGTGGAACTGCGCTTCGTATGCGTCGTGAACGGTCATGATCGCTGCGCCCCCTGGCGCGTTTCGCTCTTGCGGTAGGCGGCGCGGAACGCGTCGCGCCCGCGGTGGACCCGCGACTTCACCGTGCCGACGGCCACGCCGAGCACCGCGGCCGCTTCGTCGTAGTCGAGACCGCCCACGTCGACGAGCGCGAGCGCCTCGCGGAACGGCGCTTCGACTTGGCTGAGGGCGTGGTCGATGGCGCTCTGCTCGGCGAGCTGGCGCGCGGCGTGGTCCGGGACACCGAGGTCCCGCAGCGCGTCGTCGGCCGCGCTGACGGACTGCCGTGTGCCCCGTCGCCGGAGCGCGTCGCGGCCGAGGTTGAGCGCGATGCCGAAGAGCCACGGCCGCAGCGGCCGCGTGGGGTCGTAGTCCGCGAGGGCGCGATAGACCCGGACCCACGCCTCCTGCGCCGCGTCCTCCGCGGCGTGTGAGTCGAGGCCGAGGCGTTCGAGCGCCGCGAGCAGCGCGCCCCCGTGGTGCACGACGAGGGCCTCGAACGCCGCGGCGTCCCCCGCCGCGGCGCGCGCGGCGAGGGCCTCGTCGCGCGCGGGCGCGCTCGGGCGGTGGGGGGCCTCGGGGACCAACTCGGGGACCAACTCGGGGATCAACTCGCGGACCAAGGGCGGAGGACGGTCGCGCGGCGGCGCCATCACCCGGGGGTACGCACGGCCGCGGCCCCTGGTTCCTGGATTTCCGTGGGCGCCGCCAGCAGCCAGTTGGAATGGAACGTCACGGCGAGGCCAGCCAGCGTCGCGACCCGCGCCGCCTCGGCCGCGCGCAGGCCCCGGTAGGTGCCCGCGCAGACGTCCGCGAGCGCCGCGCGGTCGAGCGCCACCGTCGCCCGCGAGGACCCCTCGGCCAGCGGCTCGAGGGCGGCGGCGCGGGCCTCGGCGTAGAGGTCCGCGAGCCGCGCCCGGGCCGCCGCGCTGCCCTGGGCCACCGCGCGCAGCTCCGCGAGGTCGTCGTCCCCCGGCACCGCGACGAGCCAGCGGCCCCCGGGCGCGAGGATGCGGCGCACCTCCGTCGGATTGCGCCGGCCGTGCACGGAGAGCACGAGCTGCACGGAGCCGTCGCCGAAGGGCAGCCGCCGGTCGGCGTTGGCGACGACCCAGGTGCAGCCCGAGCCGCCCGCGCTGCGCGCGGCATGCCGGGCCGCCGGGACCGACAGGTCCACGCCGTAACAGGCCGCCCCGGTCGCAGCCGCGAGCCGCGTCAGCAGGGTCCCCGTCCCCGAGCCCAGCTCCACCACGGTCGCGCCGACCCCGAGCCCGAGCCCCGCGACGACCGCGCAGAGCTCCTCGAAGAGCGCCATCCCCGCCCCCGCCTCGAGCAGCCGCGCGCGCGCCGCGACCGCCTCCGCGGAGTCCCCCGCGTCGAGCGAGCGTCGGTCCTGCGGCTGGAGCAGGTTCACGTAACCCTCACGCGCCCGGTCGAAGCTGTGCCCGCGCGGGCAGCGGAGCGTCCGCCAGGGCCCCGGGGCCGCCGCAGCCGTGAGCGGGCTGCCGCAACCCCGGACGGTGCACGCGAGGGCGCGCGGGGCATTCTCCGGGTGTGGGTCCAAGCCCCGGGACTCTACCCGAGCCGAGCGACCGCCCTTTCGGGCGCCTCGGTCGGGCCGCGTGCGCCATACTCAGCGCCCCCTTCCCCAAAGCTTCGAGGAGACCCCCCGCATGAGTGGCTCGACCGCCGCCGGCAACCCGTCCGCGCCCCCGCAGTTCCCCGAGCTCCTCGGCCATCCGAGGCCGCTCTGGATGCTCTTCATGTCCGAGTTCTGGGAGCGCTTTGCGTTCTACGGGATGCGCTGGGCGCTCGTGCTGTACGTGGTCGCCCAGTTCCACGCGGGCGATGCTGCGGGCGAGGCCCCCGCGAACCACATCTACGGCGCGTACCTCGCGCTCGTCTATGCGGCGGCGATCTTCGGCGGCCTCGTGGCCGACCGGGTCCTCGGGTACCAGCGCTCGATCCTGCTGGGCGCGGTGTTCATGGCCGCCGGGCTCTTCCTGATCACGGTGCCCGATGAGAGGCTCTTCCGCCTCGGCCTCGCGACGATCGTCTGCGGCAACGGCCTCTTCAAGCCGATCATCTCGACGATGGTGGGCAAGCTCTACGCGACGGGTGATCCACGGCGCGACTCGGGCTTCACGATCTTCTACATGGGCATCAACGCCGGCGCGTTCATTGCCCCGATCCTGACGGAGTGGCTCGCGAAGAAGTACGGCGCCGACGGCGTCCCGGCCTACAAGTACGTGTTCCTCGCCTCGGGCGTGGGGATGCTGATCAGCTTCGTTTGGTTCTGGCTCGGCCGGAACCAGCTCCAGGGCATCGGGGCTCCGACCGCGAGCCAAGCCGGCGCTGGGCGCTTTGCGGCCGTCGCGCTCGGGGTCCTCGGCGCGATCCCGCTCGTCTACGGGCTGTTCTCGATCGGCGCGGAGACGCTGCAGTGGTACGTGCTCACGCCGATGTTCATCGGTCTGTGTTTGCTGTTGCTGGTCGAGGGTATGCGCGAGGGCAACATCCAGCGCGACAAGGTGATCGCGATGCTGCTCATCTTCACGTTCAACATCCTCTTCTGGGTGTTCTTCGAGCAAGCGGGCAGCTCGTTCACGTTCCTCGCCGAGAAGATCGTCGACCGACAGGTCTTCGGCTTCGACTTCTCGGTCGCTTGGTTCCAGTCGGTCAACTCCCTCGCGATCATCGCGTTCGCGCCGCTGATCGCCATGATCTGGGTTTGGCTCGGGCGCAACAACCCCTCGATCCCGCGCAAGTTCGGCCTCGGCCTGATCTTCAACGGCTTGGCGTTCCTGCTGCTCATGTTCGCGCTGACGAAGCTCGTCGACGATCGCAACATGATCCCGTTCTGGACGCTGTTCACGGTGTACGTCATCCAGTCGATCGGTGAGCTCTGCCTCTCGCCGATCGGGCTCTCGATGGTGACGAAGCTCGCGCCGACACGGCTCGTGGGCTTCGGCATGGGCGGCTGGTTCCTCTCCACCGGGATCGGCAACAACCTGTCCGGGATCTTCGCCGCCGAGGTCAGCGGCGAGACGGGCATGACGACGGCGTCGGCGCTCTCCGGCTACACCTTCGGGTTCTGGGCGCTCGTGGGCGCAGGGGTGTTCCTCTTCTTGATCGCGCCGCTGATCCAGAAGCTGATGCACGGCGTCGAGTGAGCGGCGCGCGCTGCCTGCGCCGCAACGAACGGTACCAGGT
>CAYOBN010000121.1:0-12719 GCA_964402175.1 uncultured Planctomycetaceae bacterium | reverse complement strand
CGCGACGATCGAGCGGCGCGTTCTTCGATCCGACACGTCACCCACCCGTGCGCGCGCGCCGCCCCGCGAGCCGCCAGACGACCCGTGCCAGCCAACCGGCGGGTCGCTCCTCTTCCCGGCGCCACGCCTCGGTGGGCCGGCGGAGGGCCACGAGCCAGGTGTCCTGGGCCAGGTCGTCGGCTTCCGAAGGACACAGACGCCGCGCGAGTCCGCGCACGAAAGCCCCGTGCCGGGTGACGAGCTCACCCGGAGCGACGAGGGCGTGTGACGTGAGCACCGTGTTCTCTCCCGCGGATCGGCTGCGCTCGGGCACGGTAGACATCCGACGATACAAGGCCCGGTCGCGGGCCCCGCGGCCGACGAAAGCGCCGATTTTCGCGGAGCGAGACGTACCGGTCCGCGCGCCCGCGCCGAACGGATAGAGTGCGGCGAATGGAACCTATGCGGCTCGCGGAGAAGTTCGCGCTCATTCACGAACGCTGGCGCCCGAAGGTGCTCACGGCGCTCAACGGCCAGGAGCTGAAGCTCGCGAAGATCCTCGGTGTCTTTCCCTGGCACAAGCACGAGGCGGCGGACGAGTTGTTCCTCGTCTGGCGCGGACGGATGACCGTCGAGTTCCGGGATCGGGCCGTCGTACTCGGGCCCGGCGAGCTCTGCCTCGTGCCGCGCGGCGTCGAGCATCGAACGCTGGCAGACGAGGAAGCCGAGATCCTGATCTTCGAGCCGGCTTGCACACGCAATACGGGTGATGTCGAAGATCCTGACTTCACCGCGCCGACTGGCGTGACGGTGTGAGTCCCATGAGACTGCTCGGATTCCGGGCAGAACGACGACGAGCCGTGTCGGCCGAATCAAGGCTTCCATCGTGGCTCGACACCCATGACGTGCCGCCGTTGTGCGCCACCATGCGATGCGATGCGATCGGGGGAGTCCGCGTCAGCCGGGCACTTCCACGCGAGGCCGACAGCGCCATCCCAACGGCGCAATGGACATCTTCCGATCACGGAGATGCAGTTCGGTAAGGTGTGCGCTTCTCGATCGACACCAGATCACACGCCGGACGCCGGCCATTCGAGCACATGTTGTTCGTACGCGAGACTGTATTCGTTCACTCCACTCGGAGGAGTGCGCCAGCATCCAGGCGATCTACGCCGCACTCGCCAACCACGGGGCGCGGAGCGAGATGATCCTCGACGACGTGCTCCGCGCCCTGGAAGGCCGTCGGTCTCCTATCCTCCTCACACCGCGCAAGGACCACAGTCGACCGCGATGTGTCGAGGTTCTGCGCGGCGTGCGGCGCGGCCTCAGCCACCCAACTCCTATGCGCGGCCGATCACCTGATGCGGGCCGCCGCGCAACCCCGCGCCGCGGGCGCGGCGGGCGCTCGTCGTCCGGCACACGGAGCGCGACAAGGCGCGTCGAAGTCTCCAGGTGAACGCACCGCGGGTCGAGCGTCGGATCGCGCTCGCCGGACCCGGCTCGGCGCGCCCAGCATGTCGCATCGAGGGACAACGGGAGGGGGCAACGGACGACTGCGGAGGTATGGCCTCCAGCCAATGCGGGGCGACGCGACGATTCAAGTGAAGCCCTCTTCCCCTGACCGCGCCCCATGGATCACCGCCTCGTCATCCCCGCGCTTGCCCTTCTGTCGTCCATCTCGTGCTCCGGATCCGGGCCCAGGGAGGAACTGCCGATCGACTACGTCACGGCCGGCGCCGACCGGGCCGTGGTCGAGGGCCAGGCCGTCGTCCTGACGCCCGAGGGCGAATCGCCGACGCAGGCGCCGCTCACCTTCGTGTGGTCACAGGTCTCTGGCCCGCCGGTGCGCCTCGACGTCGACCCGGATGCACGCCTGCTCGTGATGACACCGGAGGTCTCGCACGGCACGAGCGCCACGTTGACGTTTCGAGTAGAGGCGAGCGACGGGACGGGCTGGGCCCTGTCGGACGAGGTCTCGGTCGTCGTGGAGTCGCGCGACGTCGGGGTTCTGTTCGCGGACTCGCTGAGCGACGGAGTCGATGACCTCTTCGCATTCGACGTGGCGACGCCGCTGGCCACGCGAGTCAACGCTCCGCTTCCTGCGACCGCGGAGATCGGCTGGGCCTACTACAGCCTTGACCGGGAGTGGATCCACTACGTGGCCGACATCGCAGTGGGAACGTCTGGGACGCATACGCGGTACGCATGGACGGGACGGGTCACGTGCGGTTGAACGACGACGTCGTTGCCGGCGGAGCCGGCGTCGTGCGAACCCTCCCCAACCCGGTGACGTCGGCCATCGCATACTACGGTGAAGTCGCAACGCTCGGCGTCACCGAGGTCTTCGTCGTCGACGCGCCGGGCGGCACGTCCCGTCGAGTCAGCCAGACGGCAGGCGTCGGGGGTACCGGAGTCGAGCCCAACGCGCTCTGGGCCTGGACACCCGACGGCGCGCGATTGGTCTACTCCGGTCATTTCGCGGACGCGTCGACCACTGGGATGTGGTCCGTACGCGCCGATGGCTCGGACCTGCAGCAACTCGGTCCGGACCTGGACGCCGCGATGCAGTTCGGTGAGGTCACGTTCGTTCACCAAGCGCGCGCGCTCGTTTGCACGCAATACCTGGCCAGCAGCGGCCAGATCGAGCTCATCGCGACCGACTGGAACGGTGGGGATCATCGCAGTCTGTCCCAGGGCGTCATCAGCGGCGGCTCGTGGATCGTCGAGTTGGCCGTATCGCCAGACGGTCAGCGGGTCGTCTACAGGACCGATGCCTACGCGGGAGGGTCGGGCAACTACGAGCTCTATTCCGTCTCGATCGATGCCCAAGGCCACGTGCGCATACACGACGCGATGGTCGCGAACGGCGCCGCCTACCGGATCGTCGGTTGGAGTCAGGACGGGCAGCGTATTCACTACCTGGCCGACGCGGATGTCGACCAACGCGTCGAGCTGTACAGCGCCGCGCTCGACGGCTCCGGAGTCGTGAAGCTGAGCGGGCCCCTGACCGGCGTCGAGTCGATCGAGCACTGGGGCCAGCTCGCGGACGGGCGGATCCTCTACTCGGTCGCCCTCGGCACGGGCGCCAACGAGTGGTACGTCGTCGATCAAGACGGCACGAACCTCACGGCCCTCGATACTGCCGGAGGCGCCGGCAACGAGCTGCAGCTCTGGGCAAGCAGCGCGAGCGGCGACCGCGTCCTCGGACGAGGTGACCTCGACACGCTCGGCATCGAAGAGCTCTACTCGTTCCCACTGGACGGGTCGGCCCGCACCAAGGTCAACCCACCCCTGGCCTCGGGCGCATCGGGCATCACCGGCGCGTACCCAGCGCCCGACAATACCTGGGTCGTCTACTGCGCCGAGACGGTGACAGCCGGAGACCTCAACGTCTTCGTGTCGTCGATCGACGGCAGCCAAACGACCCTGCTCAACCCGACAGCCCCGGGCACCGTCAGCGGTGCCCGTGTGCTCCCGTCGCCGGACAGCTCACGGATCTTGTTCGCGGGCGACTTCGTCACCGACGAGGTCTACGAGGCGTTCCTCTGCGATCCGACGGGCGCAGACCTGACGAAGCTCAACCCGACGCTCCCGGCGTTCGGAGACGTGAGTTGGATCACGTGGTTGTTCGCCGGCGCTGACTGAGGGCCAGCGCGCGCGGCGCGTACGGTTCCGCGCGGTGGCCGCGCGCGGGCCGGAGCCCCTCCGCGCGCACCTCCTGCGTGAACCCGGTGACGAGCCAGCGCCGATCAAGGGCGCGGAGGACTCGCTCCTGCCGTTCCTGCAGGCTGCTTCCGTGCAAGCCAAGGTCGCCGCGGGTGAGAACGCCGGGCGCTCGATTCCGCGGCTCGTCGATCCGTCCACGGCGGTCTCGTACCACGACATGCTCGAGCTGCCGCGCGTTGACTTGAGGGCCGAGCGCGACGGCGACTCCCTGCATGCCGCCACCCAGATCGAGGCGGGCCGGCGCGACGCGCTGGAGCATCCTCTCCGATACATGGCAAGGCCACCGCTCTGTCACGGCCGATTGATGCTACGCGAGGACGGCAAAGCCAGATGGAACCCGCGCAAGCCGTGGCGTGACGGGACGGGACGCGGTCGTTCGTGTTCGAGCCGCTTGGCCAAGGAGCATTGCGGATCGAGCGCTTGGCCGCGCTCATCCCTCACCCGAAGGAACATCCGCTCACCTATCACGGCTGTCACGCACCTGCCTCGCCCGTGCGCGATCACGTCGTGCCCGTGCCACCCTCACGTCGTGAGCGCTCTGCATGCGCCGCTGGTGCTGACCCGGACCAGCCTGTCGTACACCTTCGGTACTCCACTTGGGCCGAGTTGCTCGAACGTGTGTTCGGCACCCGAGTCTTGAGCTGTCCGCGGTGTGGAGCAGCCCGTCACAGGATCGCGATGATCACCGACCCGGCGCTCATCAGGCGAATCCTGCTGCACTTGAAGCTCCCTCCCGATCCGTTGCCAATCGCCCCGACCCGGGATCGGGCGCTCTTCTGGTTGCGCGCGGTCCCCCACCGCTCACCGAACCGGTCGCAACTGGACTCGCAACCGGGCCCGCACCTCGGCCCGACTCCAGCCCGCCCCCCTGCAAAAACGAGGGGTGTGGGCCCGAGTTGTTGGATTCTTGGACACGTGGTAGGGTCCAGACGTGCTGCCTGCGCCCCGAGCCACCCTCCCTCGCCCTCGCTTGCTGCGCGAGGTTCCGCGCACGCGCCGGTCGCACGCCTGCCGGGACCGGGCTCCGCATCAAGACGATGCACATCGCCCTCCCTCAACGGACTTCGCGGTCCTCGAGGACCCTCTTTCAATCGCCCATCTCCACATCAATCACAGGTCTCGGTCAGGCCTCCCTCCGTCATATCCCCACACCGAGTCGCCCCAAAGTGGAGGATGAGCATGCCACAAGATTGCCCGAACCGACCCCTGTTGAGTACGACTGCCCTACGGATGTGGCCGCTTCTGGGTCAAGACGATTGGAAGCGGCTCTGCTCGAAGGCGCGCACGATCTGCCGCAAGTATCGACTCGGGCCACACGATGCCGAGGATGTACTCCAGGCGGCGATACTGCGATTCAGTTTGAAGCCACCAGCGGAGACAGACCGCCTATCTCTCATTCGATGGTTTGCGGTCACGATGCGCCGGCTCGCTCTGGATCTCGTTCGCGGGCACCACCGCGTGGCTGTGGTCCTATTGGACGAGGTCGAGGATGAAGGCGATACGGCCCTCTCTTGGTTCCTCGAGAACCCTCTCGAACTCTGCATCCGCGCGGAGGCATTTCAGAGAGCACTTGCTCGGATCGCGACCGCGCCACCTCCCTTCCGCCAGATCCTGGAGCTGCTGCTTCGGCACCGGTGGACCCGTCCGCAGGTCGTGGCGTGGCTCTCGCTGTGGAGGCCAGTCGGCAGCTTTGAAGCGGAACGCTTGGTCGATGCGGCCCACCTCTGGTTCACGGGCGGTATCAAGCGTTCGGCGAAACGGAATCCTTGGATTTCAATCCCCCCCCCCCTTCGATCGTTAGTCCAGTGGAGGGGCACCTCACTGTGGGGTATGCAATGCCGCGCCCCAGAGTTTCCAATCAAAGCGTAAGTGCTCGAACGCCGGACCGGGAAGCACAGTCACCCAGCACCCAACCGCAGACATTTCCGAACTGACCGGCTTGGCCACAATGACGTCTTCAATAGATTCATTTACATTCTTTGTCGAGGCCTGCGCCTGCCCCTTAAAAAAAGGGACACAGCCCGACTTTGGACAATTTCGCGCAAGCCAATCCATAGACAGCTTCTCCGGAATAGCGTTTGGCCACGTGCGGACAGAGGACGCCTGCAATTGAAGTGATCGCCAAACGACGGCCAACCCCACACCTATCCAAGTCGATGAAGTCTCCCTCTATCTACATGATTGTTCTCATCGGAGTGGCCAGCGCCATCTGCTACTTCTTTCTGAACATAAGTGCATCAGAGACGACGGCACCCGTCGCCCATCGGATCTCACCGGAGCTGCATAGCGGCGGTATGCGTCCTGCTGCCGCGGTACCGGCCGCGCTGCAACCCCTCCGAGAGGCAGCGGCACCTCAACCCGGGGAAGGGCCCGCGGCTTCGCTCCCGCAGGAGTCCGAAGCGGTCAGAGATTCAGGCAAGCGCTGGGCTGTATCCAATTTGAGTTCTGAGGCACGCTTTAGCATTCGCTATCACCAAGACAAGATCGCAGAGTACCTCCCTTACATGGAAGGCAAAGACCGTTACGACGATGATGCCCGCTACGGACGAGCCGCTAGGGTGGTGGCGCTGTATTCTGCCATGGTCATCATGGCGGCCGAAGGTCAGGCCATTCCATCAGATCTCTACGTCGGCTTGTCGCCCGACGAAATGGCGACACTGAAGCAAGATAGTACATCCACCGTCTACAATAACGGGCTATACTATCCGATTTCACGCAGTCGCTTTGGCATCTACTATCAAATCAAGGACCTTCTCCGGTCCCACTCAGACTCCATACCCATGCAAGATGTGCCGTTCGAGCAAGTCGCGGCACTCGCTCACGAAGCAATGGCCTTCCGACTCGATTAGTCCCGCATCCGTGGGGCACCGCATCGGATTCTCTACTCCCTCGTACCACATCACATGCGAAGCAACTCTCTTTAGGCAGGTGCATCCGTAGCGCTTGCACTCCAACTCGTGCTCACTGCCGCGCCCGTCCCCTTCGACATCGCCTGCTCCGGTCCAGCGTGCACGGTCTACGCCGTCGTCCAGCCGTGTGGAGGGTGCTGGAATCAACCCTTCTTTCATTTCGTGCTCGACGACGCCCCGGTTGAAGTCAACGTCGTGAATGGCGCATGCGTCAGCTGCAAGAACTGCAGCGTCGAGGTCTCCGTCTGGGAGGATAGCAGCGCCTCCTGGACCTACTCGGGCTCTGGCGTCCGCGGAATCGTCTCCACTGACGAAGATCATCCGACCGTGTTCACGCTCTCGCGTGGCTGCCGCCAGGAGGGTCAGTCCACGGTCGAGTTCGACCGCGCGGGCCAGGGGGGTACCGACGACATGATCCTCTACTTCAACTGCAACGATCCCTGCTAGCGGCGGGAGCGACCTCGCCACAGGCGCCTGCCAAGTGTGGTGAGGAACTCATCCCTCCGAGATGAAGGTGTCCTTTCGGGCTCTCCTGCTGTTTTTGGGGACGGGTTGGGTGGCGAGTTCGGCCTCGAATCGGCGAGAGGGCCCCTTCCTCGGTGCTTCCGGAGAGGGGCGTGAATGCGCGTGAGGTGAGCGGCATGCTCGGGGTATCGATGCCGCCAGCTCCACCCACTCGCTACCGGCCTACGTCGAGCGCGAGCTGCGCGCCGCGATCGCCTGCGGCGACCTCGCGCATGGGGTCTGTCGCGTGAATTGCTCGTGTTGCTCGCTCGACCTGCTGGTCGCGTTCTCGTGCAAGGGCCGCGGGTTCTGTCCGTCGTGTGGCGGGCGGCGCATGGCCGAGCTCGCGGCGCACCTCGTGGACGAGGCGCTGCCCGACGTGCCGACGAGGCGATGGGTGCTGACGATGCCGCGTGCGCTGCGCTTGCACCTCGCGGCGGATCCGGAACTGCTCCGCGTCGTCGCGAGCGCCTTCATCGATGCTGTGTTCGCCTCGTACGTGCGAGGCGCGCGTGCGGCGGGCCTGCTCATCTCACCGGGCTCGCTCGCGCATCCGGGCGCCGTCAACTTCACGCAACGGTTCGGATCGTCTCTCGCGCTCAACATTCACGGACACGTCCTCGCGCTGGACGGCTTCAACGTCACGGAGGGTCCGGGCCGCACGCCCACGTTCCACGCACCACCGCCGTTGACCGACATCGAAGTGGTGCGGATGCATCACGATGCTCGCCAGGGCATCGAACGCGTCCTCCGCGCGCGCGGCCTCCTGCGTGAACCCGGTGACGGGCCAGCGCCGATCAAGGGCGCGGAGGACTCGCTCCTGCCGTTCCTGCAGGCTGCTTCCGTGCAAGCCAAGGTCGCCGCGGGTGAGAACGCCGGGCGCTCGATTCCGCGGCTCGTCGATCCGTCCGCGGGTCGCAACTGGACTCGCAACTGGGCCCGACTCCAGCCCCCCCTGCAACAACGCGGGGTGTGAGCTCGACTTGTTGAATTTTTGGACACGTGGCAGCGCCCAGACGTGCCTGCTGCGCCCCGAACCACCCGCCCTCGCCCTCGTTGGCTGCGCGAGGCGCCGCGCACGCGCCGATCGCACGCTTGCCGGGGCCGGGCTCTGCATCAAGGCGATAGACATCGCCCTCCATCCACGGAACACCCGGTCGGGATGACCCTCTTTCGACCGCCGATCCCCAACAACGGCACAAGGCACTGTGAGAATTGCAGCAGGGCGCGCGCATTCTGGCGGTCCGCGGCGCGGGCGGCGGGAGCGCTGACGGCGAGCCACGATCCGCATCTACAGAGCCTGAGTCGCCGCGCTCACTCCTCGCGTAGGAGCGCGGGCGCGGCGCGGCGCGCCGAGGGTAGCGCTGCCGCCAGCGTCGCCAGCGTGCCCGTCACGAGGACCAGGAGACCGAGAACGAGGGCGTGTCGGACCGCGGCGAAGCCTTCGAGCGCCACCGCAGGGACGATCGCGAACAGCGCGCCGAACGCGCCCGCGGCGAGGGCCGCCGCGAGGAGAGCGGCGTGCTCTGCGAAGACGAAACGTGCGCGCCGTGCCCGTGTAAAACCTATCGCTGAGAGCAGCGCGAGCTCGCCTCGGCGTTCCTGGATGTTGCGCAAGACCACCAGCGCGAGCCCGAGCGTGCCCACGAGCAATCCGAGCGCGCCGAGCGCCTGGAAGATCGCGAGGTACGTGTTCTGTACCGTGTGGAACCGATCGAGGCGCGCACCGGTGCCTTCGAGCGCGAGTCCGATGTCGGACAACGCTCGCGAGAGCTCGGCGCCCACCTCCGGAGCGCGATCGGGCGGCGCCTCGATCAAGAGCCGCCGGTGGCCGCTCTGGCCGGGGAAGTGCGCTTCGAACTGGCGCTCCGACAGGACGAGATCGCCCTGCAAGATCGTGTCGGCGAGCGCGCCGACGATCCGCACCGTGAACGGGCGTCCGCGCTCGTCGGTGTAGCTCAGAGTGTCCCCCACTCCGAGCTTCAACTGCCACGTCAAGCTCGTGATGTCACCGATCGCAGGGACGGCGCCATCGGGTTGCGGTTCGTCGAGCAGCCGCCACGGCGCCTCCGTCGGAGCGGCGGTGGCCGCAAACGAGAATGCACCGCGCCGCGCGAGCGCCTCGGGATCGACCCCGAGCAAACGCGGCGCGCCGGGCCGCGCCAGGTTCAAGCAGCTCGCGTCGTCCCCATCGCGCACACGCAGGCGGACGAACTCGACACCGTTGAGGTCCGCCTCTTCGAGCCCGAAGAACGTGCGCCCTTCCTCGGTCGCGAGGTCGTGCAACAGCGGCAGGCTCGTGCGCCCGTAGAACGTGAAGCCGCCGGTGCCGCTCGCACGTTCGTGGACGTCGCGGACTGGTCCCAGGCGATTGGCGCCCACCGCCAGCACCAGGAACACACCCAGTGCGAGCGAGCTCACGGTCGCGAAGCTGCGAGCTCTCCGCCGGCGCGCATTGGTGAGCGCCGCGGCGTAGAAGCCGTCGCGCGGGGCCCGGGCGTCGCTCTCGCGCAGGTTGAGCCGGCCGTGCACGACGACGAGCGCTGCCCCGAGCGCTGCGGCGCCGGCGCCGAAGAAGCGCCCCGCCGCCGCGGCGCCGCCGCGGGGATCCGTCGTGAGGACCAATACGAGGGCCAGCCCGACAGCGGCCAGAGCCCACGGCCAGGCGCGCCTCTGGTGCGGCGCGTCGCTCTCGGCGAGCACACCTCGCTCGCTCGTGAGCAGTTGGAGCGGCGAGCGGCGGCGCAGACCGCGCAGCGCCAACCACGCCGCTGCGAGCGCGCTGAAGAACGCGGCGCTCGCGCCGATCAGGAACGAGGTCGGTGTCGCGTGGTAGACCAAGCGCGTGCTGGCGACCGCACCTGCCCAAACGGTGTCGAGGCCGCGCAGCACAAGGCGCGTATAGAAGAGGCCCAGCGGGGCACCGAGCAACGCCCCGAGGCCTGCCACCGCGGCGGCCTCCGCGAGCACGATGCGCTGGACGCGCGCGCCGCCCACGCCGACGGCGCGCAAGAGGCCGAGCTCGCGCGCGCGCCCTTCGACGCCGAAGACGAAGAGCTGCGTCGCCAGCGCGAGGGCCGCGATGAGCAGGAAGAGGCTCAGACCGATGAAGAGCCCGCCGAAGTCGGTGCTGGAGGCGCCCGCGCGGGCGGTCGCGGCTCGGACATCGCGCAGCGTCAGGCCGACGTCGGCCGCGCGCAGCTCACGCCGCAGCGCAGCCAGGAACGCTGCTTCGTCCGCGGGGTCGAAGCGCGCCCCCGTCAGCGCGCCGAAGCGGCTCGTCCACAGCGCGCGGGCCGCAGCGAGGTTCATGTACGCCTTCGGAGTGCCGCGGTGTTCGTCCCAATACTGCTCGTCGACGTCGCGAATGCGCTCCAGGTCCACCGGAGTGCCGGGCTCCCATTCGCGGCAACTGTCCGCATCGGCGAGCCCTGGGAACGCGGGCATCAGCTCGCGGCCGCGCGCGGATCCCAGCAGCGGCTCGCCCGCGACATCGGGCACGCTGCCGGCGTACTCGAACGTGTGCTCGCGCGTGACCAGCCGGCGCGACGCATCGACGACGTAGTAGTCGAGCGTGAGTGTCGCGCCGGGCGCGGGCGCAAGCTGCTCCTCTGCCCAGCGGTTCAGACGCAGCGCACCGTCGGCGAGCCCTTCCGTCGCTGCGAGCAGCGGGTCGCTGGAGCGTGAGCTCGATTCACCCTTCGCGTGGAGCGGCCCGATGCCGGTCACCATCGAATACGGCACGCTGCGCTCGCCGCAGGCGATCCCGTTGACGAAGTACGTGAAGACGCCCGTCAACGGCACACCTTCGAGTCGCTCGAGGGCCTCGACCACGGGCGCGTCGAAGAAGATGCGGCGCGTCGTGAGCTCGCGCCGTCCTTCTGCCAGAGCGACCACGTCGAGGCTGGCATCGCTGAGTTGCCAGCGGTCTTCGAGCGCAGCTTCGGCCGCTGCGAAGGAGCCCTGACCCAACGCGAGCAGGGCCAGGTTCACCTGCCCTTCGACCTCCATCTGGCGCTGCAACCAAGCGAGCTCGACGAAGACACTCGCGGCCGGCGCGGGCGCTGCATCGAGCGCAAACTCGCCGAACTCGCTGCGCTGGAGGATGCGCGCGACCTCGACACGGAGAGCAGCGCTGTTGTCGTCGGGCGCCAACGCGAGGTCGCGCGGGATGGCGCTGGGGCGCTCGACGCGCACGACGATCGGATCTCCGACCCGAACGCCGAGGGCCGCGGCGAACGCCTCGGAGACGTACGCGGTGCGCGGCGCGGGCGGGGGCGGTGGCTCGCCGCGTTCTGGCGCGAGGCTCCAGAACGCCGCATCGACGCCGTGGACACGGACGTCGTGGACGCGGCGATCGCCGCTCGGTGTGGCCGCCGTGCCGAGGAGCTGCAGCACGGGCGCCGCGCGCGCTCCTTCGAGCGCTCCGCTGAGCTCATCGGCGAGCACTTGGCGGAAGAAGCGATCGCCGCCCGGCAAGATCGCATCGACCTGGCCTGTGCGGGCGCGCGCCGTCGCGCCGAGGGTCCCGCGCACGGAGTCGCCGACAGCGAGCGCGCCGACGAGCACCGCGGACGCCACCGCGATCCCGGCCGCGACACCGAGCTGCCTGCGCGCCCCGTGTACGAGGCCTGCGAGCACGAGCCGTGTGATCCCCCATTCCATGTGTCGATCCGTCCTGCGGTGCGCTCATTCCTCGCGCAGCCGCTCGAGCCTCTGCTCGATGCGAAGGCGGAAGGCAGGATCCCCGTGCCAATGGCGCAGGAGCTCCGTGTAGGCCTCGAGCGCGAGCTCGCGCTCTCCCGCGCGCTCGTGGAGCTCGGCGAAGAAGAGGTGCGCGGGCATGAACTTCGGGTTGCGCTGGCGTAGGTCGCGCACGATCTCGAGGGTCCGTTCGGGCTGGCCGACCTGCGCGTAGGCCTGCGCGAGGGTGAACAATGAAGTCCCGGGGAACAGATCGAGCGCAGCGAGGCGCTCGATGCCCTCCGCCGGCCGGCCGAGCGCCACGAGCGCAATGCCTGCGCGCTCGGCGATCGTCGCATTCCGCGGATTGCGTGCCAGGATGCGCTCGTAGAGCGCGAGCGCCTCGGAGAGTCGACCGTCGTCGTGCAGCGCACCGGCGCGCTGCATCAGGTCGTACTCGACGCGGCCGTCTTTTGGATCGAGGCCCGCACGCGCGTCCGCGTCCGCCGCCGCACCGGCGGTGTAGCCGAGGGCCGCGAGGCGGCTTTGTTCCGCGTCGCTCGGCACACGCTGGATCCCTGTGCCGCGGCCAGCGCCTTGCAGTTCGGCGTACCACCGTTCGAGCTCCTGCAACTTCACAGCGAGCGCCGCGGGGTCCTCTGCAGCGAGATCGCGCAGCTCGCCGGGATCCCGCGCGAGGTCGTAGCGCTCCGAGCGAGGCGCGAGGATCACCTTCTCGCGCCCCGCAATGCGCGCGGCGAGGGGCGACCAACCGAAGCTGTAGGCGTTGGTCCAGGCCTCCGCGTAGACCGGCGCCGGCGCGGGCTCAGCCTGGCCCGCGAGCGCTGCAGCGAGGCTCTGCCCATGGACCTTCGGTAGGGCAGGCAAACCGGCGAGCGCCAGCAGGGTCGGCGCGAG
>CAYOBN010000120.1:6134-12739 GCA_964402175.1 uncultured Planctomycetaceae bacterium | reverse complement strand
GCCCACGCAGGCGCGCGCATCGCGCGCGCCCCGGCGTGGGCTCCGCCGCCAACTCGTACCTGGTACCGTTCGACGGACACCCAGCCGCCCGCGACGGCAGCTCCTCCGGAGCCCCTCACGCCCCGTCGCGTTCAGGTTGTGTTCCGGCCCCCCGGCGCTCCAGCCTCCGGCCCGCTGCGTCGATCGAGGGGGGATAGAGTGGCCCGACCCCGCGGGCCTCCCGCGGGGCCGACTCTCCTCGCTCCATCCCCATGCTGACCCCCATTCTCCTTTGCGCGGCCGCCCTCAGCGGGGGCGACGCAGCGATTCGGCTGCCCCGCGACCCGGCGCTGTCCCCCGACGGCGCGCTCCTCGCGTTCGCCTACCAAGGCGACGTCTGGCTCGGTTCGTCGAACGGCGGTGAAGCGCGCCGCTTGACCCTGCACAGCACCGACGACGGCCAGCCGTGTTTCCACCCCAATGGCGCAGAGGTCGCCTTCGTCAGCGAGCGCACGGGCACCGCACAGGTGCACGTCGTGCCGCTCGAGGGCGGCGAGCCCCGGCAGGTCACCTTCGACACGAACCGCAAGACGCTCCTCGGTTACACCGCCGACGGCGCCGGGTTCGTGGTCCTCATGGGCACCGACCGCGGCTTCCATGGGTCCGAATCGCAGCGCGTCTTCATGCTGGACGCGGCCGGTGAGAAACCCAAGCGCATGCTGCTCGATGCGGGCGTGCGCAGCGCGGCGCTCTCGCCCGATGGCACGAAGCTGGCGTTCACCCGCGGGCGCTCCGCTTGGGAGCGCAAGGGGTACATCGGCCCGCAGGCCGAGCAGCTCTGGCTCGCGGACCTCACCACGACGCCGCCCACGTTGACGCGCCTCGACGAGGACCGCGAGGGTTTCCAGAACATCAACCACATCCAGCCGTTCTGGGCGCCGGACGGGCAGTCGCTCTACTACATCAGCGACCCCGACGGCACCTTCGACGTCTACCGCCGCCGGCTCGCGACCGGTGAGGTCGAGCGCATCACGAACGTGCGCGCGATCGACCGCAGTGACGACGGCGTGGCGTTCCCGGCGCTGGCCGCGAACGGGCGCGTGCTCGTATTCCGGCGCCGCTTCGACCTGTGCCGCATGGACCTCGCGACGCGCGCTCTGACGCCGATCGCGCTTTCTGCGAACAGCGACAGCCTCATGAGCGCCCTCGAGCGCCGCGTCGAGACCGGCGCGACGGACGTCGCGTTCACGAACGACGGCAAGCAGATCGCGTTCGTCGCGGGGGAGGACATCTGGGTGATGGACCGCATCCTGCGCGAACCGAAGCGCGTGACCGACACGCCGCACCAGGAAGCCAACCTCGTCTTCAGCGCCGACGGCAAGCGCCTCTTCTTCACCAGCGACGCCGACGGCGAGGTCGATCTGCACGTCGCGACGCACACACGCGAAGACGGCGTGTGGTGGCTCGCGGACAGCTTCACGACCGCGCGCATCTCGACGGATGCGGCGGTCGAGGGCGGCCTGCAGCCGAGCCCCGCGGGCGGGCACATCGCCTACGTCAAAGGCGGCGACCTCTGGGTGATGGACGACGACGGCACGGACCACCGACGCATCGTCACGTCCTGGTCCGGGGTGGAGTACTCGTGGTCCCCCGACGGGCAGTGGTTCATCTACGCCACGGAGGACGACGACTACAACAGCGACGTCTTCCTCACACGCCTCGACGGCACCATCCCGCCCTTCAACCTGTCGCGCCACCCCGACAACGACGGCCAGCCCGTTTGGTCGGGCGACGGCAAGCGCGTCGCGTTCGTGAGCAACCGCGACGGTGAAGAGACCGACATCTACTGGGTCGATCTCACGGCAGAAGAGGCGGAGCGTACCGCCCGCGACCGCAAGCTCGAGGAGGCCATGAAGGCGCTCGAGAAGGGCGGGAAGGGCAGCAAGGACAAAGAAGGCGGCAAGGACAAAGAGGCCAAGGACGCGGACTCCAGCGGCAAGCCCACCAACGCCGTGCGCGTCGACTTCGACGGCATCCTGCGCCGAATCAACCGCATCTCCATCCCGGAGTCGCGCGAGTCGGGGCTCCTCTGGTCACCGGACGGCAAGACCCTCGTCTTCAACGCGACCGTCTCCGGTGAGCGCGGGCTCTTCAAGGTCGAGTTCCCCGAGGCCGGTCGGCCCACGAAGTTCGCAACCAGCGGCCCGTCGAGCGCGCGTTGGCTCGCGGAGTCCAAGGAGATCGTCGGCCTCGCGCGCGGCGGTGGGGGGGATGTCCCTTCGCCCTTCGCCCAGCGCGGCGGCGGCGGCGGCGCAGCGCCTGCGGCGCTCTCGGCCAGCGGCAAGCTGGAGTCGTTCGGCTTCTCCGTGCGGCGCGTGCGCGATTGGCGCGCGGTGCGGCAGATCTCGTTCGATCAGGGCTGGCGCGCGATGCGCGACCGGTTCTACGACGCCGCGCTCAACGATCGCGACTGGGACGCCGTGCGTGCGAAGTACCGTCCGGTGGCGGCCGAGTGCCTCGGGGCGAGCGAGTTCTCGCACCTCATGAACATGATGCTGGGCGAGCTCAACGCATCGCACATGGGCCACCGTGGCGGCGCCGATCCGATCCCGGATCCGTCGGCCCAGGACGCCTGGACGCCGGGCACGTACCACCTCGGGCTGCGCTTCGATCACAGCTTCGCGGGTCCCGGACTGCGCGTCGCGAGCGTCATCCCGGGCGGCCCCACGTCCCTCGCGCGCTCGCGCGTCGAGGTCGGTGAGACCGTGCTGCACGTGGACGGCGTGGCCGTCGGCCCCGACGTCGACCTCGATCGCCTCCTGACCCTCGACCAAGAGCGCGAGGTCGTGCTCTCCGTCGTCGGCTCGGGCGCCGAAGCCGCGGCCCGCGAGGTGCGGGTGTGGCCGACGCGCTCGGTGGCGGGGCTCTTGTACGAGGAGTGGGTCGAGCAGAACCGCCAGGAGGTCGAGCGCCTCTCGGGCGGCAAGCTCGGGTACCTGCACATCCGCGGCATGGACTTCCCGAGCTTCCGGCAGCTCGAGCAGGACCTCTACCACGCCGGTTACGGCAAGGAGGGCCTCGTCATCGACGTGCGCTTCAACGGCGGTGGCAGCACGGCGGACCACGTCCTGACTGCGCTGACCCAGCCCGTCCACGCCGTGACGCAGTCGCGCGGCAGCGGCCTCGGATATCCGCAGGACCGCAAGGTCTACGCGACCTGGGGCAAGCCGATCGTGATGATGTGCAACGAGCACTCGTTCTCGAACGCCGAGATCATCAGCCACGCCGTCAAGGTCACCGGCCGCGGCCGCGTGGTCGGGATGCGCACAGCGGGCGGCGTGATCAGCACCGGCAGCGTCGGCCTGCTCGACGGCAGCTCCGTCCGCATGCCCGGGCGCGGCTGGTACGTCGCGACGACGGGCGAGGACATGGAGCTCAACGGGTGTCTGCCCGACGTGGCGCTCTGGAACCACCCGCTGGGTCCCGACGCGCAGCTCGCTGCGGCCGTGGAGGCCTTGGCTGCGGACTGCGCCGCGGCGGCGGCCCGCGGGTCAGCGCCGATCGTGCCCGCGACGGCCAAGCGCCGCGCCGGGGTGCGCTGAGGCGACCCGCCGCAGGGGCGGGGGCGCCGCGGCGGATTTCGCTCGCGTCCCCCGGGCGTTGCCCCTAGACTCTGACGCGTCGTTCGGGCCCAGCCCGGGCGACGCGGTCGCTCCAGGGCCGAGACGCCCTGACCCGACCGCAGCCGGAGCCCGCTCCGGCGCACCCCGCGGTGGTCCCCCCGCGCCCTCTCCCTGGCACCGATTTCCGGTCGCCGAGGGGCGGCGGCTCTCCCGCGACGGCAAGTCAGACGGTCCAGATCCAATGGGAATCGCAGCAGCACGCAAGGCCGAAATCGTCCGTGATTTCGCCCAGAAGCAGGGGGACAACGGGTCCCCCGAGGTCCAGATCGCGCTCCTCACCGAGGAGATCGCCGAGCTGACTGAGCACCTGAAGGTGCACCGCAAGGATTACTCCTCCCGCCGCGGCCTCCTCAAGATGGTCGGCCGCCGCGCGAAGCTCCTGCGTTACCTCCGCGAGCGCAACCCGGCGCGTTACACCGCCGTCGTTTCGAAGCTCGGCCTCCGCCGTTGAGCCAAACTCCGAGCCCTCGCCCTGCGGCGTCCACAGCGAGTGGACGCAACCCAGCCGCGCGTCTCCGTGCACCCGAGGGTGTGCGGAGGGGCGCGGCGCGCGTTTCCCGCCGCGCGCGCATCGCATGCGCGGCCGGACCCGTTGACCGGGTCCCCTCGGGCAAGTTCCGGCCCTTCGGCCTCCAGGCCGCGGCCCCAGCGCCCGATACGACCGTCGAGTAGACACGTAGAAGAAGAGTAGAAGAGAGAAACTGACAATGCAGAACGGACCCATCCGCGTGGAGGCGACGATCGCCGGCCAGCGGCTCGTCCTGGAGACCGGCCTGGTCGCGAAGCAGGCCGGCGGCTCCGTGATCGCCACCCTCGGCGACACGATGTGCTTCGCGGCAGTGACGTCGGGCGCGGGGCGGGAGGACATCGATTTCTTCCCCCTCGTGTGCGACTACCGCGAGAAGCCCGAGTCGGCCGGCAAGATCCCGGGCGGCTTCTTCAAGCGCGAGGGGCGCCCGTCGATCAAAGAGACGCTGACGATGCGTCTGATCGACCGCGCCGTCCGCCCGATGTTCCCCGACGGGTACAAGGCGGAGGTGCAGGTCATGTCCCATGCCCTGCAGTACGACGGCAAGAACAACCCCGACATCGTCGCGATGATCGCGGCGTTCGCTGCGGTGCGCGTCGCGGGCTTGCCCGTGGCGGCGACCCTCGGCGCGGTCCGCATCGGGCACCTCGACGGCAAGCTCGTCGCGTTCCCGAGCGACGAGCGGCGCCGCACGGAGAGCCGCCTCGACCTCGTGATGGCCGGCCACAAAAAGGCCATCTGCATGGTGGAGTCGGAGGCCAAGGAGCTCACCGAGGCCGAGATGATCGATGCGCTCGAGCTCGGGCACACCGTCATCAAGGAAGTGGTGGAGCTCGTCGAGAAGCTCGCTGCCAAGGGCGGCCGCCCGCAGCAGACGTTCGAGCCGAAGCCGGTCGACAAGGGCCTCGCGGCGCGCGTCGAGCGCTACGAAGACGACCTGCTCGACGCGATGGAGACCAAGGGCAAACTCGCCCGCGCCGCGGCGTGCGACGCCGTGAAGAAGCGCTGTGTCGAGGAGCTCTCGATCGGGGTCCCCGACGGCGAGCTCAAGGCGTTCCAGGGCGCGGTGAAGGAGCTCTTCGGCGCCCTGAAGGACCGCCTCGACCGCGAGGCGATCATCGCCGGCAAGCGCTCGGACGGCCGCGCCTGGGACGACGTGCGCCCGATCACGATCGTGCCGCGCTTCGTGCCGCGCCAACACGGCTCGGTGCTGTTCACGCGCGGCGAGACCCAAGCGCTCGTCAGCGTGACGCTCGGTACTCCGGACGACGAGATGGTGATCGACACCGTCGAGCCCGAGTACAAGAAGGCCTTCTACCTGCACTACAACTTCCCGTCCTACTCGGTCGGTGAGGTCAAGCGCATCATGGGCCCGGGGCGCCGCGAGATCGGCCACGGCATGCTCGCCGAGCGCGCGCTCTCCGCGGTCATCCCGCCGAAGGAGCGCTTCCCGTACACGATCCGCGTCGTCTCCGACATCATGGAGTCGAACGGTTCGTCCTCGATGGCCAGTGTGTGCGGCGGCTGCCTCGCGATGATGGTCGCGGGGGTCCCGCTCTCGCAGCCGGTCGCGGGCATCGCCATGGGCCTCGTCCAAGAGGGCAAGAAGATGGCGATCCTCTCCGACATCAGCGGCTCCGAGGACCACTTCGGCGACATGGACTTCAAGGTCGCGGGCTCGGGCGTCGGCATCACGGCGCTGCAGATGGACATCAAGGTCACGGGGGTCACCCGTGAGCTCCTGTCCAAGGCCCTCGAGCAGGCGCGCCGCGGGCGCATCCACATCCTGCGCGAGATGCTGAAGGCGGTCTCCGCCCCGGCGGCGACGGTCTCCGACTTCGCGCCGCGCATGGAGACGATCAAGATCCCCGCGGACCGCATCGGCTTCCTCATCGGGCCGGGCGGCAAGAACATCCGCGGGCTGCAGTCGGACTTCGGCGTGCGGATCTCGATCGTCGACGAGCAGGGCACCGTGCAGATCTACGGCACGGACGCTGCGAAGGTGCTCGCGTGCCGCGACACCATCCTGGCGACCATGCAGACCCCCGAGGTCGGCAGCCGCTACAAGGGGGTCGTGCGCTCGGTGCGCGACTTCGGAGCGTTCGTCGAGATCCTGCCGGGCGTCGAAGCGCTCTGCCACATCTCGGAGCTCGGTGACGGGTTCATCGAGCAGGTCACGGACGTGGTCAACGTCGGCGACGAGCTCGAGGTCGAGATCATCGCGGTCGACGACCGCGGCAAGATCAAGGTCTCGCGCAAGGCGGTGCTCAGCGGCGAAGGCCCGCGTGAGAAGGCCCCGCGCGGCGACGGCGAGCGCGAGCGTCGCCCGCGCCGCGACGACGATCGCCCGGCCCGCGGCCCGCGGGACGACGATCGCCCGCGCCGCGGACCCCGCGACGAGGACGAGCGCCCGG
>CAYOBN010000120.1:0-6034 GCA_964402175.1 uncultured Planctomycetaceae bacterium | reverse complement strand
GGACGACGATCGCCCGCGCCGCGGACCCCGCGACGAGGACGAGCGCCCGGCCCGCGCGGAGCGCGGTCCGCGGGACGACGACCGTCCGCGCCGCGGACCCCGCGACGAAGACGAGCGCCCCGCCCGCGCGGAGCGCGGTCCGCGGGACGACGATCGCCCGCGCCGCGGACCCCGCGACGAGGACGAGCGCCCGGCCCGCATGGACCGCGGCCCGCGTGATGAACCCCGCCGCCCCGCCCGCGATGAGGAGCGCCCCCGGGTGCCCCGCGCCGCGGACGAGGACGACGACCGCCCCCGCCGTCCCCGCCACGACGACGATCGCCCGGCGCGCCCCGCGCGGGACGAAGCGCCCCCGGCCCGCGGCGCCCGCCGCCCGCCGGTCGCGACGACGGCGAACGATGACGACGACGAAGATGACGTCGTCCCGGTCGAGGCGGACGTCGACGCCGACTCCGACACGGACGAGGCCCCCCGTGGCGACGGGGACCGCCCGCGCCGCCGCCGTCGCCGCCGCACGGGCGCGCGCCGCGACTGAAAGTCGTGAGGCCCGCTCCGGCGGGCCGCTCCGCTGGCCCGGAGCTCGCCGTCCCGGCGGGCTCCGGGCCAGCCTGTGTCAGCACACTGTTCGAAGTGTGTAAGGATCCCCAGGGACCCCGGGTCCCCGTGTCCGATCCGTCGCCGCGAGTGCGATAAAAGAAGTGTCCTCCAGTCCTGGAGCGAGTCCCTCCGTCGGGCAGGGCCCCGCTGGCGCGCAGCGCGCCGGCGGACCGACGGGCGGGACCTGCGCTGCCGGAGGCATTCCCATGACGACCTGGATCTTGACCCTCGTGCTGTGCGCCTTCGCGGCGCCTCGCCCCGCGGCGGCCCCCGCGGCAGCCCTCGACACGGCAGACGGGCAGCCCCCCGCGGTGCTGACCCTGCCGGACGATGGCCGCGGGACCCCCTACGTCGTCTCGAAAGCGGACAACATCTGCGGGCTCGATGAGCCGCGCCAGATCACCAGCCCCGCGAAGGTCGACTACGACGCGCTCCTCGAGGACACCGCCGAGGTGCGCGAGCTGCGGCGCAACGGGATCGACCCGAACTCCTCCAAGGGCATCACCCTGATGACCAAGGCCCGCAGCCGCGTTCTGAAGGCCTGCGAGACCGTGCGGACCGAGTCGGGCTACGACAGCGTCTGGAAGGCGATCTCGCGCCGCGACGGCAAGGGGGTCACGGACGTCACGGACTCCGTGCGCGCCAAGCTGGCGAGCTCCGGCGACTGACACCCGGCGACTGAAACCCGACCGACCGGCGCCGGCTGCGGCCCTTGCGCCCCTGTGACCCGTGAGTTCCTCCGGGAGCCTGTGTCGAGTTCGCCGACCCGCCCGTTAAGCTCGCGGCCCATGGTGTTGCCCCGCCCCGCTTCCCTGCTCCGCCCGACCGTGCTGGCGCTCGTCGCGGGGCTCGTGTCGGGAGCGTGCGAGGGGCCGGCGAACAACCGGCGCGCCGACTCCGAGCGCCGCAACCTCGAGCTCTTCAACGAGCTGATCGGGCGCGGCACGATGCAGCCCGCCGAGGGCTTCGACGAGGGGTCGTACTTCGACCGCATCGCCCAGGCGTACGCCGATGCGCCGCGGCCCGAGCGTGCTGCGCCGGAGCGCCCCGCGGAGCCGGCAGTGCCCGAATCGACCGAGGTGGAGGTCGCGCCGCCTGCCGCGTCGACCCCCGACCCGGCGGAGCCCGAAGCCGCGGGTCCCGCGAATCCCCCCGGCCCCCTCGTGGGCCCGACCCCGCCGCCTGTGGCGCCGAGCGTCAGCCCGTACCTCGAGTTCGGAGCGCAGATCGTCGTCTATCCGCCGCGCGAGGGCGAGACGGAGGGGTTCATCATGAAGCCCTACGCGTTCCCGCTCGGGATGGGTGTCAAGATCTTCGAGCTCGCGAAGACCTACGGTGACTTCCCGATCCACGCCGCTTTTGCGGATGGCGCCGCGCCCCAAGGGCTCGCGCCGCAGCCGCTGGACGCCGTCGTGCTCGACCTGCGCGAGGGGTGGATCGTCGAGACCTACTCGGATCCGCGCACGCCCGGCCTCGCGGCGCCCGCGCCCGTGCGCCTCGGTGACGCGCTCTTTGTGACGGCGACGGCGCAGGAGCTACGTGAGGTCGAGCACTTCATCAACCTGTTCGCCGCCGATGTCCGCCAAATCGAGATCGAAGCGAAGATCGTCGAAGTGACGACGCGCGATTCGCTCGACCTCGGCGTACGGCGCAAGGGCGCGGGTACACCCGTCTTCGGCCTGCCGAACGCCGGCGGCTTCGTGCAGAGCGTCGACTTCTCGTTCGGCAACGTCGCCGATGCGTCCGAAGCGCTCTTCGAGCTCGGCGCGGTGTTCGACGGCGTCGCGTTCAACGCGATCTTGGAGGCCGTCTCGAACTTCGAGAACGTTTCCATCATCTCGCGTCCCAAGGTCGCTGTCCGCGAGGGCGCCCGCGCGGAGATCGTCAACATCACGCAGATCCCGTTCTTCGAGGTCAGCGCGATCAACGCGGCGGGCAACTTCACCACCAACGTGCGCTTCAAGGACGTCGGTGTGAAGATGTACGTGATCCCGCGGGTCGTCGGTACGGACACGGTCATCCTCAACATCGACATCGAAGCCTCGCAGCAGACCGGTACCGCCGTGACCTTCACGCAGGGCACCGGCGCGAGCGCGCAGTCGATCTCGGTCCCCGAGCTCTCGTCGCGCAACGCGCGCACGGTCGTGCGCCTCGATCCGGGGCAGGCCGTGGTCCTCGGCGGTCTGATCTCGGAGCGCACCCTCGAGCGCGAGTCGAAGGTCCCGATCGTGGGGGACATCCCGGTCCTCGGAGCGCTCTTCCGGAACACCCTGCGCACGAAGGAACAGGCGAACGTGCTGTTCTTCATCCGGCCGCGCATCCTGGAGGGCAGCGACCTCAACTCGCCCTTCTGAGTCAGCCTTCAGGCCGGCTGGCGGGAAGATTCCACCGAGCCCGTCGTCCCCCCTGGGTCACCCATGCAACTGCACCCGAGCCGCCTCCAGAGAGAGCCCACGGACCGCCGCGGCGCCGCGCTCTTGCTGTCGTTCCTGGTGCTGATCGTCATCATCGCGATCGCCTATCAGATCCACACGGTGACGAAGACCGATGCGCGCGTGGCCCAGAACGACCTGACCCGGTCGCTGATGGACCTCGCGATCGAGTCGACGCTGTTGCAGGTGATCGAGGACCTGGCCGAGGACGCCCGCGCGGCGCAGGCCTCGGAGGGGGAGGGTGCTGCGGGCGCGGGAGCGGGCGCAGGGGCCGGTGCAGGCGCCGGTGCAGGCGCCGGTGAAGGCACACCCGGCGAGCCCGCGAGCAACCCCGACGCCGTCGACTCCCAGATGGACAGTTGGTACACGCCGGCGTCCACGAACTTCGACGAGATCCAGGTGCGGATCTTCATCCGCGACGAGGACAGCAAGTTCAACGTCCTCAACATGCTGCAGCCCGACGAGGAGCTCGCGCGCGAGTCGTTCGAGGCCGTGGTGCGCATCCTCGACAATTGCCGCGAAGGGACTCGCTACGACATCGGCCCGAGCGAAGCGCAGGAGCTCGCGCGCGCGATGCAGACCCACTTCGCGGAGCGCGACACGTCGCCGTTGCCGCGGCCGAAGCTCTTGACGGATTCCGAGGACGAACCGCGGCGCGGCTTGCCCTTGACCTTCCGCGAGCTGCGGGGCCTCGAGCCGTTCCGTGACGACCACTTCTTCGAGGGGTACGACGAAGATGGCAACCGCGTGCACTCGATCGATGCCTTCTTGACGGTCTTCACCTCGCCCGCGATGGGGGACGAGACGGGGACCGCGACGCCGTCGGGCGGCTTCGCGGTCAACGTGAACACGGCGCCGCGGGCGGTGCTGGACGGCCTCCTCGACCGGCGCTACGTCAGCGGTCGCCTCTGGGAAGCGGTCGTCGAGTACCGCAACGAAGCGGAAGAGCCCGATCCCGACGAAGAAGAGGTCGAGCCCCTCCTGGACGAATTCGGCAACGAAGTCGTGAAGAAGAAGATCTTCGACGCGCTCGATGAGCTCGAAGAGGTCTACGAGTACAAGAACCTGCTCGCCGAGGAGAAGTCGAAGGTCAACCAGCGCCTGGCCGTGCAGAGCCACGTGTACGAGGTGATCCTGACCGCGCGGCTGCCCACGATGCGCGAAGAGGACCGGCGCTTCGAATTCCGCAGCCGCCGCGAGCAGGAGGACTACTATCGCTCGGGCGCGTTCCTCGTCCGCACCGTGCGCGCCGTGTACTGGCGCGCGCCCGGCGAAGAGGATGTGACGATGGTGCCGCTCGTGCGTTGGGAGGTCCTGGACACGGCGCCGTTGCAGGTGCTGGATTATCCCGACGACCGGCTGTGACCTCCGAGGTTTCACCCGTGGCTGACGTCGACACCAGCTCGTTGTCCGGCGCGGAGGGCGCGCGGCTCGAGGTCTTCCACCATCTGCTCGCCGCGGTCGCCGAGGAGATGGGCGCCGCGCTACAGCGCTCTGCGTTCTCGCCGAACATCAAGGAGCGGCGCGACTTCTCGTGCGCGCTCTTCGATGGCACCGGTCGCCTCGTCGCGCAGGCCGCCCACGTGCCGGTGCACCTAGGCTCGGCGCCGCTCTCGATCGAAGCCGTGTTGCGCGCCGTGACGCTGGCGCCGGGCGACGTCGTGCTGCACAACGATCCGTATACCGGTGGCACGCACTTGCCCGACATCACCGCGGTCACCCCGGTGTTCTTGCCCGGCCGCGAGCGCCCGTCGTTCCTCGTGGCGAACCGCGCGCACCACGCCGACGTCGGCGGCGCGTTCCCGGGTTCGATGGCGCCTGCGCGCGATGTGCACGGCGAGGGCCTGCGGATCCCCGCCGTCCACCTCGTGCGGGGCGGCAGCGTCGACGAACGTCTGCTCGCGCTCCTGCTCGCGAACGTCAGAGCGCCCGAGGAGCGCCGCGCCGACCTCCTGGCCCAGTGGTCGTCGAACCTCGTCGGTGTGCGGCGGCTCGAAGCGCTCGCCGCCGAGCAAGGCGCGGAGACCCTCGAGCGGGCCGCCGAAGCGCTGTGTGCGTGGACCGACCGGCTCATGGGCCAGCTCTTGGCGACGTTGCCCAGGGGAACGTTCCGCTGCGAGGACTGGCTCGAGGCGCCGGATCCCGCGCACGCGGGCAGCGCGCGCTCGGCGCCGCCAGCCCTCGCGCGTGTGCACGCCGTGCTGCACAACGACGGTGAGCGCCTGACGATCGACCTGACCGACTGCGCGCCGCAGTCCACTGCGCCGGTCAACACGACGCGCGCGGTGGCCGTGTCCGCGGCGCTCTATGTGCTGCGGCTGCTCTTGCCTCCCGGAACACCGACCAACGACGGTGTCCTGCGGCGCGTCGAGGTGCGCACGCGGCCCGGCACCGTGGCCGATGCGAGTTATCCCGCGCCCGTGGCGGCGGGCAACGTGGAGACCAGCCAGCGGCTCGTCGACGTCTTGCTCGGGGCGCTCGCCGAGGCGCTGCCCGCCCGCGTGCCCGCCGCGAGCGCGGGCACGATGAGCAACCTCACGCTCGGCGGCGCCGACGGCAGCTTCGCGTACTACGAGACCAACGCCGGCGGCGCGGGCGGCGGCCCGACCCGTGCGGGGGCCCACGCCGTGCAGACGCACATGACGAACACCCGCACGACGCCGATCGAGGCGCTGGAGGCGGAGCTGCCCGTGCGCGTCCTCGCCTGGACCGTGCGCCGCGGCAGCGGCGGCGCCGGAGCGCGACCGGGCGGAGACGGCATCCTCCGCCGCCTGCGGGTCCTGCGTGACACCCGCGTGGGCTGGATCGCGGACCGCTCGGAGCGCGGCCCCTACGGCCTCGCCGGCGGCCACTCGGGCGCACCAGGTCGCGGCTCCATCCGAGCCGCCGGCACAGCGGAGGACCTACCGCTCCCGAGCCGCGCCGCCCTCGAACTCCCAGGGGGCAGCGAGGTACAAGTCGAAACCCCCGGCGGCGGCGGCCACGGCACCCCGCCGTCGACCTGA
>CAYOBN010000119.1:0-13026 GCA_964402175.1 uncultured Planctomycetaceae bacterium | reverse complement strand
GCCTGCGTGGGCTCCGCCGCAAGGTCGTACCTGGTACCGTTCGATGCCACTGCGACCCAGGCCCTGGGGCGATGTGCTACGTTGCGCAGACCGCGTTCCACCGCGCCGAATCCCCGCCTCGCTGCGTCTCCCGGGCCTCTCCACCGCACCTGCTCCAAGAGCGATCGACCGACCCATGGAAGTGGTGCTCGTCCATCCCGAGATCCCGCACAACAGCGGCTGTGCGGGCCGCTTGACCGCCGCCCTCGGGCAGCGGCTGCACCTCGTCGAACCCCTCGGGTTCTCGCTGCAGGACCGTTACCTGCGGCGCGCGGGGCTCGACTACTGGCCGCACGTCGAGCTCGTCGTGCACAAGGACCTGGCGGCGTGCTGGGCCTCCCTCGCCGACCAGAGCCCGCGGCCCCTCGCCGAGCGCCTGCGCCTCTTCACGGCGCGCGGCGGCACCGCCCTCTTCGAGGTGCCGTTCCAGCCCGACGACGTGCTCGTCTTCGGCTCCGAGTCGCGCGGACTGCCGGCGGAGCTCGTCGAGGCCTACCCCGAGCGCCGCGTGTATCTGCCGATTCGACCCGTCATCCGCAGCTTGAACCTCGCCAACGTCGTCGCCGTCGGGCTCTTCACCGCGCTCCACCGCGCGGGGGTGCCGCTGCCCGACAACGACGGCACGTACGATCCCAGCGGGGCCCGCTGAGCCGCTCAGCGCCGCGGCGGCGCCGCCTGCTCCGGCGGTAAGCCCACCCGCGCCCAGAACCGCGCCGCGGTCCGCGCATCGGGGGCCCGCGTCCAGAGGAGCAGCGCGCTGCCCTCCGGCACATCGTCCACCGACACCGCGCGCGCTTCGACGAGTGTCTCGCGCAGCAGCGCCTCTTCGCCCGGCTGCGCCAACACCTGCCCGAGCATCGCCGAACGCACGGCCGCGGCGAACGCCGCGGGTAGCGACTCGTCCGGGGCCGCAGTGTTCGGCCCAACCACCGGCCCCGCCGGCCCCGGCCCGACGAGCGCCGCATGGAAGTACGTCGGCGGCGCAGGCTCGACGCGGCTCAAGAACCACGCGCGCGGGACGCGGCGGTCGTGACCGGCCGTGTCGCTGCCCGTGCCGAGCGCCCCGCCGAGCTCCGCCACCTCGCGGTCCACGAGCCCGTTCCGATCGTGCAGCACGAGCTCGGGCGCGTGCCAACCGACCGCGCCGATGGCCCCGAAGACGAGCCCCTCGCCCGGCGCGGTCGCTGCGGCGAGCGCCCGCCCGAGCGCTTCGAACTCGGCCCCGTTCCTGCGCGCCGTCGCGAGCCGTTCGGCTTCGCTCTGCCACGCGCCGCGGAAGCTGCGGAACGACAGCGCCTCGAGCCACGAGCGCGGCGCGAGCGATACGTCGAAGAGCGCCAGCGGCTGCACCGCGACGAGCGCCGCGCCGACCGCCGCGGCGCCGCGCGCGCTGCGCAAGCTCGCGAGCCCAAGCGCCAGCAGAAGGGCCAAGAACGGCGCGGCGGGCGCCAAGAAGCGCCAGAACGGCATCCAATCCCCGCCGACCAGCACGTGGAAGCCCGCAAACGCGGCGCACACTCCGAGCGCGCCGAGGGCGGCGCGGCGCAGCTCTGGACGGTTTCCCGCGCGCAGCGCAAACCCTGCAGCGACGAGCCCCGCGAGCGGCGAGCCCAACGCGAGCAGCGCGCTCGCGAGCCCCTTCGCGCCGCGCGCAAAGCGCTCGAGCGCGACGCCGCCTTTCGCTCCGGCGGTGTTCGCGAGCCACGCACCGTAGAGCCCGTGGCGCCACAGCAAGAACGCCACGAAACCCGCCAGGTACACGGCGAGCGCAACGGGATCCCGGCGCGCGCGCCGACCCCGCGCCGCGGCTGCCGCAGCGCCGAGCGCGAGCACCCACAGGAAGCCCTCCACCCGCACGAGCGCGACCCCGAGCGCGAGCAATCCGCCGACGAGCCCGCGCCGGAGCTCGCGGTGGTCGTCCGCGGCGAGCGTGGCGTAGAGGCCGAGCGCGAGCAGCGTGAAGAGCGCCGTCTCCAGCCCACCGCTCGACCACACCACGAACGGCGGGAACGTCGCGAGCAACAGCAGCGCGACCGCGTGCGGCGCGCCCGTCAACCCTGCGCTGCGCCGCACGACGCGGCTGAACAGCACCAAGGTCGCGGCACCCGCGACCAGCCCCAGCGCCTCGGCCACCCGCGGCGCGGCGAACCCGAGCCGCTCACCGAGCGCGAGCAGCGCGACCCAGAGCGCGCTGCTGTAACCCTCGACCGGCGCCCCATGTCCCGGGTTGAACGTCGGCACACCGAGCGTGGCCCAGTTCCTGGCGTAACGAAAGGCGATGAACGCGTCGTCGACGGCAAACGCCGCCCGCGCGCGCAACGCCAGGAACACGGCCAGGGCCAGCACCAGAGGCGCAAGAGGGGCGAGACGACGTCGCATCAGGGGCCGCTACGTTACCAAGTGAAAGCGCCAGTCTCCGCCGCGGCGTCGTAGGCCTCTGGCGGTTCACACGCAGGCGCGACCGGCAGGGTCACTGTGCAGAGCGGGCGCGGTCCGGCTGGTGCGAAAGTCGTGCGACCCTCGGTTCCGCCTGGCTACCGTACGTGGCAGGACCGCCCCGAGCGCGGGGGGGCGCCGAAGGCCAATCCCCGCGGAGCGGGCGGATAGGCGGTTCGCAGGGGCGCCGCCATGCGAATCGAACTCTATGGAGCAGGCTCCAAGGTGTCTCGCCGCGATGAATGCCACGGCGCCGACGTCACACTGCCGGCACCCTTGGACGGCCGCAGCTTGGACCGAGTACGCTGTTCGCTGTTGTCGCACGACCCCGGGCCCCTCGACTCAGGTCGCCTTGCTCGCGATCTGAAGCCTATCGCACAGTGCTATCCAGAAGTGGCCGCGCTGTGGATCTTCGGCTCCGCAGCCCGGAACGAACTCCGGTCCGACAGCGATGTCGACGTCGGGGTGCTGTTCAACAGGTCCGCGAACGGCAAGGGCCGCATTCTCGCAGAGCTCGGGGCTCGACTCGAGTCGCTTACGGCTCCCTACCCCGTCGACGCTGTCGACCTCGAGGCACAGGGAGTGATCTTCGCGCACCGTGCGCTCTGTGACGGCCGGCTCATCTACGAGGCGGATACGGATCGAAGGGTCGATTTCGAATCGACGACCTGCGTTCGTGCGTTCGATTTCCTGCCGACCCACGAACTCTCGGTGCGGGGGCAGCGTGAAGGACTCCTGCGTCGAATGGACCGAGAGCGAGACAGACGACGATCGAAGAGCTCCTCTCGAGGGCCCAACCGGTTCGGGCCGACCTGAAACTGCTGGACGGCATTCCGCAAGCGCCGCGGGAGGAGTTCCAGGCGGATTCTCGCAATCTGCAGGCGACATTGCACCTGCTGCAGACCTCGATTCGGGCCCTCATCGATATCGGGAGCTACCTCTGTGCGCGCCTGGGGCTCCCTTCCCCGCGCTCGCGCCGCAAGATCTCTGCGAAGCTCGAGGAGGACGGCCGCGTCCCAAGGGGCACGACGGACCAGATCACACCGATCGTCGGCTTCCGCAACCGCGTCGTCCACTTGTACGACCGCGTCGACTCCGAGCGCGTGTTCGACGTTCTCCGCGACCATCGCGGCGACATCGAGAGGTTCCTGCGTCTGCTGCTTGCGATCGAAGTGGACGGGCATTGATGCTGCTGTGACGCAGTACGCTCCGTTCCCTGTGGCGATCTTGGAGCCCACGGACGCGCCCCTTGGTGCCGCCCGACACCCGTCTGGGGACCGCCAGGGGGATGGCTCGGGTTGCTGCGGGAGGGATCGCCCGACGGCCGCGTATCCGCGACGGGCGTCGCGGGGCGATGTTCACGTTGCGGCAATGTGCGGCCGAGCACCTCGATCCGTGCGCGGCGCAATAGCCGTTGCCAAGTACGACTTGGGGGATGTGCGCGCGCCTGACGCGTGCGGCGTTCACCGAATCGTACCCGGTACCGGTGGACGCCGTGCCGGTCGGCGTGAGTGTGGGCCGCGTGGTCTCAGGTGGTGTCCCATCCGTGGGACTCGCCCAAGAAAGAGCTGATTCTTGAGTGGAAGAGATCGTGCAGCGGCAGCGCCCCGAAGCTCATGTTAGGGGCAGTCGAAGTTGAGATTTCAAGGACAACCGTCTTGCGCACGTCGCACGTCTGGGTTGATGATCTCGGAGACGGGGCACCGCAGCGCACGCCTTCGCAGTGCGCGAGTTCGCCCTGGGAGAGGACGCCAGCCATGAGATCAAGCCGATCTTCCCTCCTTGCTAGTGTTGGCGCTCACCGCGACCCTGGCCTTGACGCTGATCGAGCCTGCGCCTTCGATCTCGTCTACGGCCGGCCGCGGGTCTTCGCCAAGCAGGACGGCGGCGCCCTGATCCACTATCCGAGCCTACCGGGCGGCAATGCCGGCACGGTCTCGATGACGCTCACCCACTCGACCCCCGGGAGCAACTTCCTCTACAGCGCCTTCTGGTTCGACCCGCGGACAGGGCTGACGGTGGTCGATCCCAACGGCGGCCAACCGCCGTTCGATGGCAGCCCCTACAACCCCACGCCCGTCGCGGGCATGTCCACGGCAGAGGACTGGGTCCTCATCATCGATCGGATCCAGTGATGAGACCTTTCACATCCGCAAACAGCGCTCTCGCGCTCTCCATCGGGCTCCTTGGGTTGGCTGGCGGCGCAGGGGCGCAGAACCCCCGGGTGCCCTCGATCCAGGAGCTCGTTCATCCGTCGCCTCACGGAGGCGGGGCGTTCGGGTACGGCGTGGCCGCTTTCCAGGACTGGTACTCCGTCGGCGCATTCTTGCAGCCCAACCCCTCCCATCCGAACGGAGGTACCGTCACGGTGTACCGTCGGCATGGGAACGAACTGCGCTTTGATCAAGAGCTCTCCGTGCAGGTTCCTGCCAATCAGGCCAATGGCCCGTTGTTCGGACAGTCCCTGGCCCTCGGATCACGGGGGCTCGTGGTCGCTGCTCCAGGTCAGCGGCGGCCGGACGGGCGGCGCGGGCTCCTCTTCGCGTTCGAGCACGATCCCCAGCACGGCTGGATCGAGACGCAGATGATCACCGATCCGCCGCTGCTCGGCAGCAGCACCTTCGAGGAGCGCGGTTCGATGGTGTGGATGGAGGGGGACCACCTCTTCGTGACGTGTCGCGCGTCGCTGCCCACGGGTCGCCTGTTGTACTACCACCACAACGGGGTCGAATGGCGCTTCGTGTCGTCGCACCAACCCGCGGGGTCGCCGACGGTGACCTCGAACTTCGGCGCATCCCTCGACGTGTCGCTGGCTCAGGGTTGGCTCATCGTTGGCGCGCGGCTCGAGGAAGGACCCGGGCTGCCACAGGACTCGGGCAGCGCCTACGTCTACCGCCTCGTCGGCGATGGGACGGCCCCGTATCAAGTGGTGTTGGACCAGCGCCTGCTGCCCCCGGCGCCGGCGACCAGCGGTCAGTTCGGCGGCGACTGTGTCGTTCTGCCCAGGGGACGGGTCGGGGTGCTTTGCTGGAACCCGCAGAACGCGCAGATGGGCGCGCACTACGAGTACTTCTACATCTTCGAGCGGGGCCCATCTGGTTGGACACTTGTCGAGCGCTGGAAAGGCCAGGAGTACCATGCGACGGATGGGTCCCGAGTGCGTGCCCGAGGTGATCAGATCCTCATTGGGTTCCTGAGTTGGAGTGAGCCCAGTTTCGGCGGCGGTTCGATCGTCACCTTCTGCGAGCGCGAGGGATTCTGGTGCGTGGGTGGGGTGATGTCGCCCGGCTCGGCGTATGCAGGGTGGCGCTTCGGGCTCGGCGAGGATTTCCTCTTGGCGGCATCTCCCGTGATGTCCGTAGGCACTCCCCCGTTGCAGGCCGCAGGTATGGTCCGGGTGTATCCCCTCGTCGACGCCGCGAGCTGCGTCCGCGCCACCTACTCTGCGACGGTCTGCACGGCGCTCTCGACGGGCTGTTCGGGAGGGGGCGGGCTTCCGCCGGATCCGTGGGCCGGGTGTGTGAACAGCACCGGGCGCGGCGGCAAGCTCATCTACCAGGGCCTGCACTACCAGTCGTTCCCGAGCGGCCGCATGCTGGCTTACGACTTGCCGCCCGGCAGTGTGGCGCTCTTGCTGCGTGGGTTTGCGAACCCCGCGGGCATGTCGTGGTCACCGGCAGGCGCAGGGCCACTGGGTCTCGGGACGCTCTGCATCACGGACGTGGTCCCGCGGGCCTATCCTGTACGCGTCGTGAACGCCGCTGGCATGGCGGAATGGTTGAACCCGCTCGGGCAGACGTTGAACCAGAATTGGGGCAACGTGTTCACGTACGTCCCGGTGCCCTTCCAGGTCTGGTACCGGGACGTGGACCCCGCCGGTGCCCCGACTTCGAACGCGACGAGCGCGGCGCTCGTCACGCTACGGCGGGATTGAGCCCGGGAGGGGAGCAGGAGGGGAGGTCGATGCGTCCATCGTCCTCCCCGGACGGCCCCTCCGCCGCAGCCATGCGGCGAGCCGGACCACCTCCGCAGTCGGCCCGCGGCCTGACGATCCTCGCCTCCTCGCTGGCGATGAGCGTGCGGCGCGTGCGCAGCAGCGACGGGGTCCCCCAGCGTCGAGATCGTTGACGGAGCGCATCGGGGGCACCGCTGCGGCGCCGACCGGATCGCGCCCTTCTTCGACGGGCTGCGTCCCGACCTCGCCGCTGATGGCTCGCAGGTCAACACGAACGCAGTGGAGAAGGCCGGCGGCAAGCGCAGGGTTCGCGGCGCCTTGGCGCACGCACCGCGCTCTTGAAGGGAGCCCTGGAGTCGGACCCTTGCGGTGGCGACCTTCTGCATGCACGACAGGGGAGAGTTGTTGGACATCGAGCGAGAGGCAGGCAAGTCCAAGGTCTGCCCGAGCGAGCGCCTGCGGCTGAGGATGGCGCGCGCGCGAGTGATCTCGCCCGCTCGATCGGTGTTCGCAGAGCGAAGTCGCACCGTCGACGCGGTTGTTGATGGCCCCTGGCCCAGTGCGGCGAGCGACCTCGCTCTCGCCCAAGCGTCGATGTCGCCTGTCGGTCGTCGCGGAGGCGCAGGTTCCTGACGCCGAAGGGGGCGGGCCAACCCGCGCCGCGGCGTCGCAGCCCTCTGGGGACCCCGGTCCTGGTACCGTCTCCGGAATGACCGACCCCGCGCGCCCTGTCGCCGATCGCCTGCCCCGCTACGGTGACGCGCTCACCGTCCGTATCGACGCCCTCGAGGACGACGGGCGCGGGACCGGTTCGGTCGATTGTGGTTCCCTCGGCGCCGCGGCGGTGCGCGTGCGCGGTGGGCTGCCCGGCGCGCTCCTCGAGGTGCGCGCGCTGCGCCGCCACCGGCGCGCGGTCGAAGCCGAGACCGTCGCGGTGCTCGAGCCTGGCCGCGGCGCTGTCCCGGCGCGCTGTGAGCACTTCGGTCCCTGCGGCGGATGCACGCTGCAGCACCTCGACCCTGCCCTGCAACTCGAGCACAAACGCGCGCGGGTCGCACGTGCGCTCGAGCCGCTGCTCGTGCTCGATCCAGGCCTCGCGGTCGAGCCCGTCGTGGGCATGGACTCGCCGTGGAACTACCGCAACAAACTCGATCTGACGTTCGGGGCGCGGCGCTATCGCGTCGCGGGCGAAGCGCCGGATTCCGACGACACGTTCGCGCTCGGCCTGCACGTGCCCGGCATGTGGAGCAAGGTGCTCGACGTGCGGGAGTGCCACATCGGTTTCCCGGGCGCCGCCGCGCTGGCTGCGACCGTGCGGCGGCTCGCGCGCGAGGCGGGCCTCGCCCCGTGGGACGCGCGCGCGCACACGGGACTCCTGCGCCACGTCGTGCTGCGCCACGGGGTGCGCACCGGCCAGACGATGCTCGTGCTGGTGACGTCCGCGCGCGCCGCTGAGGTCATCGATCCGCTCGTCGCTGCGTTGCTCGCCGCGCACCCGGAGCTGACCACGGTCGTGCAGGACATCTCCACCAGCGTCGCTTCCGTGGCGATCGGCCAGGAACAACACGTGCTGTTCGGCCCCGGCACGATCGACGAGGTCCTCTGCGGGCGGACCTTCACGCTGTCGCCGCACTCGTTCTTCCAGACGAACACCGTCATGGCCGAGCGGCTGTTCGAGATCGTCCGCGCCGAGGCGGCGCTCGCGCCCGGCGCGCTCGTCTTCGACCTGTATTCCGGCGCGGGCACGATCGGCCTGTGCCTCTCCGACCTCGCACGGGCCGTCGTCGGGTTCGAGAGCGTGCCCGCCGCCGTCGCCGACGCGCGGCGCAACGCCGCCCGCAACGGCGTCGAGTCCGCGACGTTCGTGGAGGGGGATGTGCTCCTCCAAATCGCGGCGTGGACCGCGGGCGGCGCGCGGCCGGACCTCGTCGTGCTCGACCCGCCGCGCGCGGGGCTGCACCAGAAGGTCGTGCCCTCGGTCCTGGCCCTCGCCGCGCCGCGGATCGTGTACGTCTCGTGCAATCCCGAGAGCGCAGGGCGCGACCTCGCCGCGCTCTCTGCGGGCGGTTACCGTGTGCGTCGCATCCGTCCCGTGGACCTCTTCCCGCACACCCCGCACGTGGAGACCGTGATCACCCTCGACCGCGCGAGCGGAGGGGCGACGTGACCGGCACCGAACCCGAGCCGCAGGGCATCCACCTGCGCATGGCGCCGGGCACGCTGCTGCTCGCGGCGCCGTCATTGTTGGATCCGAACTTCATGCACACGGTGGTGCTCCTCGTCCAGCACGACGACGAGGGCGCGTTCGGCTTCGTGGTGAACCGCGTGACCGACGCGACGCTCGGGGACCTCGTGCCCGACCACCCCGAGCTCGGCGAGTCGCCCGTCAAGGTGCACGGCGGCGGGCCAGTCGGCCTCGATACACTCCAAGTGCTGCACCGTACTCCCCGCCGCCTCGAAGGTGGCGCGCCGCTCGGCGCGGGGCTCTTCCTCGGCGTCGGGATCGACGAGCTCGCGACGTTCCTCGCCGAAGAGCGCGAGCCGTTGCGGCACGTGCGCCTCTTCGTCGGGTACTCGGGCTGGGGCGCGGGCCAGCTCGACGATGAGCTCGCGAGCGGCTCGTGGATCCCGCGCAAGCTCGATCCGAACCTCGTCTTCGCCGAGGGACCGAGCGAAGCGGTGTGGCGCCAAGCCCTGCGCAGCTTGGGGGAGTCGGGCGCCGGGCTCGCCAGCCAGCCGCCGGATCCGACCTGGAACTGAGCGCCACCGCGCCGCCTGAACATGGAAACGCCCCAAAGCCGCACGACCCCCGCTCCCGGCGCTGCACGCCCCGAGCGCGGCGGGTGCTTTGGTTGTGCAGTCTCGAGCAGCCTCGGCTGCGGTGCGTTCCTGGCCGGCGCGCTGCTCGCGATCGCGCTGTTTGCGCCGCAGCTCCTCGGGGGTTGGGCCGCGCGCCTCGTCGAAACGGGGCTGCGCGAGCACGTCGATGGCCAGCTCACGGTGGGCGGCGCAGAGCTCGCTTGGGCCGACGACGTGCGCCTGCGCGATGTCGTGCTGCAGAGTTCGAGCGGCGCCATCGTCGCGCGCGGCAGCGTGCGGCTGCCGTCGCTGACCGATGCCCTCGACGACTTCGAGGAGACACCGGCGATCGTGCGCGTGCGCGCCCAGGAGCTGAACCTGCGCGTCGCGGCGGACGGCAGCTTCGAGCTCGCGCGGGTGCTGCGCTTCGCCGAGCTCGAGCCGCTGCAGCGCCTCTTCGAGCACGCGCGCGGGATCGAGCGCGGCGGCGCGGGATTCCACTTCGAGGTGCAGGCTCCTTCCGCGACCCTGCACGACGAGCGCACGCCCGCGGCGCTCTCGCTGAAGGACCTCTCGTTCGAAGTGGGGCGTACGGCGAGCGAGCGCCCGCTGACGTTCGCGCTCAAGTGTTCGGTCGCTCAGGGGAACGGCGCAGTACCTGGCGCACCACTCGGGGAGCTCGCGCTCGACGTCGGGGTCCACGCGTTCGATGCCGAGGGGCTGAACGGTCTCACGCTCGGGCTGCGGGCGCGCGCGGTGCCGACGGCGCTCTTGGCGCTCGTGGTCGAGCTGTGCACCGGCGGACCCTTGCCCTGGCAACACGCCGAGCAGCTCGCGCTGCTCGGGCCGGTGCTGGACGCCGACCTGACGCTCGGTGAAGGCTCGCCGACGTCCCGGGCGTTTGCATTCACGGCGAGCTCCGAGCGCGGGACCGCTGCGCTCACGGGCCAGCTCGTCGACGGGCGCTTGGTCCTCGCCGCTGGGCCCGTCTTGACGTGGCGCGCGCCCGAAGGGCCCGCCCTTGCAGCGCTGGCGCGCCTCCTGCCGGTCGGTGTGCCGCTCGCTCCGGAGTCGCCCGCGCCGCGCGACGTGGAGCTCGCCGTGCGGCTCGATGGGGCCGCGCTCGAGCTCGGTGCTGGGGCGCTCCCTGGGCTGCTTCCGCGGCCCCCTGGTGCGGTCCGCGCGGCGCAGGGCCTGCGCGTCGCGGCCCTGGAGCTCGACGCCCGCTGCGGCGTGCGCGGCACCTTCGGCGCAGGGACGGCCAGCTACCCGCTGGCGGAGCCTGTGGCGCTCGTGCGCTACACACGCGAAGGCGGGGGCACGGCGCGACTGCACTGGCGCCACGGCGCGGGGCTCGCGTCGCTGACGCTGCGGCTGCCCTCGGAATCCGCAGGGAACGGCGGGGCGCGCGCGCTGTGCGACTGCGATCTGCCCGGGCTACCGACGGCGCTGCTCGAGGCCCACGGTGGCCTGCCGCGCGAGGGGGCGGCGCTGCTCGGGGGCGAGGTGCGCCTCGTGCTGGAGGAAGCGGCCGATGGGGGGGCGCAGTTCGCGCTCTATGCCGGCGTCGGCCGCGAGCCCGTGCGCGGCGAGGTCGCCCGCGGTGTGGCGCGCGCCGCTGGGGCCATGCCCCAGACGCTCTGGTTCCCGTCGGACCCCGGCACCCTCGAGCGGCTCATCGGTCCGCTGCTGCCTTGGCTCACCGAGCGCAGCGCCTCCAGCGGGGGCCAGGTCGAGGTCACGTTCGACGACGTCTCCGTGCCGCTCGACGGCGGTGACCTCCGACCGCGCGGACGCTTGACCCTCGGTCTGCCAGAGCTGTCGGTGCAGGTGACGCCCGGCCTCGCGCGCCTCTTCAGCGAGGCCGAAGGCACGGACGCGACCCTGTGGCGCCCGAAGCGCTTCGTCGTCGAACTGAACGACGAAGTGGTGCGTTATCCCTCGGTCGAGGTCCCCATCGGTGGCGACGTGCTCACCTTCAGCGGCTCGTTCGACCGTGTCACGCGCCTCGTCGATCTCGAGGGCGAGGTGCCTGCGCGCCTCGTGCAGGACAGCGGCCTCGCGGGGACCGAGGTCGGCGCGCTGCTCGCGGAGTCGGACTGGCCGGTGTTCGTGAACGTGAGCGGTTCGGTGCAGGCGCCGAGGCTCCTCATCGACCGAGCGCAATGGGGGCGTTTGCTCGAGCGCGCGGTGCCGACGCTGCGCGAAGCGATCGAGCAGCTCAACCCACGCGATCGGTAGCGCGTAGCGTCGCTTCACTTCATTTCGGCGCAGTCTCCAGAGCTGCGTCCAGCAGCGGGTTCTCCGGTGCATCCTTGCGCCATGCGGCGTACACGGGGAACTCGACCTTCGGCGCCGCGAGCGGCAGCGAGACGATGCCCTTGATCCGCGGACCGGTGTCCTCGTGCCAAGGCAGGATCGACCATCCGAGCTCCGCTTCGACGAGGCCCAGGATCGCCTCGGCCGACGACGCGGACAAGAGGTGCGGCGGTGTCATGCCATGGCGCGCGAGCGCCTCGTGCTGCAGCTCGCGTGCCCTTTGATTCGGCGCATACGAGATGAACGGGTCATCCGCGAGCACCGAGAGTTCGATGCGTTTGGCGTCCGCCTCGGGGTGGTTGCGCGGCAGGACGACAAACGGTCGAACGACGCCGACCCGCATCGTTGCGATGTCGTCAGGTAGCTCGTAGAGGTGCTCGACGACCAGGTCCACGTCGCCGCGCCGCAGCGCCGCGAGCTCGGGGTGCCGCGACTCCGTCACATGCACCTGCATCTTCGGGTGACGCTTGCGCAACCGTCGGATCCAAGCGGGCAGCACGTGCCGCAGGAGGAGCTGCGAGGTTTCGATCCGGAGCTCACCGGAGTACTCGCCCTCGCAGAGGGAGCGGACGAGCCCGGGGAGGCCCTCGAAGAACGGACGCACGAACTCGTAGAGGCGCGTCCCGGCTGGCGTGAGCATCACCCGGTCCTTCGCGACGCGCTCGAAGAGGCTCACCCCGAGCTCACCCTCGAGTTTCTTGACCTGCTGGTGGACAGCGGGCTGCGTGATGGGGTGCGGAAACGCACGCGCGGCCCGTGCGTATCCGCCCTCTCGGGCCACCCAATAGAACCCTTCGAGGCGCTGGAGCTGGAGCGTGGGGGGCAGCATTCGCAGAGGGTAGCGCCCCGCTCGGTGCGGATTTTCGGGACCGAGCGCAAGCCTTACGCGGCCGGCGCGTAGTCATCCGGAGGGAGGCTGACTAGATGCCGGCAGCGCAGCGGTGCGCGGGCCCCACGGGGCTCCGCGGGCCCCGGCGTGTCACCGACCGTGCGCCGGGCTCCCCGCCCGCGCCGAGCCACCTCCGCGACGTCTCCCGATGGAACCCGTCTCCCGATTGCACGACCCCGATCCGAGGCCGCTCCCGACGACCCCGAGTCGCGACGCCGCGCTCGACGCGTTCCTCGACAACTGGATCGTCCAGGCCCGCAAGGGCCTGCTGGAGCTCGGCGTGCTCACGGCCCTGGAAGGCGGCGAGCACTACGGCTACCAGATCGTCCGCGAGCTCTCGATCCGCCCGACCCTGGGCGGCGCCGAGGGCACGATCTACCCGATGCTCGCCCGCCTCGAAGAGCGCGGACTGCTCAGCTCGACCCTGCGCGACAACGGCCCAGGCCCGAACCGCAAGTACTACCGCCTGACGGACTCGGGCGCCCTCGCCCTCACAGAGATGCGCGCCCGCTTCGACGAGCTGATCGGCGGCGTCCGGCACAGCGACACCCCTCGCACGAGCCCCTTACGCCGCGTGGGCACTTGACCC
>CAYOBN010000118.1:0-13186 GCA_964402175.1 uncultured Planctomycetaceae bacterium | reverse complement strand
GAGCGCAGGAGAGAGAGAGCCAGAGGCGCGCGCAAAGTCGTACCTGGTACCAGGGTTTTGTGCCGAACGGTACCAGGTACGACTTCGCGCGCGAGAGAGCGCAGGAGAGAGAGAGCCAGAGGCGCGCGCAAAGTCGTACCTGGTACCAGGGGTTTGTACCAGCCTCAGACCGTCAGCGCCCCGCGCAGCCAGCGTAGAGCTGCGGCGCGGCGCTTCTCGGGGGTCGCCTCGCCCAGCGAGCGCGCCCAGGCCTCCGCTTGACCACGCGCGATGGGCAGCGGGGCCTCGCGGCGCTGTACGCCGTCCAGTTCCACGCAGAGGACGAGCAGCGCGTCGCCGCCCCGCGGCTCCCAGCTCTCCGGGAGGTCGCGCACCTGCAGGTCCGACTCGCCAGTGAGCAGTGACTGGAACCGCGGCAAGCCCTCGCGGCTCGCCGGCGACCAGACGCAGAGGTCCGGCAGGCACTCCGTCCACGCAGCGAGCGCCCGCTCGAGGCGTTTGGGAGCGTACGCCGCGCGCCCGTCGAACCAGGGCTCTACGACCTCGCTGTCGAGGGTCGCAGAAAGGACCGACAGGGCCGCGACCGCGTTCTCCTCGACGTCGGGCTCGTCGAAGCGCGGCGCGGCGCCGCCTGCGGCGGACGCAAACGCCGAGACGGCCAAGACATCGACGCCAACGGAGCGGGAGCCGATGCACAGGATCCAATCGAGGGCCGCGGAGAGGGCATGATGGATGCGGTGCAGAGGGTCCGCGGGTTCATCCTCGCTGATCCAATGCCGAAGTGCGGTCGCGGGGCCACTGCTCGACTGGACATCGACGATGGGTGCGAGCTCCCCGGGGCGCGGGACACGCACACGGCACACGAGATCGGCCAGCATATCCTCGACCAAGGACAGCTCGAGGGTGAGGTGCTCCGGCAGTCCACCCGTGCGCTCGAATAGGCGCAGGATGCCGTCGAGCAGGGCCTCGCACACTTCGAGGTACTTCTCGAGGCGCCCGCCGAGGGGAAAGTCGCGCCCGATGGGCTCGGTCGCGCGCTCGACGAGGGTGCCCGTGTCCAGGAGCGCCACGTCGACGAAGCGCATGCGGGGATCCAGGTCATCGTCCCCCTCTGCCGTCCACCCCGCGACGAGCGTCGCACGTGTGCCGATCAGCAGCGGCAAGGCGCTGGCGCGCTGGGCGAACGCCTCGGCCACGGCGGCTGGCAGTTCCGCCAAGGTCGCCCTGTGGTCGGCGTCGTCGAAATCCTCGAGCAGCTCGCGCTCGCCCGGCGTGAACTGGATCGGCGGTCCGAGGCCCCCTGTCCCGTCGGGCTGGAGCTCGAGCAACCTCGCATCCACGCCGAACGGTGGCGCCTCGAGCGTGCCCTGCGCGAGCGCCCGTTGGAGGACGTCCACCACCGCGCTGCAGCGCGCGACGGCGTCCGCGTCGAGGCGAACGTTGACGGCCGTGACGTCGAACTGGCCGCTGAGCAATCCGATCGTGGCCGTGCGGCCCGAGGGCGGCGCGCCGATCACCAGGTCGCGCTCGTCCGGGCTGATGTCGTAGGTCTCGTGCACCTCATAGACCCACATGGTGTGGCCCCGGAAGTGCGCGGCCCACGCGTCCTCCGGCTCCTCATTGCAGAACATGAGCATCGCAGCCAGCACATCCGGCCGCGGGCCGCGAACGATCATCATGAAGCAGGGCCGCCCGCGTTCGTCGTAGTCGCTGAGGCCCACGGTGAACGCGGAGCGCCGCTCGGGCTCGACCGGATCGACGACCTGCACGCGGATCAGCGCGCGGTCCGGGAGGCTCGCGAGGCGGGGGTCATGGGCGAGCAACTCGAAGCGCTCCATGAAGTCCAATCGCGCGCGCTCGAGCGGGGTGGCGCGGCGCGGGTTCTTGAACGCGTTCTTTGCCTCGGCAGCGGACAAGGCCCAAGGCGGGTTGCGCGGCTTCTTCTTCGCCATGCGCGGATGGTATCCGCAAAGCGACCGCGCGCGGTGGGACCCCCACCGCACACAACGACCCGCACGGCTCAGCAGGGCCGCTACCTTGGCGTCACGCCGCCGGGCGGTACAGCATCGTGCGCGAGTTCGTCGCACGCACAAACGACTCGCCCCGCGGCGTCTCGGCGGTCCCCAGCATCAGGTAACCGTCGGGCGCGAGCACGCCGCGCACGCGGCGCAGGATGGCCTCCTTCGTCGGCTCGTCGAAGTAGATCAGCACGTTGCGGATCAGGACGAGGTCGAAGCGGAAGTCCGTCGGCAGAGGCTGCAACAGGTTCAAACCGCGCACCTTCACCAAGCGCCGCAGCTCCTCGCGCGCCTGCCAGCCGCCGTCCTTGGTGCGGTGGAAGTGGCGGTCCCGCTGCTCGGCCGAGAGGCCGCGCGAGAGCTCGTACTCCGAGAACGTGCCGAGGCGGCAGCGCTCCACCATCGCCTCGGAGACATCCGTCGCCGTGATCGAGACGTCCCACCCACCGATGTGCGGGAAGTTGTCGCGCAGGATCATCGCGAGCGTGTACGGCTCCTGGCCGCTCGAACACGCGGCGCTCCAAATGGCGAGACGTCGCGCGTTCCCACGGCGGTTGACGAGGTCGGGCAGGACCTCGTTGCGCAACAGCTCGAACGGCGCGCCGTCGCGATAGAACGAAGTCTCGTTCGTCGTCATGGCATCGACGATGCGGCTCTTCAGCGCCAGCGCCCCAGGTCCGCGCAAGCGCTCACACAGCGCTGCGATGTCCGCGATGCCCGAGTCACGCAGCAGGGGCGTCAGGCGCGCCTCCAGCAAGTATTGCTTCGACTCATCGAGGACGATGCCCGTGCGATCGCGCACGAACGCCGCCAGGAACTGCAGATCGTTCGGTCGCATGGTCAAGCTGCTTCGTCTTTCACCGGCGCGCGACTTGCGCGCCCCTTACGCAATTCCGTCACGATCGCTGCCGCCACCGCGTCCAACGGCAGCACCTCGTCCGCGAGGTTCGCCCGGACGATCGCGCCGGGCATGCCCCAGACGACACTCGTCGCCTGGTCTTGAGCGAACACACGGCCCCCCGCGGAGCGCACCACACGCGCCCCCTCGAGGCCGTCCTGACCCATCCCCGTCAGCACCACAGCGAGGACGTTGCCGCCCACCGCGCGCGCCGCAGACCGGAACAAGGGATCCACCGCGGGCCGGCACGAGTTCTCGAGCGGCCCATCGGTCAAGCGCGTGAAGAGGCCGGTGCCGCGCGTCTGCACCTCGAGGTGCTTGCCACCCGGCGCGAGGTACGCGGTGCCGGGCTGCAAGGCCTCACCACCGTGCGCCTCGACGACCCGCAGCGGACCGTCGCGGTCCAGCCGCTCGGCGAGCTGCGCCGTGAACCCCTCGGGCATGTGCTGCACGATCAGCACCGGCACACGCAGGTCCTTCGGCAGCGCCCCGAGCACCCGTGCGAGCGCGTTCGGGCCCCCCGTCGACGAGCCGATCACCAAGAGCTCCGTCGAGCGCAGACCCGCGGGCCCGGTCGGAGCGGCCCCGGTCGGTGCGGCCGCGGTGGTGACCGGCGGCTGGGCGGCAGCGCCCGGCGCAGGGACTGCACGTGCCGCAGAGCCCCGCCGACGCTCCACCAGAGCCCACACGAGCGCGGGCATCTTCGTCTGCAGCTCCCCGAGGCTGGCGCCCAGGTTCTCGGGCTTCTGCAGGACCTCGACCGCGCCCCGCTGGTACGCCGCCAGCCCGCGCCGCACACCCTCCTCGTCGGCGCCCGTGAAGACGAGCACCAACGCGTCGGAGCGCAGCTCGCGCAGGGCCCGCATCGTCGCGAGCCCGTCGAACTCAGGCATCTCGAGGTCCAGTACGAGGACGTCGTACTGGCGCGCCACCGCACCCTGCAGGACCAGGGCCCCGTTCGAGACCGCGCCGACCACTTCGATGCCGGGCTCCCGGCCGAGCACTCGCTCGACCAGGCGCCGCACCACCGGAGAGTCATCCGCGATGAGGACACGGATCGGTTCGCGCTTCGTTTCCACGTTTACTGGTATCGGAAGCTCGCTACGAGGGACTGCAGGGTAGAGGCCATCTTCGCGAGCTCACCGGCAGCGGACTGCATGTCCTCGGCGCCGCGCGAGTTCTCTTCGGCGCCCTTGGCGACGCCGCCGATGCCTTCGACGATCTCGGAGGTCCCGACCGATGCGTCGGCGACGTTGCGCGCCATCTCGTTGGTCGTCGCGGTCTGCTCCTCGACGGCGCTGGCGATGGTGCCCTGGATGTCGTTGATCTGCCGAATGATCGTTCCGATTCCCTCGATCGCGCTGACCGCAGCCCGCGTGTCGGTCTGGATCGCTTCGATGCGGCGCGAGATGTCCTCGGTCGCTTTCGCGGTCTCCTTCGCCAGCTCCTTGACCTCGTTGGCGACGACCGCGAAGCCCTTGCCCGCTTCACCAGCGCGCGCCGCTTCGATCGTCGCGTTGAGCGCCAAGAGGTTCGTCTGCTGCGCGATCGACGTGATCACCTTGATGACCTGGCCGATCTCGGCGCTGCTCTCGCCCAGCTTGCCGACGGTCTTATTCGTCTGCGCGGCGAGCTTCACGGCTTCGTTCGCGACGTTCGAGGCGCCTTCGGCGTTGCGCGCGATCTCGCGGATGCTGGCCGTCATCTCCTCGGTGCCCGCCGCGACCGTCTGGACGTTCTCGCTGACGACACGCGACGCGTCCGAGACCGTCCGTGAGCGCGCGGTCGTGTCCTGCGCGTTGTGGCTGAGCTGGCGGCACGTCGCCGTCATCTCCTCCGAGGCGCTGGCCAGGAGGTGCGCGTTGTCCGCGATGCTGCCGATGCTGTGACGCAGGCGCTCCAGCAGGCGCGCCAGGCCCTCTCCCATCCGCCCGATCGCGTCCTCGCCCGACACCGGGACCTTGCATGTCAGGTCGCCGTTGGCCGCGGCTTCGACGACGCCCAGGATCAAGTCCACCTGCGAGCGCAGGCGCTCGGCGGCTTCGCGCTCGCGGCGCTGGGTCTCCGCCAGCTCCGCCGCCTGGCGCAGTTGGTCCGTGATGACGGCCCACGTCACCATCGGGCCCAGGTACTCGCCGCTGTCGTCGTAGATCGCCGTCAGCAGCAGGTTCAGCGTCTCGTCACCCAACTGGATGCGAGCTTCGTGCGGCATGATCCGGTCGTCCTTGATCATGCGGCGCTGGTGAGACGGGTTCTTGTGGAAGACGTCCATCGACGCCCCCACGATCTCGTCCGGATCGATCGGTAGGAGGTGGCGGATCGAGCGCAGCGTCTCCAGCGACTGCGGGTTCGCGAACACGATCTTGCCCGTGCGGTCCGCGCAGAGGATGTTGATCGGCGCGTTGCGCACCATCGCCTCGGCGCGCGCGATCTGGGCGCGACGCTCGGCATCGGGGTCCATCAGGCTGGTCCGGTCCGAGGCTGCGCTCGGACGATTGCTGGCTTCGATCGAATTCGGGGACGGGTCGGTGTGGGACATGGTCAGAGCAGGGTGTGGGTTCTCGAGACGATGGCCGCGTTCACGCGGGGATTGGGTCAAACGGTAGGCTCGGCGACAACAGAGATTGCGTTCACATCGAGCTCCAGCAGGAGGTCCTGCGGGAGCTTGTAGACCCCGCGCGCCAAACGGCGCGTCGCGGAGTCCGCAGAGTCCGGAAGGGGCTCGAAGTCGCGCGACGAGAGCTCCAGCACCTCGCCGACTTCGTCGACGAGGATGCTGATCACGCCCTCTTTCGAGCGCACGACGACGTTCATCGCGGGGTCTTCGTCCGCAGGCATCGCGCGCAGCTCGCGGCGCGACTCGGCGGGCTGCAGGCCCAGACGACGGCCCAGGTCCAAGAGTGTCACGGTCTCACCGCGCAGGTTGATGAGGCCTTCGATCTCGGGCGGCGCGAGCGGGATCGGCGTCTTCTGCTGCGGGCGCAGGACCTCTTGCACATCGAGCACGTCGATGCCGTAGAGCGCGCGGCCGAGCCGGAACGTGCAGAGCTGCACGGTGCTCTCCGCGGTCGCTTCGACAGAAGACGGAGCGCCGTTCAGGCCATCGGTGATGCCGCACTCGGCGCCCTGCTCACGCAGGAGCCACGCGACGTCCAGCAGCTCCGTGACCTTGCCCTCCGCGATGACGACGCCCGTCGTCCCGCGGCCCGCACCCGAGCGCCGCGCGAGGTTCGTATCGGTGGCCTGGATCGTGACGATGTCGATGACTTCGTCGACGACGAGTCCCAGCGAACCGCACGCATCGCTGCGTACGATCACGCGCAGGAGCTCGCCGCTCACCGCGGCGCTGGCGGGTTCGCCGAGGGCCGCGCCGACGTCGATCAGCGGCAAGATCCCGCCGCGGTACTGCACCACACGGAGGGTGCCCGCGCGCTCGACGGTGCTAGGGTCGATCTCCTCCAGGCGGTTCACGGACGCGAGGTCCACGGCGAGGCGCCGACCGCGCGCGCGGAACACGAGGTGATCGATGCCCGCGGCCGCTTCGACTTCGCGCTCGTGCGGGGCCTCCTCGCGCGGCGCGCTGATGCGAGCGCGCACGCCGAGGCCGCCGATGTCCAGGATGAGCGCGACGCGCCCATCGCCGAGGATCGTCGTGCCCGCATAGACGGGCAAGTGCTTGACCTGGCGATCCATGGGCTTGACCACGATCTCCTCGGTCTCGCCGATCGTGTCGACCATCAGGCCGAACGTGCCGCCCGCGCCTTGCACGACGACGATGCTGCACGCGTCGTCGACGCGCTGCGGGGCGACCCCGAGCTGCTCGGCCAGGTCCACCAGCGGCAGGAGCTTCCCGCGCAGGCGGTGCACCGGCTGGCCCTGGATGTGCTCGATGCGCGCGGAGTCGCTGGCTTCGATGCGCACGAGTTCGACGAGGCTCGCTTGCGGGATCGCGTAGCGTTGCCCGCCGGCTTCGACCGTCAGCGCCGGGATGATCGCGAGCGTCAGCGGGATGCGCACGTGCACGCACGTGCCCTTGCCGACGGCGCTGTCGAGCTCGACGGTGCCGCCGACGCGCTCCAAGTTCTTGCGCACGACGTCCATGCCGACGCCGCGGCCCGAGACGTTCGTGATCTGCTTCGCCGTCGAGAACCCCGGCGCAAAGAGGTACTCCAGCACCGCGCGGTCGTCGAGCCGCGCCGCTTCTTCCTTCGAGGCGAGGCCCTTCTCGACCGCTTTGGCGCGGATGACCGCGGGGTCGATGCCGCGGCCGTCATCGCGCACCTCGATGTTGACCTGGCCGGACTCGTGGTACGCGGTCAACGACAGCGTCGCGGTGCGCGGCTTACCGCGCGCCGCGCGCTCTTCCGGCGCCTCGATGCCGTGGTCCAGCGCGTTCCGCACGAGGTGCGTCAAGGGGTCCTTGATCGCCTCCAGCAGCGTCTTGTCGAGCTCCGTCTCGGCGCCGCGCTGGACGAGCTCGACCTCTTTGCCGAGTTGCAACGCGAGGTCGCGCACGACGCGCGGCAGCTTGCTCCAGAGGAGCCCCACCGGCTGCATGCGGATCTTCATGATCCCCTCCTGCAGCTCGCTCGTGATCAGCGAGAGGCGCTGGGCCGAGGCGTTCGTCGCGGCGTCTTCGAGGCGCGCGGTGTGCTGCAGGATCTGGTTGCGGGCCAGCACGAGCTCACCCGCCAGGTTCATCAGGCGATCGAGCTGCTCGACGCGGATGCGGATGCTGGCGTCGGCGACGCTGCCGCTGGTGTCGCGGCGCGCGGCGGCGGGGTCCTCGGGGCTCGCCTCCTGCGTTCCAGCGGTCGCGGTGGGCGCGCTGACTGGGGCAGCGGGCTTCTGCTCGGGCTTCTGCTCGGGCTTCTGCTCGGGCTTCGGGCTCGGCACCGGGGCTGCGTCGCCCGCGAGGAGCGCCTCCAGCCGCGCGACGAGGGCCGTGAACGGCGCGCCCTCGTCCACCCCGCTCGCTTCGATCTCGCGCAGGGAGGTGCGCACCGCGTCGTTCATCTCCAGGAGGGCCGACGCGACGACGTCGTTCATCGCGAGCCGCCGGGCCCGCAGGGCGTCCAAGAGGTTCTCACCCGCGTGGGCGACCCGCTCGAGGCGGCGGAACTCGAGGAACCCCGAGGCGCCTTTGATCGAGTGGATCGTGCGGAAGATGCTGCCTAGCACCTCGACGTCATCGGGCTGGGACTCGAGGGCGACGAGCTCGCCATCGAGGCGGTCGAGGCCCTCGAAGCTCTCGACGAGGAACTCACGGACGATGTCGTCGGGTTCGTGCATGGGTGGGGATCCCTGGGGAGCTGGAACGGGAGGTCGTTCGGCGTCCTGCCGTTAAGAACTGAGGGAAAACCGTTGAATTGCCACACCTCTGGATCAGGTTGGAAAGTGCCAGAGTGTCGCAGGGGATTCCCTCAACCTCTAGCGTCTGTTGTCCGAAGAACGGGACCCGGGGGACGGACAATCCCCCACCCGATCCGCCATGTGCCCGCCCCTCGACGAACGCGACCTCTCCGAGGTCCTGGACCAGGTGCTGCCGGAGGTCTTCGGGGCCTACGGCCTCGCGGCGACCCCGGGCAGCGAGCCCGACGCCCCCACCACGATCGCTGCGATCGGGTTCGAGGGGCCGCGCTCGGGCTGCCTGCGCCTCCTCCTCGATGAAGCGGGCGCCGAGGCCCTCGCGACGAGCCTCCTCGGCGGCTTCCCGCCCGAGAGCGCGGACGAGCGCAGCGACGCGCTCGGGGAATGGGCCAACATCGCCGCGGGGAACCTCAAGACGCGCGCCTTGGACCCGCTGGGCCGCTTCCGCCTGGGCCTGCCGGTCGTCGGCTCGGCGCCCTCGCCGCTGCCCCTGGGGGGCACCCGGCGGGCCTTCGAGCTGCCCGGCGCGGGGCACCTCGAGGTCGCGCTCGTGCTGGATCCGGCGTAACCCGGGGAATTTTCTCGCGCGTCGGGGCTCGGGCGACTACCCTCTCCGGCCCGCATCGGCGCTCCGGTCGACACCCGACCCCGTCCGCCCTTGCCGACGAACAGGAGCCCCCACGATGAAGACCAAAGAGCGTTACGTCTTCCTCGAGTGCACCGTGTGCCGGAACCGGAACTACACGACGCACAAGAAGCTGAAGGCCGCATACAAGATCGAAAAGGCGAAGTACTGCCCCTTCTGCAAGGAGCACACGGCGCACAAAGAGAAGAAGCTCTAACGGGCTGACCCTTGGTCCAGCACCCGTGCGAGTCGGCCGCGCCCTGGGGCGAGGGGCCGGGTTCCCAGGGACACCGCGACGCGGACTCCGCTCACCCGGAGGCCGCGTCGGATCGTTCCCAGCGCGACGAACCGCCCCACGGCGAGCACTGCGCGCCCGGTGAGCACCGGGCGCGCGGCTCGTCGCGTCTGCCCGACCGCGCCTTCGAGCTGGCGGTCAAGCTCTTCAAGGTGCTGGGCGACGAACAGCGCCTGCGCACGCTCGAGTTGCTCGCGCGCGGCGAAGCCTGCGTCAGCGAGATCGCGGCCAGCTTCGACGAGCCGCTCTCCACGGTGTCCCACCGGATGAAGCTGCTCGAGAACGCGGGCCTCGTGTCCCGGCGGCGCGACGGCCGCCACGTGCACTACACGCTGGCCGACCAGCACGTCGTGCACCTCGTGCGCGACGCGCTCGATCACGTGCTGGAGTGACCGCGCGCGCGGTCACTGCCATCGTTCGCCAACCTTTCAAGCCCCGCCCTGGGCGGCTCGGCATCGTTCTCGCCTTCGCACTCCGCGAACGAGCACCGATGCAACACTTCAAGCCGACCCTCTCGGTCGTGGTCGCGGCCCTCAGCGCCGCCCCGACCCTCGCCCAGCAGTCCCCCTTCCGCACCCCCGGCATGCCCGTGCGCACGCCGCCGAGCGGGCAGACGGACCGCTTCACGAACGACTTCAACCCCGCGATCGGCGGCGTGATCGACACGCTGTTCGATTATTCCAACCCCGATGTCGGGGACGACGGCTTCCAGTTCGACGCGCGCGTCTTCGAGCTGACGATCAACGGCCGCATCGACCCGCAATGGTGGGGCTACGGCGCGATCGTCGCGGTCGACGGCGAGATCGAGATCGAAGAAGGGGTCGCGGTGTACCAGCCGCTCGACTCGCACACGTCGGTGCGCGTGGGCCGCTTCTTCGTGGACTTCGGCAAGCAGATGCAGGCCCACGTGCACGACCTGGCCTACCCCGAGCGGCCGGGCGTGCTGCGTGAGTACCTCGGCGACGAGCTGTCGGGGGTCGGCGCGCAGGTCGACCACTGGTGGGCGACGGGCGAGTCCTCGGCGCTGCGCGCGTCGTTCGCGGCGTTCAGCGGCTTCGACCTGCACGAACACAGCGGCGAGGAGGAAGAAGAAGGCCCGGAGGCGGCGCTGGCCGAGCGCGCCGAGCTGGACGAGCTCGCGCTGACGGCGCGGGTGACGCAGTTCATGGACGTCGGCGAGCGCGGTGTGTTCCAGTGGGGCCTCTCCGCGCGGTACCTGCCCGAGTTCAGCTTCGTCGACGAAACGAACGCGCTGGCGGCGGACGGGCTGAGCAACACGGTGCTCGGGGTGGACCTGACGTACGGCATCGACGATGCGGACGGTATCGCGGGTTGGACGTTCGGCGCTGAATACCTCATGCAGATGGGCGACCTCTCGGCGGAGTCCGACGGCACGGCGCTGACCGTCACGGACGACGACGTCGCGGGCTACTACGCGTGGGCCGAGCGGCGCTTCGACCGCGTGAACTCTGCCGGGGTTCTGTTCAGCTCGTTCGAGCACGGCGAGGACGCTGCGCCGCGTCAGGATGAACTGACGCTGTACTACACCCGCAACCTGACGGAGTACGCGCGGCTGCGTTTTGTCGCCGCGCAGGTCGATTCGGAGGAGGACGGCGACACCACCCGCGGCCTCATCCAACTGACGACGTGGTTCGGCCCCCACTCGCACGCGGTGAGCTGGTAAGGTGCAGCGCGTGATCCAGATCTCTCGCCGTGTGCTGCTCTTCCTCGGCCTGTGCGCGCCCGTGCTCGCCCAGGCGCCGAAGCCGCTGCAGGTCGTCGCGACCGTACCGGACCTGGCGGACCTGACGCAGCGCATCGGCGGCGCGCTGGTCGAGGTGCGCGCGCTGGCGACCCCGGCGCAGAACCTGCACGCGGTGCGGGTGAAACCCTCGCACCTCGTCGCGCTCAGCCGCGCGGATGCGTTTGTGCAGGTCGGGCTGTCGCTCGAACATGCATGGGTGCCAGGGTTGCTCGAGGTGGCGCGCAACAGCCGCGTGCAAGCGGGCGGCGCGGGGTTCATCGACGCGGGCCGTGGGTTCCCCACGATCGAGGTGCCGGTGGTGCTCGATCGCTCGCAGTCGGTGGATGTGCACCCGGCGGGCAACCCGCACATCAACGTGTCGTTCGAGGGCGGAGCGCACCTCGCGGCCGAGATCCTGGCAGGCCTCGAGCGGCTCTTGCCGACCCACGTCGAGGCGCTGCGCGCGAACCACCGCGCGTGGCGCACCGAGTACGAAGCGAGCCTCGCGCGGTGGCGGGCCACTGCAGAGAAGCTGCGGGCCGTCGATCCGGCGGTGCTGGTCGTGCACACCGAGTACAGCTATCTGTTGCGGGACCTCTGCGTGCGCACGCTCGCGTCGCTGGAGCCGCGGCCGGGGATGCCGCCGACGCCAGGGCACCTGGCGCAGGTGATCGAGAAGGCGCGCGAGGCGGGCGTGAAGGTGCTGTTGACCGCGCCGTGGTCGAACGACCGCAGCGCCGCGCGCGTCGCGGAGTCGGTCAGTGGTGTCGTGGTCGAGCTGCCGACGATGGTCGGCGGCGGCGACACGGCGAGCTGGATCGGCCTCGTCGATGGTAACGTCACACGGATCGCGCGGGCGCTCGGTGTGGAACCGGTGTTGCCGGAGAAGTGAGCGGCATGGTGCAGGTCGAGCTCCGCGGCGCGACGCTGGGGCGGCGCGGGGCGCCGGTGCTCTCGGACGTGTCTCTCACGGCGCGGGCCGGTGAGTTCCTCGTGTTCTCGGGGCCGAGCGGCGGCGGGAAGTCGACGTTGCTCGCGAGTGTGCTGGGGCTCTTGCCGCCGCTCGCGGGGGACGTGCGCTGCAGCGCGACGCGGCGGGCGCTCGTGCCGCAGCACGATCGGCTGGATGACTTGCTGCCGGTCAGCGTGTTGGAGCTCGTGTTGTCCGGGGCGCCGCGCGAGCGCTCTTGGATGGGCCGACCGTCGGCGGCGGCGTGCGCCCGGGCGCGCGGGCTGCTGGGCGGTCTTGATTTGGCGGACTATGCCGAGCGGCGCTTCGGCGCGCTGTCGGGCGGGCAGCGCCAACGGGCGCTCGTGGCGCGGGCGCTCGTCGGTCAGCCGGAGGTGGTCGCGTTCGACGAAGCGACCAGCGCGTTGGACCAGGGCAGCGCCGAGCGGGTCGTGCGTGCGGCGACGGAGGCGGCGGCGGGCGGGGCTCTGGTGCTCTGGGTCACCCATCAGCCGCTGGTTGGGGTCGCGGCGCGGCGGTTCCGTGTCGCCGACGGTGGAGTGCGAGAGGAGTAGCGCGGGATGGGGTTACGGGAGATTCTCGAGCTGTTCGGTTGGTCGCTTGTGGCGCTGGCGGCGATGTCGGTGGCGGCGCCGCTCATGGGGGTGTTCCTCTACGCGCGCGGGGCGGCGTTCCAGGGCATCGTGTTGCCGCAGCTCGCGGCGTTCGGGGTCGCGCTTGGGTATGCGGTCGCGCCGACTTGGGGGCACGGGCATACACACGCGGTGTCCGCGGGGGATGGGGTGCACTTTGTTTGGGCGGCGGTTGGGGTGGTCGGTGGGCTTGGGTTTTTGACTTGGAGCGCGCGCAGGGGTGGATCGGAGAGCGCTCGGTTGGCGGCGGTGTTTGTGTTGGCGCAGGGTGGGACGGTGTTGGCTGCGGCGCGGTCGCCGTTTGGGGGGGTGCACTTGGAGGCGTTGTTGTCGGGGGAGGCGTTGGCGGTGCGGGCGGGGGATGCGGGGGTGGTGTGTGGGGTGGCGGCGGTGGCGGTGTTGGTGACGGTGTTGCGGTGGCGGGATTTGGGGGCGGTGGCTCTGGATCGTGAGTTTGCGCGGGTGGTCAGGGTGCGGGTGGTGGCGATGGATGTTGTGTTGGGGGTGACGGTGGCGGGGGTGGTGGTTGTGGGGACGTTGTCGATTGGGCCGTTGCCGGTGTTTGCGTTGTTGGTGTTGCCGGCTTGGGCGGCGCGGCGGGGGGTGGGGTCGTTGGTGGGGTTTCTTTGGCGGG
>CAYOBN010000117.1:0-13211 GCA_964402175.1 uncultured Planctomycetaceae bacterium | reverse complement strand
GACCCCACTAGCGGACAACCCTGTCACGAACTGCCTGTTTGGAAGCCCTATCCGCGGTCCGTCAGTGGGGGAGCCGGATAGAACGTCGGCACCGCGCCCGGGCGTTCGGTGACGTACACGCCATCGATCACGAGCGCATGGAAGTGTGGATTGACTTGGAGCGCCGATCCGAACTTCTGGACGAAGTTCACAGCACCCGGGTGCGCGTAGCACTCAGGCCCGACGCCGTACCCAAAAGCCTTGGCCACGCGCACATGGTGCGCGAACACCGCGCCCAGGAACGCGCTCGCGACGGCGCGGCAGAGGTCCGGGTCCGCGATCAGTCGGAAACGCAGATCCCAAGGAAGCGACAGTACCCACTGCCGCACCGGCACGTACGGGATCACGTTGCTCGAGAGATGCGCGGCGACCTCGGCCATGCGCCTGCCGCAGCAGGACGGACAGAACCCGCGCCCCTTGCACGAGAAAGCGACCTGTTGGTCCAACGCGCAACTCGGACAGCACACGCGCCAGAACCCGTGCGCGAGGTCCCCGCACGTGATCGCGGCACGCAACTCACGCTCGACGTTGCCCGGCAGGGTCCGGCCTCCGTGTGCGTCGACGAAGCGCGCGAGGAAGGTCTCGAGGTGCTCGCGCAGAACGCGGTTCGCGACACTGCGCGACGGATCGCGGCGCATGACGTCGGTCGTAATGGGCGCGTCGTCGCCCGCGGCCCCCATGGGGCGGCCAACCCAGGACCGGCTCGTCGTCTCCAACCCGATCGAGACCGTGCTCTGGGATGCGCGGTGTCATCCGGGCCTATCGAAATCGCGTGTTCCCTTTGCTGCTGGCGACATCCGGGATCTGACACGGATTCTTGAGGTTGACCAGGTCGAGCTGCTCGTGCGACACCTCGAGTCGCGGTCGGCGAGCCAGATCGAGCTCTTCAAGCCGGCGCCTGAGCGAGTCGTAGTCGAGCCCGAGTGCGCGGCGCGCGAGCTGGGTACGGACGACGCATGGGTCGGCTCGTCGAGCGCCGCGCGGAGCTCGAGGGTGAGCTCGAAGAGCTGCGCGAGCGCGAGCGCGGCGGCGCGGCGCGGGTGCAGGAGCTGCGCCGCGCGGCCGAGGAAGTGCAGGGCGAGCTCGACGAGCGCGCCGATGTGCTGGGTAGCGAGCGCCTCGAGCTGCAGCGCACCGAGCTCGCGCGTACCGAGCTGCTCGGGCGGGCGCACGAAGAGCTCGCCCTGGACGCGCCCGCGCTGAAGGCCGACTTCGTGCCGGACGAGGCCCTGGCCGAAGACAGCGCCCTGCGCGCGCTCGAGCGGCACGTCGTCGAGCTGAAGTCGCAGCTCGACAAGCTCGGACCGGTCAACGTCGAAGCCGTGCAGGAGCTCGAAGAGGTCGGCGGACGCCTCGAGCACCTCGAGGTCCAGGCGAAGGACCTCGCCGACGCGCGCAAGGGCCTCCTCGAGACGATCAAGCAGGTGCCGTCCTGCGAACTCGATCTCGGCGGCGAACTCGCGCACGGCCGTCGGGTCGTCGTCGGAGTGCCGGAGCAGCCCGGCGTAGCCGAGGACGCCGTTGAGCGGGGTGCGGAGCTGGTGGCTGACATGGGACAGGAACACGCTCTTCGCCCGGTCTGCGTCCTGCGCCCGGGACAGCGCAGCGTCGAGCTCGGCCTGCGCAGCCTTCAGTGCGGAGATGTCCGTCACCGCGGCGAACGCCCCCACCATGACCTCGTCGACCATCGTCGGGGTAGCCGACACGAGCGTGTGGACCTCGGAGCCGTCGGTCCGGAGGAAGGTCCGCTCGTAGGTCTCGGTGACGCCTCGCCGCCGCGCCTCGAGCCGGGCCTCCACCTCGGTGTGCTGCTCGGGCCGGATCCAGTCGAAGAAGCTCGTGCCGATCACCTGCTCCGGGGTGGCACCGAGCATCTCGGCCATCCGCGGGTTCACGAACGTCGTCACCGAGTCCGCGTCGCCCGCCCACAGGCCCTCCTGCATCCGGGCCACCAGGTCCCGGTAGCGGGACTCGCTCGCGGCGTACGCCACTCGGGCCTCGTGCCGCTTGGTCACGTCCCGGGCGGCGACTACCACCCCGGCCACGACCGGGTCGTCCAGCAGGTTCACCCCGACGAGCTCGAAGCGTCGGTACCCGCCGGCGGCCGTGGCCAACCGTACCTCGATCGGCTCCAGCACCTCGGCACGAGCCGCCTCGACCAGGTAGGTGAACGCCGCTGACGCCAAGGCCTCGTCGTCCGGGTGCAGCAACGCCCACACCCCACCCTCCGGTGCGTACCCGTCCGGGAACCCGAGGATCCGCGGCCCCTGCGCGGTCGTGGACCGCCACGTCCCGTCTGCCTCCAGCACGGTGATGACGTCAGCGGAGCGGTCCAGCAGCGACTGCAGGTACTGCACCTCGCGGGCACGAGCTGCCTCCGCCTCCCGCTGCGCCGTCACGTCGAGCAACGACACGATGATCTCCGGACCGCCCGGCACACCGGTCGCCGACAACACGACCCGTCGCCAGGAACCGTCCGCAGCCCGGACCCGCAACTCGGTCGGCTCCCTCCGGACGCCGCCGCCGGCACCCACCCGCTCCCACGCATCGTGCAAGGTCTCCTGCTCGTCGTTGGCATGCATGAACACCCGCAGATCGACGCCCGGACCCGAGCGCGTTCCGAGGCCGAACAGGGCCCGGTACGCACGGTTGGCGTCCACCGGCACCCCCTCGGATCCGTAGACCACCGCCGGCACCGGACCGCGCTCGAACGCCTCTTCCCGCCACCCCATGACCGAACTCCCGTCTCCAGCCGGAGGGAACCTCTCAACGCTACGCCCGTCCGCACACTGAAGAGGGGACGTTGGGCTCTGCCCCTCGACACACCACCGGGATCACGATGGGCAGGACGCCGATTCGACCGCAGGGAGACCGCCGCGATCGCTCTCGAACCACGAGCGCCGATCCAGTGGGAGGACCACCCGTGAACGACCAGCCACCTCGATCCGCCGTGTACCTCGCAGTCGACTCGCCCTCCGAAGTGGCCCGATGGCGCCCGTTGGTGAACGTCGTCCTGGCCTTCCCGCAGAACCTCATCGCCGGTGCGATCGGACGGGTGGCTCAGGTCGTGTTCCTCGTCTACTGGGCCGCCTTCGTGTTCACCGGCAGGCTCAACGGGGGCCTGTACAGCCTGATGACCATGTCGGAGCGGTACAACGCCCGTGCGACGGGGTTCCTGTTGGGCTGGTCGGAGAGCTACCCGCCGTTCGACTTCACCCCCGGACCGCACGACAACGGCGCCTACCCACCCATCGCGCTCGACCTCCCGGAGCAGGCCGAACCGCCTCCGCGCACCGCTGCGCTCAACATCGTCAAGGCGATCCCGCTCTACGTCGCGATTGTCGCCTGGTTCGCCGTGTTGTTCACCGGCGCGTGGCCCCGCTCGATGCGGGACTTCCTGGTCCGGGTCTCCAACACCTACTACCGGGTGTGGACCTACGTCACGATGGTCGACAACCGCTATCCGCCCTTCGGACCCGCTGCGGCGCCGGCCGCACGATGACCACCCCCTCGCCGATGGACGCCCGAATCCTGATCGTGTACCACAGCGACGAAGGCCAGACCGCGAAGATCGCCGAACGCTTCGACGCTGGCTCTCCCGCCACGCCGACCCCCTCGACTCGCTGCCCACCGCCCTGTTCCAGGTCAGCCTCACCTCCGCGCACGGCGACCCCGAACCCACCCACGAGGCCCACCGACGCCGCCAGGGACCACGACTTCACCGGCTGGAGGGCGCACGACATGGGTCTGCCGGACATCCACACCGAGCACGTCGGAGGACGAGACGACGACACAGGGCCGACGTTTGTCGAGACCGATCCAGTAGATCCTGCCGATCATCGAGAGCCTCGGCATGCCGTTCTCGAGATGGGCGACCGAACAGCTTCGTCGTCACGCTGCGGTGTCGGCGATGCCGTTCGCCGACCAACTGCCGGCCGATGCGGCTCTGGCCGGGACAGAGCGGCCCTCGCGCAAGGATGCCGTCGCGGCCGGCGAGCGGATGGAGCGATCCGCGCCGTGGTGACCCGAGGCGCATCGCCGCCAGGTTGCCGGCCCTCAGGGCCTGCCGGGTGTCGGTTCGAGTAGTTCCGTGGCGCGTGCGCGGAGGTGGTCTTCGGGATCGGTGGCAGCCATCGTCCGGAGCCGGTCGCGGTGCACACTCGTCCAGTGGTGCGGGTCCCACGCTTCGAGCACGTTGAGTGCGCCGTGGCGGTTCCGGGTCGACGGGCTGCACAGGGCCGCATCGACGAGGTCGGCGCCGACGCCGGGGTGCTCGCCGACCGCTTCGGCGGACGGCCGCAGCGCGACGAGCGCCTCGATCGCCGGGGCGACGATCGACAGCACGTCGTCCGCCGCTACCTGCTCGTACAGCGCGCGCAGCTCGTCGCCTCGCGGCCGTTCCGCGGCGGCTGCGATCGCAGCCGCCAGCTGCCTCGCCCGGTCCGGTTCCTGACCGGCCGGCACGGTGTGGCGGCGGGACATCACGACGGCGTGGACCTCTGGATCTTGCCGGGCGCTTGCCGTCCGGCGGGCCGTGCCCGTGGCCGGCGTCAGAGCCGGTTGGTCGCGAGCGGGTTGATGGACGTGAGGTAGGTCTCTGCGGCGTTCGCCTCGGGGATGAAGGCCACGGCGACCTCGTCCGCCAGCGCAGCGTCCCGGAAGCGCTGCGAACAGAACAGCTGCGATCCCAGCGTTGCGTCGACGATCATGAACAGGTCGAGATCACCCACCACGCCGGGGTCGAGCACCAGATGCTTGGTGACCGTCAGCTTGGGGTGTCTGCTCGAGGGTTCGATGATCGACCGTTCCGTGTCGACCGCAGGGATCTTGTCGAGCAGCCGCAGGACGAGGTGGGCGCGGTCGGTCACCGAGACGCCTTTGGCGGAGACCAGCGCGACGGGCTTCGTGCGATGGGCGGGGACGACGAGACCGTCGGCCGCCCGCCAGAACCGGTCGGACACGATGAACTCGCCGCCCCGGGTCTCGAAGTCGAAGGTCAGCTTGCGGTGCTTGCAGACCATCGTCAGCGTCGGCGCGCTGAACGATGTCAGGTACTCCAACGCGGGGTTCTCGCTGTCGTTCTCCCCGGCGGCGACACGGTCGAGCGCCGCATCGAGGAAGTCCGGGATCCCGGGACGGGCGGCTTTGGTCGCGTGCCACTGCGAGGGCAGGTGCGAACGGACGGGCCGGTCGAGGAGGAAGAACTGCGTCATGGATGAGGTATCGGCAGGCGTTCGTCTGAGTTGAAGCGAGCCTGGCCGGTCGGCCGGGACTACCGCGGGTTCGGTCGACGCTCATGCCCGGCCCGTCCGGCACTGCGGACGCGGGCGCTCCGTGCACCTGTCGCTGCTACGGTGCGGCGCTTGGATCTCGAAGAGCAGTACGGGCTGGCGACCTCGGCCGTCGACGCTCTGGTCGCGCCCGTTGGCTTCCGCCGCAGCGGCAACGACCAGTGGTGGCGGAAGGATTCCAAGCGGAGCGGGCGGATAAGTAATCCAAGCAGGCAATTGAAGACACGGCTATCCGCTAGGTGGGTCTGAGGTGGCCCAAGAAGAGTCACAGAGCCTTCAGGGTTGGGCGGACGAGGGTCACGGCGACCCTGGTAGCACGCTGACGCGGTGGACCCAACCGATGCAGGAGCCCTTGGAGAGGGCCCCAAGCGTGGTGCGCTGGCCGTCGCGATACGAAGGGGCGCGCCGCGGTCGCTCGTGGGTGACCGGGACGGGGGCAGACCTCCTTCGGAGTCGAGCGCTCAGGCGAGCGACGGGAGGCTTTGGCAGGGCGCCATGGACCGGGGCACCCCGCCCGGGGCACCCCGCTAGTGCGCCTTCGGCTCGCTACCAGGCGAACTCGAGCTGCGGCGGCTCACGCGCGGGTGTGACGGGGAGGGACTCGGTGGGGAGACCGAGGTGTGCCAGGAGGCGCGTGATGGTGGGACCATCTGTGATGGCCGCGAGCATGACGCGGCGCGAGCCGCAGCGAGGGCACTTCAGGACGTCCTTCGCGAAGACCCTCATCATGAGGTCGGCCCAACTGAACTTCGGCCCCTCGCTGGGTTGATTCGGCGCAGCACCGGCCGCGGCGCAGCGACTTGGCCGTGAGGACGGCGGGCGAGGCACGACGTGGTCACGCAGCGGCGACGCGGGGGCCAGGCAGCCATGGTAGGTCAGCTGGTGTTCCCGGACGTGAGGTACCAGAGCGGCGAGCCGGCCGATGAAGGTCAGTGGATCGAACACGAAGGCGCGGGTGCCGTCGCGCCAGGGACGACGCAGGTTCCAGAGCACCTTGCCGTCGTCGCGCAACATGAGGCGGCCTTGGGCCAATGGAGGGCGCGCCATGTAGCGAATCAAGCGCTCCAGCGCGCCACGATCGAGCGCATCGATGCGCGTCGCGGCGTGGAGCGAGTACCCGTTGGAGCTCGCGACGAGCGCACCACGCGGCAGCTCGAGCGCTTCGCGCTTCGCTGACGCACCACCCAAATCGATCAGGCGCGGCACCTTCTGGAGCGCGGTGTCGCCCGCGACGGTCTGCGACAAGAGCGACGCGGACCAGAGCCCCGGTAGCGCCGAGTCCTCGTACCCCTCGAGCGGTTCGGGGTCCGCGCCGTCGCGCGCGAGCAGGCCGCGCGCATAGAGGACACGCTCGATGCGGGCATGAGCATCGGCCTGCACACGCGCCACGTCGAGGTCCGTCAGTGGGGGAGCCGGATAGAACGTCGGCACCGCGCCCGGGCGCTCGGTGGCGTACACGCCATCGATCACGAGCGCGTGGAAGTGTGGATTGACTTGGAGCGCCGATCCGAACTTCTGGACGAAGTTCACAGCACCCGGGTGCGCGTAGCACTCAGGCCCGACGCCGTACCCAAAAGCCTTGGCCACGCGCACATGGTGCGCGAACACCGCGCCCAGGAACGCGCTCGCGACGGCGCGGCAGAGGTCCGGGTCCGCGATCAGTCGGAAACGCAGATCCCAAGGAAGCGACAGTACCCACTGCCGCACCGGCACGTACGGGATCACGTTGCTCGAGAGATGCGCGGCGACCTCGGCCATGCGCCTGCCGCAGCAGGACGGACAGAACCCGCGCCCCTTGCACGAGAAAGCGACCTGTTGGTCCAACGCGCAGCTCTGGCAGCGCACGCGCCAGAAGCCATGCGCGAGGTCCCCGCACGCGATCGCGGCACGCAGCTCACGCTCGACGTTGCCCGGCCGGGTCCGGCCTCCGTGCCCAGGAGCCCGCCGAAGAGCCCCATGTCCGAACCCTGGCTCTCGTGGGTCGTCGCGAGCGACCCGAGGGTGTCAAACTCGACGAGCACGCGCTCCGGGTCACCGCCACACAGGTCCCTCGCGATCCGCCCGATCCTCACGGACGCCGCGGAGTGGGAGCTGGACGGGCCCCGCATCACGGGCCCCACGACGTCGTTGAAGATGCTGGGGGTAGGGTCGAGGGCATGGTCAGGGCGTCCTGACGGTGATGGTACCGAAGGTGGTGTGAGGCGGCCTCGATCGTCCGCTCCGACGAACGCGGGTCGATTCGGGGCCTGCAGGTCGTGCCTGGTTGCGGCGAAAAAAGTGTCCCAGCGCAGCGGCCCCGCACGATTCGCCCGGGAGGGAGCCTCACACCCGTCGCCCCACTCGTTCCTTTCCCGAATCCCCCAGCCGCCCGCGCCGTTGCCTTCGCCCTCGGCGCAATCAAGTGGACCGGCTCGCGACGATGGGGAGCTCGACCGTCATGCCCCAACGCGGACTCGCTTGTGCCCACGGCGGAGAGCAGAGTCGACGAGCGCCCGAAGGCAGCGACGAAGGTGGCGCGAGTGCCCCTGACGAGCCTTGCCCGCGCGCCGCACTCCGCAGCGCTCGGTGCGCCGTCATCCCCGCCGCCGCGCTTGTACGCGTCGAGCGGGCACACGTCGAACCGGCTCGTCCGTCCGGGTGTCGCCGGTCGGGCTCGCGAGCGCACGCTCGAGGCTCGTGAAGAGGTCGAGGACATCGGACGCCTCGAACACCCGGTAACGCTGGCGGCCGATGTTGCGCTGCGTGAGGACGCCCGCTCGCGCGAGCTTGTTCACGGCGTCCGTCGTGCGGGCCTTCGACGTGCCGATCAGCGCGCTCGCGGACTCGACCGTGACGATCGGCGCGCCGGGGAGGACGGCGAGCAGCCGGTCGGTGCCCGATCGGGCGCGGACCTTGCCCACCTGGGCCCGCCACTTCTCGTCGAGCGCCGCGATCGCCGCGCTGTATCGCTGCGCGTCGGAGCAAGCGCGAGTCGTCGCCGTCGCGAACATCCGGAGCCATGCGACGGCGCCCGCGGACCGTTCAGCACCGTCCTCTGGGCCAAGGTGACGGAAGTGCGTCAGCCCCTGGACGTAGTCCGCGGCCCACGTCGCGAGCACGAGGCTGATCGGCGGGACGAACTTCGTCGCGAGGCCCCGGCGTTTCAGTACGACGTGGATGAGCGCCCTCCCGGTGCGACCGTTCCCGTCGGCGAAAGGGTGGATCGTCTCGAACTGCGCGTGCGCGAGCGCGGCTTGGACGAGCGGCGAGTGGTCATCGCCGTTCACGTAGGCGAGCAGGTCGTCGAGCAGACCCTCGACGAGCTCCGGTGGCGGTGGCACGAACGAGGCCGAGCATGGATTGAAGGAGCTCCCTCCGATCCAGTTCTGGTCCTGTCGCACCACCCCCCCGAGCTGCGGCGTCGGCGAGCTCTGCATCAAACGGCGGTGGATGGTGAGCAGGTCCGCGCGCTCGAAGGACGCCGTACTCGAGGCGGCTTCGACGGCCGCGGTCATGGCCTGGATGTTCCCGAGCACCTCGACCGCGATCCGATCCTCGACGTCCCCGCCGAGCGCGAGCGCCGCTTCCGCGCGGGCGAGCCGACGCGCGGCGGCCTCGAGACCCTCGATCCTGGACGAACCGACCGACTCGGCCCGGAGGAGGAAGCGCGCGAGGCCCTCCAGGCTGACATGGGTCGTCCCGGCCGAGTTCAGGTCGCGGACCGCGGCTTCGGCGTCGGCGAGGTCCGCGACCACGTCCGCCGGCACCTCCGGGTTCCACCCGGTGAGCGGGTCCGGCACGTACGGCTCGTACCAGCCACCGAGCCGATCCCGACGGCTGGAGCCCTGGTACTGCGGTTCCCATCGCGCGCGTAACCGTGTCGCCATCGCCGCTCTAAGTATCGGTTGTCGCACAAGTGTAACTCAACCAGGCACCGCCCGCCAGCTCGGCCCGTCCGTCTACCGCGCGACCGCTGCGCCGCCCCTTGGCGCCTGACCCCAGCTTGGGGCGCGAGGGGGACCGTCCACCGGCCCGCTGCCCGTCGGAGCGTTCCCAGAGCCTCACTCGACGACGAGGTCACCCACGTCGACGGCGGGGACCTCAGTGTTCAGCGCCACGGGCCCGGCGGTCGTTTCGGTCGCCCGGTTCGGCGCTTCGACCGTCAAACGGTACGTCGCCGCGGCGAGGTGGCGGAACACGAACACACCCGCGGCGTCCGTCGTGCCGTCCGACACGATGACAGTCGGGTCGGTGGCCCGGATCGTGACCTTCACCGCGAGCGGAGCTCCGGCGGCGTCAACGCAGCGTCCGCGCAGCTCGAACCTCGGGATGAACTCCTCGGGCACGACGATCGTCGTCGGTGTGGCGGACGGCGTGATGCCGTGGGCCTCGGCCACTGGGGTCGCGAACACCTGCCCCGGCGGGCGAACGGCGAGGGTGTGCGGGACGTCGAGGCAGCCTTGGAGCCGGAACCCTCCGTTCGTGTCGGTGATGCCCTGGCCCTGCGCCATCGGATCGCCCGCAGGCGCACCCTCGGCGATTCGGCGGACCAACCACCCCGCGAGGGCAGCGCCCCCTCCGTCGACGACCTGGCCGACGAGCTCGAAGGGCGTCGTGAGGACGGGCAGCCACTCGCGCGCTTCCCCGGGCCCGAGGTCGAAGGTCGCCCGCACGCTCGAGTCGAGCGCCCTGCTCCGGACCTCCAGGGTGACTCTCCCAGGCGGCAAGCCGGGTAACACGAACTGTCCGTCCGCTGTCGTCGTCGCGCTCGACCAGAGGAAGACCCGGTCGTCCCCGTCGAGCTCGACCAGGGAGTCGGGTGCGGGGAGGCCGCGGTCGGTCGTGACACGTCCGAAGACGGTGGCTGAGCGCCCGAGCTCCAATCGCACCGTGCCGACGCCGCCGACGGGCACCGAGACGCTCGCTGCGGCGATCGCCGTGTCCGCCCCCCGTGCTCGCACGAGCAAGGTGCCGGCGCCCATCACGTCGGTACGGAAGCGGCCGCTCGAATCGGTGCGCAACTCGAGGTCGGGGGGCCCCCACAGCGGGCGGCCGTCCTCCGTCCGTGTCGGGCCTGGCGACACACTGACGATGACGAGCGCGTCGGGCTCCGGCACGCCGTCCTCGCCCACGACGAGACCGTCGAGGGTGCCGCCGAGGCTGCCGAGCACGAGGTCCACGTCGTACTCCGTGCGCTCGTCGTCGGGCGACCCGCCGGCGACGAAGAGGGGCACGACGGCGCGCGAAGGCGCGAATCCAGCGGCCCGCGCCGCGACGCCCTGGTGGTTCGCGGCGTGCCGCAGCGTGTAACGCCCAGCGCCGTCGGTCCGTGTGACGATGTCGCCGTCGGACGTCGGCGGGCCACTGCCCGCGCCGAGCCACACCTCCGCGCCGGCGACCGGGCGGCCTGCGTCGTCGCGGACCGTCCCACGGATCGTCGCGCCGGCGACCACCTGGACGTCGAGCTCGTAGGTCCCGCCGGCGGCGACCTCGACTTCCTCTGCGCCAAAGACGTTCGCCGCGGTGAGGCGGCGTACATACACGCAGCAGCGGCCGGGCGGGACTCGGTCGAAGCGCGCCCAACCGGCCGCGTCCGTGGTCGTGCTGCGGCGATGGAACCAGATGCGAGTCGCAGACCAGGGGACGATCTTCAGCCCGACGTCGGGCGCGGGCGCGCCCGACGACGCGTCGGTGACGCGGACGAGGACGGTCGCGGCGGTCGGGCTCTCGGTCTCGACCGGTGCGTTCCCCGGAAGCTCGACGGCGTGCTCGAGCTGGACGACGCCCGGCTCACGCTCGGAGCGGATGGGCGCGGCGACCGCCCGCGGCGCGTCGGACTGGACGAGCTCGGCGCGCCGCTCCGCGACGAGCGGCGCGTCCCTGCCAGGGCGGAGCGACTCGGGTGAGCGCAGCGCGCCGCGCCCCAGGAGGAGGGCCGCGATGACCGCGGCGGCGATGGCGAGCTTCTTCATGGCGATGGCGCCGAGAGGCGCGAGCGAGGTGAGCGACACGAGGCCCGTCGGGCGCGGATGCCAGAGGGCGAGCGCGGCCGACACGGGCGCGCAGGGGCGCGGGTCATCATCCTCGAGGGCTGCCGCGAGCCGTGCCTTCGCGCGCGACAAGCGTGTCGAGACGACATTGGCGGAGAGGCCCAGGCGGCGTGCGATCTCGCGCGGCGGGGCATCGTCCCAGTAACGCAGCGCGACGATCTCACGGTCCGGGGACGGCAACGCCTCGACCGCGGCTGCGATGCGTCGCTGCAGCGCGACACGCTCGAGGACGTCCACGGCCGAGGGGGTCGCCTCGGGACGCGCCGCGTCCGTCTCGCGTGCGAGGCGCCGCCGCTCGCTCCGGCGCGCCGCAAGCGCGAGCTTGCGCGCCGTCGCCCGCAACCAAGCGCCGAGGGCACGCGGACCGCCGCTGCGATCCACGTCGCCTGGCACGGCGAGCAGCGCCTCTTGGGCGACGTCCTCCGCCCGGTGTGTGTCCTGCAGCACGTCAAGCGCCGCCGAACGCGCCAGGGCGACGTGGCGCAACGCTTCTTCGAGCAACGGACGCGGGGGCATGACGGGAGGAGGTTGCCGCGTCGCCCGGATCCTTGCACGGAATCCTGGGTTCTCTCGCGCTCGGGCGATCGTTCCGTCTTCGCTGCGGCATGTCGACCAGCGTGGCGCCCGCCACGCCGGCCCGCCCCGGCTGCGGCCCTGAGGCGCGACGTCACGTGCGCCTACCCGCCGCCATCACTGTCTTGCCGCTCGCGTGCCGCGAGACCCGCGACCATCGAGCTCGGCACGCGACGAGCAAAGCGCGCTGCCAGGCAGCCTCAGCGGTTAGAAATTCCTTACAGGCAGTTCGGGACACGCGGTTGGGTGGTTCCGAAGTGACCGATTGAGAGACCTACTGCCCAGAGGGTTGGGCGCACGAGTGTCACGGCGACCCCATTAGTCCCCACGAGCACGTTGACGCGGACGACCCAACCGACGCAGGAGCCGTTGGAGTGGGCCCCAACTCGGCCAAGCGCACTTCGAGCGAGATCCCCGCGGCGCGCAAGGCCTGCGCCGAATCAGGCAAGCGCTCGTCGTCGGCCTCCCAGCCCAGGAGCCCGCCGAAGAGCCCCATGTCCGAACCCTGGCTCTCGTGGGTCGTCGCAAGCGACCCTGTGCTCCGCCCCGAATTCATGCTCGCTCCGTGACCTGATTCGCGTGTCGAAACCCACGGCCTGCCCATCCCCCGACAGAGCTCGGGGCAAGGCAAGCCAGACATGTCCGACTGGACTCGACCGAACTCGCAACAACCTCTTCCGGCTGACGCGGCGCGAGCGCCGCGCGCGGCTCCCTCACCGGCCTCTGCGCCGGCTTCCGGCCAGGCGCAGTCGCGGCCTGCACCGCCCCGCGACGGCGGGGGCGTCGGGCATGGCGACGTGCTGCCTCCGGATGGACGCACTCGCCCGAGGAGTGCGCCCGGGGCGGACCTCGAGGCGGCCCTGGAGGTCCTCGGCGCGGCCCAGCGTCGGCGGGCGGGGCGGCGGGGTACGGTGCCGGCGGCGGAGGCGCGGCGCGCGCGGCTCTCGGCGACCCAGCGGTTGCTGCTGCTCGACACGTGGCGTCGGTCGGGGCTCGCGGCGACGGAGTTTGCGTCGCTGGTCGGGGTCAGTGCGCACACGCTCTACAAGTGGAGCCAGAACTTCGCTGCGCGCGGGCCGGCGGGGCTCGAGGACCAGCCGCGGCAGACTCGAGGCTCGAGCCGCCTGCCGGAGCCTACGCGGCGGGCGATCCTGCTCTTGAAGCAGGCGCACCCCGACTGGGGCCAGGACCGCATCCACGACGCCCTGCAGCGCACGGCAGGCTTACGTCACCGAGCGCCCGGGCGCAGTGCCGACGTTCCGTCCCGCTCCCCCACTCA
>CAYOBN010000116.1:0-13525 GCA_964402175.1 uncultured Planctomycetaceae bacterium | reverse complement strand
CCCCGGCCGCCAACGCAGCGGTCCCCGCGGGGCGCACTCGCCAACCCGCGGGGACCGGATCCGACTCGAGTCGGGGCAGCGACTCAGGCGCTCGGCGGGGTGCCGCCGTCGCGGACCTCGAGCATCTCCTTGCGGATCTCCTGCGCGAGGTTCTTCACGTCCTGCATCGCCTTGCGGACGCGCGAGGTCGCGGCTTTGTTGCCGGCTTCGGCCTTCTCGACGTCGGGGCGCGTGGCATTGACGATCTGAACGAGCTGCTCGAAGTTCTGACTCATGGATGGGCTTCGGTGAACGCTGGGGGGAGGGAACAGTGTACGGAGCGCGGCGGGGCGCCGCCGCGCCCCCCCATTCCACCAGAGCGGAGCGGGTTGGCGCGCCGGGGTGACCCCGTTCTTTGGGGCGCAGGGGGCGTTCCCGATCGGGCGATTCTACAGCTAACCCCTTCAGGGGCAAGGACTTAGGCCGTTCGCTGCCCGATCCGCAAATCCTTGGCGGTCAAGCCCGCGAGGCCCAGCACGACCCGGAACTCCGCCGGCGTGACCGGCTGCACCGAGAGGCGCTGGCCGCGCTGGACGACCGCCATCGCGGCCAGCTCGGGGTGCGCTTTCAGGTCCGCGATCGACACGAACCGCCGCGCCGCCGCCACCGCGGCCACGTCGACCGTCAGCCAGCGGGGCTCGGCGGGCGCCGAGCCCGCGTCGAAGTACTCGGACGTCGGGTCGAACTGGGTCGGGTCCGGGTACGCCCCGCGTACGACCCGCGCGACCCCCGCCACCCCCGGCGGGGCCGCGTTCGAGTGGTAGAACAGCACGAGGTCCCCCACGCGCATGTCGTCCCGCAGGAAGTTGCGCGCCTGGTAGTTGCGCACGCCCTCCCAGCCCGTCGTCTGGTCGGGCGCAGCCAGGAGGTCCGCGAAGGAGAACACGTCGGGCTCCGACTTCATGAGCCAGTGCCTCGGAGCGGTTGCTTTGCGTTGGGCCATGTCAGAAGCGCGGTTCGCGGAGGGACACCGGCGGGCCGAGCAGCTCTTCGTACACCACCGCCGCGGCCCAGGGGGTGCGCGCGCGGCGCGCGAGGCGCGCGATGTCGAGCGCGCCCCCGCGGCTGACGTCCCGGCTCGCGAGGCGGGTGGCCGCTGCGGCCGCCGCGGCCTCCATGTGGGGTGCGGGCGGGTCCATGGCCGGCGGAGACGACGCGGGCTCCCGGTGGCGCTGGGAGAGCGCGGCGGGCTCCCCGCCTTCGCTCGGCACGCGCGCGAGCTCCCGGTCGGCCACGAGCGGCCGCTCGAGCGCCCGCTCGTCGAACGGGTCGCGCCCGAAGCCCCCGTCCGGGGCGACCGTCGAGCGGGGCGCGGGCTCGGCCGGCCGGGGCGGGCTCGGTTTCACCTTCACCCGCGCCGCGGGCCGGCGCTCCGCGGGCGCCGCGCTCGCTGCAGGGCGCCGCGGCGGCTCCTCGGTCTCGACTTCGATGCCGTGGGCCTCTTCGAGCGCCCGCCGCAGCGCCTCGAACGGATCGCGCCGCTCGGGCCGCCCGCCCGCGACGCCGCCTTTCACCCGGCGCCGCTCGGCCTCGACGAACTTGCGTCGCCGCTCGTTCGCGGCTTCGACGGCGCCGCGGATCAGCGGCCACACCACCATGAAGAAGACGATCAGCCAACCGAGGACGTTGCCGTCCCCGTTGCGCGCCTGGAACGCGAGGAGCGTGAAGGCGCTCACCCCTTCTGCTCCTTGGTGCCCGGCTCGTCCTCGCGGCCGATGTTCGCGCGCATCCGGGTGTCGGCTTCGATGTTGCGCAGGCGGTAGAGGTCCATCACCCCCATGTTCCCGCCGCGCAGCGCCTCGGCCATCGCCTGCGGCACGAGCGCCTCGGCCTCGACGACCTTCGCGCGGTTCTCCTGGACCTTGGCGATGAACTCCTGCTCGGCGGCGACGGCCATCGCGCGGCGCTTCTCGGCGTTCGCTTGCGCGACGCGCTTGTCGGCCTCCGCCTGGTCGGCCTGCAGCCGCGCGCCGATGTTGTGCCCGATGTCGACGTCGGCGATGTCGATCGACACGATCTCGAACGCCGTGCCTGCATCGAGGCCGCGCGCGAGCACCGTCTTCGAGATCTTGTCCGGGTTCTCCAGCACGTCCTTGTGCGTCGTCATCGAGCCGATCGTCGACACGATGCCTTCGCCCACGCGCGCGATGATGGTCTCTTCACCCGCACCGCCGACGAGCCTCGCGATGTTCGTGCGGACGGTCACGCGCGCCTTGGCGAGCACCTGGATGCCGTCCTTGGCGACCGCCGCGATCTCGGCTTTGCCCTTCGACGGATCGGGGCAATCGATGACCTTGGGCGTCACGCTCGTGCGCACCGCGTCGAGCACGTCGCGGCCCGCCAGGTCGATGCCCGACGCCGTCTTGAAGTCGAGCCCGAGGCCCGCCTTGTTGGCCGAGATGATCGCCATCACGACCCGCGGGACGTTGCCACCGGCGAGGTAGTGCGCTTCGAGGTCCCGCGCCGTGATGTCCGTGATGCGCGCTTGCACGAGGTTGATGCGGCCCTGCACGATCGTCGTCGGGTTCACCTTCCGCAGGCTCATCGCCAGCATGTCGAAGAGGCCGATGTTCGCGCCCGCCAGCACGCTCTGCACGTAGAGCTTCGCGTACTTCAGGAACAGGAACAGGAAGACGAGCAGGAAGAGCCCGAGCGCGATCAGGCCGAGTTCCTTGAGGGGGAACTCACCGTTGGCCAGGCCGGATTTCTGGAGGAGCAGCATGTTGGATCCGTGGGGTGAAAGGGGCGTCAGGCGCTGACGCGGGCGACGATGACGCGGTTACCGGAGACTTCGACGACGGTCACTTCGGTGCCCGCCTCGATGAGCTCTCCGCGGCTGACGACGTCGACGCGCCGGCCGCCGAGGTTCGCGATGCCCGCGGGTCGGCACGTCGCCGCGACGATGCCGCGCGCACCGAGCAGCGCATCGTCGCGCCGGTCCGTTCCGCGGCCGTCTTCGAAGGTGAAACCCGTCGCGGTGAACTTGCGCCCGAGCGGGCTCTTCGGGAAGAGCTTCAGCCCGAACACGAGGAAGAGGGGCACGAGCACGACGGCCGCCACGAGGAGCTGCGTGCCGAGCGCCGCGTCCTGGCTGTACGCCCAGCCGATCGCGCCGAGGATGCACAGCGTCGCGCCGCCGCCGAGCACGCCGAAGCTCGGGATGAGCACCTCGGCGACGATCAACAGGAGGCCGAACCCGAAGAGCAGGATGGTCGGAGTCATCGTGTGGAGTCTCCCGCGGCTTCGACTTCCAGCCGGCCGGCGCGCACCGCGAGCACCCGCACGCGCGTCCCCGGCTCGAGCAGCGCCCCGGGCGCCGAAGCCTCGTGATCGATCCCCGGCGCGTCCCCGTCGATGCTGACCTTGCCCACGGGCCGCAGCGCGGTCAGTGCGGTCCCGAGCGCGCCGACCCGCACGCGCGTCGCGCGGCTCTCGGGCAGCGCGTCCGCGACCGGCGCATCGGCGGTGCCGGGGCCCGCCGCCAGCACGAGCCGACCGAGCACCGGTGTGCGCGGCAGGACCCGCGACAGCGCCCAGATCGCAGCGAGGGAGAGGGACGCGGTCAGGGCCAGGTCGAACGTCGCGTCGAGCAGGAGCTCGCGGTCCCACGCGCTGTCGAACGACAGACCGGGGCCCACCTGCGTCGCGACGAGGGCGCCGACGAGGCAGAGCGCGCCGCCGAGGCCGAACCACACGAAGCCCGGCACGACGAAGAGCTCGACCGCGATCAACGCCATCCCGAGCCCCGCCAGCACGAGGTGCGGCACGTCCGCGAGCCCGACGAGGTACTGCCCCGCGAAGAGCAGACCGAACGCGCCGAGCGAGAGGATCCCCGCGACCCCGAACCCGGGCGTCTTGAGCTCCATGTAACCCAGCAACAGCCCGAGGAACAGCAGCGCGAGGCGCAGGCCGTACAGCGAGCCGAGCAGCTCCTCCGAGCGCGTCCGTTCGAGGCGCTCGATGCGCCCGCCGGGCAGGCCGAGCTTCGCGAGCACCTCGCCTTCGTCCGCGGCGATGCCGTTCGCAAAACCGAGCGCGACGGCCTCGGAGGCGGTGAGGGTCAGCATCTCCCCCTCGCGCGAGACGGTCGAGAGCAGCTCGGGCTCGCGCCCTTGTTTCACGAGGTCGTCCCACTCGGCGCCGCCCATCAACCGCATCACCCCTTCGCTGTCGCGCACGCGGCGCACGACGAAGCGCTCGTCGATCATCGCCTCGGCGAGCAGCGGCGAGCGGCCGTGTTGTTCCGCCCACGCGCGCACCCACGCGCGGTACGCCGACTGGATCTTCTCGGGCGCGGGGCTCATGCCCGTGGGTCCGAGCTGGACGACCTGCGCGGCGCCGATCGTGCCCGTCGGCGCCATCAGGACGGGTTGGCCGACGATCGTGATCCAGACGCCTGCGCTCAGGGCTTCGTCGTCGACCCACGTCGCGACCGCGAGGCCCGAGCTCGCCGCCGCGGAGAGCGCCGCCGCGATCTGCCGCATGCGCTCGACCTCGCCGCCGGGGGTGTCGACGCGCACGAGCAACGTGGCGCCGACGGCGCGCGCGCGGCGCTCCGCGCGGCCGAGGAGCGCGAGGTGGCCGGCGTCGAGCGGGCCCTCGATGTCGCAGCGCACCACGTCGGGCGGCGGGACGCCCGCGGGGTCGGCGGGCGCCTGCGCCGCCGCACGCCCAGGGGCGAGGGAGAGCGCGAGGACCAGCGCGGAGAGGAGCCAGCGGAGGGTCGTCATGCGAGCAGGCGGTCTCGGGCGGAGTGCGGGGGTGCGGCGGTCAAGGGGACGGGACGTTCGGGGCGGCGGCCGCTGCGGAGGCGAGGAAGGCGGCGGCGCGCTCCTGGACGGCCTCGGAGCGCAGGATCCGGCGGTGCCCGAGGCCTGCGTAGGCCTCGAAGACCGCGCCGGGCCAGCCCGCCGCGACGGCGCGCCCCGCCTCCTCGGTGACGTCCAGGTCGTCGGTAGAGTGTAGGACGAGCAGCGGCTCGTTCCGACGGGGAAGCAGCCGGTCGTAGTGGATGTCCTCGACCGCCACCCCGAAGCGGCGCTCCATGCGGCGCAGCATGTCCGGGAGGAGCTCGCGGTCGCCCGTGACGAGCTCCAGGTAGTGCCCGAAGTAGCGCACGAGGTCGTAGGGCGGGGCGACGTACACGAACCGGGGTCCGCCGGCCGCTCGGAACGCGCCGCGCTCGGCCGCGAGGGTCACGGCGGCGCTGCCCATCGAGTGGGCGACGACCGCTGCGACCCGGGCCGGACCGAGGTGCGCGAGGACCGCCTCGACACCGTCGCGCATCGCGAGCAGCGACGAGCGCCGCCCGTGCGACGCGCCGTGTCCCACGTGATCGAACAGGGCGACGTCGAAGCCGCGGGCGCGGAGGGGCGCGACAAAACCGGCGAGCTGGCTGCCGCGGCCCTCCCAGCCGTGCACGAGCAACGCGAGGGGCGCTTGGGACTCGGGGCCTGCATTTGGGCCCGGAAAGCGCCACAGCGCGAGCCGTTTCGGCCCGAGCGCGACCTCTTCGCGCTCGCCCGCGGTCAGCGAGCGCGCTTCGCGCTCGGGTGTCGCGTGCCGCCGCGGTGTGACGAAGAGCCGCGTCAAGAGAGCGACCGTCGCCGGCCGCGAGACCCTTCGCAGTCCGCGAAAACCCGTCCGCATCAGGCGCAGCCCGAGGGGCGGGGCGTCCCCGTCGACGCCGCGCTGGCTGGCGGGGTGGGCGTTGACCTTCGGCATCGGGTGCAGACGGTACCAAGCCGAGTCGTTACCCTCGCGCTGTGCAGCACCAGAAGCCACCGGGGCCGGCGTTCCGGCCCGACCGCCCGACGCTGCGGCAGCTCGAGTACTTCGTCGCGCTCGCAGAGCACCTGCACTTCGGCCGCGCGGCCGAAGCGTGCAACGCGTCGCAGCCGACCCTGAGCGAGCAGGTCGCGGGCCTCGAAGCGCAGCTCCGCGTCCAGCTCTTCGAGCGCGACCGCCGCGGCGTGCGCGCGACGCCCGCGGCGCGCGCGCTCCTGCCCCTCGCGCGCCGCGCGCTGCAGGCGACGGACGGGCTGATCGACACGGCGATGGCGCTCGAAGGAGAGCTCGCCGGAGCGCTGCACCTCGGTGTCATCCCGACCATCGCGCCGTACATGTTGCCGCGCATCGTCGGCCCCTTGCGCCAGGCGCGGCCGAAGCTGCGCCTCGTGCTCTACGAGGACTCGACGCAGCGGCTGCTGCGGGCGCTCGAGGTCGGCGACCTCGACCTGCTCCTGCTCTCGCTCGATGCCGAGCTGGGCCCCGTCGAGACCGAGCCCCTGTTCCAGGAGCCCTTCCTGCTCGCGGTCGCGTCCGACCACCGGCTCGCCGCCGCGGCCGAGGTGCCCCTCTCCGCCCTCGAGGGTGAGCCGCTGCTCCTGCTCGAAGAGGCCCACTGCCTGCGCTCCCAGGTGCTCTCCGTATGCCGCCTCCTGAACGCGCCGGAGACCGCCCCCTTCCGCGCGTCGAGCTTGACGACCTTGGTCGAGATGGTCGTCGGCGGCCTCGGCGTGACGCTCCTACCGGAGATGGCCGCCCTCGCCCTCCGCGGCCGCGCCGGCCTCACGACCGTCCCCCTGGCGGGCAACGACCCACCCGGCCGCTCGATCGGCCTCGCGTGGCGCCCCGGCGCCGCCCGCGGAAAGGAATTCCGCGCCCTGGGCCGCGAGCTGGCGACGCTCTACATGCGCGGCTGAGCGGTGTACGCGAGGAGCCCACGCGACACTGACGGAACCTCCGATGCCGGCGCCGCTGTGCGCCACCGCAGGCTGCCGCGCAGCCCGCTAAAGGAACGTCACCGAAAGGCCCCGCGAGAAGTTGGCGGTCGGACCTGCGCCGGTGGTATCGCGGTGCCAGTACTGGAAGTGCCAGGTATCGCCCGGCAGGATCGGCGTCGGCACCACGGACCAAGGGAACGGCGCGGAGACGTGGCCCACACCGCGGGAGTTCGCTGGCGCGAGCTGGATGCGGAGGAGGCTCGTCGTAGCGAGGCAGAGCTGGCCCGCTGCGACCGCCCATTCCGCGGACGTGCCACGGGACAACAGAAGGAAACCCGTCGCTTGATTCGGCAGAGGTGCGACGCGGTATCGGAGCGCTGGGTCCCCCACCGTCGGCGGGCGGTCGAACCACAGGACCGAGGACGCGCCCGTGGAGTTCGGACTCGCTGCGCAGAAGGCGCTGCCGAAGGGGGCGGGGCCGCTGCCTTCGACGACGAGCTCATAGGGCGCGCAGCTCTGCGTGCCCGCCGCGAAGACCATGACCTCGACCCAAACCTCCACCGCGGCGGCTGCGGTGTTGCGATAGGTCAGGACCTCGTTGTTCGTGGTGGACAACGCCGCGGCCAGGGCGCCGGCACCGCCCACGCCGGCGACGGCGGTGCCGCAAGGCGCAGCGCCCCAGAGGTAGAGGTCGATGTCCGCGGCGGAATCGAGGAACAGGGCGGCGACGACGAGCTCTGCTCCGGGCTCGACCGTAAGTCGGTAGAGGTCGGGGTCCCCCACTCGGGCGACGAGGCCGGGGTAGACCCCGTCCATCAGCGCCGTCGCCAGAGCGCAGGTGTCGTTGTCCTCGAACGTGTCGTCGGTGATCGCGCACGTCGGCGGCTGGAACGGCGCGATCGTCAACCAGCCCGAAGGCGCAGCGCCGGGGTATCCCGCGACCTGCACGAGCAGCGGCTCACCGGCGGCGACGGAGAGGACTTCGACGGTGCTCGCGACCCCGCAACTGTCGTCGTTCCAGCCCGCGCACGTCGCCGCGCAGCCGACTCCGCGGTGCACCGCGAGGACCGTGTCGTCCGATGCACCGCAGGTGCGAAAGCGATAGCTGCCCGCGGCGGGCGCCGTCCACGCGAAGAACACATCCGCGCCAGCGAGCGGCGGACAGAGGCCGCCGCCGAAGCCGCTCGCGCTCGCCCCCGCCACGTCGAACGGCAGCGACGCCGTGGAGCTCGGCACGACGAGCGCGGTGGCGCACGTGTCGTTGGGCGGCGCGCTGAACTCCGTCACAGCGAGCGTCGCGCTCCCCCACGCTGGCGCGGTCGGGGGAAAGACGTCCGTGAAGAAGCCCACCTGCGCCCAGTACGTCGCGCCGAGCTGAGCTTGGAAGACGACCTCGGGCGCGGAGCCGCAGGTGTCGTCCTCGCAGAGGAGCCCGGTCAACGACCCACACGCCGCGCCGGTCCACAGGCCGAGCTTGCAGTCGAAGTCCGCGCCGCAGAGCGAAACGCGCACCGGACCCGTGCGCGACGCGGTCCAGCGCAGCCAAACGTCGGCCCCGAGCGCCGCGCAGGGGCCGCCCCCGACCGACCCGCCCGTCGCCGGGGCCCCGGTGTCGCTGCAGACGCGGGTGTCGAAGCTGCGCGAGACACTGCCCACTCCCAGGTCCGGAGCCAGCGCGCAGACATCCGCGGCCTGACCGAACAGGGGAGCGACGGCGGCGGCCAGCGCCGACACGGCCCACGGCGCGCGCGCCCCGGACCTCGGGACCCAGGGAGTCGATGCCCCGTGGATCGGGGTCGCGGCTGCGGCGAGGATTGGCATGGCCCCTCCAGGTTAGCTGCCCCTGGCCCGAGCGGCCCCGCGCCGCCCTGGGGCACAAAAGTTCTCGGAATCGTCACGTCCGGGGCCCGGATCGATCGAAGAACCTCTCGGCTCTCCTTGCCCCGCGCCCTCCCATGCCCTCGAACCCGACCTGGTCCCACGCCCTCGTGCACCTCCTCGCCACCGACGCCTGGATCCCGGTGGACGACGCCCGCTCGATCGCGGAGTTCCGGGCCGACGCGGCCTACGAAGTGCACCCGATCGAGGCGCCCGAGGCCCTGACGGCCCTGCTGCAGCATTCACACGACGGCGTCGTGCGCGCCGCGCGCGAGCTCCTGGGCCTCCTGCCGCTGCCGCTCTTCCGCGCCTACTTCGCGGCCCTCACGGGGACGCCGGCGCCGGCTTCGGAGACCCCGCCGCGCCGACAGCCGGACGCCTGAGACACGACCATGCCGCCCCCGGAGCATCCCGCCGACCCCCTCGCGGCGCGCCTCGAGGAGCTGCTGGCCAGCGACCCCGACCTGGCGGAGCTCGTGCTCGCAGAGCACCACGAGGGCCTCGCGATTCGGCCCGCGGAGGGGCGCTGGCCGACGCCGACGGGCACGATCATCGTCGCCTTCGACGATCCCGAGGAGGGTGCGGACTGCTCCTACCTGGCCCCGTCGGGCACACGCTGGGCCTTCGGCCATCCGCGCTCGACCTTTACGACGCACACGGAGCGCGATCCCTTGCTGTCGCGCCTCCGCGAGCTCGCTGCGCGCGGGCGCGTCACGCACTGACCGCAGGCGCGGGCGCTTAGGGTGCGCTGCGCCCAGGGGGGCGCCACCTTGGGAAGCAAGGTGGCGGGAGCGCATGGGAATCGAACCCACCAGCCCCGCTGTTCACGAGGCTCGAACCGGCTTTGAAGACCGGGCGGCACACCAGCACCGATCCGCTCCCGTCCCGTGCATTGGAGCCGATAGGAGGCGCCAGGTCGAGGGGTGCACCCTGGGATCCGCGCTCGGGCCTCTCAGCCGCGGCCGAGCGGGAGGAGCAGGCCGGGGGCGCCGTGGTGGATGCCCTCGGGGAGCCCGCCGCTCCAGCGGCGCACACGGGGACCGTCCAGGTCACGGCCTTCGACGCCGACGCTGAAGGGCACCCCGACGGGGCGCAGGTCGAAGTCGGCGGGCAGCGTGAGCCGCAGGCCCCGGCCGCCGCGCACGAACTCACCGCCGAGGCGCGCGACGAGGTGCGCGTCCTCGAGGCCGCCGCTCTGCTCGAGCGAGACGAGCAGGTCGCGCCCGGCGCGGCGCACGGTGACCGAGGCCGGGGCGTCCTCCGCGCGCTCGTCGAGCAGCACGAGGCGCCGCGCCAGGCCATCGGCCGTCGCGATGCGGCGGCGGTGCAGCGGCGCATCGAACAGCAGCTTCTGGCCGCGCTCGAAACTGGCCCCCGCACCGTCGCGCAAAAGGAGCGGCTGGCGCAACGTGTAGAGCGCTCCGATCAAGGGATCGGGACCGGGCGCCCGACTGCCGCCGGCGAGCGTGAACGGCACCGTGCGCTCTTCACCGGCCTCGAGGTCGAGCACACGCGGGAGGCCGTCGATCTCGAAGGCGCCGTGGGGCACGAACGCCGCGACGCGCACTTCGACCGGCACCGAGAAGGGATTGCGCAGGACGACGCGCTCGTTCCAGCGACCGAACCAAGCGCCGCGCCGCCGGGTGGCTTCGTCCAACGCGTCGGGGTCGACGACGAGCTCGGGGGCCGTGATCGGCCAGGACCCCACGTCGTCGGGCGCAAAACGCGCCAGCGCGCGCGCGGCGAGGGCCCGCCACGGCTCGTTGGTGTTCAGGCCGAAGACGGGCTGCCGCGCGAGCCGCAGGAGCTCGTCCGGATCGTCGATCGCCCAGGCCCAGCGCTCGCAGAAGGACCAATCGGCGCGGCCGGCCTCGGTGTCCCAGCCGCCCGGTCCGACGCTGTACGCGGCGAGGCGCTCGTCGCGCACGAAGCGCCGATCGCCCTCGTCCGCGTGGACCGCGAGCAGCATCGCGGGCAGCCCCGCATCGCGCACCGCGAGGCACACATCGCGGCGAAAACACGCGACGCGCACGTCGACGCGTGCATCGAGCCCGGCGAGGCGCGCGGCGAGCTCGGCTTCGAGCCCGGGCTCCTTCAGCTCGATCATGTGGATCGGCCGCGCGCGGCGTGTGTCGGGTGCGAGGTCGAGCGCTTCGTCGAGCAGCGGCACGGGCTCACCCGCGAACCGCTTGTGGAACCAACCGCCAGCGTCGATGCCGAAGAGGTCGCGCACACCGAGGTCGGCGAGCCGCCCGCTGCGGTCCGTCGTGCGCTCGAGCGTGCTGTCGTGCAGGAGGACGAGCTCGCCGCCCTGGCACGCGCGGACGTCGTATTCGACGCCGTCGAGCCCGATCGCGAGCGCGCGCCGCAGCGCAGCCAGCGTGTTCTCGGGCGCCTCGCGCGGCGCGCCGCGGTGACCGAGCAGCCACGGCGGCCCCGGCAGGTGCGCGCCCGAAGTGCCTTCGAGGTCGAGGTCAGCGTACAGGTCCATGGGCGCCCTCCGGCCCTGCTCTCATCGGCCAGCGAGCCGGTCGAACGCGAGCACGCGCCCCGAGTGCCCCGCGCTGACGAGCGCGGTCACGGGTTCCGCGCTGCCGCCGAGCCCGACGAAGCCCCCCGCCGCCATGTGGTGCACGCGCCCGGTGTCGGCGCCACACGGTTCGAGCTCGACGCGGTAATGCTGGAAGCCCGCGCTCGCCGGGACGACGTCGTCGGGCACCGCGTGGGGTGTGAGGCGCACGCTGTGCACGGCGCCGTCGTAGCCTCCCGTGGCGGCCTCGCTGCCGGCGGTGCGCGGATCGACATCGGCGAAGACCGCGCCGCGCAAGCGATCGGGAGCGGTGTAACAGACGAGCTCGCGCTCGAACGCGCCGCCGGCGGCGAACTGCAGGAGCCGCAGCACGCCGTTGTTGTCGCACACGAGCACCTCGTCCCCGCGCGCCGCGACGCGCGCGAGCGGAGCGGCGCCGCGCCAGGTGTACGCGACGCGCCACGGGGCCGCGGGGTCCTCTTCGGCGCGCGGGCGCTCGACGACGACGAGGCTGCCGTCGTCGCACGCCACCGCGAGGCCGCGCCGCGTCGCAGCCATGCCTTTGGCGTTGCCGGGCAGCGCCGCGACGACCCGCGGCACGAACCCCTCGGCGCCGCGCGACAGGACGATCACCTCGCGCGTGAACCCCGCGAGCGCGACCTCGAGGCCCGCGCCGCGCGGGTCGAGCTCGGCGATGACGACCGCGTGCAGCAGCGCAGCCGTCCGGTGCAGTTCGGTGCGGACGAGGCCCTCCGGGGACGGCGTCAGGAGCCAAGCCACGCCGGGCCCGCCGTCGCCCTCGGCCCCGGTCAGGACCCCCACCGCGACGGCTTCGAGGCCCGCGGCGGCGCGGTCGAGCTCGCCGATCGCGACCTGCAGGAGCTCACCGCCCGCCTCTTCGAGGACCGTCGAGCGGAAGGCACCGCCAGCGACGCGCGCGAGGACGAGCGCGCCGCGCTCGCCGACGGCGAGCACCTCGTCGCCCGGGGTGCGCGGGTCGAGGTCGCCGGCTGCGACGCCAGAGAGGCGCAGGTCGCCGGCGTGCACGACGTGGGTGCGCCAGGCGCCGAGCTCGGTCCACGCGGGGCCGTCGTCGGTCGCAGCGCAGGCGCTCGCCAGGAGCGCGATCCAACCAACGCGCCCGCTGCGCGTCATGGTGCGAGCTCCACAAGGTGCTCGCCGTGGCGCGCGGTGACTGCGCCGACGCGGTGCACGGGCGCCCCGCGGGCGACGAGCTCGCGCTCGAGCGCGCTGGCGCGCGCCTCGGGCACGACGATCAGCAACCCGCCGCTGGTCTCGGCGTCGAAGCAGATGTCGATGATCGTTCGGTCGGCGGCGGGGTCGATCGCGACCACATCGCGCAGGTTCGCTTTCCCGCGGCCCGACGCGCCGGACATGACCCCCTGCCGCGCCAGCTCGAGGGCGTGCGGGAAGAGCGGCAACGCGGCGGTGTGGAACCGCAGCGTCACGCCGCTGGCGAGGGCGATGTTGCGCGCATGTCCCGCGAGGCCGAAGCCCGTGATGTCGGTGCAGGCGTGCGCGCCGGCCGCGGTCATGGCCTCCGCCGCGGCGCGGTTCAACGTGGCCATCTGCAGGGCCGCGGCGCGTACGACTTCCGGGTCGACCTTACGTTGTTTGCCCGCAGTGGTGATCGTGCCCATGCCCAGCGCCTTCGTCAGATAGAGGACGTCGCCCGGCTTGGCGCCCGAGTTCGCGGTCATGCGCGCGCGGTCGACGATGCCGGTGATGGCGAAGCCGAACATCGGCTCGGGGCTCTGCACGGTGTGCCCGCCCGCGATGACGGCGCCGCTCTCGCGCACCTTGTCGAAGCCGCCGCGGAAGATCTCGCGGATCCACGCCTCGGGGAAGTCCTTCGGGAACCCCGCGAGGTTCAGCGCGGAGAGCGCTCGCCCGCCCATCGCATACACGTCCGAGAGCGAGTTCGCCGCGGCGACCGCGCCGTAGAGGTACGGGTCGTCGAGCACCGGCGGGAAGTAGTCGACGGTCTGCACGAGCGCGATCCCGGGCCCGGGCACACCTTCAGCCTCGCCGAGGAGGACCACTCCGGCGTCGTCGACGGTCTCGGGCCCGACCAGCAGCCGGGGGTCCGAGGTCTGTGCGATGTCACGCAGCACCTGCGTGAGCTGCCCGAGGGGCATCTTCGCCGCTCACCCTGCGCAGGCGGCGTAGTCGACCAGGCGTTTGTCGCGGGAGTCGTTCATCGCGAGCAAGATAGCCGGACCTGCGGACCGTTGCAGCCAGGAATCGCGGTCGGTGGTCTGCGTCACGCGACGCGGAAGTGGTGCGAACGGTACCAGGTACGACTTGGCGGCGAGGGCGCGCGCGCTCCGCG
>CAYOBN010000115.1:0-13561 GCA_964402175.1 uncultured Planctomycetaceae bacterium | reverse complement strand
TCGGTCCGCGCGCTGCGCGCGCGAACCGACGCTCACCGCGCGTCTCGCATCCAAGTCGTACCTGGTACCTACTACCCCTACTCGGCGAAGGCTTCGTCTTGCACGCGGCCGGGGAGGAGCGGCAGCTCTTCGCCGCGGCGGGCGGGGGCGAGCTCGATCTCGCGCAGCTCTGCGTCGTCGATGAGCGGCGTCGGGATCGTCCCGTCCGGGGCGAGCTCGACCAGCTCGTTCGGCTTCGTCTTCGCGTAGCGATCCTGCAGCTCGTCGACGCCGGCGCGCGTGCGCGTCGCCAGCGTGCGCAGCGACGCGAGGTGCGCGAGCAGGCGGCGGTGCTCCATGAGCTGCGCGACCGTCCCGTCGAGCTCGTCACCGAGCAGCGACTCACGCTCCGCCGCCACGCGGCGCATGCGGTCCACCGCGGCGTCGGCGTAACGGCCGATCAGGTGCTGGTGCACCCGCTGTACCGTCGCGTGGAAGAAGCGGCCCTTGAAGAGGTCCAGCTCGCGCCGCATCGTCTCTTTCGCCTCGGCGCCGAGGCGCGCGTGCTTCTGCTCGACCGGGATGCGCGCGGAGGGCGTGTTCAGGTCGCCGAAGAGGTTCTTGCGCACCTTCGCGACGCTGCGGAAGAAGAGCCAATCGAGCAGCGTGCGCTTGACCGGGACCTGGTCGAGCACGAGCGGCCGCGGGACCTTCGCCTGCAGCGCGGTGCGATCGAGGGCCGCCAGCGAGTGCTGGCCGACCTGCGACATGTCCACGCCCGCGGCGTAGAGGTCCGCCGCGACGTCCGTCGGCAGCAAGAGACCCGCGGTGCCCGGATGGACCTCGTCCGCGAGCGTGCTGTGCACGAAGTTCGCGAGCTCCTCCTGGTACTTCGCGAGGCGCGGCACGAGGTCGTCTTCGACGAGGGTGTCGAAGGACGCGTCGCTGCCGAACCAACGCTCGATCACCTGGTCGAGGTCGCGCTCGGTCTGCTGCGAGACGGCGCGGGCTTTGTCGCGGATCGTCGGCGCGAGCTTCTCGTCGAGCTCGGCGAACGACGCGCGCCAGTCGAACGCGACGAGGCGCTGCGCGGCGGCGCGCTTGCGCTGGACTTCCTGGCGCTTGGCATCGAGCTCGTCGGCCCGCGCGCGCAGGCGCTCGACATCGGTGTGGTCGAGCGCGCGCCCGAGGTCCTCGAGCAGCGTGTGCGCGCGGCGCAGGCTGTCCCCGAGGAACGCGACGAGGTAGTCCGTGCTGTTGAGGTACTCCGTCAGGTCGCGCAGGAACGCGTCGAAGTTCGCCTGGCCGCGGGCCGGGGCTTCGTCCGCGCCAGCGCCGCCGAGGCGGTGGCTCGCCGCGCGCAACAGGTCGACGGGGTAGATCCGCAGGCGCCCTTGTTCGGCCGCGTCCTTGAGCGGCGCGCTCATCGCGAGGTTCTCGAACGCGTCGATGATGCGCAGCGGGTCCTCCTGCTCGAGGCTCGGCACGAGCGTGCCGTCCGGCGAGAGGTCGCGCTTCGACGTGTCGAGGTTGACGACGAGGAAGATGCGGCTGAAGAGGTCGAGCAGGTCCTCGAACTCCGCGAACACCTGCTCGAGGAACAGGTTGTCCGACTTCACGATGAAGATCGCGCACGACGCCGCGTTGCGGAACTCGCGCGTCATGCGGTCGTACCCGAACTTCATCCGGCTGTAGAGGCCGGGGGTGTCGACGAGGACCGCCCCCGACTCCGCGAGCTCACCCGCCGGGATCCGCACGTCGACCTTGCGGATGGCCTCCGGGAAGTGCAGCGATGGGTCGAACGCCTCGCCGCGCTCCTCCGCGGCGCGGATACGCTCGGCGAGCTCGCCGTGGGCCCGGCTGACGTGCACGTACAGGGCCGACGGGTCGGTGAAGCGCTCCGTCCGGCCGTCGTAGCGCGTGACGTAGAACACCCGTTCTTCCGCGTGCGACAGGTAGACCATGCACGGGTAGGCCGGGAGGCTCGACACCTCGCTGACGTAGGCCCCCGCGAGGGCGTTCATCAGGGTCGACTTGCCGCTCTTCAGCGGTCCGAACAGCAGGACGTAGGCCTGCTGCTCGGCGACCTTGTCGGCGAGGCCCTCGAGCTGGTGCTTCAGGTCCATGAGCTCCGCGCGGACGCTCCGCGTGCGCGCGGGGTCCTTGGAGCTGCCGAGGGCGTCGGAGGCGCCGGCGAGCGGCTCCAGGAGGGGGCGAACGACCTCGTCGAACGCCTCACAGAATTGTCCGAGCAACGTGCGCATGGACGGCGGTGAAGGGGTGCGGTGCGGTGGGGGCGAGCGCGCCCCGGGCCCCACGATACCACGGTCTCGGCGAACGTCACGCCCAGACTGCCAGACCCGATCTACAGCGCTCGGTTCCGTCCGCGCACGGACAGCTCACGCGACTCCGCCCACCGCGCGGGACACCTCCAGTACACTGCGCCTCACGCCGCGATGACGAGCCCCGACGCCCACTTGCCCCAGGCCGCGGACGTGCCCGTCATCGCACGCCGCGCTGCGCGCCGCGCGCTCGCCGAGCGCGCGCTCGAGGGCGAGCGCGCTCGGGGGCCCGCGCCCGAGGCACCCGCGGTCTTTGCGTCGGTCGCGCCCGCTGCATCGCCCGACGCGCCGATGCGTCATCCTGCAGAGCGGCAGGACCGCGCGGTCGTGACCGCCGCAGCGCTGTCCGCGGTGCCCGACGGCGGGCGCTTCGTGGTCGAGCCCGGCGCGCGCATCACGCCGCTCGCCGAGGACGAAGCGGCGCGCCGCGGGATCCGCTTCGTCGCGGGCGGCGCGGCCCAGCTCCGCCCGGCGGGCGCGCTGCGGGTCGCCCTCGCGAGCGACCACGGCGGCTTCGCCCTGAAGGGCGCGCTCGTGCCCCTGCTGCGCGAGCTCGGCCACAACCCGCGCGACCTCGGGCCCGCCACCGACGCGGCGTGCGACTACCCCGACTTCGCGCGCGCGGTCGCCTACGAGGTCGCCGAGGGCCGCGCGGATGCCGGCATCGTCATCGACGGCGCCGGGATCGGCTCCGCGATGGCCGCCAACAAGGTGCCCGGGGTCCTCGCCGCGAACTGCTGGGACGTGCGCACGGCGCGCAACGCCCGCGAGCACAACCACGCCAACGTCCTGACCCTCGGCGCAGGCCACCTCGACCTCGCTGCGGCGCGCGAGGTGGTCGCCGCGTTCCTCGGCACCGCGCTCGGCGGCGAGCGCCATGCCCGCCGCGTGGCGAAGATCCTGGCCCTGGAGCGCGAGCGCGCCCCGCGCCGCGCCGACACCTTCGACCCGTCCCGCTGACGCCCATGGCGAGTCAACCTCCCCCGACCCTCGACGCGCGCGCGCTCGAGGAGATCCTGACCGAAGTCGGCCGGCAGCTCCTCGCGGGTCGCCCCCTCGCGGGCCTCGCGCCGTGGGGCTCCGCCACCGTCTCCGTCGAGGTCAACGGCGCGAGCGCGCGCGAGGTCGTCTCCGCGGGCGCTTGCCGCCTCGGTGTGTGCGGCCCCGACCCCGCACGCCTCGGCGACCTCGCGAGCCACATCGACCACACGCTGCTGAAGGCGGATGCCACGGCCGCGGACATCGACACGCTGTGCGCCGAGGCGCTCGAGCACCGCTTCGCCTCCGTCTGCGTCAACGGCTCGTGGGTGCGCCGCTGCGCCGAGATCCTCGCGGGCTCGGGCGTGCTCGTCTGCTCCGTCGTCGGCTTTCCCCTCGGCGCGAGCGCTTCGGAGGTCAAGGCCTACGAAGCGCGCCGCGCGATCGAAGACGGCGCGTGCGAGGTCGACATGGTCCTGAACGTCGGCGCGCTGAAGTCGCGCGATACGGCCTACGTCGAGCGCGACATCGCGATGGTCGCGGAGACGTGCCACCGCCTCGGCGCACGCCTCAAGGTGATCCTCGAGACGTGCCTCCTCACCGCCGACGAGATCACGCGCGCGTGTGAGCTCGCCAAAGCGGCGGGCGCGGACTTCGTGAAGACCTCGACCGGCTTCTCGACCGGCGGCGCGACCGTCGAACACGTCGCGCTCATGCGGCGCGCGGTCGGCCCCGTCATGGGCGTCAAAGCGTCGGGCGGCGTGCGCGACACCGCTGGCGCCGAGCGCATGCTCGCCGCGGGCGCGACCCGCATCGGCGCTTCGGCCTCCGTCGCGATCGTGCGCGCCACCGCGGCCCCGGCCCGCGGAGGCTACTGAGCTCAGCTCGGCAGAGCGCGTAGAGGCAGAGCAACAGCGCCGCGAGGAGGACGACGGCGACGGTTGCGATCGGTTTATAGGCCCTTGGTTCGGGGGTGCGTGGCTCAGCAGAGCACAACCCCACACACCCGCCCCTGTCACCACCCGCGCTACGGAACCTGCGCCCTGGACGCCACTGGGGTCGTCTTTGGCCACGGCGTGGATACATCCGGGGGCTCGTGCATCGCGGCCCATACAGCACTCCGAACCGAGCCGACTCCGCCCCCTTGCGATGAGTGCTCGGAACGGAACTCCATGGGCGTTGCCCAGGGGATCGAGTGCGAACCCCGAGACGGTATCCACGCGAGCGACGCACGTCGCCGCCGCGAAGAAGACTCGATCGGCGTCGTTGTGACGCCGCCTCGCAGCGGGGGCCCCGGTGCACTCCTGTGCACGGCAATCGTCGGCACGCAGGCGTTCATAGGGCTCGTGTGCGCGCGCGGGACGGTCGACCTACAAGCGGTGGTACACGGCCACGTCGAGCGCACAGTGTGGCGTCGCTCCCGATTCGCGGCATGGATCTGATGGCTCGGGTCAGAGCCTCTGCACTTCGCCCTGCGCCGCGACCGTGAGGCCCGCCGCGCGCACGCGGGCGCTGGCTGCGCTCGCGGGGTCCAGCAGCGGGTTCGAGTGGTTCAGGTGCAGGAAACGCACCTTCGCGCGCTCTTCGGGCGCCAGGCTGGAGAGCCGCGCGAGTGACTCGACCACGAAGGGGTGCGGGATCTCCGCCATGTCGCGGCCCGGCAGCTCGTCGCCGTCGAAGAAGGTCCCGTCGAGGTACGCGAGGTCGACGGCGGTGAGGACACCTTCGATCGGCCGCTCCCAGCGCTCCCACTTGTCGATGTCCGGCAGGAAGAGCGCCGTGCGCTCGGGGCCTTCGATGAGGAACGCGACGGTGTCGGTGAACTCGGCGCGGTGGGGGACCTCGATGGCCGTCACCGCGAGGTCCGGCGCCAACTGCAGGCGCGCGCCGGGCGCGAGCTCCTCGGGTGTGATGTGACCGGCGTCGACGAGCAGGCTCCACGGGCCGTTCTCGCGCAGGAAGCGGCAGGTGCGCGGCGTCGCGTGCACTGCGGTGGGCGCGCTGCCGTAGGCTTCGCGGCCGAGCTGCCACAGGCCGAGGTAATGGCCCGCGTGGGCGTGGGTCAGGAACACGCCGTCGAAGAGCGGCGGCCGCGCGCGCTCGGAGGCGCGCGCTCTGCCGCCGTGCGGCGCTGCGAGCTCGACCTGCCGCGCGAGGTCCGGCGTCGCATCGAAGAGCCAGCGGCGCCCGTCGCGCGGATCGACGAGCAACAAGCTGGCGACGTAACGCGCGCGGGTCGGGTCGCGGCGCGCGGCTGCGCACAAAGGCTCCGTGCACGCGATCTGCGGATAACCGCCGTCCTGTGCGACGCCGAGCACGACGACGTACGGCGCATCCTTTGGCGTCGCGGCGCCCTGCGGCTCACTCTCGGGCTCGCTCTGCGGGCCGCGCCCACAGCCGACGGCCAGCGCCAGGCTGAACCACACCAGCGCCCGCGCGCTGCGCCGGATTCGGGGGTCGTGCGGCATGGGTATCGCGCGAGTGTATGCGGGGACAGCGCTCGGACCGGTGAGGGAGCCCGAAGTTCGCGCCGCCCTCCGCCCGGGTCAGCGCTCGGCGCCGTCTTCGAGCCACTCTGCGCCGAGGCCCGCGCTCGTATAGAAGCCCTCGACCATGCGCCGCGGCGCGCCGAGCTCCAGGAGTTGTCGGCCGCGCGCCAAGCAGCCCGCGCGATCGCCCAGCGCGTGGCAGAGCTTGCCGATGCGGTGCGCGCGGACGACCGTCGCGCCGTCGCGCGCCTCCAGCGACGTCAGGACCCGCAGCGCGAAGTCTGGCGGGCCGAGGTGGTTGTGCAGCGTGTCGAGCAGCGTCAGGCAGTTGTCTCCGAGCGGCTGGTCCGCGGGCAACGCGCCGCGCAGGAACGCGACGGTGAGGCCCTCGTAACCAGGGCGATCGATCTCGCGCGCGGCCTGCGCGAGCTGGTCGTCGTCGAGGTGCCGCGCGGCCAGCGCGCCGAGCTCGCTGCAGAGCGCTTCGTCGTTGCCCGCGCGCTGGGCATCACCGAGGCTGGCGAAGACCGCCAGCGGCGCTTCCTTCCGCGCGAGCCGCGTCCCGACATCGGCCAACGCTTCGGCCTGTCGGCCCTGCGCCGTGCGAGCGATCGAGCGGGCAGCGAGTCCGCGTGCGTCTTCTGGCGCGCGCTCCAACAAACGCTCTGCGAGGGTCTCGATGGCGTCGAAGCGCCGAGCGCGGGGCAAGAGGGCCAGCGCGAGCTCGAGCGCAGCGCGGTCGTAGACGTTGCGCTGCACCCGCTCGACGAGCTCCGCGAGGAATCGATCCCGCAGCTCCCCAACGCCGAGGGTCTGCTCCAGGTCGCGCAGGATGCTCACGCGCTCGGCGGCGTCTGTCTTCGCCGACCAGATCGACATCAGGCGTCGAACCGCGTCCGCGTTCCGACCGAGCTCGCGCTCGAACTGCGCGAGCAGGCGCGCGGTGCGCAGATCGCCTGGTTCGAGGCGCAAGCAGCGCTGCAGGGCCAACACCGCGCCAGCGGCATCCCCGATGAGGTGCAAGCGCCCCGCGACCTCGCGCAGCGTCTCGGCGGAGCGACGCGCGAGGGCGGAGACCTCGGCCAGCGTCGCGCGCGCGGCGCTGAACTGGCGCTGTTCGACTTCGAGGCGCGCGCGCTCCAGCAGGAGCTCGCTGCGCTGTTCGGGCGCGCGGGACAGCAGCGCTTCGATCGCAGCGAGGGCGGCGGTCGTGTCGCCTGCGCGGCCGAGCGCGCGGATGTGTGCGCGGCGCAGCGCCAGGTCATCGGGTTCGGCAGCGGACGCGCGCGCGAACGCAGCGGCAGCCGCGGAGTGACGCTCGAGGCCCGTCGCGACGCGTGCTTCGAGCAGCGCGAGCGCGACGGGACCCAGCGCTGCGCGGAGCTCCGCGTACGGGCCGCCGGGCTCGCTCGCCTCTTGCGCGAGGGCCTCTGCCAGCGCGAGGCGTTCGGCGCGCGCGGCGAAGGTCGCGAGGAGCGCGTCCAGGGCCCCGTCGCGCGCGACGCCGCGCGCTTCGCTGGCCCAAGTCGCGGCCAACGTGCGCGCGCGGCGGCGCTCGGCTTCGGCCTCGCTCGGCGAGGTCGTTGCTGCGGCGGCCTCCGTGTGCTGATCGACGAGGGCCGCTAGAGCTGCAGCGCGGGCCGCGGGGTCCGCCAGGGCTGCGACGAGCGCAGCCTCGGCTGCGTCGTGTTCACCCGCGCGCCGCCACGCGTCCGCGACCGCGATGCGGTCCTCGCCGCGCGCGCGCTGCTCCGCGCGGTTGAGGGCGCTCCTCTGTGCGCTCGGGTCTCCGTCGCGTTCGGCGTGCAGGGCGAGTTCCAAGAGCGCCTGTGTGTCCGTCGGCGCGAGCTCCGCAGCGCGCTCGAGGGTCGCGCGGGCTCGCGCGCGATCACCGAGCGCGGCCCTCCGGTGTGCGACCGTCAACAGGAGGCCCAGATCATCGGCTCCCTCCGCCGTCTGCTCGGCGCGGTCGAGCGCGCGGTGTGCGCCGGCCGCGAGCTCTGCGGCTGCGAGCGCGTCGGCCAGGTCGAGCGCGGCGCGTGCGGTCGCGCTCGGGCCGCTCGCTTCTGCGTGTTGCAGGCGAGCTTCGAGCAACGGCACCACGCGCTCCATCCGGCCAGCGGCGCGCGCGAGCTCGACGACCTGATCGGCGAGCGCACGGTCGTTCGGGCGGCGCGCGGCGAGCGCGACGAGCCGCTCGACGGCTTCGTCGCTGCGGCCCACACGCTGGAGCGCGGCGACTTGATCCAATTCGATCGCGTCGCTGTCTGCGCCCGGCGCCGCGCGGCGCTCGCTGAACCAAGCGTCCAATGTGCCTGCGCCGCTGCGCAGGTCGACGATGCGCTCGAGCAGGTCCTTGCGCAGCCAGTGCCCCGCGGCGAGCAGCCCGAGCGCCTCGTCGTACGCGCTGAGCGCGGCCTCGCCGGACTGCCGTTGTTCGAGCACCGCACCGAGCGCCGCGAGGGCGCTGCACCGGCGCGGGTAGTCGTCTCCGCTCGCTTGCACCGCGCCGCGCAGCGCGTCTTCCGCGCGGTCGAGAAGGTCGTACTCCGCGCAGCGCCGCCCGAGCGCGATGAGGCCCGCAGGGTCCGCGCCCAGCACCGCGCCCAGCTCGGTGAGCGCTCGCTCGAGAGCCGCGGCGTCGCCAGCGACCTCGGCGGCTTCGGCGAGCTCTTCGAGGAGCGCCTCGCAGAGTTCCACATCGACGGACCGAGCGCGAGCCGCAAGGTCCGTCAGCGCTGCGACCGCCGCTTGCGCAGCGCCCGCGTCGAGGTCGAGCGCCGCGCCGAGTCGGCCGAGCTCGAGCGCTTCGCGCGGCGACTGGGAGCTGCCTGCGAGCTCCGCCAAGAGCCCCTTCGCGCGCTCGAGTTGTTGGCTCCGCGCCGCGAGCCGCGCGAGCACGATGCGGGGGGCGCGCGCGAGCGGTTCGGCTGCGGCGCGCGCCGCGTAGTCCTCGGTCAGCGCGGCGAGGCCGACAGCCGCCGCGAGGTCGTCGAGCGAGCGCCCGTGGAACGGGTTGCGGTCGAGGTAGAGCCGCAGCCGGTCGAGCGCAGCAGGCTCGTCGATCTGGGCTGCGGGCGGGCGGCTCGGGGCGGCCGCGGCGGGCGGCCCGGCGGCCGCGCAGGCGAGGAGCGCCAGCGCGAAGGCCGCAGTTCGAGCGCGGTCGGTCGGTGCGAGCGAGGCAGGCCGGGGATCCATCGCCCGAGGGTACGCAGCCCCGGCGGAACTGTGGGGGAGTCCCTTCCGCTACGCACAGGGGCGGAGGCCGGCCCCGCCCGTGTGCGCAGGGCCCGCTCCGCACTTGGGCGCGTGTCGGCATGCCACATTCCAAAAGGATCGACAAGTCCGTAGTGTCCCGTCCCTCGCGCCGGGCACTTCGCTCCGACGCCCCCGTGATCCCACGACCCCCACTGCCTCCCATGACGCACCGCGGAGCCTCCCCCAAGCCCGGCGCAGCGCGCCTCCTCCGCCCCGGCCTCGCCCTCGCCGCGCTCCTCGCGCCGACGGCGGCCGCACAGCACGCCCAGACGGTCCTCTTCGGTGAGCCGAACGCCGCTGGCCTGGCGCTGCCGGCCGAGCGCGTCGCCGTGCACCCGCTGACCGCGCCCTACTACAACGAAGACGCCTTCGTCACGAGCGACCTGCGCTTCTGGTACGTGAACCACCAGTTCGGCAGCACGCTGCCGGACGGCGACGCCTCGGTGTACGCGCTGCAGATCCGCGCTGCGCTGACCGAGAGCCTGCAACTGGTCGCCTACAAAGACGGCTTCGTCGACTTCAGCGGTCCGATCGACGAGTCGGGCATGAACGACCTCGCCGCGGGCCTCAAGTGGGCGTTCCTGCAGGACTGGGAGAACGACATGCACGCCGCCGCCGGCATCGGCTACGAGCTCGGCATCGGCGACGAAGAGGTCCTGCAGGACGACGACGAGGTCCGCCTCTGGCTCTCCTACAACAACGGCATGGACCGCTGGCACTTCGGCGCCAACGTCAACTTCACGTTCGGCGTCGGCAGCGAGGACGCCCTCGGGGACAGCGACCGCCTGTCGTGGCACCTGCACGCGGACTACTACCTCAACGAGACCTTCAGCCCGGTGGTCGAGGTCAACGGCTACTCGACCCTCAGCGAGGGCGACAATACGCCCCTGCCCTTCAACGGCGTGGACGTCGCGAACCTGGGCGGCGGGGACGGCGAGGACGTCATCACTGCGGCGGTCGGCGGTGAGCTGCGCGTGATCGACGGCGTCGGGCTGCGCCTCGCCTACGAGTCGCCGCTGACCGACAACGTCGACCTCTTCGGCTACCGCTGGACCTTCTCGGCGGTCTGGGGCTTCTGACCCCGCTGGGCCCCCCCGCGGGGGCGCCCTTCCGGACCACGCGCGTCTTCCTGGTGAGAGGGGGCGCGCGACGCGCGGGCGGCCCGCTTCGGCGGACCGCTCGCGCTCTCGTACCTGGCGAGATCGCGCTTGACGGCGAGGCCCGGGTGCGTCGCAATACGGGGATGCCGCTGAGCGCCCGCCGTGTCACGTTCCTCCGCGATCAGGAGACGCGTGTGCTCAACTTGCTCGGACGCACCGTCGCGCGCCAGCCGATCGATACCACGATCGAGGAGGCGGTCGAGCTCGGGCTCAACACCGAGGACCTGACCGAGGCCAAGGTGCGCGCCGGCGGGGCCCACCGCGTGCGCGTCGGGCCAGCGGGCGGCGACTGGTCGTGTTCGTGCCCGCGTTTTGCGCGCGACATGGCGTGTGAGCACGTGCTCGCGACGCTGCGTTGTGCCACCGCGGACGTCGAGGACGAGCCGCCGGCGCCCGCGACTCCGGCTTGGTTGGAGCGCCTCGAAGAGGCCGCCGCGGACGCGCCGCCGCCGACGTTCGATGTCTGGGGTGAGGTGCCGGCCGAAGCGCAGCGGCTCGTGTACCTCGTGCGCATCGACGGCGGCGCGTTGCCGACGCGGGTCGACATCGCCGTCCTCGCGCAGCGCCGCGTCGCGAGCGGTGAATGGGGGCGCCCGCGCCCGATCCGCGTGCGCGAGGCCTACGCCCTCGGGGCGGGCGCGCTCGACGACGACGACCGGCTGCTGCTCGCGGTGCTGCCCGGCCTCGAGCCGAGCTTCGGCGTCGATTGGCGCACCGCGCGCAGCTCCGACGGCGCCTGGAAGATCGACGCGCACAACGCCGAGCTCGTGCTCGGTCGCGCGGTGCGCACGGGGCGGTTGCACCTCTCGACCGCGACGGACTTCGACCCGGCGCCGATCGAAGATTGCCTGGAGCAGCCGTGGTCCCTGCGCTCGACGCCCGCGCCGCCGCGGGATGGCCGTGTGCGCTTCGAACACGAGCTCGTGCGCGGCGAGCGCGCGCTCGGGCTGCACGCCGTGAAGTTGGCGCTGGCTGCTGGCCTCGTCGTCGTCGAGCGCGAGCTCACGTGTCTCGCGCCGCGCGAAGCCGTGGGCCTCTTGCGCGATGTCCTGCGCCGCGGCGCGCTCGAAGTGCCGGCCGCCGATGCGCCGCGCGCGGTGCTCGAGCTTGCGCGGCGTGCGACGGCGCCGACCGACGCCGATGCCTCGGGCCAAGCGCTGCCGCCGACGCCCGTGCTGCGCGTCGAACGCCCCGAGCACCGCAAGAACCCGAGCCGCCTCGAGGCGACGCTCTTGTTCGACTACGGTCGCGGGTTGGTGCGCAGCACGTCGCGCGAGCCGTTTGTCGTCGCGCCGAAGGGCGAGCTGCTGCGCCGCAACGCGCGCGCGGAGCGCGCTCGGATCGACGAGTTCATCGCCGCCGGCGGCGCGCGCACGACGTCGGACACCGAAGGGGAGCACGATGCGTCGGTGCCGCGCGTCGGCTTCGAGGAAGCCGCCGAGCGTCTGCTCGACCTCGGTTGGTCCGTCGAGGTCGAAGGCCGCACCGTGCGCACGTCCTCGGGCACCACGGTCTCCGTGCGCTCGGGCATCGACTGGTTCGACCTGTCGGCCGGGGTGCGCTTCGGTGAACAAGAGGTGCCGCTACCGGCGTTGTTGCAGGCGCTGGAGTCGGGCTCGCGTTTCGTCGCGCTCGGTGATGGTTCGCGCGGGCTTCTGCCGCGCGATTGGGTCGAAGGGTGGCGCGGCGCGATGCTCGGGCGGGTCGAAGGCGACGTCGTGCGCTTCGATCGCTCCACGGGTTGGTTGCTGTCGGCGTTGCTCGAGGGGCGCGAGGTCGAGCTCGACGCGCCCTTCGTGAAGCTGCGCGAAGAGGTCGCGCGGATGCAGACGCCCGAGCCGATCGCCGAGCCGGAGGGCTTCAAAGGCGAGCTGCGCGCGTACCAACGCGAGGGCCTCGGTTGGCTCGACCTGCTCGATCGGCTGGGCCTGGGCGGCTGTCTCGCGGACGAGATGGGCCTCGGTAAGACGATCCAGGTGCTGGCGCACCTCGTGCGGCGCCGCGGCAGCAAAGCGCCTTCGCTCGTCGTCGCGCCGCGCTCGCTCGTCTTCAACTGGCTGGCGGAGGCGCGGCGCTTCTGTCCGGAGCTCGTCGTCGCGGACCACACGGGCGGCGATCGCGGCCTCCTGCCCAAAGACGGCTACGACGTCATCGTCACGACCTACGGCACGCTGCGCCGCGATGCGCCGCTGTTGATGGACCGCGAGTTCGACGTCGTCGTGCTCGACGAAGGTCAGGCGATCAAGAACCGCGCCAGTCAGACCTCGAAGGCGGCGCGGCTCCTGCGCGCGAAACAACGCATCGTGCTGACGGGCACGCCGATCGAGAACCACCTCGGCGAGCTCTGGTCGATGATGGAGTTCTTGAACCCCGGCTTCGCCCACGCATCGAGCGCGTTTCGCAAGCTCGGCCGCGCGCGGGCGCTGCGCGACCTCGACGAAGAGCAGCGCGTGCTGCTCGCGCGTGCGCTCCGGCCGTTCTTCTTGCGCCGCACGAAAGCGGAGGTCGCGCAGGAGCTGCCGCCGCGCACCGAGCAGACGATCGAGTGCGAGCTGCTCGAAGGGCACGCGAAGGAATACAAGGACCTGCGCGAGTACTTCCGCACCGCGCTCGCGGGCGAGACGAAGATGGGGGTGCAGGTCATCCAAGGTCTCCTGCGACTGCGCCAGCTCGCGTGCCACCCGGGCCTCATCGACAAGGCGCGCACGCAGGAGACCTCGGCGAAGCTCGACACCGTGTTGGATCTGCTCGAGGACGTCGTCGAGGGCGGGCACAAAGCGCTCGTCTTCTCGCAGTTCACGTCGTTCCTGGCGATCGTCAAGGAGGCGATCGAGGCGCGGGGCTGGCGTTATGCGTACCTCGACGGGCAGACGCGCGACCGCGAGGCCGCGGTGCGCGAGTTCCAGGAGGACAAGACGACGCCGCTGTTCCTCGTCAGTCTGAAGGCGGGGGGCAGCGGGCTCAACTTGACGGCGGCGGACTACGTGCTGTTGTTGGACCCGTGGTGGAACCCCGCCGCGGAGGCGCAGGCGATCGACCGGGCTCACCGCATCGGGCGGGAGCGGCCGGTGCACGTGTACCGGGTCGTCGCGCGCGGGACGATCGAGGAGCGGGTGCTGGAGCTGCAGGAGACGAAGCGGGACTTGGCGGCGGCGGTGTTGGGCGGGGCGACGTCGGCGCTGTCGGAGCTTGGGCCTGAGGATTTGCAGTTCTTGCTGTCGTGAGCCCGCATTGGGGCTGGGGTGACGAACGAACGGTACCAGGTACGACTTGGCGGCGAGGTCGCGCGCGCGGGTGGCACGGGCGGCGCCCCCCCCCCCCCCCCCAAAGAGAACCAGGGGGGGTGTAGTGTGGG
>CAYOBN010000114.1:0-13785 GCA_964402175.1 uncultured Planctomycetaceae bacterium | reverse complement strand
CGCCGTCAGTTCGTACCGGGCACCGTTCATTCGACGCTCGACGCGTCGCAGCACCCTGCGCGTCAGCGCCCGCGACGGCTGCCGCCGCGGCGATTGCCACCGCGACGCTCCATCGGCATGTCATCGTCGTCCCGCGAGGCGAAGGTCTGGACTTTGGCGTCCGAGGCCTTCACCGGGCGCCCGGCGAACTCGCAGCCGTTGAGGGTGGCGATCGCAGCGCTGGCTTCGTCATCGCTCGCGAAGTCGACGAACGCGAACCCGCGCGACTTGCCCGTCGCGGCTTTCTTCTTCAGGTCGACCTTGGTCGGACGCTTGCCGTGCTCGGCGAGGAACGCCGTCACTGCGGCCTCGTCGGCGGTCATGGGCAGGTTGCCCAGATAGATGCGGCTCATGGGTGATCCTCGTGAGTAGGGGGTTGGGCCAAAATGCGTGGAGCCCCCCGGGGTTGTCACCCCGGGGGGCTCCACGCGCTGGCGCCTTGGGATCACCAGCGGTCGCCGCCGCCGTCGTAGCCGCCGCGGCCACCGCCGCCACCGCCACCGTAGCCGCCACGGCCGCCGCCGCCGCCGCCGTAGCCACCGCCACCACCGCCGCCGCCGAAGCCGCCACGGCCGCCGCCACCGCGACGGCCACCGCCGCCACGGCGCGCGCCGCCACCGCCGCCACCGGCCGGGCGCTCTTGCGCCTCGTTCACGCGGAGCGGACGGCCGTCCAGCTCCTGCCCATCGAGCGCACGGATCGCCGCCTGGGCGTCGTGAGCGTTGGCCATCTCGACGAACGCGAAGCCGCGCGGGCGGCCCGTCTCACGGTCCATCATCACGTGGACGTCGCGGACGGTGCGGCCATCGGCGCCGAAGGCATCGCGCAGGGATTGTTCGTCGGTTTCGTAGGACAGGTTGCCTACGTAGAGTCGTGCTGTCATCGGTCTGTCGGTCCGTCTCGCCGGTTCTGCCGGCGTCTTCTGGCTTCCTGACGAAAAACTTCCTGGCTGACCGATCGACGCGACGACGCGAGGGAGGGGCGGGCAGGTCGGACTTCGTGAAGGCGGGCGTTTCAGCGCCCCGGGATGCCGCGTCCGTCCGACCCAGGGGGGGGCGGGCGCCGCGGCCTGGGGAAGGTGTACCACGGAGCGGCTTGCCGCGGGGCAGAGATCCGGGGAATGCGGAGAAACCGGGCTATGCTCGGGGTCGATGCCCCAGTCTTGTCACGTCTCCAGCGAGGGCCACGTCCTCGTCGTCACGATCGACCGCCCCGATGTCCTGAACGCCCTCCACCCAGCCGCCAGCTTCGAGCTCGCCGAGGTCTTCGACGCCTTCGAGCAGGACGAGGAGCACCGCGTGGCCATCGTCACGGGGCGGGGCGAGCGCGCGTTCTGCGCGGGCCTCGACCTCAAGTCCCAGGCTTCGTCGGACCGGCTCCCCGACGCACCCCTGACGGGCTTCGCGGGGTTGACCGCCCGGTACGGCGGCGCGAAGCCGATCATCGCGGCCGTGAACGGCCTCGCCGCGGGCGGCGGCTTCGAGATCGCGCTCGCCTGCGACATCGTCATCGCCGCCGAGCACGCCACGTTCTCCCTACCCGAGCCGCGCATCGGCCTGGCCGCCGTCGCGGGCGGCATCCACCGGCTCTCGCGCCAAGTCCCGCTGAAACACGCGATGGGCATGTTGCTCACCGGCCGGCGCGTCTCGGCTGCGGAGGGCCTCACCTTCGGTTTTGTGAACGAGGTCGTGCCCGGCGCCGAACTCATGAACGCAGCGCGCCGCTGGGCGGCCGAGATCGCCGCGTGCGCGCCGCTCTCGATCCTCGCGACCAAGGAGTGCGCGATCGAGGGCATGCGCTTCGGCACCGTGCAGGACGCGATGCACGCGCGTTACCCCGCCCTCGAGCGGATGGTGCGCAGCGAGGACTTCGTCGAGGGGCCGCGGGCGTTCGTCGAGAAGCGGGCGCCGCAGTGGAAGGGACGTTGAACCGCGCGGCTCTATTTCTGCTCCTGTCGTGCTCCGCGCTCGCGGCGTGCGGCGGTGCGGCCCCGCCGAGCGCGACGGAGGCGGCGCCCACGTCCGACGCGCTCGCGTGGGCCGAGGTCCTGGAGAGCGAGCCCGATCCCGCGGTCATCACCGACCCCACGTGGCGCGCACGCATCCTGGCGACCGGGCTCCCGTGGCGCGTGCGCGATCGCGTCAGCGGCATCGAACTGCTGCTCGTGCCGCCCTCTGCGGGCCAGCGCGGCGCATCCGACGACGACCCCGAGGCCGCGGTGGACGAGCGCCCTGCGCACACGGTCACTGCGATCGAGCCGTATTACCTCGGCCGTTACGAGGTCACCCAAGCCGAGTGGGCCAAGGTGCTCGGCGACACGCCGAGCTTCTTCGACGACTCCGCCGAAGCCGCGCTGCGCCCCGTCGAGAACGTCGCGCTCTTCCGTGTCCACGCGTTTCTCGCGGCGACGGGCCTGGAGCTCCCGACGGAGTCCCAATGGGAGCTCGCGTGCCGCGCCGACGACCCGCGCCCGCGCCACGGCGAGCTCGACGACGTCGCGTGGCACCGGGGCAACAGCGGCGGCAGACCACAGACCTGCGGCACGCGTGCGGCCAACGCGCTCGGGTTCTCCGACCTGCTCGGCAACGTCTGGGAGTGGACGAAGAGCGGCTACATGGCCGACGAGTACGAGCGCACCGCAGGGCGAGAGCTCGACGTCCGCACCCACGTCGCGACGGCGCCGAAGGCGGTGCTGCGCGGCGGCTCGTGGTACGACCCGCCCAAACGTGCTCGGGCTTCGGCCCGTTATGCCGTCGAGCGCGACTTCGTCGGCGGCCACGTCGGGTTCCGCGTCGCGCGCGCGGTCAGTCGCCCTTAGCGGGCGCCGCTGCGAGACAGAAGAGGTGCTCTCCCGTGCGCACGTAGAGGCGGCCTGCGTGAGCGACCGGCGTCGACAGCGTGTAGCTGCCGTCGAGCGCGTTCACCGCGAGCTGCTCGAACTTCGGGCCCGCGCGCAGGACCACGGTGATGCCCTCTTCGTTCGTCACGTAGAGCTTGCCGTCGGCCAACGTCGGCGACGCCGAGACCGTGCCTTCGACCGTGCGCTCGGGGCCCCATAGGGCCGCGCCCGTCTGCACGTCGATGCACGTCACGAGGCCCCCGTCGTCGACCATGAAGAGGTGCTTCCCGTCGCTCGTCGGCGAAGGGACGTCGGGGGCGCCGCGCTCGTCCCAGCGCCACGCCACCGGCGCTTCGGTGGGCATCCCGTCGGCGCCGAGGCGGAACGCAGTGAGGGGCCGAACACGGGTCGGCGCAATCAAGAGGTCGCCTACCGCCAGCGACGATGCGACGATGCGGTAGTTGCCCGCCTTCTGCGGATTGAGCCCGCCGAGGCGCCACAGCTCGGCGCCCGTCGCGACGTCATGGCCGGTGACGTAGTCGCCGCCGGTGACGACGAGCGCCGCGCGCTCGCCGTGCACGAGCACGAGCGGCGTCGTGTAGGCATCGGGCGATTCACGCGGCGCGTCCGTCTCGCGCTCGACGCGCCACAGCACCGCGCCCTTGTCCGCATCGAAGGCCACGAGGTACGAAGGGTCGTCCGTGTTGTTCCCGTGCAGCACCTGCACGAAGAGCTTGCCGTCGTGCAGGACCGGCGACGAGGCGTAGCCCCACATCAAGCCGAAGCTGCCGTACGCCTCCTGCAGGTTCGTGCTCCAGACGCGCTCACCCGCGAGCGAGTGCGCGCTCACTGTGCCATTGCCGGTGACCGTGTAGACCCGCGCGCCGTCGCTGACGGGCGAAGGTGACGCGTGGTTGCCCTTGCGGTGCAGGTGGTTGCCGGAGTCGAGCTTCGCGCGCCACTCTTCCTTGCCGTCTGCCGCGCGCAGGCACAGGAGCAGCATGTCGTCGCCGCCCGGGTGCCGTCCGCCGCCTTGTCCGCGGCGGCGCCCGCGGCCCTCTCCCGGTTGGGCTTCTGTCGCTGGCTCCGCGGGCGCCTCCGGTGAGGGCGACGGGCTCAGCAGGAAGATGCGCTCGCCGACGATGATCGGCGTCGCGCCGCTCCACGAAGGCAGCGGCGCCTTCCACACGACGTTGTCCGTCGCGCTCCACGTCGTCGGCAGCCCGCTCGCGCTGGACGCGCCGTTCTGCTCGGGCCCGCGCCAGCGGAGCCAATCGGCCGGGATCGGGAGGGACAGGGCCAGGAGCGCGAAGAGCGGCGTCATGCCAGGATCGTAGCGCCGCCGCCCGATCGCGGCGCTCAATCCGCGGCCGGCTTCGCCCGCAGCGCCGCGGGCAGCGAGTCGTCGGTCAGGGCGTGCAGGAACGCCACGAGGTCGGCGCGCTCCTCGGCGGAGAGGTCGAGCGGCTTGGCCAGGATCTTCTCGCTGCCGCCGGTCTCGGGGGCGAGGTTCACCCGGTCCGCATAGAAGTCGATCACCGCTTCCAGCGTCGGCAGCGCCCCGTTGTGCATGTACGGCGGCGTCAGCGCGACGTTGCGCAGGGACGGCGTCTTGAACTCGCGCCCCGCGTGCAGGTGCGTCGGCAGGTAGTCGAGCTTGTCGCGCGCCGGCCCGTCGGGGTCGTCCGACCAGCGGCTCGTCACCGCGAACTCCGCGCTGCGCAGCGCGTCGACGCCGCGGGCGCGGCCGGGGTCGGTCAGCGGCTCACCCGGCGCGCGGGTGTCGTGGAACTCGAGGTCGGACAGCAGCGGGCCATGGTGGCAGTTGGCGCAGTTCGCTTTGCCGAGGAACAGCCGTAGGCCGCGCTGCGCGCGGGCGTCGAGCGCGGCGAGCTTCGCGGGGTCGTGCTCGCGCAGGCCCTCGATGAAGACGTCGAAGGGCGCGCGCCGCGACGTGAGCTTGCGCTGGTACGCAGCGAGCGCCTTGCCGCAGTTCACGAACGCCCGGGTCAGCGCCTGCTGATCGAGCGGGTGCATCCAGTCCCACGCGCGTTGGTGCGGGTGCACCCAATCGCTGCCGACGGCGCCGTCCGAGCCGCGGTGGACATGCCCGCGTGCCGCTCCGCCGCCCGACGCCGCCGTTTCCGTCGCGTGGCGCTCCGCCAGCACGTGCGCGTGGTCGTCCTTCGGCACCGGCCGCGCCCACGCCGGAAAGCGGCGCTTGTCGTCCATGTCCGGCAGCGGCCCGAACACACGCTCGTAAAGCGCGCGCAGGACGGCGTCACCGTGGACGACGCGCACGACCTCGCTGCGCGCGGACGCGTGTTCGAGGGGACTCTCGAGCGGCACGAGGGCCTGGGCCCACAGGCTGTCCGCGCGGCCGTCCCAGAAGAACCAGCGCTGGTGCGCGACGTTCCACAGCGCGGGCGTGTGGCGGTCGAGGGGCAGCACCCCTTTGGCGAGGGGCTCGAGGTCGACGAAGCTGTCGCGCGGCTCGTGGCACGTCGCGCAGGCCGTCGTACCGTTCTTCGAAAGGCGCCGATCGAAGAAGAGGTGCTGGCCGAGCAGCGCTGCATCGGCGTCGTCCGCGAAGCGATTCGTCGGATCCGGCGGCGCCGGCGGCAGCGGCGAATAGGTCAGCAGCGCCCGGACCTCGGCCTCGGTGAAACCAGCCGGGACGAAGGGCCCCGCCGCAGCGGCCCGGAGGCGCAGCGCCTCGGCCGATTCCCCGGGGGAGCAGCTCGCGAGCGTCCAACCTGCGAGCGCGAGCAGCAGTGCGGCGCCGCGTGCTTCGAGCCTTTGCCGCATCACAGGTCGATGCTGTCGTCGGCCGTCGATGCGACACCGTCGACGAGCACCGACAGCGCCACGGTCCAGTGTCCGCCCATGTGCAGCAGCAAGCCGCGCACCTTGTGTTTGCCGCCGCCGAGCGCCTCGGAGCGCGGCTCGCGCAGCATCCCGTGGCCGTGGTCCGGCATCTGGCAATCGACGACCACGGCGCCGCTGTCGACAGGCGTGCGCGCCGCGTCGTTCTTCGTGACCGAGACCTCGAGCTCGAAGTGCTCGTTGACGGGCACGAAGCCGCCGATCGGCGCCCAGCTCACGCGGTAGAGGCCGTCGCGGGTCACCGCGACGCGGGGCTCCGTGAACGCGATGCCCGCGCGCGCCGGGGCCGTCACCGGCGGCGGCGCGGCGGGGGCCGGGGCGTCACTGCCGCACGCGGCGAGCGCGAGGACGGGCAAGAGCGCGCCGAGCGAGCGAGACACGTGGGCGAGGGGGCGTGTGCGCATGCTGGTCTCCTGGCGTCTCTTTCGTCCGGCGCGCACCCTGGATCAAACCTTCTGCTCGATCTTCGCCCACGTGTCGCGCAGCGCGACGGTGCGGTGGAACACCGGCGCACCCGGGCGGGAGTCGCGCGAATCCGCGCAGAAGTAACCGAGGCGCTCGAACTGGAAACACTCCCCCGGCGCGGCCTCGCGCAGGCTCGGCTCGAGCTGGCACCCGCGCCGCACGACGAGCGATTCGGGGTTCAAGAGGTCCGTGAAGGTCTGGCCCTCCGGCACATCCCACGGCTCGGGCGCGCGGAAGAGGTGATCGAGGATCCGCACGTCGGACTCGAACGCATCGCGGGCGGAGACCCAGTGGATGATGCCTTTGACCTTGCGCCCATCGCTCGGCGGCTGGCCTGCCGCGGTCTCGGGCAAGTACGTGCAGTGCACCTCGGTGATGTGCCCCGCGGCGTCCTTGACGACGGAGTCGCAGCGCACCACGTAGCCGTAACGCAGGCGCACTTCGCCGCCCAGCGTGAGGCGGAAGAACTTCTTCGGCGCCTCCTCCATGAAGTCCTCGCGCTCGATCCAGACCTCGCGCGTGAGGTGCACCGTGCGCGTGCCGGAGGCCGGGTCCTCGGGGTTGTTCACTGCTTGGCACGCGAGCGCTTCGCCCGGCGCCAGGTTCGAGATCACGAGCTTCAGCGGGTCCAGCACCGCCATGCGCCGCTGCGCGCTGCGGTTCAGGTGGTCGCGTACGGCGTTCTCGAGCACATGGAAGTCGTGCACCGAGTTGTACTTCGTCACGCCGACGAACTCGCACATGTCGCGGATCGCGGCGGGCGGATACCCACGGCGGCGCATCCCGCGCAGCGTCGGCATCCGCGGGTCGTCCCAGCCCGTCACATGGCCGTCTTCGACGAGCGCCAGCAGCTTGCGCTTGCTCGTCAGGGTGTACGTGAGCTGCAGGCGCGCGAATTCGATCTGGCGCGGCTCCGGGATGCCGTCGATATTGGCGGTGAACCACTCGTAGAGCGGCCGGTGGTTCTCGAACTCGAGGCTGCACAGCGAGTGCGTGATCTCTTCGAGCGCGTCCGACTGCCCGTGGGCGAAGTCGTACATCGGGTAGATGCACCAGGCGTCGCCCGTCCGGTGGTGGTGCGCGTGCATGATCCTGTACATCGCGGGGTCGCGCATGTTCAGGTTCGGGTGCGCCATGTCGATCTTCGCGCGCAGGATGCGCGCGCCGTCGGGGAACTCACCGGCGCGCATGCGGCGCAGGAGGTCCAGGTTCTCCTCCGGGCTGCGGCCCCGGAACGGGCTGTCGGTCCCGGGCTCCGTCACGGTGCCGCGGTTGCGGCGCACCTCGTCCGGGGTCTGGTCGTCGACGTACGCGAGGCCCTTCCGCACGAGCTGCTCCGCCATGCCGTAGAGCTGCTCGAAGTAGTCCGAGGCGTAGAAGAGCGCGTCCCACTCGAAGCCGAGCCAGCGGATGTCCTCCATGATCGACTCGACGTACTCGGTGTCCTCTTTCACCGGGTTCGTGTCGTCGAAGCGCAGGTTGCACGTGCCGCCGTACTTCTGCGCCATGCCGAAGTCGATGCAGATCGCCTTGGCGTGGCCGATGTGCAGGTAGCCGTTCGGCTCCGGGGGGAAGCGGGTGCGCACGCGCCCGTCGAAGCGACCCTGGGCGAGGTCCTTCTCGATCTCGAGCTCGAGGAAGTTCTTGCGCGGGGCGGTCGGGGGTGCCGGGGGCGAATCGTGCGCCATGGTGCGTGTGCGTGCAGGGACCCAGTGGGTCGCGGTCGAACGCGCATCGTACCCGTGCGGCGGGCCGCCTGCACGGCGCGGTCAGCGCTCGCCGAGCGTCGCGAGGAGCGCGAACGAGGCGAGCCAGTGCGTGCCGACGTAGTCGCCCTCGGTCGCGGCGCCCAGCGACCGCGCCAGGTGCTCCTCGGCCGCGCTGACGGCGGCCTCGGACTCCCCGGGCGGGAGCAGCGGCGCGAGCTCGCGCCAGCACCACGCACGCGACAGGTTCAGGCCAGCGAGGTGCACGGTCTTCGGGTCGGTCGGGTCGCTGACACCCGCGGGGGTGCGCCAGCGGTCGAGGCCGGCGGCGTCTGGCCGGAAGGTCGCCCACCACGCCGAGAAGCGCTCCCGGGGCACGAGCCGCGCCATGGCGAGGGCTTCGCACAAGCCGCCGGACACGAAGTCGTCGCCGCTCGGCTCGTACGCCGCGGGGTAGCTACGATCGGCGCCGTACCAGCGCTCGGCCGCTGCCGCGAGGGCGGCGTGCAGCTCGCGGTCGCCGACGACGGCCGCATAGCGCGCCGCGAGCACGAGCCCGAACGCGCTGTTGCCGTGGGTGCCCGCGCGCACCGGGTATTCGACCCGCGGGAGCCAAGCGATGAAGCGCCCGCGGAAGAGGGCCGCGAGCGGCGCCAGCGCCTCGGCCGCTGCGTGCAGCACCGGCGACGCCGGCAGCGCCGACGTTCGCGCGAGCGCGCGGCATTCCGCAGCGAGCTGCAGCAGCCACGCCCAGCCGTAGGGGCGCTCGAACGCGGGGCGGGCTTCGCAGTAACGCAGCTCTGCCGCGAGCGCCCCCGCGGTCAGCCGCTCGGAGAGGTGCGCCGCGGCGCGCGCGTGACACCCCTCCGACGCGGGCAGCGCGAGCGCCCGCGCGAGGGTCCAATGCATGTGCACACACGAGTGCCAGTCGTAGCTGCCGTGGAAGGCCGGGTAGAGCGCCCGCGGCGGCTGGATCTCCGCGTCGCTGCGCGCGAAGTGCACGACGTGGTAGGGGTACTCCGCGCGGACATTGGTCAGCGCGACGTCGACGAAGCGCTCGAGGGTGGTGGGGGAGAGCGGCACAGCGTGTGCACGGTAGCGTGCCGAGCGGGCGGCGGGTTGGTACCGTCTCGGTCCGATGTCCGAACGGCGGCCCGAGCTCGATGGTTTGCGCGGCCTCGCGGTGCTGCTCGTGCTCCTCTCGCACGCGGCGAACCGCGGGTTCCTCCTGGCCCCTGGGCTCGACCTGCGCGGCGTGGGCCGCACGGGGGTCTTCCTGTTCTTCGTGCTGTCGAGCGCGCTGCTGACGGACCAGCTCCTCGGGCACGGGACGCGGGGGTTGCTCCGGCCGGCGACCCTCGGGCGTTACGCGCTGCGGCGCGCGCTGCGGATCCTGCCCGCTTACGCATTGACGTTGCTGGTGCTGACGGCGCTCGGTGGGCTGACGCGGCAGCAGGCGCTCGAGCACATCGTGTTCGTGCGGGCCGAGGCGCACCTCTGGACTGTACCGGTCGAGCTGCTGTCGTACCTCGTCCTGCCGCCGCTCGCGCTCGCGCTCTCGACCGTGGGGCGACCCAGGCTGCAGCTCGCGCTCGTCGTCCTTGCAGCGCTCGCGGCGCGCTTCGTCTTTCCGCCCGACTATCCAGCGCGGCCGCCGGATTTCCGACCCGAGGTCGCGCCGTTCCTCGTGATCTTCCTGGGTGGCGTCGCCGTCGCTGTCGCTCACCGGGGTACGTGCTTGAATCGGCAGACGATACGTGTTCTCGGTTGGACGGGGCTCGCGGGGTTCAGTTTGCTGACGCCCTGGTTCGCTGAGCTCGTCTCGGGGAGGCCGATCGCGCACACCCACTTCCACCTCTGGTTCGGCACGCTGACCGTGTGCGCCGTGGGCCTCGTCCTGGCGGTGTTCGCACGCGCTGAGCCCCTGCTCGTGCGCGTCTTCGGCTGGACACCGCTCGCGGCGCTCGGGCGTGCGAGTTACAGCGTGTACCTCTTGCACGCGCTGCCGCTCGATTACGTCACGCAGCACGGGCCCGCGGGCGCTCGGGGTGCGTGGCTGTACTTCGGCGCGTCGCTCGCGCTCGGTGGGGCGGCGTACGCCGTCGTCGAGCGCCCGTTCCTGCGTCGGTCGGCGTGAGCTACGCACTTCGACGGACGTGGAAGTGTGTCTGTCCTGTTGCGGTGCATGCGCGGTGCGCAGCGCCGTCGGTTTCTGTGGCTGGCTGCCGCACCTGCACACGCAGATCCGCGGGTCGGGTGTCACCGCGCATGGAACGCGGGATAGATTTTAGAGACGCCGGAATCGCGTCCCTTTGCGGGAACCCGCCCGCGCGGGGGCGTCCCTTCCTGGAGAACTCCCATGGCTTTCCGCGCCCCCTCCACCGTGTTGCTCCCCCTGCTCGCCGGCTTTGCGGTGAGCGTCCCTGCGGCTGCGCAGCAGCCGCTCGGCCCCCCGCCGGTCCCGCCAGAGAACCCGCTGACGCCCGCGAAGGCGGTGCTCGGGAAGATCCTCTTCTGGGACGAGCAGCTCTCGAGCGATGGCACCGTCGCGTGCGGCACGTGCCACCAGCCGGGCGCCGGGGGCGGTGATCCGCGCATCACGACGATGGCGCCGCACCCCGGGCCCGACGGGCTCTACGGCACCGTCGACGACCGCTTCACGTCACCGGGTGTGCGCCGGGCCAACGCCTTCGGCCACTACGTGGCCGACGGGCTCTTCGGCTTCGGTGTGCAGGCAACGCCGCGCACCGCGGGCACGATGATCGCTGCGGCGTACTTCGACGAGCTCTTCTGGGACGGCCGCGCGTCGTCGCAATTCACGGACCCGGTCACGCAGCAGGTCCAGATCGCCTCGGGTGGCGCGCTCGAGAGCCAGTCGCTCGGGCCGATCTTCTCGGACGTCGAGATGGCGGACGAGGGACGCACGTGGCCGCAGCTCTTCGCGCGCATCGCTGGGGCGCGGCCGTTGGCCTTGGCCGCGAACCTGCCCGCCGACGTCACGGCGGCGCTCGCCGTCGATCCGACCTACCCGGAGCTCTTCGAAGCCGCCTTCGGGACACCCGCCATCGACGCGACCCGCATCGCGTTCGCGCTCGCGAGCTACCAGCGCACGTTGATCCCCGACCAGTCGAAGTTCGACGAGGTCATGCGCGGCAATGCGACGTTCACGACGCTGGAGAACGTCGGCAAGGCGTTCTTCGAGAGCGTCGCGACGAACTGCTCGGTGTGCCACCCGGCGCCGCTGTTCGCGAACAACGACTACCACAACCTGGGCCTGCGGCCGATCAGCGAGGACGCTGGCCGGATGGCGATCACGGGGGACCCCAACGACGCGGGTAAGTTCCGCACGCCGACGCTGCGCAACATCAGCCTGCGGAAGCGCTTCTTCCACGATGGGTCCTCGGGCTCGTTGGCGGAGGTGCTCGCGGTGTACGACAACGATGGCGGGCCCTTCGCGACGAACCGCGATCCGCTGCTGGCGGGGGTCTCGATCCCGTCGAACACGGCGCTGTACCTGACGCACTTCATGAACACGCTCACCGACCCGCGCGTCGCGGCGGAGCAGTTCCCGTTCGATCGGCCGACGTTGGCCGCGGAGCGCGTGTTGAAGAACCCCTTGCCGCTCGGTTACGGCGCGGTCGCGGGCGCTGGCGGCTTCGTGCCCGAGATCACGGCGGTCGCGCCGCCGAACGTGGGCAACGCGGGCTTCCGCGTCGGGGTGCACGGCGCGCTCGGCGGGCAGTTCGCGGTGCTGCGCGTGCAGCTCTTGCAGATCCCGGGCACCGCGACGATCGCGGACCTGCGCGCGGGGCTGCCGTTGGCCCAGGTGCTCGCGGGGACGGGTCCGGGCAATGGGTTCGGGACCTGGCTCGACCTCGACGCGACGGCGCCGGTGTTGCAGGGGCTGTCCTACGACGCGCAGTGGTGGGTCCGCGACGCGGCGGCGCCGGGCGGTATCTCGCGCTCGGACTTCGTGCGCGTGACGATCGAATGAGAGCGCGGCGGCGGGGCCGCGGAACCTTGGGGAGGCCAGTGGGTTCTTAGGGACCCCCGGCTTCCCAAAGGCCACAACCACGCCACTGCATGCGTCACCGCCTCGTCTTCGCGCCCCTCGTCCTCGGGCTGACCTCCGCCCTGGCCCTGTCCCAGCCAGGCGGAGGGCCGCCGCCCCCGCAGGCCCTGCCGCCGCCCCCGGTCCCGCCGCAGAACCCGATCACGGTCCAGAAGGCGACCCTCGGGAAGATCCTCTTCTGGGACGAGCAGCTCTCCAGCGACACCACGATCGCGTGCGGGACCTGCCACATCCCGGGCGCGGGCGGGAGTGATCCGCGGCTCGGCAATGCGCCCGAGCACCCGGGCCCCGACGGGGTCTTCGGGACCGCGGATGACCTCTTCGGTTCGCTCGGGGTGCGCCGCGCAAGCGCCTTCGGGCACTACCAGTCGGACGGGACGTTCCGCTTCCGGACGCAGGCTACGGGGCGCACGTCGCAGAGCACGGTGCCGGCGGCGTACTTCGTCGATCTCTTCTGGGACGGCCGCGCGGACGCGACGTTCGTCGACCCGCTCTCGGGCGCGGTCGTGATCCCGGGCGGCGGTGGGCTCGAGAGCCAATCGCTGGGACCGATCCTCTCGGACATCGAGATGGCGGGTGAAGGGCGGACCTGGCAGGACGTCGTCGACCGCTTGGCGGCGGTCGAGCCGCTCGGCCTCGCGTCGAACTTGCCGGCCGATGTGGCGCTGGCACTGGCGACGGATTCGACGTACCCGGCGCTCTTCCAGCGGGCCTTCGGTAGCCCCGAGATCACGCCGGTGCGCATCGCGTTTGCGCTCGCGACGTACCAGCGCACGTTGATCCCCGATCAGTCGAAGTTCGACCAGGTCGCGCGCGGCCAGGCGACGTTCACGCAGGCGGAGCAGCAGGGGTGGGGCTTCTTCAACTCACCGGGTGGCCGTTGCAGTGTGTGCCACGGCGGGCCGTTCCAGAGCGATCGGCAGTTCCACAACCTCGGCATCCGGCCGATCGCCGAGGATGCGGGGCGTTCGGAGGTCACGGGCCTCGCGGCGGACCGCGGACGCTTCAAGACGCCGTCGCTGCGCAACGTGGCGCTGCGCCCGCGCTTCTTCCACACGGGGTTCGCGCCGACGTTGCAGGCGGTCTTCGGGTTCTATGACGCGGACGGCGGGCCGTTTGCGGACAACAAGGACCCGGTGCTCGCGGGCCTCGTCGTGCCGCCGCAGGTGCGCGCGCCGCTGGAGGCGCTCTTGAACACGCTGACGGATCCTCGGGTCGCGAGCGAGACGTTCCCGTTCGATCGGCCGCGGCTGCGCTCCGAGCAGGTCGCGCAGAACCCTGCGCCGCTGGGCTTCGGCGCGATCGCCGGCGCGGGCGGGTTTGTCCCGCAGATCGTGGCGGACGTCGCACCGCGCGAAGGTAACGACGCCTTCCGTATCGGCGTGCACCAGGGGCTCGGGGGGCAGTTCGCGCTGTTGAGGGTGCAGCTCGACGTGGCGACGGTGCCGGCGGGGGCGACGACCGCGGACCTGCGCGCGGGTTTGCCGGGGGCGCTCGTCTTGTCGGGCTTCGGACCGGGGCAGGGTTTTGCGACGTGGCTCGACATCGACGCCACGGCAGCGGTGCTCGTGGGCTTGACCTACGACGCCCAGTGGTGGATCCGCGACTTCGCGGCGGCGGGCAACGTGGCGAAGTCGGACTGGGTGCGCGTGACGATCGAGCCGCGCTGAACCTGCGGAAGCCCGCACTGGGAGTCGAACGGTACCAGGTACGAGTTTGCGGCGCGGCGCGCGCCGGGCGGGGGCTGGCGCGCGCTGCGCGCGCGCGAGCCCCAGCCC
>CAYOBN010000113.1:0-13832 GCA_964402175.1 uncultured Planctomycetaceae bacterium | reverse complement strand
CTTGGCGGTTCGGTCGCGCGTGCTTCGCACGCGCGAGCTCACCGCCAAGTCGTACCTGGTACCGTTCGATTCACCACCGACCACCGACCACAGTCCACAGGCCCCCACCCCCCCCCGTCACCCCACTCCAGGAATCCCCCCCACAATCCGATACCCCCCGACATGCAGCCCCCGAGCTCCGTCGGCGCCCGTATCACCCTCCTCGTCTGCGCCCTCACCGGCATCGTCCTCATGGGCGTCCCCTGCGGCCGCAAGGACCCCGACGACCCCGAGGTCAAGACGATCGTCGTCTCCACCCTCAGCCCCTCCAACGTCCGCGTCGACCCCGCCGTCTCCGCCGCCGAAGCCGTCACCCTGACCCTCGACGGGCTCGGCACCTTCGTCTTCGTGGGCGGCCAACAGTGGCTCGACCTCTCCGACGAGACCGCCGAGTTCCGCGCCGAGGTCGCCGACCTCGCCGACCGCTCCCGGCGCTTCCAGCTCGCCATGCGCGCGGTCGACGCCCGCCTCGCCCGCGAGCTCTCCGGGGTGGGGTTCGACCTCGGCCTCGACCCGTCGTCGTACCTGTCGGGCGGCGGCACCGTGGATCCTCAGAAGTGGGTCGCCTACCTGCGCTTCTTCGGCCGACTCACCGGCCTCGAGGCGCTCGCGGGGACGGAGCTCACCCTGGCCCTCGAACCCGGCACCGTCCTGCAGGTCGGCGAGGGCGCCAACAACGCCAATCTCTACTTCGGCGCCGGGGCGCGCCTCACCTGGCACCGCGCCGCGGGCACCGCGGTGCCGGAGGGCGGCGATGCGCGGCTGTCGATGACGCTGCAGGCGGACCGCGTCGCGCGGGCGGAGGCCGCACGCTCGGAGATGCCCTACGAGGGCTCGAACTCGCGGCACGCGATCACGCTTCCCGGGATTACGAATACACTTGTATTCGTAAACGGCGGGCAGTTCACCGAGCGCCCGGACGGCACCGCGCGCCTCACGGGGATCGTCGCGGAAGAGAGCGATCCCGAGCGCGCGTTCCACGTCGACGTCCGCTTGTCGGGCCGCATCCGCCCCGGTGACGCGACTCACCCGCCCGCGGAGAGCCCGAAGCTCGAGCTCAACACGGGCGCTTACATCGGCGCGGGCGGGCCGGTCGATCCGGCAGCCTGGGTCTATTACACGGACTTCCACGGCAGCCTCGTGGGGCTGCGCGCGCTGTCCGGCGCGCGGCTCGAGCTCGCCCGCCGCGGGCCGGCGTTCCAGGTCGGGTTCGGCGCCAACGGGAAGAACGCGAACTTCGGCGGCGCGGGCTGGCTCGACACGGTCGTCGTCCAGCAGCCTTCGAACGGCGCGTTCCTCGGCGGCACGACGGGCGGCGACATCAACATCGACCTCGATCCGAGCGGAACGGGCCACTGCGCGACGGCGGCGCCGCGTGAAGAGGGTCTCGCCCGCTACTCCGGCGGTCACGCGCTCTGGATCCCCGACATCGCGAGCGACTTCGTCTTCGAGCCCGGCGCCCAGTTCATCGAACACGCTTCGGGCAGCGCGACGCTCGTGGGCGTGGCCTACTCGCGCTCGGCGCCCGAGAAGCGCCTCGCGGTGCAGGTCGCGCTCGGCGATCGCATCGATCCCAGCGCGCCGGGATATCCGCCCGCGGGGAGTCCGAAGCTGGAGCTCGAAGCCGCGGCGTACGCCGTCAGCGGCGGCCCCGTCGATCCAGCAGGGTGGCACTACTACGCGACGCTCGTCGGCGAGCTGCAAGGGCTCGCGGCGCTGCGCGGCGCGCGGCTGCGCGTCGAGCGCCATGGCCCCGCGTTCCAAGTCGGCCTGGGCGCCAGCGGCAAGAACCAGCACTTCGGCGGCTCGGGCTGGCTCGATGTCACCGTCGAGGCGCAGCCCGAGGTCGGGCCGCACCTGCCGAGCGGAGTGCTGCACGGCGACTTCAACCTCGACTTCGGCACGGACTGCGGGACGTGCGCCGAGCGCGCGCTGCGCGACGGCGCTGTCGCCCAGTATCAAGGCAGCCACGCGTTCTATCTGCCGGGCATCAGCCACGACTTCGTGTTCGAGTCCGGCGCGCGCTTCAGCGAGCGTCCGAACGGCACTGCGCTGCTCACGGGGACGCTCATGAGTCCCTCGCGGCCGGGTTGGCGCTTCCGTGCGGAGGTCCACTTCGACGGGCGCATCGACCCGGGCGCCGCGAACCATCCGCCCACGGGCTCACCGAAGAAGGAGCTCGTGCCCGCGAGCTTCATCGAACAAGGCGGGCCGATCGACGTGCGCGGCTGGCGCTACTACACCGGGACGACCGGGACGTTGCACGGCCTCGACGAGCTGCGCGGCGCGGTCGTGAACATCGCGCGCTTCGGTCCGCCGATGCAGCTCGGCATGGGCGCGAGCGGCAAGAACCATGGCTTCGGCCTCGCGAGTTGGATCGATGTCGCGCTCGGTGCGCAGCCGACGACCGGCATCGCGCTGCCCGCGTCGTTCCAACACGGCGACATCAACCTGGACCTCGGCGAAGGCTGCATCGATTGCGCGGGCGGCGCGCCGCAGGATCAGGCGGTCTCGCAGCTCGGCGGCCACGCGGCGTTCTGGTTCCAAGGCCTCGGCAGCGGCAGCTTCGAGTTCGAAGGCGGCGGCGCCTTCGAAGAGCGCGGCGACGGCACCGCGCGCCTCTCCGGCGTGCTCGTCGATCTCGCGGGCGGCGATCAGCGCTGGGCGGTCGATCTGCGCTTCGCCGATCGCCTCGAGCCGCAGCTCGGTGATCCGCTGCCGCCCGAGAGCCCGAAGCGCGATCTGTTGCCCGGGCGCTACATGGACCAGGGCGGTCCCGTCGACTTCCTGCGTTGGCGCTATTACGCCCACACGGAGGGGGAGCTGATCGGCCTCGGTGTGCACACGGGCGCGCTCGTCCTGCTGACGCAGATGGGGCCCGCGTTCCAGGTCGGGCACGGCGCGAGCGGTCGCAACGAGCGCTACGGCGCATCGGGCTGGCTGCACACGAACGTGGTGTGCCAACCGAACAGCGGCCCGTTCGTGCAGATCGGGTTCGGCGACTTCAACCTCGACCTCGTCGATTGCGACCTCTGCGCTGCGCCGGCCGAGCGCGATGCAAACGCGACGCAGAACGCCGGTGGCCATGCGTTCTACTTCCCGGGCATCGGCACGGACTTCGTGTTCGAAGGGCGCGCGCCGTTCGTCGAGCGCCCCGACGGAACCGCGCGCCTGACAGGCACGATCTTCCGCCCCGGCGCGCCGAACGAGCGCTTCCGCGTCGAGGTCGACCTGTGGTCGCGCATCGACCCGGGCCAGCCGGGCCATGCTCCGGCGGAGAGCCCGAAGCTGGAGCTGTTCGGCGCGAGCTACGTCGTGTCCGGCGGCCCGATCGATCCCAGCGCATGGCGCTATTACACCCACTTCGAAGGTCGCGCGATCGGCGAGGGGGACTTCGCCGGCGGTCGGCTCTTCTTCACGCGGATGGGGCCGTCGTTCCAGGTCGGCTACGGCGCGAGCGGCAAGAACCTGCGCTTCGGTGCGTCGGGCTGGCTGGATGTCGTCATCGAGCAGCAACCGACGACCGGCCGCACGCTCACGCTGGCGGCCGGCCTGCACGGCGACATCAACATCGACCTCGACTCGGGGTGCGAGTGAACCGCGGGGACACCGCGCTCAGAAGCTGAAGCCGACGCCGAGCGACAGCACCTCGAGGGCAGTGTCCCATTGCACGCTCAGCGCGAGCGGGTGCAGCGTCACGAGCGCACCGATGTTGACGTTGAGGTCCTCGTCTTCGCGGCGGCGCTGGTAGTAGCGCCCGCCGTTGCCGAAGACCCCGGCGGGGTCGCGCAGCTCGGCTTCGATCGCAGTCGCGGCGAAGCCGAGGCCCGCGAAGAGCGCGACGGACTCGCTCAGTGCGCGCACGACGCCGACGTTGATCACGAACGCCTCGAGCTCTTCGTCGACGACATCGTGGCCGAACGCGTTGAAGGCGAACACGTCGGTGAAGTCCGGGTCGCCGCTCGAGCGCAGCGTGAAGCGCGTGTTGAGGTACACGCCGAGGGGGGCCTCTTCGGGGATCACGTAGAAGCCGAGGCCGAAGAGGCGCGCGCTCTCGTCGCGCGGGTCGTCGACCCGGTCCGAGCCCTCGACCGTCAGCGCGAAGCGCACGGGGCGGCGGCCATAGTCGCCCCCGACATCGGCGCTGTAGTCCCCGCTGGGGGAGGCGCTGTAGTCCCCGCTGGGGGAGGCTGCGCCGCCCGCCTGCGCAGCGCTCGCCGCGTCGGCTGGGGGCGGGCAAGGGGCCGCCGCCGGGGCGCGGTACTGAATCGTGATGCACCCCGGGGCGAGGGCCAGGATCGCCGAAAGGGCGGCCAGGCGGGGGCGGAGGGCAGGGAAGAGCGGCGCGTCCGAGGCGGGCGTCATGATGGCGGGTGGCCGCGGCGGCGGGGATGGGGCCGCGCCGCGATCCGGACTCGGGCTTGCGCCCGGGTGGGCGGCGATCGTACACTCTCCGGTTCACGGGCGCGGGTTCGAACCCTCCGCGCCGTCGAACCGATCCCCGGGCGCGCGAGCCCCGGGTACCCGAGCGAGCCCCGCGCCCTCCCGATGGACCTGACCCTTCCGCAACGCCTCCAGCAGTCCGTCCAGGGATCGTTCCACAAGACCGCGCTCTTGCAGAAGCGCGTGCGCGAGCTGATCCGCGGCGCCGCACCGCTCGTCGAGACGCGCGAGACGAACCCGATCAAGATCGCCTTCCTCGAGATGGAGCGCGGTCTGATCGAGCTCATCCCGGACGAAGAGCCCGCCGGTGGCCCGCCCATGCCGAGCGGCCCGTCGTTCGAGGACGCCTGAGCCCCGCCGTGGCAGGGGGCGAGGCGCAGCCGGTCGCCAGCGCTCCGCCTGCGGGCCCGGCGAGGATCGAAGACCGCCTGGCGCGGCGCGGTGGAGCCGTGGAGCTCCTGCGCGCGCCTGCGGCCCTGTTCGGCGTCCTCGCGCGCCTGCGCGGGGTGCTGTACGACCGTCGGTGGCTGCCGGTGCTCGACGTGGCCACCCCGGTCGTCAGCGTCGGCAACCTCGCGGTCGGCGGCACGGGCAAGACCCCCTTCGTCGCGTGGCTCTGCGGCCGCTTCGCCGCGCGCGGGCTCAGCCCGGGCATCCTGAGCCGCGGCTACCGCGCAGCGGCCCAGGGTGGGGGACCGAACGACGAAGCGCGCCTCCTCGCTGCGCTCCTGCCGGACGTGCCCCACGTGCAGGACCGCGACCGCGTGCGCGGCGCGGTGGAGCTCGAAGCGCGCGCCGTCGATGTGATCGTGCTGGACGACGGTTTCCAGCACCGGCGGCTCGCGCGCGACCTCGATGTGGTGCTCGTCGATGCGCTGCGGCCCTTCGGGTTGCCTGCGGAGAGCCCTGCGTCGGAGCCCGTCGCGGCGCTCCTGCCGCGCGGCTTCCTGCGCGAGCCGAAGGGCGCGCTCGGCCGGGCGCACGCGGTCGTCGTGACACGCGCGGATGCGGTGCCGCCCGCGGCCCTCGCGGACCTCGAGCGCGAGCTCGCTCGGCTCGCGCCGCGGGCCGCGCTGGCGCGCGCGGTGCACCGCCCCGTCGGGCTGCGCGCAGGCAGCGCGAACCTCTCGCTCGCGCACCTCATCGGGCGCTCGGTGGACCTCGTCAGCGGGATCGGTAACCCCGCCGCGTTCGAGCGCACTGCGCTCGCCCTGGGCGCCGTCGTCGCGGGCCATCGGCGCTTTCCCGACCACCACCCGTTCACCGCGGCGGACCTCGCGGGGCTCGGCGCGCGGCCGGTCCTGACGACGGCGAAGGACGCGGTGCGGTTGCCGGCGGGGCTGCCGTTCGAGCCGCTCGTCCTCGACGTCGCGTTGGAGGTGACGGAGGGCGCGGCGGCGCTCGAAGCGCTCCTCGACGGTCTCCCCGAATCCCCCGCGCGCCGGGCGCGCGCTGCGCTGCACGAGGGCCTCCATGGCTGAGCCGAGCACCGACCTCCGCCGCGTCCACGACTTCGACGCGCGCGCCCTCGACTTCCGCGCGGTCCAGTGGCCGGTCGCGACGCCGCCGTTCGAAGAGCCCGAGCTGCGCGGGCTCGGCCACCGCGCGGAGTACCTCGCGATGCGCGCGGGCCTCAGCGTCGCGAGCGCCCTCCCGCGCCCGCTGCAGGCCGCCCTCGTGCGGACGATCGCCGGCGTCGCGCGCCGGGTCGACCACCGCCACACCGCGGCGGCGCGGGACTTCGTCGCGACCGCGCTGCCGGGGCTCGACAGAGAGGCGCGCGAGCGGATCGTCGTCGAAGCCTGGCGGCACCTCTTGCGGGTCGCGCTCGCGGCCGAGGGCGTCGAACAGCGGGTCCTCGGCCGACGCCTCGGCGAGGTCTACGAGGTCCACGCGGCGCCCGAGGTCGTCGAGGCGATCCACCGGCCGGGCGGATTGATGTTCGTCACGGCCCACGTCGGTTACTGGGAGCTCGCTCCGCCCGGGGTCGCCGCGGTCTTCGATCGGCCGTGTTACGCCGTCGGCAAAGCGCCGCGCAACGACTTCGTGGCGGGCCACGTGCTGCGGATGCGCGAGCGCCAAGGCATGCGCCTCATCCCGCGCCACGGCGCGATGCAGACCGTGCCCGCGGCGCTCCGGGAGGGCGCCGTCGTCGGGCTCCTGCTGGACCACCGCCCGCGCCAGAAGCCGGTGTACGCGCCGTACTTCGGGCGGCTCGCAGCGTGCGACCGCAGCGCCGGGGTGTTGCTGCGGCGGGTCGCCGCGCCGATCGTCTTCTACGGATGTTACCGGCTGCCCGGCGCTGACCCCTGGAGGTTCGAGCTGCGATTCACGAAGCTGGTGCAGCCCGAGGCCCTCGCGGGGCTCTCCCCCGAGGCGATCGCTGCGCTCGTCAACACCGAGCTCGAGGCCCTCGTGCTGCACCGCCCCGAGCAGCACTTCTGGCTCCACGATCGTTACAAAGGCGCTCCGCCCACCGCGTCCACCGAGGGTTGACCGCACTCCTGCACCGCTCCGTCGTCATGTCGCAAACGAGCTCACCGCACGGCACTCCCTGCCCGCTCCCCGTCCGCCTTGCGCTGCACGGAGGTGCGCTGTGATCGACCTCGCTGAGCTGCGCGACGTGCTCGTGGGCCTCGGTCGGCCGCGGGTCGTGATCATCGGCGACCTCATCCTCGACCGGTACGTCACGGGCGATGTGACGCGCATCTCGCCGGAGGCGCCGATCCCGGTGCTCACGGCGCGCTCGCTCGAGCTGCGGCTCGGCGGTGCGGGCAACGTCGCGGCCAACCTGCGCGCGATGGAGGCCGACGTCGACGTGCTCGGCGTGGTCGGTGACGACGGCCACGGCCGCGCGATGCGCGAGATGCTCGAAGCGGCGGGGATCGGGGCGCTCGGGATCGTCATCGATCCGACGCGCCCGACGATCGAGAAGACGCGCATGATGAGCGGCGTGCAGCAGATGCTGCGCGTCGACCACGAGGACGCGCGCGCGCTCGACGGGACCGCGCTGGAACAAGCGCTGCGACGTGTGCCCGAGGCGATCGCCAAGGCCGATGCCGTCGTCCTGTCGGACTATGGCAAGGGTTACTTGACCGACCGCATCCTGCGCGTGGCGATCGACGCTGCGCGCGCGAAGGGCATCCCGGTGCTCGTCGACCCGAAAGGCGCGGACTTCACGCGGTACCGCGGCGCGACCCTCGTGACGCCGAACCGCAAAGAGGCCGAGACGGCGCTCGGGCGGCGCATCCCCACGTTCGCGGACCTGCCCAGCGCGGCGGACGAGCTCATCGCGCGGGCTGCGCTCGATTTGATCATCATCACGCTGGGCGCAGACGGCATCTACTTCCGCACGTCGGACGCCGGCGGACAGCCGACGCCGCTGCAAGAGGGCCGTATTCCGACGGCCGCGCGCGCGGTGTTCGACGTCGTCGGCGCGGGTGACACCGTCGTCGCGCACCTCGCGCTGTACCTCGCCCTGCGCTTGCCGCTGCCGGTCGCGGTGTCGCTGGCGAACCACGCGGCGGGCATCGTCGTCGGGCGCCTCGGTACGGCGTCGGTGACACGCGCGGAGCTGCGCGATCGCCTCGAAGAGCACATGCCGCACACGGGCAAGGTGCTGACGCGGGCGTCCGTCGGCGGTGCGATCGAGCGCTGGCGGCGCGACGGTAAGCGCATCGTGTTCACCAACGGCTGCTTCGATGTGCTCCACGCCGGTCACGTCGAGTACCTGCGCTTTGCGCGCTCGCGCGGCGACGCGCTGATCGTCGGCGTCAACGAAGACGAGAGCGTCCGGCGCCTGAAGGGGCCCACGCGGCCCGTGAATGGCTTGGCCGACCGAATGACGGTGCTGTCCGCGCTCGAGGTCGTCGATGCGGTGGTGCCCTTCGGCGAAGACACCCCGCGCGCGCTGATCGAGCAGATCACGCCGCACGTGCTCGTGAAGGGCGAGGACTACTCCGACAAGGTCGTCGTCGGGCGCGAGTGGGTCGAAGCCCACGGCGGCCAGGTGGTCCTTGCGCCGTTCCTCGCCGGTCGTTCGACGACGACGATCCTCGAGCGCGCGCGCAGCGGAGCAGGCGGCGCTTGAGCCTCGACCCCGCGGTGCACCTCGCGACGCCGCGGCTGACACGCGATGTCGGCCTCGCGTTCGGGGGCGCAGCCATCGCCGTCATCGGAGCGCTGTGCGGCATCGGCGGCGGCCTCTTCGCCGTGCCGCTCCTGCACTACGTCTTCAAGCTGCCCTTGCGCCGCAGCGTCGCGACCTCGTTGGCCCTCGTGATGACCACGGGGCTCGCGGCGACGGCGGCGGAGGCGCTGCATCCGAGCGATGCGCTGCGTTGGCCCGTCGTCGGCGCGCTCGTCATCGGGTCGCTGCTCGGCGCGCAGGTGGGCTTCTTCGTCGGCAAGCGCCTGCCCGAGGTCGCGCTGAAGTCGCTCTTCGTCGTCGCCCTTGGCGTGGCGGGCGCGCGGCTCTGGCTCGCTGCGCCCGGCATCGTCGATCCGCTGCCAGGAGCGGGGGCGCTCGCGCTCGGCGAAGCGCTCGCGGTCGTGGCGCTCGGCTTCTTTGCGGGCGTGGTCGCACCGATCCTCGGCATCGGCGGCGGGCTGGTCGCGGTCCCCGGGCTCCTCTTCTTGATGCCCGAGCTCGGCGCGCTCGGCGCGCGCGCGGCGTCGCTCGCGATGACCGTGCCGAACGCAGCGCGGTCCTTGCACCTCTACGCGCGCGAGGGGGCCGTGGAGCTCCGCCCTGCCCTCGCGTTTGCGACCGGTGCGCTCGTCGGCGGGGCCATCGGCGTGCAGCTCGTACACCTCGACGGGGCGGCGCGCGTGGGGCAGCTCCTGCTCGGTGGTATCCTGTTGACGACCGCAGTGCGATTCGCGGTCGACGTCCTGCGTCGACTGCGCGCGTCGCTGCGGCGGAGGCCATGAACGCACCCCAACCCGACGCAACGTTGCGCGCGCTCGAAGAGCGCTACACCTTCCTCGAGCGCGACGTCGAAGCGCTCTCGCGCGTGGTCGCGGAGCAGGCGCAGCTCCTGGAGCGCCTCACGGACGAGGTGCGTGAGCTCCGCCACAGCAAAGCCCTCGGCGCGCCCGAGGCAGAGGCGCCGCGGACCCTCGAAGACGACCGGCCGCCGCACTACTGAGCGCCACCATGAGCGAGACGCTTGCGCGCAGATCGAGCCCCTGTCGGCCCCCGGACCTCGTCGCGTCGGGCGCGCGGCAGCGCACGTCCAAAGCGTCCCGCTGGCGCGCCTTGGCGCTCGTGCTCGTGCACCTCGCCATCGCCGCGCACATCGGGATCTGGCTCGCGTCCGGTAAAGCCGAGACGCTGTCGCCGATCGAGCCGTCCGAAGCCGAGCGGTTCGCGCGCGAGTCCGTGATCAACACAGGCTTCGTGTTCTTCGCGCTGACGATCCTCTCGACGTTGATCCTCGGGCGTTGGTTCTGCGGCTGGGCGTGCCACCTCGTCGCGCTGCAGGATGGCTGCCGCTGGTTGATGCTGAAGGTCGGGATCACACCGCGGCCCTTGCGTTCGCGATGGATGGCGCTGGTGCCGTTGATCGCGGCGTTCTATCTGTTCGTCTGGCCCGCGGTGCCGCGCCTTCTGGCGGGGGAGGACTTGGCGCTGCGCGGCACGGAGTTCTCGCGCGAGGGCTTCTGGGACACTTTCCCGCACTGGATCCCGGCGGTCATCACGCTCGTCGTGTGCGGCGGCCTCGCGGTGGTGTTCCTCGGCTCCAAGGGGTTCTGCACGTACGGTTGCCCGTACGGCGCCATCTTCGGTCTGGCGGATCGGGTCGCGCCGATGCGCATCCGGGTGACGGATGCGTGCTCGCGCTGCGGTCACTGTACGGCGGTCTGCACGTCGAACGTGGACGTCAGCCGCGAGGTGCACGAGTACGGCATGGTGGTCGACCCAGGCTGCATGAAGTGCTTCGATTGCGTCACGGTGTGCCCGGAGGACGCGCTGTACTTCGGCTTCGGCAAACCCGCGCTCGGCGCTGAGCCGCGCATCGCGACGCCGCGGAAAGCGCGGCCTGGTTTGCCGCTGCGCGAGGAGCTCATCGTCGCGGTCGTGTGCGCGTTTGCGTACTTCGCTGCCAGCGGGTTCAACCAAGGCAGCGGTCTCCTGCTCAACGTCGGTATCGCGACGCTGGTCGCAGGGCTCGCGCTCTACGCGGTGCGCACGTTCACGCGCGACGAGGTCGCGGTCGCAGGGGTCACGCTGCGCCGCGGCGGGCGCACACGCGCCGCGGGGTACGGCCTCAGCGCGACGCTCGCGGTGAGCGCGGTGGTGATGGTGCCGTACGGCATCGTGCCCGAATGGCGCGCGAGCCGCGCGCACCGTGCGTACATCGCGCTCGAAGACGCGCGGCAGCGCTGGGAGGCGGCCGCTGCGACGTTCGGCACGGCGACGGTGCCCGACGGGGTCGTGCGCCGCGCGCGCGAGCTCGCGGCGGATGCGGCGGCGGTCGATGCGCGTACTTGGGTCGTGACGCAGCACAACGCGGTGCGCGAAGCGTGGGGGCACATGCTCGGCGGCGCACGGGCCGAGGCGCTCGCTCCGCTCGCGACGGCGCTGGCGGCGGGCGAGCAGCACCCGCTGCTCTGGACCTTGGTGGGGGATGCCGAGACGCCGCGCGGCGGCTTGCCGGGGGTCGCGGCGCGCGAGGCTTACGGGCGGGCGCTCGCGCTCGATCCGGGCTACATGCCGGCGGCGGCGCGGCTCGTGCACGCGGCGGTCGGGGCGCTCACGCGCGGCGCGGGCTCCGCCGGCGGGGACGCCGAAGCGGCGCTGGACGCGCTGCGCCGCCTCGAGGGCGCGGTCTTCACGGGGGAGAGCGCGCCGACGCTCGCGGCGGAGGTCGCGTTCTATCGGCTGGCCCTCGGCCTCGATGCTGACCCCGCCGGGGCCCTCGCAGCGCTCCAGGGCGCTGTCGCGGCGGCCCCGGGGGATGTCGAAACACGTCTCAAATTGGGATCGATCCTGGCGCAGTCCGGCGACCTCACCGGGGCCCGCGCGGTGCTGGAGGCAGCGCCAGGCCCCGCCGCCGCCGATCCCCGTATCGCGGCCTTCCTGGCGGAGCTGCGCGCGGCCCTCGGCCCGCGTTGAGACGCGCTCCGGGCGGATCGGAGCCGGTACCATGGAGCAGCGGGTGCGCCGTCATGCCACCCGCCCGGGCCCCCTTCCCGCGGGATCCGGAGACCCACGACCCGCACGCCGGCGCGGAATCGCCGGCTCGACTCCTCTCCATGCACCACTTCGTTCAACGGCTCGCGCTCGGCGGGCTCGGCCTCGGCCTGCTCGCAGGCGTCGCGGCCGCCCAGGGTTCGAACTCCTGCGGCTCGGCCCAGGCGATCAACGGCGTCGGCCTCTTTGCCTTCAACAACTCGGCCGCCACCGCGGACAACGCGTCGTGCTCGATGGGCCGCGACGTGTGGTTCCGCTGGACCGCGCCGAGCACCGGCAACTTCACGGTGTCGACCTGCGGTCAGACCTCGATCGACAGCTACCTCGCCGTGTTCGGAAGCACGAGCTGCCCGCCGACCAACCAGCTCGGCTGCAACGACGACTCCTGCGGCCTGCAGTCCTCGATCACCTTTGCCGCGACGTCCGGCACCCAGTACCTGATCGAGGTCGGGGTCTACTCCAACTCCGCGGGTGGCACCGGCAACATCGAGATCCAACCGGGCGGCACGACCGGCGGCTGCACAAACCCGAGCTCGGGACCCGACGTGATCGTCGGTGACTTGAACGGAATCCAGAACTACGGCCAGGTCGGCGGCGTCTACGCCTACGCCATCGGCACGGACTCCTGCAACATCGGCAACCAGGAGCTGCTCTGGATCGCGAACAACAACCAGCACCCGGTCATCGGGCAGAACATCTACCGGCTCGAGAACGGCCGCTTCCAGCAGATCGGCCAGAGCTGGCTGAAGCACGGCTTCACCGCGCTGCAAATGAATCTCTGCTGCGCCTGCCAGTCCTCGGGCACGGGCACGCGCCTCGGCGTGGGCTGCTCCGACCCGTACGGCGCCGGCTTGAACGGCTCGCAGTCGGGCCTCGGGCCGAAGTCCGAAGTGAACGCGACGACCGGGCAGTTCCTCTACCCGTTCGGCGCGCAGGGGCAGACGGGCAACGCGATCTACAAGCGCATCCAGGTCGCGGGCTCGGACATCGACGCGGCGCTGCACCCGACGGCCACGTTCTACGGCGAGGGCCAGTACGTGACGCCCGATGACGCGGCGGCTGGAAACGGCACCAACAACGTCTCTTGGCGCCCGCTCAACCGCTCGGGCTTCAACTTCCAGATGACGAGCACCACGCGGCGCGCAGAGCCCGCTGTGATGGCGTGGCAGGCCGCGGATCCGACCGTCGACCTGCAGATCGTCGACGTCCCCGGCGAAGGGCGCTTCTGGGTCGGCAGCAACTGCTACCAGGGCCCGGGCAACACGTACCGCTACGAGTACGTCGTGTTCAACCTGAACAGCCACCGCAGCGCGGGTTCGTTCACCGTCCCGGTGGGGGTGGGGGCGCAGATCACGGGCATGGGCATGTCCTTCCCGCGCTCGCACTCCGGTGAGCCGTACGACAACAGCGTGTGGAACGCGCAGATGCTCGGTGACCGCGTCGTGTGGAGCACCGAATCGCACTCCGTCAATGCCAACGCGAACGCGATCCGCTGGGGCACGACCTACAGCTTCTGGTTCGAGTCGAACAACGCGCCGGAGGTGAAGTCGGCCACGCTCGGCCTCTTCCGCCCGGGTCCGCAGGCGGATCCGCTCGTCAGTGTGTGCGGCCCGCAGGGCGGCACGGCGGGCCCCATCGTGACGAACTACTGCACGGCGATGGCGAACTCGACGGGCCTCACGGGCGCGATCGCGGCGCAGAACATCGACATGAACGCGCGCACGATGCAGCTCGCGGGCAGCAACCTGCCGGTCAACGCGTTTGCGTACAGCCTCGCGTCGCTCACGCAGGGTTTCGTGGCGAACCCGGGCGGTAGCAGCGGCAACATCTGCCTCGGCGGCAGTATCGGTCGGGTCGTCGGCGGTTCGATCCTGAATACCGGCGGCGCGGGTAGCCTCCTCGAGACGGTGAACCTGAACGTGATCCCGCAGCCCTCGGGCTCGGTGTCGGTCCAGGCGGGCTCGACGTGGCACTTCCAGTTCTGGCACCGCGACGCGCTGCTGGGACTCTCGACGTCGAACTTCACGGACGGCGTGCGGATCCAGTTCCCGTGACCTGAGCCGCCGCAGGCGACGCGCCCCAGCGATCGGGTTGCGCGCCGAACGAACGGTACCAGGTACGAGTTGGCGGCCAGCCGCGCGCTTCGCGCGCG
>CAYOBN010000112.1:10412-13846 GCA_964402175.1 uncultured Planctomycetaceae bacterium | reverse complement strand
CTCAGCACCAGCGACCGGGCTGCGCGCAGCGGCAGACTCAGCACCAGCGACCGGGTTGCGCGCAGCGGCAGACTCAGCACCAGCGACCGGGCTGCGCGCAGCCACAAACCCAGTGCTAGCGATCGCCGCTAAGCCAAGTCGTACTTCGTCGAGGCCAGCAGCTCCGCACGCTTCGCCCGCACCTCGGCGCGCAGGCGCTCGACCAGCTCCGCGCGGCGTTCGAAGAGGCGGTACCCCGCGGGGTCGCGCAGGTAGCCTTCGGCTTCGGGGTGGCGCTTGCGCAGCTCCTCGGGGCCGAGCTCCTGCTCCAGCGCCGCGAGGCGCGCGCGCTTCGCGAGCAGCGCCTTCGTCAGGATCGGCATCACGATCGAGTAGTCCGCTTGCATCGACTCGGTCGTGCGCGTGTAGGCGTCTTTGTCGACCTTGCCCCACGTCACGGCCTCCGCCGGCGGACAGGACGAGAGCGACCCGTCCGTGACGGGCGCCGTCGTGATCTGGACGTCGTACAGGTACCCGTCGATCTCGTCGAGGCCGAGGATCTGCGACAGCGCGGGCTCCGGCTGCAGGTTGAAGTTCTTCGGCACACCGCCGCCGAGCACCAACGTGCCGAGCGCCTTCGTCTGGCTCTCGCGGATCCCCCAGAGGTGGTACGCGCAGCTCTCGAAGACCTCGGCGTGGATGTCGAGCTCGAAGCGGTAGTTCACCCAGCCCTCGCCCGCCATCGCCCACAGCTTGACGGCGTTCAGGAACACCGAACCGTCGCCCGGCGCACCGACGAAGATCGGGATCGCTTTGCGCTGGCACAGCGCGAGCAGGCCCTCGGGCGCGCTGTTCTTGCGCTCCTGGCGGGCGTAGCGCGCGCCCAGGCGGTTGCGCAGCTCGGTGCCCGTCATGCGGTGCTGGAACTCGGGCTCCAGCAGGATCGCGGAGAGGAGCTGGTCCTGTCCGAGCAGCACGTTCTCGTCGAAGCCGACGTCCGTGATGCGGATGACCCGATCGTCGCGCAGGGCGCCGTCGTCGCCGAAGATCGGCACCTCGTGGAACGGGTGCTCCGCCGCGTCGTCGAGGGCGCGGTGGCCGTCGTGGTAACACACGGCGTCCGTCGTCGAGACGAGGCAGAACCAGCCCGTGTCCAGCAGCGGGTTGAGCCACGCGAGGTGCTGGCCGGATGCCGTGACCGGCCCTGCGATGGCGAGCGTCATCGGCACGCCCTCGCCGATCGCCTGGTCGAGCAGGCTCCAGACGCGCCGCATGTAGCCGCCACCGAAGCTCGGGAAGCACCCCTCGAGGAGGTGATCCAAGTGTTTCACTTCGAGAACGGAGCGGTGCACGAGGGGGCGGCCGGCCTGGGAGCAGGCCGCGCGCGGCGGGGGGTCCTTGCGGGTGGGGCTCATCGTGGGTGGGTGGGGGGCCAGCGCGCAGTGTAGCGGCGGCCGGGTTGCCCCTTTCCGGGCCCAAAGTGTGCCACCTGCGGGATTCCCCCCGGTCGGGGGGCATTTGGCCACAGCAGGCGGGCCTGGCCGACCGATGGAATCCGGACGTCGGTTGGATCTCGATCGTCGGTGTGGAGAATGCCCCCCGCTCTACGCCTCCGACCCGACCTACCCCATGACGCGCTTCATCGCACCCGCAGACGCCGCTTACTCGGTCCAGGACTACTCCGGCACCCCGATGATCGAGGGGGTGGAGCTGGTCCAGCTCCGCCGCTTCAACGATGACGGCGGTGCGATGACGGAGCTCGGCCGCCTCGACGGAGGCCTCCACAAGGACCTCCCCGGCTTCCAAGTCCGCCAAATCAACTACAGCGTCGTCGAACCCGGCGCGATCAAGGCGTTCCACCTGCACAAGCGCCAGACCGACGTCTGGTACGTCCCGCCGAGCGACAAGATCCTGCTCGTGCTCGCGGACGTCCGCGAGGGGTCCAAGACCCAGGGCCTCGTGCGCCGCATCGTGCTCGGGGACTGCAACTCGCGCCTCGTGCGTATCCCGCCGGGGGTCGCCCACGGCTGCCGCAACCTGCGGGTCGCGTCGCCCTCGACGATCATCTATTTCGTCGACGTCCAATTCTCGACGGACGCGACCTGTGACGAGGGCCGCTTGCCCTGGGATCACTTCGGCGCCGACATCTGGGAGGTCGAGCGCGGATGAAGGACTCCGGCGCAGGTGCGCGCGGCGGCGTCGTCCGCCGCTCGCTGCTCGAGGCCATCGGCGATACGCCGCTGGTCGAGCTGCGCCGTACCGTCGACGAAGCGCAGGGACGCGTCTTCGCGAAGCTCGAGTGTGTGAACCCGACCGGTACCAAGGATGACCGCGTCGCGCGCCAGATCCTCGAGGACGCCCGCAACGAAGGTCGCCTCGGCCGCTGTCAGACGGTGGTCGCGGCGACGGACGGTGTGATGGCGCTCGCACTGGCGCAGTCCTGCGCGGTGCTGCGCCATCCACTGACTGTGGTGCTCTCCCGCGGGGATGCCCACGTGCCGTTGGCAGCGCTCGAGGCCTTCGGGGCCGAGGTGGTCTTCGTCGACCAGCACCCCGCGAGTCTGCCGGGTCGTGTCAGTCCGGAGGACTGGCAGCGCTGCTGCGCCGAGGTCGAAGCGATCCAATGCGTCACCGGCGCGTTCGATGCCGCGGTGTTGCACAACCCTTCGGCGTTCCGTGCGCACCGGCTCGGGACAGGCGAGGAGATCCTCCGCCAGGCCGCCGGCGAGTTCGGGGCCTTCGTCGATTTTGTCGCCACCGGCGCGCTGCTCGGGGGCTGCACCGAGGCCTTCCAGGCCTTCGACCCGACGATCCGGTGTTACGCCGTCGAGCCGACCGGCGCCGCAGCGCTATCCGGCGAAGACGTGGTGCTCGCCGACCACGGCATCGAAGGCGGGGGCCTCGGGCTCCCGCGTACCGAGCTGCCGCACCTCTCGCACCCGCACGTCGAGCTGGCGGGCGTGGTCCAAGTCACGCGCCAAGAGGCCCACGCTGCGATGGTCGACCTCGCCCGCCGCGAGGGCATCTTCACGGGGCTCTCGACGGGCGCGAATTTGGCGGCGGCCCGCAAACTGCTGGATGGTCCGTGTTTCGGCGAGACGATTGTGATTGTCGTCCACGACAACGGTATCCGGCGCGGGCGAGGCCGTGCGACGATGGAGCTTCGCGCGGCGTCGTAGTGGGGGGGTCGTACCTGGTACCGTTCGATGCGACGGATCGGGGAGTAGGGGGTGTGGGGCGCGAGTGGTTGTGCAGATTCTTGGTCCGCCGAATCGAACGGTACCAGGTACGACTTCGCGCAAGCGCGCGAGAGCGCTTGCGAAAGAGAGCGAAAGGCGCGCCAGCGCAAAGTCGTACCTGGTACCCGAATCGAACGGTACCAGGTACGACTTCGCGCAAGCGCGCGAGAGCGCTTGCGAAAGAGAGCGAAAGGCGCGCCTGCGCAAAGTCGTACC
>CAYOBN010000112.1:0-10312 GCA_964402175.1 uncultured Planctomycetaceae bacterium | reverse complement strand
CGCGCGAGAGCGCTTGCGAAAGAGAGCGAAAGGCGCGCCTGCGCAAAGTCGTACCAGGTACCTCCGCGCTGACGTTCTGGTGTCAGTCTCGCTCGGTCACGGTGATCATGTTCTCGAGCGCGATGCGTGCCTCGCGGACGAGTTGGGTGCGTTCGGTCTCGGAGAGGCGGTCGCGGAGGCCCGTGCGTTCGTGGACCGAGTCGCCGGGGAGGACGCGGTTGATGCCCGGCGGCGTACCTTTGCGCAGGAGGTCCAGCATCCCCGCGAGGTGCGGGGGGTCGTTGCGGCTCATCGTGGCGCAGCCGCAGCCCGCGGCGCCGAAGCCCTCCGTCGGGATGTCCGCCAGGTGCATGATGCGCACGCCGCGCTTGCGGCCTTCGGCGATCGCGTTGCGCACGAAGTGGCCCTCGGTGCCGATCACCAGCTTCGCGCCGCGCGGCGCGTCCATCACGGCCTTCCAGAGGTAGTTCGTACTGCCCGAGCCGTCAGCCGCGCGCACGACCTCCAGCGGCGATTCGGGGTGCACCAGCACCTCCCAGCCGCGCGCTTGCCACCAACGCACCATCTCCGGCTGGAAGACCGTGTGCACACCGCAGTACGAGCCCCAGAGGATCATCTCGGCGCGGTCGAGGGCCTCCACGCCGCCCTCGATGGTCCCGTCGTCGAGGCGATACCCCGCCCCGTGGCGCTGCGGATCGGGCAGCGCGAGCAGGGCGGACTGCGGCATCCCCAGCCGATCGGCCACGTTCCGGCCGAGGTGCTGGTCGGGCACGAAGAAGAGCTTCTTGCCGCTCTGCCGCGCCCACGCGACGACCTTGTGCGCGTTCGAGCTCGTGCAGACCGCGCCGCCTGTCCGGCCGGCGAGCGCCTTCAGGCGCCCCGACGTGTTCATGTACGCGACGACGACCAGGTCGTCCCCGTAGCGCTCCAGGAGCTGGTCCGCGATCGGCTCGACCAAGTAGTCCTTGGCGAGCATCTCCATCGTGCAGCCCGCCTTCGGGTTCGTGATCCAGACCTCCTGGTGCTCGTGCGCCAGGATCGCGACCGTCTCCGCCATGAAGTGCACGGCGGACTCGACGATCACCCGCTTCTCGGGGTTGCGCGCCGCTTGCAGCGCCAACACGTAGCTGTCCGAGACCGCGCCGCCGTAGCGCTCGACGAGCTTCACGATCTCGCCGCCCATGTAGAAGTGGGCGAGGAGCAGCAGCGAGTCCCCGAAGTGCTCGCGCGCCGGCAGCGCGTACTTGTCGAGCCAGGGCAGCACCGTCTCGGGGCGCCGGTCCGGCAGGGCGAGGTACTCCTCGGCGTAGGGCTTGAACTCCTCCTGATACCAGTCGAACGGGAGGTCCGTCTGGCAGATCGGGATGCCGGGCGTCAGTTCGATGCCGGTCGGGGTCGGCTGGGCCGCGGAAAGCCCCTGTGCTTGGGTCTCTGAGGTCACGTGGTCATCCCTTCGAGCCGCCGATTGTAGGCCATCGTTTCCCTCCGGGCGCCGCGCTTCGTACTCTCGGCCTGCCATGTCCCTACGCGCCGCCCTGCTCCGCTCCTTCTGCGCGCTCACCGCCGCGCTCGCCGCGTGCTCTGCGCCGCCGCCCGCGCCGCCGCCCGCAGCCGCGCCCCCGTCGTACGACGTGCTCGACCCGAGCCGCGGCCCCCTGCGCCTGACGCGCGATGCGCGCCTCGCGCCCGGGTCCCACCTGGCGCCCGCAGCGGCCCTCCGCGACGGCGTGCTGCTGCTCGAAGGGCTCACGGGGGTCACGCTCGACCTCGCGGGGGCCGAGCTCCGCGGCGCCCCGCTCGACGCCGACCTCGACCGCTGCGAGGGCCTCGGGATCGTCGTGCGCGGCTGCCGCGACGTCACGATCCGCAACGGCTCGCTCGGCGGATTCCGCGTGTGTGTGTCGGTCGAGGACAGCGAGCGCGTCGTCCTCGAGGACCTCACGTTCCGCGGTTGGTACGGCATGCGCCTCCGCTCCACGAGCGCCGCGGAGGACCTCTCCGATTGGCTCTATCCCCACGAGAACGACGCGGGTGAGTGGGCGCGGAACTACGGTGGCGCGATCTCGATCACAGGCGGCGAAGGCCACCTGGTGCGCCGCTGCACCGGTCGCAAGGGACAGAACGGCATCCTGCTGACGCGAGTCGATCGGAGTCGTGTCTACGACAACGACTTCAGCTTCCTCTCCGGCTGGGGCCTCGGCATGTACCGCGCGTGCGACAACGTGATCGCGCACAACTGGTTCGACTACTGCGTGCGCGGCTACAGCCACGGCGTGTACTGGCGCGGGCAGGACTCCGCCGGGATCCTCATGTTCGAGCGCTGTTCACGCAATCTCGTCGCCTACAACAGCGCGACCCACGGCGGCGATGGCGTCTTCCTCTACGCCGGCCAGGACCTCGTCGAAGGTCGCGCACGGGCGCGCGGCGAGGGTGACCCCGGCGGCAGCGACTTCAACGTGTTCGTCGGCAACGACCTGCGCTACGCAGTCGCGAACGCCTTCGAAGGCACGTTCTCGCGCGAGAACGTGCTGCTCGGGAATGACCTCTCGGGCTGCCACCAACACGGAGTGTGGGGGGGATACTCCCGCGAGCTCGTCCTGATCGGCAACCGGATCGACGGCACCGAAGGCGGCGGGGTCACGATCGAACACGGCCAGGACTGCATCCTCGTCGGCAATACGTTCAGCGGCAACGAGATGGCGCTCGAGCTCTATTGGGACGAAGACCCCGCGCTCGTCGGCGGCCCGCTCGGTGCGCAGCGGGACACCTCTTCGCGCGGTCACTGGATCATCGACAACACGTTCCGCGACAACGTGCGCGACCTCGTCGTGTCGCGTTCAGAGGCCATCGTCGTTCACGGTAACCGTTGGTCGCCAGGCAACCGCGAGCCGTACGTCGAAGGCATCGCCGCGAGCGACGATCCGACCCGCGGCGAAGTCACGGTGCGCGCATGGTTGCTCGACCTCGAAGGCCGCGCGCCTTCGGGTTTCGTCCGCGACGTGACGCTGGCCCCGTGGACGGGGGCGCTGCCGGACCTCGCGCTCGCGTGGCAAGCGTTCGAGCTGCCGAAGGTCGACGGCTCGCTCGTCCCGCGCGCGGAAGACCGCGGCCTCGCCCAACAGGGGCTCGAGTCGATCGTGATGGGGGATTTCGGCCCTTGGGACCACCGCTCGGGCGAGCCCAGGCCCCCGCAGCGCGCCCACGGCGGCCTCTTCGCGGGTGCGCGCTGGCAGGCGCGTTGGTTCCGTTGGGATCCCGCGGTGAGCGATCCGCGCACGGCCGAGTCCGCCTGGCGTGCGGCCGCCGAGGCGCCGCTCGCGACCGCCGAAGTGGCGACGTTCGCGAATCCATGGGCCGCCGACGAGCGCGTCAAACGCGCGGTCGGCAACGACCACTTCGGACTCCTCGCTTCGACGGAGCTGGAGCTTCCGGAGGCGGGCACGTACGAGCTGACCATCGTCTCGGACGATGGCGTGCGCGTGTACGTGGACGGCGAGCTCGCCTTCGAAGACTGGACCCACCACGCGCCGAAACGCGACCGCGTGCGGCTCGAGCTCGCACCGGGGACACACACCTTCGCGCTCGAGTACTTCCAGATCGGCGGCGCGACGGCGCTCTTGCTGGAGCTCGAACGCGCGCGCTGACCCGGGCCCATTCAGCGCGCGAGCGCGACGAGCGCCGCGACGTGGGCTTCGGCGGACTCTGCGAGGCCCGCGAGGCTGTAGCCGCCCTCGAGCAAGGAGACGAGGCCGCGTGCGTCGACGCGGGTCGCGACCTCGGTGAGACCCCGTGTGAACGCGTCGAAGGTCGCTCCGTCGAGCTCCGTATCCGACAGCGGGTCGAGCTTGTGCGCGTCGAAGCCCGCGGAGACGAGGATCAGCGCTGGGCGGAACGCCTCGAGGGCCGGCAACAGCGTCCCTTCGAACGCCCGCAGCCACTCGCGCGGACCGCTGCCCGCGGGCAGCGGCAGGTTCAGGGTCGCGCCTTCACCCGCGCCGCTGCCGCGCTCGCTGGCGGCGCCGGTGCCCGGGTAGTGCGGGTACTGGTGCAAGCTGGCGTAGAACACCGTCGCGTCGCGCTCGAAGAGGTGCTGGGTGCCGTTGCCGTGGTGTACGTCCCAATCGACGATCGCGACGCGCGCGAGGCCGTGACGGCGCTGCGCGTGGCGCGCTGCGATGGCGACGTTGTTGAAGAGGCAGAAGCCCATCGCCGTCGCCTCTTCCGCGTGGTGGCCCGGCGGGCGCAGGGCACAGAATGCGCTGTGCCAAGCGCCTGTGACGACGCGGTCGACGGCGAGCAGCGCGCCGCCAGCCGCGCTCCGCGCGGCGTCGTAGGAGCCCGCGCTGACCGCGGAGTCCGGGCTGTCGACGAAGGTCGCCCCGCGCTGGATCGCGGCCGCGACGCGCTCGGCGTAGGCCCGCGGGTGCACGAGCGCCAAGTCCTCCCGGGTTGCAAGCGGTGCTTCGGCAGAGGCGAGCTCATCGAGCAGTCCCGCCGCCGTGAGGCGCGTATGCAGCGCCGCGAGGCGCGCGGGCCGCTCGGGGTGGCCTGCGCCCGTGTCGTGTGCAGCGGCGTGCGCCGAGGTGACGTAGCCGACGGGTCGCGCGGCGGTCATTGCGGCAGTCGGAAGACGTCGCCGTACTTCGAGGCACGCAGGTCCGCGAAGTCGGGGTCCTCGGCGAGCTCGTGCAGGGTGGTCAGCGAGATCGGCGCGAGCTCCAGGTACTCACGCGCCTCCTTGAACTTGCCGAGCAGCGTGAGCGAGCGCGCGAGGCCGATGTAAGGCGTCGAAGCACGCGCGCCGCCGACGCGCTCGCCCGCGGCCTTCAGCGCGTCGCGGTAGTCCTTCACGGCGGCGTTGTAGTCGCCGATCTTGTAGTTCACTTCGGCGCGACCTTCGAGGGCCTGCGCGCCGCCGCGCGTCTCGCGCACGGCGGAGTCCCAGGGCTCGAAGAGCTCGCGCTTCGCCGTGCGGTCCTTGTTTCGGGCCAGGTAGATCAACGTGGCGACGCGCACCCCCTGATCGAGCGACTCGCGCAGCGTCGCGAGTTCGCGCTTCAGGCCCGAGGGCGGCTTCACGTCGCTCCGACGCAGCACCTCGAGCAGCGCCAGCTTCGCCTCGCGCGAGACGTTGTCCTGCGCGCAGACCTTCAGCGTCGCCTCGGCAGCGCCATCGAGCGCGATGGCCCGCGGCACGACGCGCATGTATTCACCGATGCGGCTCGCGAGCTCACCGCCGCGCGCTGTGGAGAGCAGCGCGACGACATCGGGCGCCGCGGCGTCGACCCGCTCTTCGATCAGGGCTTCCAGCGCGGCCGCGGCCGAAGCCGGGTCCGGGCCCCGCAGCGCATCCGCGAGCAGCGTGGCTGCCGCGGGGCCGCCGAGCCGCGCGAGCGCGCGCAGCGCCGCGAGGCGCACCGGTCGGAAGGGGTTCGACGCGCTGTCTTCGACGCTGCGCGCGAGCGCCTCGAGGGCCGGCGCCACGCGCTCGGACTCCGGGGACGCACCCAGCACGGTCAGCGCGTTCAAACGCCCGATGAGCGAGCCCGAGCGGGCGAGCGCCAGCAGGGGATCCGTGACCGAGACCGCGCGCAGCCGCGCGAGGGCCTCGGCGACCTGCTCCGAGCGGAAGATCTGGGCGCGGCTCGGCTCGGGGCCGGGGTCCAGGTGGGGCAGCAGGAGCGGCGCCGCTTCGAGCCCCAGTTGGACGATGCCGTCGACGATCCCGCGGGCCACGTTGCCGCGCTGGGGGCGCTCGAGCCCGTCGAGGCGCGCGACGGCGTCGGCGACCTTGGGCTGCAGCTCGGCGTGGATGCGCTCGCGTGCGGCGCGGGCCTCGCCGAGTAGGTCCTGGAGGCTCTTGCGCTCGTCCCCGAGGGCCGCGAGCGACACCGAGAGGGCGAGAAGGGCGAGGGCGTGCATCGCCCGGATCTTACCCCACCTGCTTGGTCCGACCTACGCGCCGGGGCATCGGCACGACCTCGAGGCCCTGCGGCGTGCGGCGCACGCGGCCGTAGGGGCCCGGGGCTCCCTCGGCGGCCCCCTCGCTGGGGCCGGTGTAGAGCTCGGGGCTGCCCGCGGCCTCCGGGGGGGGGCCGTAGACGAGGCGCAGACGCAGGCGGTGGCGCAGGATCCAGGATCGCACGGGGTCGACCTCCATGGACCCGGTTCCGGGTCCCGTACTGGGCTCCTTCGGCTGTCCGCGCCGGGGTCCTGACGGGGATTCCGGAAACTGCGCGCGGGAGGCCTCGGGCGGGTTCAATGGGGGGCTCAGGAGCGCCCCCCGTGACCGCCGCGACCCAGCACCCGCACCCCGCCCCGCCCCGTGACCCGAGCCGCGCCTTCGACGTCGTCGTGGTCGGAGGCGGCCACGCGGGGGTCGAAGCGGCCCTCGCCGCCGCCCGCCTCGGCGCGCGGGTGGCGCTCGTGTCGTTCGACCTCGAGAAGGTCGGCGAGATGAGCTGCAACCCGGCGATCGGGGGCCTCGGCAAGGGGCAGATCGTGCGCGAGGTCGACGCCCTCGGCGGCGCCATGGGGCGCGTCGCCGACGCCACGGGGATCCAGTTCCGGATGCTCGGCACGGGCAAGGGGGCGGCGGTGCGCTCGCCGCGCTGCCAGTCGGACCGCCACCGCTACCGGGCTGCGGCGACCCAGCTCGTGCGCGAGGCGCCCGGGGTCACGCTGATCGGCGGCGCCGCGCAGCGTCTCGTGGTCGAGGAGGAGCCGCACCCCCGAGGGCCGCGCACCCCGGCGGTGCGCGGCGTCGTCCTGGAGGACGGGCGCGAGCTGCGCGCCGCCGCCGTCGTTCTGACCACGGGCACGTTCTTGCGCGCGGTCATGCACGTCGGCGAGGAGCAGCGTGTCGGCGGGCGCATCGGCGAGCGCTCGTCCGATGGCCTGTCCGGCGACGTCGAGCGCCTGGCGCTGCGCCTCGGTCGACTCAAGACCGGCACGCCGCCGCGCCTCGCCGCGGCGAGCGTCGACTTCGCGCAGCTCGACGCACAGCCGGGCGATGTGCGGCCCGAGCCGTTTTCGTTCCGCACCGACCGCGCGCGGTTCCCCGTGCTGCCGCAGATCGCGTGCCACATCACGTACACGAACGAAGCGACCCACGCGATCATCCGCGCCAACGTCCATCGCGCGCCGATGTACGCGGGGCGGATCCAGGGTGTCGGTCCGCGTTACTGTCCTTCGGTCGAGGACAAGGTGATGCGCTTCGCCGACAAGGACCGGCACCAGGTCTTCATCGAACCCGAGGGCCTCGACACGGACGTGCTGTACGTCAATGGTGTCTCGACGTCGTTGCCCGCCGAGGTGCAAGAGGCGTTCTTGCGCACGATCCCGGGTCTGGAGCGCGCGCAGTTCCTGCGCCACGGTTACGCCGTCGAGTACGACTTCGTCGAACCGTCTCAGCTCGCGGATACGCTCGCGGTGCGCGCGGTGCCGGGGCTGTTCCTCGCTGGCCAGATCAACGGCACTTCGGGCTACGAAGAAGCGGCGGGCCAGGGCCTCATCGCGGGCGCCAACGCCGCGCTCTGGGTCCAGGACCGCGCGCCGTTCGTGTTGCAGCGCCACGAAGCGTACATCGGCGTGATGGTCGACGACCTCATCGTCACGAGCCCCAAGGAGCCGTACCGCATGTTCACGAGCCGCGCGGAGCATCGTCTGCTGCTGCGCCACGACAATGCGGACCGGCGGCTCGTGCGCCGCGCGGTCGAGGTCGGCCTCGCGCCGCCGGAGCACCTCGCGCTGCTCGAACGGAAGGAGTCCGCGATCGCTGCGGCGCGGCGGGTGCTCGCGACGAAGTTCGCGACCGGCGGCCGTTCGTTGGAAGAGGTGTTGCGGCGCCCCGAGGTCACGTTCGCGGAGCTCGCGGCGGCCCACCCCGCGCTCGCAGAGCTCGGTCTCGACGAAGACAGCGCGTACGCGGTCGAAGTCGACGTGAAGTACGCCGGTTACCTCGAGCGCCAGGAGGAGAGCGTCGCGCGCCTCGCGCGCCAGGAGGACGTCGAGATCCCGGCGGACCTCGACTACCAGAGCCTCACGGCGCTCGCGACGGAGGCGCGCGAGACGCTCGCGCGGCTGCGTCCGCGCACCCTCGGTGCGGCGTCGCGCATCGCGGGGGTGCGGCCGCCCGATGTGGCGCTCGTCGCGATCCACGTCGATCGCTTGCGCCGCCAACGCGGCTCGCAGCCGGCGGAGTGAACCCATGCCTCTGACGATCGACATGAAGCTGCTCTCCCTGTGCGCGTCGTTGGCGCTCGTCGCGGCGTGCCGCACTGCGGAGCCCGGCGACGCGGCGCTGGTCGCACCGGGGGCCGCGCCCGTGGTGCTCGCTTCGGGGTTCCTCTTCACCGAGGGGCCCGCGGCGGCGCCGAACGGCGACGTGTACTTCACGGATCAGCCGAACGATCGGATCCTCGTGTGGCGCTGCGCGAGCGCCGACGGCCTCGCGGGGCGCATGGAGGTCGTGCAACAGCCCGCAGGTCGCGCGAACGGGATGGCCTTCGATGCGCAGGGCCGGCTGATCGTGTGCGCCGACGAACACAACGAGCTGCGCGCGCTCGAGGTCGAATCCGGGGCCTCGCGCGTGCTCGTGCGGAGCTTCGAAGGGGCGGCCTTCAACGGGCCGAACGACGTGTGGTGCCACCCGTCGGGGGCGCTCTACTTCACCGACCCGTACTACCAGCGGCCGTGGTGGAGCCGGACGGCGCCGGCGCTCGCGAGCGCCGACGTCTATCGGCTCGCGCCCGAGGAGCAGCCGGCGGACCCGCGGCGCGAGGGCGGCGGGCGGGCGCTCACGCGCGTCGCGACGGACTTCGAGCGGCCCAATGGCATCGTCGGTACGCCGGACGGCCGCACGCTGTACGTCAGCGACATCGGCCGGGGGGAGACGTGGGCCTTCGACGTGCGCCCCGATGGGACCCTGGGCGAGCGCCGCCTCGTCGCGCCCCTCGGTTCGGACGGCATGACCCTCGACGAGCGGGGTCATCTGTACCTGACCGGGGACGGTGTGACGGTGGTCGATCCGAGCACCGGTCAGGTCGTGCTGCACATCCCCGTGCCCGAGTCGTGGACCGCGAACGTGACCTTCGGTGGGCCCGACCGGCGCACGCTCTTCATCACGGCGAAGGGCGCGCTGTACGGCCTGCGGATGAACGTGCGCGGCGCCGGCGCGTGAGGCGTCACTCGGCTTTGAACTCCTGCACTTCGCGGCCCTTCATCGAGTACACACCCGAGGTCAGCCCGAAGCCGTCTTCGCCTTCGTCGACCCGCCCGACTTTGAGCGTGCCGCGGACGATCACGGGCAGGTACGGGTACATCTTGGAGGAACTGTCGCCCTCCATCTCGACGTAGATCCACTCGTCGGGGCGCGGTGCGCCGCCGAAGCAGCACGCCATGAGGTCGCGCACCAACATGAAGACGCGGACTTCGTCGGCGCTCTTCGGTTTGAACTCGAGCGGCAGGATGTAACCGACCACCGCTGCGTCTTTGCCGTCGAGGGCTTGGATCGGCTCGGGGAAGCGGAAGTTCTGCAGCCGCGCGAGCGAGCGCCCGCCGCGCTGCAGCTCGCGCAGCGTGTCGAGCGGGCGGCGCGGCGTGCGGCTCGCGGCGGAATAGCTGCCGGTCACGCGCACGACGGCGCTGCCTTTCTGCGCCGCGGGGATGGGCGCTCCCGCCGCCGAGCGCGCCAGCCCGAGGGCCAGATCGCGGGCGAGCAGGTCCACACGGCGCCGCAGCTCGGCCGGGTCGCTGAAGAGGTAATCGAGCAGGGCGTCGATGTCGAAGCCCGTGAGCGACAGCATGCGGAACGTGACGAGCCCTTCGATCTTGTTCGCCGCGTAGGCCGACGGGTCGGCCTGCAAGCGGCTCGCGAGGGACGGGTCGACGCCGCCGACCTTGAGGGTGCTGGGATCGACCGCGGTGGGCGGGGTGCCGGCGGTCGCTGCGGCCGGCAGGTCCGCTGCGGTGGTGATGCCTGCGGCAGCGTCGCGCTCGCGGCGGTCGTTCGTGAAACCGATGCCGCGCTCGGCGACGACGATGCTATCGCCCTCGACCACCGGCGGCGCACCGTCGGAGCAGCCGAACGCAAGGAGGACGAGGCCGACGAGGGTCGGGCGGAGCAGGTCGCGCATGGGAGGGTTTGGGCCACGGGGGGTGGCGGTTCGATGGGGATTGTCGTCTGCGGGGCGGGGGGATGCCACCGTTGCATGTCTGTGCAACTGTTGTGGGGCTGTGGGTTCCCGCTGTGGGGCTGGTGCGTCGAACGAACGGTACCAGGTACGACTTGGCGGCGAGGTCGCGCGCGCTA
>CAYOBN010000111.1:0-14206 GCA_964402175.1 uncultured Planctomycetaceae bacterium | reverse complement strand
CAAGTCGCGGAGCCGTTCGAGACGGAGCCGCAGTTGATCCGGTGGGTCAACCCACTCAATCCACCCGGGAACCCGGCAACTGGACTCTCGATGCAGTTCGGGTACCGAACCCTTGAAGACGCGCTCCGCCAAGCGGCCACCCCGTTTCAGCCAGATCTGACGGTCGAGATCCGCCTGCTCGGGAACCAGGTCTACATTCCCGACGGTTCGATCCGTGAACCCGTGAACTCTCCCGACCCACGTGATGCAGCGTTCGCATTGCCGCCTCAAGTCCTCCGAATCTCCGGAGGCTGGGTCGGCACCGAGCAGAGCGGTGAAGGTCCAGCGGGTCGACCCTCGATCCTGTCGGGTGACCGAGGAGTCTCCGGTGTCCCGACGGACAACTGCTACCACGTGGTCGTGCCGTTCCGGAGCTCGTTCAGCACGAACCGGGACGCGCAGTGGCTCGACTTCCTCGTCGTGGAGGGAGGCTACGCCGACGGCTCGAGCGTCGCGTTCCGTAACCAGGGCGGCGGGATCTTGATCGCAGGTGCCCAACTCCGCTTGACCGAGGTCACCGTGCGTGATTGCTTCGCCCGATTCGGTGGCGGCGTCGCCGCCGTCCGAGCCTCCGACGGGAGCGGGCCCATCGACCCGAGCTTCTGGGCACGGCGCAGCACCTTCCGGGACTGTGTCGCCGAGGTCGACGGCGGCGGGATCCTCGTCGACCGGTGCAAGAGGGTGGTGATCATGAGCTGTGTCGGCCGGAACAACTCGGCTGGAAACAACGGCGGCGGGATCTGGGTCGGCACGCGGATCCCGGATCACGCGATCGTGAACTCCGTCTTCCATGACAACACCGCCAGCAATCTCGGTGGCGCGGTCTACGTCACGGATCACTTCAGCGGCAATGCGGGGCTGCGCATCGTGAACTGCACGATCGCGTACAACGCGGCGGGTGTGGATCAGGGAATCCCCGGCGGTTCGGGTCTCTACCTCGAGTTCGATTCCGGCTCGACGGGTCAGCCGCTCGGGCTGGCGCGGACGGCCCTGGTCAACACCATCGTCTACGCGAATCCTGGTGTGGGCAACGACGACAACATCCTACTCGCGATCCCGCCGAGCCCTCCGGGCGCACACTTGGTGGACGTCACGAACTGCTTCATAGGTGGCCGGACGACGAATCCGAACACGGGGCTCACGACCGGGAACTTCGGATACGGTCTGCCCGCGCCGGCCGTCGCCTTCATCGATGCGGGAGCGACCGGAGAGGTGCCTGGATGGGTGAATCCCGCTGCGCGCAACTTCCGCCTGCAGGTCACATCCCGCTGTATCGACCAGGGTACGGACCTGGCCTTCTTGGTGAACAACGCGGGCAACGACTTCACGGACCTGGACAACGATCGGCTCTACTTCGAGCAGACGACGCCGCCGGACCCGACGACGGGACTGATCCAGGAGATGCTCTGCCGCGAGCACTTCATGGGCGACGAGCAGTGGCTCAACGGTGGCGTGACCACCCGTGAGGTCCGGGTGCCGCTTGCGGGAGCTTCGACTCTGCCCAACATTGGGCAGGACGGCGGACAGGTGAGCGGAGCCATTACGGACATCGGCGCTTTCGAGTACCGGATCTACCAGATCGGAGTCTGATCATGAAGTTCGCAGAGGAACGGCGGTGCGTTACGGTAGTCGGAGAGGCTAGACGAGCGTTACTTTACAGCCTGGGCCGGATTGCGTCTGGGGTCCTGGGCTTGGTGATTCTGTCTGCTTGGACAACGGCCCAGGTGGTGCTTCGGCAGCCGACCCAGATTCTCGAAGACGAGCTTGCAACGCATTACGAGCTAGTTGGCGCTGTGGTTGCCGTCGATGGGGATGCGCTGCTCGTCGCGAATCCGGGTGGAACTGCTTACAACACTGGCTACATTCTCAATTTCGTGCAACATACGGGAGGCTACGCGTTGGCGCAGCGTACCCCCCCTGGCGCCTGCTTCACAGGTCCACTGCGTCCGCCGACGTCGTTCTCTGGCATTACTAGCTGTCTCTTTCCAGTCGACCTCCAGGTCGTTGGCGACACGGCGGTGGCGGCTTCGTACGGCGGCGATGTGATCGGAGGATCACAGGCACTCGGGCTCGTACATGTACTGCAGCGTCAGGGTGACCGCTGGGTGACGGAGCAGTACATTCGGGGCGGTGTCGACGACACCGGCACCGCCACTGGACATGGCACAGCCGTGTCCTTCGACGGGACGACGATCGCAGTGCGGCTCACCAACTACGATGTCCCCGGCGAGCACCTCCGGGGCGCGGTGGCGCTCTATGAGCGCAACGGCGCGGGGCTCTTCGAACGCGTGGCGCTCGTTCGTCCGTCGGTCTCCACGGGGGGCCCGCCTGCGGGCGCGCCCCCCGGTTGGGACACGGCACGATCCGTCGTTGTCGACCAGGGCGTGCTGGCATTCTCCGAGCAACACTACTTCGTCCAGCGCGTCCGTTTGTACGAGCGGACCGCGAGCGGAGCATGGGTCGAGACCCAGGTGATCGAGCGGCAACCGAATGCGTCCGTGCAGTTTGGCTACGAGATGTCGCTCGACACCGAAGCTGGTGTCCTGGCGCTGAGCGAGCGCGCCGGCGAAGGGCGGGTTTGGGTGTACGAACGCGATCCGGTGAGTCGACAGTGGCTTCCGGTGGCGTACTTGGGCCCTGCCGAAGGTTCGACCCTCTCTGGCTATTCTGCGAACTTCGGCTGGAGCCTTCGCGTACGGGGCGACATGCTCGCGATCGGCGCCCCGCACGGAGCGCTGCAGGGGCAGTCGTCAGGGGTCGTCGAGGTCTACCGCCGCGGTCCACAGGGATGGGCCCGGGAGCGTCGTGTCGCGCCTCCGCCATCACAGTTCATCCCGCAGCGTTTCGGATATGCGCTGGATTTTGCGGACGGGCGGCTGCTCGTCGGAGCCGAGTGGTACACGATCGCGCCGGGGATGGGACCCGGCCGCGCGTACCTCTACCAGTTGACGGAGGGCACGCTCGCCTGCGCAGGTCCCGGCAACACGGCCGATCTGCACGCGCTCTTCGACGACGAACGCGACGGTCGGATGCAGCTCTCGGCGTTCGGGCTGAACGGGGGCGGCCTCGGTTACTTCGTGGCCGGGCCAGCGAGCGGCGCGACACCCTTCGGGGCGAGCGAGCTGTGTGTGGGCGGCCCGCGCCGCATCTCGGGGCCGCTGGCCTTCCCCGCGACGGCGGACCGGGTCTACGCCCACGTGCAACACCCCGACCCGACGTCGCCGACGAGCACGGCTTTCCAGTTCGTCTACCGCACGACGGGCTCGGCGATGACCCAGGCGTCGGTCGCTCGAATCGTGGATTGACTGCAGGGCGCAGCGACGCGCTGGATGGGGAGTCGGGTCCTGGAGTGAAAGCTCGCGGGCGCCGCAATCGGCGCCCGCGTCCCACCGGTGGGACATCACCCTCGGTAGACGAGGGGAATCCGAGCGGAGCATGAATGGGAGGGCTTGACAGGCTGGGGAGTCTGAACGAGGCTAGACCCATCACGGCGACCGGCCGGTGCGGACTCCCCGCGCTGGCGCTCCTTGGCCGCCGGTTCCTCCGCCAAGAAGGGAACCTCACGATGGGATACTCCATCACGTCCTGCCTGCCTGCCTGCCTGCCTGCCTGCCTGATCGTCGCTGCGTGGGTCGCTGAGCCCGCGCAAGCCCAATTCCAGCCGCCGTTCGAGACCGAGCCGGTGCTGATCCAGTGGGTCAACCCCGACAACCCGGGTCCCAACTTCACCGGGGACTCGATGGCGAACGGGTTTCCCAGCATCGAGTACGCGTTCAACCCTTCGACCAACTCCGAGCTCAACGGCGCCGACCTTCGGATCGAGATCCGACTGCTTGGCAGCAAGGTCTACATCCCGAACGGGACCTTGACGGTCCCTCCTTCGACGAACGACCCACGGGACGCGACGTTTGCGCTCCCCCGCGCGGTGCTGCGCGTTTCAGGTGGGTGGACAGGGAATGAGCTACCCGGCGCTCCGCCAGCAGGTCGACCGTCGATCCTCTCTGGCGATCGTGGCGTCCCCGGGGTTCCCACCGACAACTGCTACCACGTCGTCGTCACCTACATGAGCACGTACAACAACGTCGAAGCCAACTCGCAATGGCTCGACAACCTGATCATCGAGGGCGGTTACGCAAACGGGGCGATCCAGGCGACCGTCGATCGGGGTTCCGGCGGCGGCATCCTCAACCGGGGCGGACACGTGCGGCTGACCGAGGTCACCATACGCGACTGCTACGCGAACTGCGGGGGCGGCATTGCGTCGGTGAGCGCGGTGGCGTTCGGGGGCGATCCGTTCCTCCCCAGCCTCTGGGCGCGCGGCTCCACGATCCGTGACTGTGTCGCGGAGACGGCCGGAGGCGGCCTCTACACCGATCGCTGCACCCGGGTCGTGCTCACGAACGTCGTATGCCGCAACAACTTCGCCGGTGTCGACGGTGGCGGCTACTGGGCCGGGGCGTTGATCCCGAACCACGCGGTGGTGAATTCGGTCTTCCACGACAATGTCGCATACGGTCGGGGAGGCGCGATCTTCGTGGCGGACCAAGGCTCAGGGAGTGCTCGCATGAGGATCGTGAACTGCACGATCGCCTACAACACGGGCGGCTCCGACGAGGCGGGCCCCGGCGGCTCCGGTCTGTACATGGTGGCCGATCGGGGTTCCGCGACCGGGCTCTCCCGCGCTTCCCTCGTCAACACGATCGTGTACGCGAACCCCGGTTACCCCGGTGCAGTGCCGGACAACATCCAGCTCGGCGCGCCGACCATCCCGGGGGGACCCGCCGTACACACCGTCGACGTGACGAACTGCTTCATCGGCGGACGCATCACGAACCCGAACACCAGTCTCGTCGCAGGAATCGCGGGGTTGCCGAACGGGACGCCGTACGGGCAGGCGTTCATCGATGCAGGGCTCACTGGCGAGCTGCCCGGTTGGGTGAATCCTGCGGCGCGCAACTTCCGCCTCCAGGTCACGTCCCGCTGCGTCGACCAGGGCACGGATGTCGTCTTCGAGCTCCTCAATGAGGGGAGCGACTTCATGGACTTGGATGGCGATCGCCTCTACCGCTTCCAGACCGTCCCGAACGGCGGAGGCTTCACGCGGGAAGCCCTGTCGCGCGAGCACTTCAGGGGGGACAATGTCTGGTTGAACGGCAGCATGTCGACGCGTGAAGTGAACGTGCCTGGTGCTGGGCAGTCGGTTCCGCCCAACATCGGGTTGGACGGAGGGCAGGTCCTGGGGCAGATCACCGACATCGGCGCCTTCGAGTACCGGATCTACGCGGCGGGAGTCTGACCATGGATGAAGCGATCGAACAAGGCGCTGCAACCGTCGGCGCTGTGACGACCGACGCGACCGGCAGATGGCCGCGAGTTGGCTGGTTCTCGTTGCTGCTGTCGAGCGTGCTCTGCAGTTCGGCGGCGTCCCAGGTCATCCTGCGACAGCCGACGCAGATCCTCGACGATCCCCTGGCGGTGCACCAGGCGCGCGTGGGGTCCGTCGTTGCAGTGGACGGTGACGCCTTGCTCGTCGCGAACACACTCGGTGCACCGTTCAGTGCGGGGTACCTGATGAGCTACGCGCAGACCCAGAGCGGCTACGAGTTCGTCGAACGAGTCTCTCCGCAGGCCTGCTTCAGTGGACCTTCCAGTCCGCCTGTGACTTGGTCGGGGACAAATGGATGTGGGTTCCCGAAGTCGCTCCAAGTCGTCGGCGACATCGCCGTTGCGATCACGCGTGGCGGTGACTTCCTGGGCGGATCGACCGCGCTGGGTCTGGTGCACGTCCTGCAGCGGGTGCAAGAGCGTTGGATCCCCGTGCAGTACTTGCGGGGTTTTCCCGACCCGGCCGGCACTGCGACCGGCTATGGCACCCTCGTCGCCTACGATGGCACGTCGATCGCGGTGAGCATGTCGGTCTACGAGGTCCCAGGCGAAGTGCTGCGGGGCGCCGTGGCGCTGTACGAGCGCAACGCCGCGGGCCTGTTCGAGCGTGTCGCAATCGTCCGGCCGGCGGCAACCTCGGGCGGTCCTCCGCCGGGTTCGAACTCGACCTGGGATACCGCGGGCATGATCGCGCTGCACAACGGCGTCCTCGCGCTGTCGGAGTGGCACCACACGGTCGAGCGCGTGCGGATCTACGAGCGCTTCGCCCCAGGCGACTGGCAGGAGACAGCGGTCATCGAGCGCACGCCGTTCGCCGGAGTCTTCTTCGGGCATCAACTGGCGCTCGACGGGGAGTCCGGCGTGCTCGCAATCAGCGAACACGCAGGCGAGGGACAAGTGTGGGTCTACGAGCGTGACACGGTGACTCGGCAGTGGGCACCCGCCGCGACGCTGGGGCTGGGACCGCTGGAGGGCTCGACGCTGCCGGGCCTCTCCGCGCTCTTCGGTTGGAGGGTGCGCGTGCGTGGGGACGTGGTCGCGGTCGGCGCGCCGCGCGGGTCGATCCAGGGCCAGTCGACCGGCACGGTCGAGGTCTACCGCCGCGGGCCGCAAGGCTGGGTGCGGGAGCGACGGGTGGCGCCGCCGGTGGTTGGCCCGGTGGCGCAGCAGGGCTTCGGGTACGGGCTTGATATGGCGGACGGACGGCTGCTGGTCGGAGCCGAGTGGTACACGATCGCGCCGGGGATGACACCCGGCCGCGCGTACCTCTACCAGTTGACGGAGGGCACGCTCGCTTGCGCAGGTCCCGGCAACACGGCCGATCTGCACGCGCTGTTCGACGACGAACGCGACGGTCGGATGCAGCTCTCGGCGTTCGGGCTGAACGGGGGCGGCCTCGGTTACTTCGTGGCCGGGCCAGCGAGCGGCGCGACACCCTTCGGGGCGAGCGAGCTGTGTGTGGGCGGCCCGCGCCGCATCTCGGGGCCGCTGGCCTTCCCCGCGACGGCGGACCGGGTCTACGCCCACGTGCAACACCCCGACCCGACGTCGCCGACGAGCACGGCCTTCCAGTTCGTCTACCGCACGACGGGCTCGGCGACGACGCAGGCGTCGGTCGCGCGCATCGTGGATTGAGCGCAGGGCGCGGGGGCGCGCTCGGCACACGAAGCGTCGCCGGCCCTGCCGCGCGGACTCAGCGCGGTAGGGTGTCCGCCAAGACCGCGAGGAGGCGCTGCACCTCCTCCGCGGTGTTCGTGTGCAGCATGCTGATCCGCACGACCCCTTGCTGCGCGTGGGCGCCGAGGGCGCTCACCGCGCGGTGGGCGTAGAAGTGGCCGAAGCGGATGGCGAGCTCGTGCGGATCGAGCGCGGCGGGCAACGCGCTCGAGTCGGTGCCCTCGACGGTGAAGGCTACGGTCGCCACGCGGCGCCTCTGGTCGGCGGCGGCTTCGCCGAGGACACGCACCCGCGGCCGCTCGGCGAGCAGGCCCAGCAGGGGCGCGACGAGCGCCTCTTCGTGGTCGGCGATGCGCGCGAAGGTGGCCTCCCAGCGCGGCGCACCGGCGGCTCCGGACTGCAGGGGGTCGCCGTGGTGGGCCGCGAGGTCGTCCAGGTACTCGACGATCCCGGGCAGGCCCGCGACGAGCTCGTGGCAGACGCCGCCTGGCTCGTACTTGTAGGGCACGGCGTCTTCGCCCACGAAGAAGTGGTTCTGGTTGCGGCCGCGCTGCAGCGCCTCGCGCCGACCCCAGAGGAGCCCGACGTGCGGACCGAACACCTTGTAGAGGCTCACGAGGTAGAAGTCCGCGCCGAGGCGGTGCACGTCGACCGGGCGGTGCGGCGCGAAGGCCACGCCGTCGACGCACGAGAGCGCGCCGGCTGCGCGGATCCGCGCCGTGATCGCCGGCACGTCGTGGACCGTGCCGACGATGTTGGAGACGTGGGTGAAGGCGACGAGGCGTGTGCGCCGATTCAAGAGCGGCTCCAGGTCGTCGAGCTCGAGCCGCATGGTGTCTGGGCGGAAGGCCCACTCGCGGACCACGACCCCGCGCGCCGCGAGGCGGCGCCAGGCGCCGATGTTTGCTTCGTGGTCGAGGTTCGTCACGACTACCTCGTCGCCCGGCGCGAAGGTCTCGCCGAGGGCCTCCGCCAGGCGCCCGGCGAGGGCGGTCGTCGACGGCCCGAGCACGACCTCGCCCGGCTGGGCTCCGACGAGCTGCTCCGCCGCCCGCCGGCCGGCCTCGACGGCCTCGGCTGCCGCCCGGGACAGCGCATGGGTCGCGCCGAGCTGCACCTGCAGGCGCGCCATGTAGTCCTGGACCCGCGCGAGGACGCCGCGCACGGGCGGGCAGCCGCCCGCGTGGTCGAAGAGCGCCCAGGGGGTGTCGAGGGCGGGGAAGCAGCGGCGTACGAAGGCGACGTCGAACATCGGGGGGAGCGTACCGGGCCCGGCTCAAGGCCGCCCCGCGTCCCGTCGATACGGCCTCGGATGTGCGGCATCGTCGGCGCGATCGCAGGGCCCGGGAAGCGGCCTCGGCTCACCCAGCGGCAGCTCGAGGACTGGCGCGACGCCCTCGCGCACCGCGGTCCGGATGGGGCCGGGACGTGGTGGGGGGACCAGGTGGCCCTCGGGCATCGGCGGCTCGCCGTTCGAGACCTCTCGGCCGCCGCGGTCCAGCCGATGGTGGCGCCCGGGGGGCGCCACGCGCTGGCCTACAACGGGGAGCTCTATAACGACGCGGAGCTGCGGCGCGAGCTCGCCCCGTTCGCGGCGCAGTTCGGCGGGTTCCGCACGACGAGCGACGCCGAGACGGTCCTGTTCGCGCTCCTTGCGTGGGGCACCGGCGCCATCGCGCGGCTGCGCGGCATGTTCGCGCTGCTCTGGGTCGACCTCGACGGGGGCGAGGCGCTCCTCGCGCGCGACCCGCTCGGCGTCAAGCCGCTCTACTGGGCCTGGTTCGGGGGCGAGCTGCTCGTTGCGAGCGAGCCGAAGGCGCTGCTCGCCCATCCGCTCGCCACGGCGCAGCCGGACCTCGGCATGGTCAGCGCGTACCTGACGACGGCGCGGCGCGAGCTCGGTGACCGCACGCTGTTCGAGGGTGTGCGCGCCGTGCGGCCCGGTGAGACCCTGCGGGTCGACCTACGCGCGCCGTCGCCCGAGCCCGTGCCGGTCGCTTACTGGTCGCCGTCCCCCGTGGGGTACGACCCGGGCGCGCCCCTCGCGGCCCTCCGGGTCGGGCAGGCGGTCGAAGACTCCCTGCGCCGCCAGCTCGTGGCGGACGTGCCGGTGTGCGCGCTGCTCTCGGGGGGGCTCGACAGCACGATCCTCGTCCGGCTCGCGATCGATGCGACGGGGCGGCCGCCGACGACTTGGTGCGCGGGCGGGGTCGAAGACGGGCGCGACCTCGGGCCGGATAACCGCGCGGCGAGCGAGGTCGCGCGCGAGCTCGGCACGGCGCACCGACTGGCGCCGATCGATCGAGCGCTCTTCCTGCGCGAGTGGCCGAAGCTCGTCGAGCACCTCGGCACGCCGCTGTCGACGCCGAACGAGGTGGCCATCAGCGAGGTCGCGCGCGCGCTCGCCGCGGCCGGCAACGTCGTCGCGCTGTCGGGCGAGGGCGCGGACGAGCTCTTCGGCGGGTACGACGCGGTGCTCGACGCGTACCTCGAAGCGGGCACGCGCGCGCCTGCGGAGGTGCACCTCGGCGCGACCACCTGGGTCCCGCCGCTCCTGAAGCCGGCGCTATTCGGCGCGGACGCGCTGGCGCTGATCGAGGACGACGCGCTCCTCCGCGAGGTGTTCGACCGCGGCTTCGAGCGTTGTCTGGCCGCCGCGGGGCCGCGCGGGCGCGACCTCGACGCGCACCTGCGCCTGCAGCGCGAGCTCAACCTCAGTGCGCTGCTGCAGCGCCTCGACGCCGCGACGATGCGGCACGGGGTCGAGGGGCGTACGCCCTTCGCCGACTCCGAGGTCGCGCGGGTCGCCGAGGCGCTGCCCGCCCGCCGCAAGTTCGCGCCCCTCGGAGAAGCGCGGGGCGGCGTCGCGACTGCGGCGCGCGGCAAGCTGGCGCTGCGCGACGCGTTCCGCGAGCGCCTGCCGCGCCTCGCCCTAGAGCGCCCGAAGGCCTCGTTCCCCTTGCCGTTCCAGGAATGGTGCAGCTCCGTGGCGCGCACGCTGCCGAGCTCCCCGTTCGCCCGCGCGCTGTTCCTGCCCGCGGCGCTCGGCACGGTGGCCGAGGACCCGGTCGAGCACTGGCGGCTCGCGTGGCCGCTGACGAATCTGGCGCTCTGGGGCGACTCGCTCTGGGCGTGAGGGACGCCGGCTCGCGCCGAGCGCGCCGCGCGAGTACCCTCTCGAGCCGCGGCGCCGCCGCCCGAGAGGTGCTCCATGATGTCGAGAAACCTGTCCCTGGCCCTGGCCTCCTTGCTCGTCCTCGTCGGCCTGGCCGCTAGCCAGCGCACGCTGCCGAAGATCCCAGTCGTCGACTTCACGCGCGAGACGACGCTGGACGCGAAGGGGCTGCAGCAGTTCGCGCCGTTCAGCGTCGAGTGCGAGCGCTGCAAAGGCGAAGGTACGACGGTCTGCGAGGGCTGCCTGGAGGTCGACATGCCCGCGTGCACCGAGTGCACGGGCAAGAAGCGCGCCACCTGCCGCCTGTGTGACGGCACCAAGAAGCTGCACGACCCGCTCGCGAAGCGGCCCTGTGTGTACTGCGAGGGCAGCGGCTGGTACGACTGCGCGCTCTGCAACGGCTTCGGCGACATCAAGGAGAACGCGGCCGACGGGACGTCGACGAGCCTGCCGTGCGGCGCGTGCAAGAAGGTCGGCCGCTTCGTGTGCAAGCCCTGCGAAGGCACCGGGGTGATGGCCACGGTCGCGATCAAGAAGAAGCCCGTCACCGAGGCCTCCGCCGAAGACCTGACCGAGCAGAAGGTCGCCTTGGAAGCCGCGCTCAAGGAGTTCGAGGCCTTCCAGCCCCTCGAGCGCGCTTCGAAGACGGACAAAGCGCTGGAAGCGCTCGTCGGGAAGCACCGGCGCACGCGGCCCGAGCTGGCCGACGCGCTCGCGCTGCTCTTCGAGGTCCAGAAGGGCCTCGCGCGCGCCGGCGCCAAGTACGTCAACTTCCCGGAGACGCAGGCCTTCGAGTACCTGCTGTTCCGCGACCGCAGCATCCACCTCATGCGGCACGACGTGCGCGCGATCGAGCTGTGCCTCGCGCGCGCCACGCACAACGAAACCGTCGCGAAGTCGAAGAAGTAGAGCCTCCATGAATCGATCGATCGCCCCCGCGCGGGCCCTCAGAATCCCCCTCTTCCTCGCGGCGGCCGCTGCGTTCGCGGCGCCGATCCAGGCCCAGGCGGCGCTCGCTGCGGACCCGGCGCAGGGTGACCCGGCCGAGCGCGTGCTCGTCGACCTCGCCGACGCCGTCGCGCCGGCGGTGGTCTCGGTCAACGTCTTCTTCGACAAGCCGCGCAGCGGGCGCCGCGGGGAGGGCGCGCCCGAGCCGGTCCAGGTCGTGCGCCCCGGGTCCGGGGTCGTCGTCGACCCGAGCGGCCTCGTGCTGACGAACCACCACCTGGTCGAGGAGCTCATCCTGCCCGACGGTGACGTGAACCCCGAGTACTGGGCGCTCGTGACGACCCCGGCTGGGCGTCAGTACCGCGCGACGGTCGAGGCGTTCGACGTGCGCACCGACCTCGCGCTCTTGCGCATCAACCCCGGCGCGGCGCGCCTCGCGGCCTTGCCGCTGGGGGACTCGGCGGCGCTGGCGCCGGGCGAGCGCGTCCTCGCGCTGTCGTTCTATGACATGCGCGCCGCGCAGTTCTTCGCGGGGGTCTACGCGCCGGCGCAGGGCCCCGTGCGGCTGCGCGAGGCGGAGCTCGCGGCGCAGGACACGATCCTGTCGGACGCGCGCTTCCACGGGTCGCTCGACGGCGGGCCGCTCGTCGACCTGCGCGGGCGCATCGTCGGCCTGCACAACAGCGCCCACGTGTCCGAGCGCTCGGACGCGTTCGGCGGCGGCGAGGAGGACGAGAACGAAGAGAGCAAGCTGAAGCGCGAGCGCGACTACGCCGTCATCGTGTCGTCGACCGCGATCCGCGGGGTCTTCGGCGAGCGCCTCGGCACAGCGCCCTTGTCGCCCGTGGCGCAGGCCGCCGCCTCCGAGGGGGTGGCGACCGTCGCCGCGATCGCGCCGTCGGTCGTCAGCGTCTGGACCGGCGCGGGTGAGCACCCCGCCGCGCCGGACCTGCGCGACCCGCACGTGCAGCGGCCGGTCGACGGGCTCGGCTCCGGGGTCGTGCTGACCGCGGACGGGTACATCGCGACGGCCTCCGAGCTGTTCAAGGACGACCACAAGGCCGCGAGCGTGCGCGCCGCGGACGGCGCGCTCTATCCCGCCGAGCTCGTGGCGTTGAAGCGCGCGCAGCAGGTCGCGATCGCGAAGGTCGCGCTGCCCGAAGGCGTGCGGCTGACGCCGGCGCCCCTCGCGCACTCGCAGGGCGCCTTGCAGGGTGAGATGGTCGCGGTCGTCGCGCGCCCGCTCACCGAGCCGCTCCTGAGCGTCGGGGTGCTCTCCGCCCTCGAGCGCTCGGGTTACGTGCAGGTCGCGAGCTGGCTGCACCGCGGGCACCTCGGCGGCGCGGTGGTCGACCGCGCGGGGCGCGTGCTCGCGATCGCCGTGGCGCAGCCGCCGCCGGCGATGGGGCGCGTGCAGAGCTCGAGCTTCCTCGGCTTTGCGACGCCGCTGGCCGACGTGCTCGCGCTGTTCGAAGGGGACCTCGCAGCGGCGCGGCCGGCGGCGCCAGCGGCGGACGCCCCGGACGCGGTCGCGGCGCGGCAGACGGCGGCCTCGCGGGTCGCGGAGCTCACGAAGGGCTCGCTCGTCAACGTCATCGTCAGCAAGGCGATCCCGCCGCAGGCCACGGGCTTCGACCCGTTCGGTGAGCCCGAGCCGGAGTTCACGCTGCTGGGGCAAGGCTCCGGCGTGATCATCGATCCGAGCGGCCTCGCGCTGACGAACTGGCACGTCGTGGACGCCGCGCTCGAGGGGGGCGTGCCGCGCGAGGACCACCGCGTCGAGGTCACGCTGCCGACGGGCGAGCGCTACGTCGTGGACGTACTGAGCACGTCGCGCGACGACGACCTCGGGCTGATCGCGCTGCGCCTCGAGCCCGGGCAGACGCTCGTGCCGGTCGAGCTCGGCGACTCCGACGCGCTGACGGAGGGGCAGCCGGTCATCGCGATCGGCAACCCGCTCGGCCTCGCGAACTCGGTCAGCCTCGGCATCGTGAGCCGCAAGTCGATCGACTCCCGGATCCAGGGCCGGCTGCGCGAGTACAAGGGCATGGTCATGGTCGACGCGGCGATCAACCCGGGCAACTCGGGGGGCGCGCTGCTCGACACCGCGGGACGCCTCGTCGGGATCAACTCGGCGGGCCGCGTCGGCGCGGGCATGGCGATCCCCGTCGCGAAGGCGCGCGCGGTGTTCGCGGACAAGCTGCTGGCGGCGGAGAACCTGCGCTCGAGCTTCCTCGGGTTCCAGGTCGCCGAGGAGGCGGGGCGGCTCGTCGTGCGCTCCGTCGAAGCGCTCGGGCCGGCGGCGGACGGCGGGCTGCAGGTCGGCGACGAGGTGCTGGCGGTCGACGGGCGCTCCGGGGTGACGCAGGTCGCCTTCGCGCGCACGCTGCTCGCCGCGCGCCCCGGAACGCCGCTGGGGCTCACGCTCGGACGCGCGGGCGAGTCGCTCGAGGTCTCACTGACGCCGATCCCGTTTGCGGCTTGGCAGGCGTTCCTGCAGAGCGGGATGCTGCTGCGGCCCGTGGACTACGCCGCGGAGTCGGAGCTCGTGCACGCGGCTTCGGTCGCGCTGCACCGCAGGTACGTGGGCGACGCGGGCGCCGTGCCGACCCGCCTCATGGGGGGCGCCCTGCGCGCGGTCGGGGTGCGCTCGCTGGATGCGACGACCGAGCACCCGGTGCGCGTGGGGGACCTCGTGCTCGCGATCTCGCGGGTCACGCTCGGCGAGACCGCGGACACGCAGGAGCTGCTGCGCCTCGAGGACTTCGCGGGTGTCGCGGCGGAGTTCGACGAGCGCGCGACGAAAGAGGGCGAGCTATGTGAGCTCTGGCTCTGGCGCGACGGCGCGATCGTGGCCGTGCAGGTGTGGCTGAAGCGGCCGCCGCGGAAGGTCTGAAGCTCGTATTCCCGTTACCGGGCTGGGGCGTCGAACGAACGGTACCAGGTACGACTTGGCGGCGAGGGCGCGCGCGGAGCGCGCGC
>CAYOBN010000110.1:0-14348 GCA_964402175.1 uncultured Planctomycetaceae bacterium | reverse complement strand
CCTCTCCGAGTACGTGGCGCAGATGTACTGCAACGCCAACGACACGGCGAAGGGGCGGCAGATGTGCAACCACTTCCAGCACAAGGGGACGAACTACCCGAGCTGGTCGAGCGTGATCGGCACGCAGATCCCGCACGGCGTGGGCGCCGCGTTCGCTTCGAAGCAGCGCGGCGAGGACACCGTCCACGCGATCCACTTCGGCGATGGCGCGACGAGCTCGAACGGCTTCCATTCGGGCCTGAACTTCGCGGGTGTGTGGCAGGTCCCGGCCGTCTTCGTGTGCACGGACAACGGCTGGGCCATATCCGTCTGCTCGCGCGACCAGACCGCCGCCGAGTCCTATGCGATCAAGGGCGCGGCCTACGGCATCCCGGCCAAAGAGGTCGACGGCAACGACGTCCTGGCCTGCGTGTCCGCGATGACGGAAGCCGTCGCGCGCGCGCGCTCTGGCCAGGGCCCGACCCTCTTGGTCCTGAAGACCTACCGGATGCTGGGCCATTCCAGCTCGGACGACCCGACGAAGTACCGCGACGCGGACGAAGTCGCCTCGTGGGCCGCGAAGGACCCCATCGCCCGCTTCGAGCAGCACCTGCTCGCGACAAACGTCATCCAGCCCACGGACCGCGCGACCCTCGAGCAACAGCTCCTGGCCGAGATCGACGCCGTGATCCACGAGCAGGAGGCCGCCCCGCCGATGCCCCTGCGCTCGCTCGTCGAAGACGTCTACGCGGACGTGCCGAAGCACCTCCGCAAGCAGTACAACCACTTCATCACCGTCGCCGAGAAGCTGGGCCACGCCCAAAAAGGCGACGGCGCGTTCCCGCTCTAATCCCCTTTCCCCTCGCACCCTCCCCGATGTCCACCGCCCAATCCACCACGAAGCGCCGCGTCGTCGTCATCGGTGCCGGCCCCGCCGGCTACGTCTGCGGCATCCGCCTGGCCCAGCTCGGCCAAGACGTGACGGTGGTGGAGAAGCAGTACTGGGGCGGCACGTGCCTGAACGTGGGCTGCATCCCGTCCAAGGCCCTGATCGCTGCGGGCTCCCTGATGGACCGCATCAAGCATGCGGACACGATGGGCATCAAGGTCGCCGCCCCGACCCTCGACGTGGCCAAGCTGGTCGAGTGGAAGCAGGGCATCGTCGGCAAACTGACCGGCGGCGTCGCGGGCCTCCTGAAGAACTACGGCGCCAAGACCCTGATGGGCGCCGCAAAGATCATCGCGCGCAACAAAGTCGAGGTCACAACGGACTCCGGCAAGCAGATCCTGGAGTGCGACGACATCGTGATCGCGACCGGCTCGGAACCGATCAACATCCCGGGCTTCACCTGCGACGAAAAAGACGTCTGGTCCTCCACCGGCGCCCTGAAACCCACCCGCATCCCGGCCCACCTGGCCGTGATCGGCGGCGGCTACATCGGCCTCGAGCTGGGCATGATGTACGCCAAGCTCGGCTCCAAAGTCACGGTCCTAGAAGCCACCCCGGGCCTCCTCCCGGGCCAAGAGCGCGATTGCGTGAAAGTGATCGAACGCTCGGCGAAGAAGATGGGCATCACCGTCCACACCGAGACCTTCGCGAAGTCCTACGAGCGCAAGGGCGACAAGCTCCACGTCACGATCGAGAAGAAGGGCCAGAAAGAAACCTTCGAGTGTGACCAGATCCTCTCGACCGTCGGCCGCCGCCCGTACTCGAAAGACTTGGGCCTCGAGTCGGTGGGCCTGGTCCCGACCAAACAAGGCTTCCTCGAGGTCGACAAACACCTCCGCACGAAGGTCCCGAACATCTACGCCGTAGGCGACATCGCCGGCCAACCCATGCTGGCCCACAAAGGCTCGAAAGAAGGCCTAGTCGCCGCCGCCGTGATCGCGGGCCAGAAGGACGAGTACGACGCCCGCTGCGTCCCCGCCGTGATCTTCACCTCCCCGGAGATGGCAAGCGTGGGCCTGACCGAGGACCAAGCGAAAGAGAAGGGCATCACCACGCAAGTGGGCCAATTCCCCTTCGCCGCCTCGGGCCGAGCGATGTCCCTGGGCGAAACGGATGGCTTCGTGAAAATCGTCGCCGACGCGAAGACCGACGAGGTCCTGGGCGTCCACATGGTGGGCCCCGAAGTCACCGAACTGATCGCCGAAGCCGCCCTAGCCATCGAACTCGGCGCCACCGTCGAAGACATCGCCCGCACGATCCACGCCCACCCCACCCTCCCGGAAGCGATGATGGAAGCCGCCGAGTCGGTCCACGGGATGGTGGTCCACATCTATCAACGACCGCGGAATTGAGCCAGTGTTTGACCTGGGCATCGACTCGCGAAATGCAGGAGGACAGCGCGCCTGGACTGCGGCGCCACGCACACTCGTGCACTTTGCGCGCAATTCGACTCGGCCACGCATTGATATTGAAGGGGCACTGGTGAAGCCTTAGGGTCGGGTGCCCGAGCACTTACTTGTGTAGTGTTGGTTCCCGCTAGAGTCTATACGGGCGATTCAATAGCAGCGACCCTAGTGCTTGTAGGTGCGCGGTAAGCCCTTCTTGCTGCTGAAGGCCATCTGTAGCCGTGAATAGTTATCTCGCACTGGTGTGCGTGTGTGGTTGAATTGTTTGCCATTTTTTCTCGAGAAGTTCAACGCAACGCGCGAGAACAACCGGGAAACACTACTGGGCGCCGAGTGACGCCGCGATTGAGTGGATGATGCAGGGTTGAAATTCCCGGATCGGTTGGTTGGCATGTGAATCGAGTTGCGTGTCCCCCGGCTTGCATGCGCGTGTGCTTCGCAGAGCAGCGTGAATGGCGATGTATGTCGTTCGGTTTGGGGTGCGAAGATCTGAAGGGTATTTGTTGGCATCGGTGTCTGGGGCCATGCACTGGATCTGGCTGTGTGCGTGTGAGTTTAGATGTTGAGCGCACTTGCGGCTTCTGGACAGAATCGCAACTTGACGTCTTGCGGTCTTGTTCTTCGTATTGGGGCTTGGCAGTTCGAGTCCCGCCCCTACGGCGCGATCACTACATGGCATGCTCCACGGCCCTAGCACCGATTGGAATCGAGAACCCGCCAGACGGCCTAGCATTCCCTGTTGCCCAACCGAACGGAGCCGGATAGCCTATGGGTCCAAGGAGCCCCGGGGGCCCCCACTCCCTAGCAGATGAACGAAACGAGTTCCGAGCCACTGCCGGTCCGAGGGATGCCGACGAGAGGGATCGCCCGCGAGACCGAGAATCCTGTCCAAGAATCGGAGGGAGCCTCCGAGCCCAGGCGAACTGTCGAGGTTGCCCCTCGGATCGGCGAGCAGAGTTGGACCACGCTGTTGGCGGTAGCGCGGGGTACTGTCGGGGGGCGCGTCCGTGAGTGGTCCGATGCTGCAGAGCGTGCCCGAGCGGCGGGCGACCTCGGGACCGCGGCAACGGCCCTCGTCCTCGCGGATCTGCATCTCCAGGGATGGGCGATGGCGCCCACGTCAGACTCGCTCTTCGTTATGCCGCCGGCCGCGACAGCCGAGGCGGGCGAGCGACCAGAGATTGTCAAGGAGCGGCTCCGCGGGGGGTTGCTAGCCGGTCGCGCATCGCAACTCGCTGACCCAGCGGTGAGGGCGTTCCTCGCCAGGATGGAAACTCGGCGCGCATTCCGGGGGCGGCGTGTATCAGTATTAGACCTGGTGGACGACGGTGCGACGCTTGCCTCGGCCCTCGCTGACCTCGCGGCTCTGCCTCCGTCGGAGCGGATGGAGCGACTGGCGCTCGTCGTGCAACCCGAACTCGAGATCGTGCATTCAGGTTCGTGTTGCGAAGACACGGGTTATTCGCTGACAGACGTCTGGCGCTACTTCCGGCACACGTGGTCGCTTGAATACCGTCCAACACCGGGTCGTTCGCTCTACTTCCTGATCCGGAACGGAGCGCGTCCTGGGCGCCCCGTAATGGCTATTGGCGCGCTGGCAAACGCCACACTTCAGATGCGGGTGCGCGACGAGTGGATCGGTTGGTCCGCATCCGCGATGCGCCGATACGTAGAGGGTAGTCCCGACAAATGGCCCTTGGTCCTCGCGCGAATGCGGGAGACGGTGAATCGCGAGGTGGCGAATATCCGCAGCGACGATCTCCTAGCGGAAATAGGATTTGCCCGCGGCGACCAACTCGAGTCGCGACTCCTTAGCCTCGCGGGGCAGGCGAAGCTTGACCGCGAGGATTACATGCGTGAGCGGTCAGAGCGAGCCGCGCGTGGCGAGGAGGTCGACTCGCTGAAGCGGTTGCCTTCGGATGGGGAGGGTCGGGTCGAATGGGCCAAGGCATCGACTTCACACCTGTTTCGTGCGAAGCGTGCAAGAACTCTGGCTGAGCTGCTGTTTGCCAAACGGATCCTCGAGCAGAGCCCGTCACTGTCCGACCTATTTGCGCGAGACGAAGTCGCACGTGCGTTCTCCATCGCCTGCCGCGAAATTCGCAAAGTTGGCCTCGCAAGCCGGCTGCTCGAGGTTAACGTCTGCGGCGCCGTTCCACCGTATCGGGAACTGCTAGGTGGCAAACTTGCAGCTGTTGCCGTTGCAAGTTCTGAGATCACGAACGCCTACCGTTTGCGATACGCAAACAAGGTCAGCGAAATCTCGTCGCAGATGGCAGGCCGGGAGATCGTACGCGACTCTGACTTGTGCTTGGTGACTACAACGTCACTCTACGGCCTCGCGGCAAGCCAATACAACCGCGTAAAGCTAACGACTCGAGAGGGCCACCGAGTCGAATGGGTCGATCTAGGCCTAACCGAAGGCTACGGTACGACGCAGTTCAGCGAGGACACCGTCGCGGCGCTGCGGGCCTTCTCGGTCGCGCAGCGCGGCGGCCGCCGTGTCAATAATCTCTTCGGTGAGGGGCAGAGCCCTAGGCTCCGGCAAGTGCGCGAAGCACTCGACGATCTCGGACTTGACAGTAACGGACTGCTCAAGCACAGCACGCCCCGTCGAGTCTATGCGCTTGAGTTGTTCCCTGGCAGTCGCGAGTGCCTCCGAGGAGACGAGCGAGTGGGTGTGCAACAACCCTCGTTCGCCAGTATCGCGAATGCGTGGGCTGAGCGCTGGCTCGCATCGCGCATTACCTACAGGCCGGCACTAGAACGTTTGGCTAGAGAAGGTCCCAACACCGTTCGGGTCGACCTTGCCGCACCGCAACATGACAGGGGCGATCTACTCACCGCTTCCCCGGCGCCCAGCACCCCTCCTCCCACCGAGCGACGGACGATCAGGATGTCGACCTTGAGCAACCCAAAGCTGATACAGGATCTCTACCGGGCCTCGGCCGCTTGTGCGGACCACCACGATGCACAAACCGTGAGGTTCCTTCACATCGAGACCAGCGTCGACGAGTACCTCCGAGAGCGAACTAAGCAGGGAGGCGTCATTTTCGTGACCGGGAGCCCAGGCGACGGAAAGACCCATCTGCTTCGGCGACTGGAACCCGAATTAGCCGCTTCAAAGGTTCAAACCTACTTGGACGCCAATGAGGAGGCGGACGAAGATCTCATTGACCGTATCGACCTCGTGCTGAAGCGACGCGGCCGCGGAATTGCCATCGCGATCAACGAAGGGATCTTGGTCCACCTCCTAAAACTTGCTGGCGACCGAAGATGGGCCCTCGCTGCGAGGGACCTACTCATGAACCCCTTCTCGTTCCGGGAGATTAGGGGCGATGAGGACTCCACGGTCGCAGTCGTGGACCTTAACCTTCGGAACAACCTTGCGCCGGCGGTGGTCCGGAAAGCCCTAAATGGGCTTCGCGAGGTCGCAGGTCCGTGCAGTGGCTGTCCGCAGAAGCGATGTGGGATCCAGAAGAACGCAAGCCGTCTTGACGACGCGTCGACAGAGCGGCTTGTCCGCCTACTAGACGTCGTCGCTCGGACCGGATTCCACGCGACGATGCGTGACCTCCAAGGGTTCCTTGCCTACATCTTGACGGGACCGCATCAGTGCGCCGACTTCAAGTCCGGTGCCGAGGGGCGCTGGTATTGGGAGAGCGTATTTGAAGGGGGCCAGGGTCCACTCTTCGATGCAGTCCGTACGACGCTCGATCCTCACCACCATACCGCACCGCTCCTTGACGACGTACTGTGGCGGCGCGCCGATACCGCGAACGACTGGACCACCACTCCACCGGACGATGTCCGGTCTGGCGACACGTTGGACGAGAGGCAGGCGGCGTTCATTAGCCGAAAGCGGCGCGCCCTCTTCGAACACAGGCACGGTGACGCGGTCCTTGCAGCTGCGGGGACGCCGCTTGAGCGCACCCTGAGCGAAGTGCTCGCAGGCGGCACCGCAGCGACGCGTCGCATCGTGAAGTTGCTCAACGTCTTCTTTGCCCGCGATGACCGTGAGACGGACGTACTCCACCTGTGGGTGACTCACCGCTACGACGCCCAGCCGAATCGCTTCGCAGCCAGCAGCACAACTGTTGCGACGAGCGACCTCGAAATCGTGGTGCCTGTACTCCGACCTGGAATTGAGCGAGCGTTTCCTGACTTCAAGCCACAGTTTGCGCTCCTCTGCCTGCGTAATTCTTGCCCGGAAACTGGCCTCCGGATCGATCGTCCACTGCTGTCTGCCCTCCTGAGTGCAGAGCACGGAATGCCCTCGCCGTTCCGTCGGGGAGAACCCGAATCTCGGATTGCCTCTTTCTTCGACCGTACAATTAAATCCCGTCCACCCGTCGGCGACAGTGTCGTGCAGATCCGAGTCGTGGACATGGATACCGGGGCCCAACATCGCGTCGAAGTCGACGTGAACGCGAAAAGGTATATAGGCTGAGCATGCATATTGGCGAAGTTTTGAACGGCGTGTACGACGAGGACATCGGATGGCGGCCTGCCTCCGGAGCGATCAAACCCGTCCACGTAGCGAACGGGCTCCTTCGAGCGCTTCACAGACAGCGCGGCAATACAACTGCTCTCGGGCAGTTCATAATCTGGTGGCGGAAGGGGAGGGTTGCGGACGAGAGCCGCTCCTACGATGCACTCGTAAGCGGCAATGACGCGTCACACTATGGCGCTTTGGTCGATTCGCCGAAGGACTTCGATCGCATGCGTCGATATGCAACCGGTCTCCTCGGCGCGGATCGAGCACTGTTTCCCACGATCGACCAGTCATCCTTCTCGCTCACTTCGGCGCAAATGATCACCCGCGATCCTAATGATCGCGGACTCGGTGAATTTGCCGCCTTTCTTCTGCGCGACGACACCGCTGACATCTCCCTCGCCGATGAGGTCCGGCGCTGTTCGAGTACCGACCGTCCGGACGACCCACTGACTGCCCTCGTGTGGCCGCTGCTGGCCGCGGGAAAGAACCCGGATGCCGAACCCAACGCAAAGCAAGCCCTCCTGCACAAACTTGGCCGCTCGAAGCACAACAAGGCAATTTTCGCCGAGCTTCGCGCCGCCGCAAGGTCGCTAGCCACGCATGAACGCAGTCAGGGGAACCGCCTTCGCACTTTGCAGCGCGCCGTTTGCTTCTCTTGCGTCGCGACTCACACGCATGCGCAGGCGATTGCGGCAGACGGAGTCCTAAATGCCCGGACTCCCGCACTGATCGCGATGGTCGGACACCGCCAGAGCGATGTTGCACTCGCCAGCGAGCGCTCGGTTGAACTTATCTACACTGCCCTGGAGCGATGGCTTGGACAGCGCCTCGGTATTCGAATCGCCGAAGGCAAGCCGATTTCGAAGGCTGAGAAGGACGGAGAGACCCTCAGCATCGACACGACTGATGGTCGCACAGTACGCGCACTCCTTGCGCGGATCGGTATTTCAGCACGCCCGCACGGCGCTCCCTCGGCGGAAGAACTCGACGATCGATACCAGACGTTCGTTACTGTCCGGCGCGAGTTGAGCGACGCTGATCCCGCAGTGATACTGGGTCACGCACTCGTGCAATGTTATGTGCAGGAGTACGAGTCCGGCGGCCCACGTACGTTTCTTCAAGCCATTGGACGCAAGGTAGGTCTTCTCTACCCACACTTTCAGGGCCGAGCGAAGGAGAAGCGAGTCCGGCCGAGCGTACCAGTCCTCGACATGCTTGTTCGATCTTGTGTATCTGCCGACGAGCGGGTTATCGACCTGGATGAATTCCTTTCACGCCTTTGGGCGCGCTTCGGACTCATCGTCGGCGGCCGCAAGTCGCCTGAGTGGTCTGACGCTGAGTATCTTGAGCAGCGGGGCCTCCACGTAAGCATGGACGACCTTGCGGCGAACACCGATGCATTCATTGACGACCTCGTAGTCATGGGCCTTGCACGGCGCTACCCTGACGACGTTACCTTCGTAGGAGAAGGCCATGCCAGTTGATCGAATTACTGAGTACGCTGCAGATGTTCTCGCAGAGTTATGCGTGTTCCGCGCATTCCGTGGAGGTAAACTGGGGGTCTTCGCGGAGAATGTTCCGTCGATCGATCTGGACGCCTTTGTGAAATCCGTCGAGAAACGTGCACCGTCGCGCGTGCGCGTCGCACTTCTCGGTACGAAGCAGTCGATGGCACGGTCACGCGGCACCATCGATGTGACATCGGATCCCTCGATCGCAAACAAGTGGCGCAACGACGAGGTCGCGCGGCGCGGTACACCGGGGGTTTTTGTCGTAGTTGGTCCGACAACGAAGGTGAACTCGCTGCGCACGGCCCTCCTGATTATCACCGCCACCGACGTTAGAGCCGCGATCGTCGATCGCTGTCGTGCCGCCCTCAATACGCCGGAACGTCGCGCGTTTCTCGATGCAGTCGAACGGCTTTCGGGCGATATCTCGACGACTGCGCTCATTCAGTATGCAGCGGCACTCCATTCGGCTGCATCGAACGGGAAGGCTGGAGTTCTAGACGCTGAGCCGGAGCTCGTCCGACTGCTCGGACTGCTCCCAACCCCCGCACTACTTAACTCCTCGGGTCCTGCCGCCGCGAAGAGGTCGGTCCGGAAGAACCTGGACCTTGTCCGGTCACTCGCGACTCTAGACAAGAAGAAGCGAGAAACGCTCGCGGCAATGGTCGGAAACGAGCACCCCCTCGCATCTCACGCCCAGGCCATCCTACGATTTCATCGGTCCGCTGACCTGCGTGACCTCGCGGATGTGACGTTCGAGGAGGTCGTCGAGGCGCTGAGAGGCAACGTGCTTACGAAGAAGGCCGACAACAAGGAGCAAGAGCACGACGGCAGACCCACGAAGCGAGAGCGACTCGATGGAGACGCACTGGCCCTCGACCTCATTCTTAACCAGGATGGAAGCGGGCTAAAGGTGGCGGCCAAGCGCTTCCAGGAAGCGATTGAGCCCGACAGCGAAGGCGCACTCGGTAGCGAAGAGTTTAGCGTAGGCCGCAGAGCGTTGGTACCGAGGGTCAAGGTTGGAAGTACGCAGGCGACCAGTCTCTTTGGCCAACTGTTGTCGAGTGAGGTTTGGGGAGGCCTCATCCGTACAGAAGAAGCAGTCGACTTCGTGGCAGCGCAAAAGCTCGTTGCGTCAGGGGACGCCATGCTCGAGGAGTTTCGCCCCGATCACGAACTCCACGTCCGCGGCACGCTGCGTCGGGCGGTTGAGCGAGGGATCGCAGAACCCTCCGTCCTGGAGCGATGGGACGGTTACGCGACCGCCCGTGCCACACTACTGCCAGGTGCCTCGGCGCTCATCGATCACCCACTCCTGGCCTTGGCGGCTGGCGGCCCGACGCCAGAGCGCGCGAAGGCACTTCTGGAGGCCTACGGTCTTGCAATCGCAGCGGTTAAGGAGACCGCGCGCGCGCTCGAAGAGCAGGGCAGCCACCCAGCCGCCAAGAGACTCATCGCGTGCTGCCTTGCGCTTGATGTCGTGTTCGTTAAGTCGGGCGACGAATTCACCGCGCTAGCGGCGCCAACACACCCGTTCCACCTCTGGCGGTGGGTGACCTTCTCCGAAATCCTCGATCGCAATCGCGAGGAACTGAAGGTGATCGGGAAAGAGGCGCTCGAGCCGCTCGTCACGGATCCTCCTGCATCGTGCCCCCAACTGCTGCTCAGCCCCTTCGCTGTGGAAGAGGGTACGGACCGCGACCGGCCCCTTGTCCCGATCGGGGCATTTGCTGCATTACCATTGTTCGCCGAACCGACGGCGAGGCAGGCAGGCAAGTTTAGGTCTCGCGAACTGGCGAGGATTGCAGCGCGCCTATTGAGGTTGATGCCTCATGCGGCGTTTGGGTTCCGAGTGGCACTGGTCGACCCTCCGAGCGTTGCTGGGGCGCTCGAGGACCTGATAGAGATGGAGAACCCGTTCGACGAAGACGGGATGGTGCCGATTCACGCGACCGTTCTGCGTACGCGCTCTGCTGCCGATGCAACGGACGAAGAGGACGACGCCATCACGCAACTGGCTCGCGATCTCACGGATCAAGGGGGGAGCCTCACGATGGCGGCGCTCCCGGACAATAGGCGTGGACTCAAGGAGGTCGCCGAGTACCTTGAGCGCCAACCCGTACACCTCGCGGCGGTGTTCGATCCGGGCGTGAGCGAGTCCATCAGCGTGTCGCTGGCGAACCGCCCCTCTTTGTCGCCACTGATTGTACCTCGTGCGTACAAGTATGATCGTTTCGACGACCGGCTTGACCTCGTGGTCGCAGGTGATGCGGAGCCGTTTGCAACATACCACGAGATATTCTGTAAGTCTCTCGGAGTCCCGCCAACGGACTTCGTCGGCCGGAAGTCGGGAGCGTCACAGTGCAAGCGACAACTCGAGAAGGTCGCGCGCACGACGGTATGGCTCACGGTAATCGACCAGGCGATCGAACCCACCATTCGGATCGAAGGGGCGCAGCGTATCGAGTGGCGTCAAGAAAGTGGCCGGGATCTGGTCACGTTTACTGCGCATCCTGAGACCATCGAGGAACTCGTTGCTGACGCCGTGCGACTCGCCGGATTGGTACCGGACGAGGAAATGCGGAAGCAAGTGCTTAACCAGATGTTCGAACTCAGCGGTGAGTCCGTGCTACGTCTGGCTCGCGGCAAGCCCGGGGCGTCCATCGCAGATCCGCGCAAATCCAAGGGCACGATCGGTGTCCTCTCGGCTGTGAAGTGGTACCTCGATCATCACCCCGGTGCCGTCGTGATCTCTCTAGATGACCCCACGAGTCGGCAGTGGGTCTTGGGCCTCGGCTCAGACGATCGTCAAGGGGACCTCCTCGCGATTCGCTCCGGTGACCAAGGAGTTATCGTCGAGGTTCTTGAGGTCAAGACGCATGAGGATGAGGTTGCGGGCGTGCGCGAGCGGGCAGCCACCCTGGAGGGCAGGGCTGCGACGCAGGTCGACCAGACGATTGCAACCTTGAGGTCAATACTCTCGGCCTCAACTATGTCGCCCGTGCTCCGCGCACGGCAGGACATTCTCCGAGATCAATTGTATCGAGCGGTTGCGTCCCGGCCGTGTAAGTCGGAAGAGAGAGGTCGGCACGTTACCTTACTCGAAGCACTATTCAGCCCGGCGCCCCACGAACTTGCCGGTTTAGTCGTAAGGGTCGCGATCCGACCTGGCGAACCGAGGATCTCGCCGGCTGCTCCCGCATGGACCAGATCCCCGGGAGGCAACAAGGTGGGCCTCGTCGACATCGTCGAATCTGGCCCGCCGGGAAAATTTCGCTCTCTTGTGGCTGCGATGCCGCGACCGCTCGTAAACCGGCGCCCCGAATTGCCGGAGGGTCTGGACGGGTTAGGGCCGAATAGCGGCCTGCGTAGGAATTTCGGGAGCGAGACGTCCATCGTCCCTGATCCCAGTGGGCAACCGAGTCCGGGCAAGGCCGATGCTTCGACACCGGGCGAAGTCCGGGTGCTGATCGGCCACTCTAGAGGCGATCGCGAAGTGTACTGGGAACCCCACCAACCGGATAACCCGCTTAATAATTTCGGCTTCCTGGTAACCGGAGATCCGGGGTCAGGCAAGACCCAGATCATCAAGGCCCTCATTGCTGCAGTCTGCGACCTGCGACTGCCGGTGTGCATTTTCGATTTCAAGAACGACTACTCTGATAGTGCGTTCTCGCAGCGCCATGGATTACGGGTTTTCGACATAGACCGGGAGGGACTGCCTTTTAATCCGATGTCGCTCCTTGGCGACGATCGTGGAGAAGCACAGCCGATCCGGCAGATCCACGAGCTTGTTGGAATCCTTCGCCGGATATACAAGCTCGGCGACCAGCAGTCAGCACGCCTGAAGGGTGCCATGGTCTCGGCCTACGAATCTCATGGCATCCGACCCGAAGCTCGTATTCCCATCGCTTCCGTGATGAGCGTACCGAGTTTTGCCTCAGTCAAGAACCTGCTCGAGCATGACGACAAGAACGAGCCGCTCCTGAACCGCCTCTCACCTCTTTTCGATCTCAACCTGTTTCCCGAAGGAGATGCGGCGAGCACCACGTTCGCGCAACTCATCCAGGATCGCGTGGTGCTGGACTTGCACAGCTTGCCGACGGACGACGTGAAGTCTGCAATGTCGGAGTTCATCATCGTCCGCCTGCATAGCCACGTTCTTAAGGGAGAGCAACCGCGCAAACTCCGCCGAATGCTGGTATTCGATGAGGCCTGGCGCGTGAAGGACAGTGACAGGCTCCAAGAACTCGCGCGCGAGGGCCGGGCGTTCGGCGTCGGGATTACGATTGGGACGCAGTTTCCAGGTGATATCCCGGAGAATCTCGCGGGCAACCTCGCAACACAACTTCTGCTTTCCAACCAGAACCCAGACCACCGTAAGGCCGTCGTCCGCGCCCTGGTGGGGTCGAACTCCGGCGCAGAAGCCCAGCAAGTGCACAAGCAACTCCCGCACCTTCAGAAGCACGACGGCTACCTTCGGAACCAGCAGTACGCGCCCTACGTAATGGTGAAGACGCTGCCGTACTATTTAAGGAAGTGATCGGCAATTGGTTCGGTGCCTTGCAGCTCAAGTCGGAGTAGCACGAGACGTAGTCTCGTGGTACCTGGCCACGCACTACGGCAAAGCCGGCGACGTCGGACTTGCGGATACTTTCACGGACTCCGAGTGCGTCGGCCACTTCGCGGTCGAGCGTCGGCAACTCGAAGCAGGGAAACCCGATGCACTCTTTAGGTTGCTTGTGACGGTCGCCATGTTCCAGCGGTTGCGCGACTCGCACGTTATGGGCATCCTCCGAGGGATCTCGACAGCAGACGCGCACGAATTGACCTCGGCGAAGCGACTTGTCCAACTCTGCGCGACCTCGTCCTGCCCCGCAGCCTCGACCAACGAGCGGTTGCTTCGCGACTGCGACCTGACGAAAGACCCCAACTCGCGAGGAGTATGTTCACATAACCCCGACGTGCAGTGCCACCTTAAGGGGCACACGGAGCTACTCCGGCGCTATGGCCACTTCGGAAAGGTACCGTCCTCTGCGGCGCTTGTCGTCAATAGCGTTGGAGACCTGCGTGCGCTAAGGGACCGGATTCTTTTGCAGCACTCGGACCCGACAACGCGTGCGCGCGCTCTTGAAGCACAACTCATGCAGATCTGGCGCGTCCGAGACAAGATCGCCGCGATGTATCTGTCGCTGCTCACCGTCCGTGACCTCGGACTTGCCGACCCGCCCTGGGCCAATGGGGTTGACGCGACCTGGTTCGTCGTCGTCGATCAGAACGTTGACGCCTTCCTCCGGGCGATTGACTACGACGGGCCCTGGACTTATGAGGCCAAGCGAGCTTTCATCCGTCAACTCTCCGCGAGTGTCGACCTATCGCAGATCCGGAGTGGACTGGCGTCGTTCAACCCGCGGCTCGTTCAGCAGGCGATGTACTTGTTCATGAGTTCTTCGAATCGACGGCGCAGCACCTTAGACTGCTCACACGCCGGGATGGAGGCTTGTCGTGCGTGCGCACCGACGCTTCGAGGGCTATGCCCCGTGCGAATCGTGTAGCGGCCTGGTGCGCCTCTCAACTCCGCCGGACACCTGTCTGGGGACTGAGGCAGCGGGTGAGTGCCGAGAGGACGGGACAAGGCGTATCTCCGTTATCGACGAGGTCCATCACGCCACCGCCGACTCGTACCGGCGCGTGCTGCAGAGGCTCGATCCCGCGTTCCTCCTGGGCCTGACCGCGACGCCCGATCGATTGGACGGGGCCGACGTGTTGGGCCTGTTCGACGAATTCGTCGCCTTCCGCGCTGACCTCGGGCGTGGGGTCGAGGTCGGGCGGCTCGTGCCCTTTCACTACCTCGGTGTCCGCGACGAGCTCGACTACGCCAACATCCCGTGGCGCAACCGGCGCTTCGATGCCGACGAGTTCGGCAAGGCCGTTCAGACCGAGGCTCGGATGTAGAGCCTCTGGCAGGCCTGGCACGCGCACGCGGGGGCGCGCTCGCTGGTCTTCTG
>CAYOBN010000109.1:0-14467 GCA_964402175.1 uncultured Planctomycetaceae bacterium | reverse complement strand
GATGTACGCCTCCTGCCCGCCCGCCTGGAAGGCGAGCGGGCGGGCAGGAGGCGAAAGCGAATGGACGACCAGAGAGCGCAGGGGAGTGAGCGTGTTCGGCGCGAGAGTCCAGGCGGCGCTGCAAACGAACCGGCCCGGTTGAGGGGTCTTGTACGGGGGTGCGTGTGCGCCGAATCGGACGCTGGTGCGGCCCGACGGCTCCGCGGCTCGATGGATGGCGCGGGCTCGTTGGTCGCAGCTCTGGCGACCTGATCCGATGTCTGCCGAATCGAACGCGGACTGGAACCCTGGCTGATGGCGGTCGCCCCAGGTGGACGGACGACCTCCTCCTCTCGTTCTTTCCCTTGGGTCTGGGCAATGGCGTATCCACACGGCCCCAGTTGGCCTCCTCACGGAGTCCGCCGAATCAAACGGAGCTCCGCACACTCGCGGAGATCCGGTTGGGTGACTCAACCCCCGCGTCAACGTCCGCCGAATCAAAGTGCATGCACTGACAGCATCCTGTTTCACACAATGCGAACGAAGCAACACTCGAATCACCGTCAACGATCGCTTATCATCCACAACCTGCGCTCGAGCAAACGTTCGCGCATTCCGTAAGTAGATCCGGGGAGTGACCCTGGGTCTCGCGGCAAAGCACTCGAAGGAGAGCGAGTCCATGGCACGCAAGGCACAGACGAAGCGTTCACAGGTCACACCCGAGCTCCCGTTCCCCAAGGGGCGGGGCGGCGCGCGCAAAGGCGCTGGACGTAAGGCCGAGCTCGACGATCGAGGTAAACGCGTACACAGCACACACTCCAAGCGGCCCCACTTCACCCGCCATCGACCGTTGCTGTTGACCGTCAACTTCGTGCAGGGCCTACCCTCACTGCGGCGGGCGGACTTGGGCGCGCGGGTGTGTGCCGCGATCCAAGCAGGCAATCAGCGTGAGGACTTCCGCGTCGTACACCTGGCGTTGCTGTCCAATCACTTGCACATGATCTGCGAGGCGGACGGGCCCGAGGCGTTGGCGCAGGGGATGAAGGGCCTCGGTGGGCGGATCGCGAAGGTGGTGAACGCGGTGTTGCGGCGCAAAGGGGCAGTGATCAGCGGGCGGTATGACCTGCAGGTGCTGCAGTCGTTGCAGCAGGTGCGCAACGCTGTGGCGTATGTGTTGCGCAACGGAGAACACCATGGCCTTGGCCATCCTTGGCGGACAGGGGACGGAGTGCCGACGGTGGATCGGTGGACCAGCGCTGCGTGGTTCAGCGGATGGAGTGATCCGGTGCTGAACGTCCCCGAAGGTGGGTGCGGGGCAGGAGTGGTGCGGCCGGCTCGGTGCTACCTGATGTACAAGGCGTTCGAAGTGGACGGCTTGTCCTACAGGGACCCGATCCCGGGTATTCGGAAGCGACACGTCGCGACGAAGCGGCGGGTGCGGGAGGGCGCGCGAGGGGATCGGGGGCGTGGAGTGGCGGTGTACGCCGAATCAAAGGGTGTGCCGAGACCACGCTGAACGTCGGGAGAGGGCGCCGCTCGCTAGGCGTTTCGGTATCCGCCGGTGGAAGAGTCTCCCCGAGAGATCCGGTGGCTCGGGCCCATCGGCGACGGGCACAGGGAGGCGCTGGCGCGCTGGTCTCGGCTCGGGCCGCGCAGGAGCCCCGGGGGGGCCCTGCGCGGCCGCGGGATCAATTGAAGGTCACTTGCAGACCGTCGGCGAAGTTCGACGTCGCAGCGCCGCCGATGACGTCGCGGTACCACGCGGTGAAGTTCCAGGTCTGGCCTGCTTGGACCGCGACGAAGCCGCCTGGGGTCGGGTGCTGGGAGAGGTTCACCGCGAGGGAGAACTGGCCGGTCGCGCCGGAGTTGCGGATTTGACCCGGGCCCACGTAACGACCGATCGCTCCGCCGAGGCAGAGATTGCCTTGGCTGCCGCCGGGGTTCTGGATCAAACCCTGCGTGGTGCTCGTCAAGAAGAAGCCGAACGCATTGAGCGGCAAGCTGCCGGCCTCCAGGACGAGGTTGTTGGAGCTGACCGAGGCGCTCCCGCTGGCCGACATCACGGCCGAGACGCCCGTCGAGTTGTTGTTCGCCGCGCAGTAGTTCGTGCCGACGCCTGTGTTCGTCACCTCGCGGATCTGGAACGCGCCGATGTGGGGGCGCAGGACGTTGGTCGCGACGGGGTGGGTGCCGCGCACGAGCAGCCAGAGTTGGTCAGCCGTGGTGCGTGTGAAGGTGCCGATCACGTACGAACCCACGACGGTGTCGGTCGGGCCCGTGAGGTTGTTCGGGTCCGCATCGAGGCCGGCGGAGAGGGGCCCCTGGGTCAGAGCAGGCAGGTTGCTGACCACGCCCCCGCTGAGCGTGGCAACTCCGGTCGCGGAGCTCATCGTCATCACGCGATCGAACAGGATGTTCGTCGCGGTGCCGGGGCGCTGGTCGTTGTACCAGACCTGGATCTCGTACGTGGACCCGATCGTCAGTCCCGCGAGGTTGTCGAGGCGGATCCCGCCCCACTCGGTGGGATTGGCCGCGGGCCCGCCGCTCGTCACGCGCGCGGAGTCGAGCAGCTGGTCGTAGTCGCTGTCGCCGGTGGACGAGGCCTCGTTGAGCAGCCAGCCGCCGTTTGTCCAACCGGCGGGCGCGAACGCGTCGAACACCACGCCGTTCACCGTGGGGGCGGCGAAGGTCTGGGCCCAGCAGTTCTTCGCCGTGACCAGGGTGCCGTTGGTGCTGACGTCGCTGGCCGAGGTCACGTTGCGTACCGGACCCCAGGTGATGAGGTCGGCGTGGGCCAGCGGTGCGAGCGCCGCAGCGAGCAGGAAGTGGCTGTAGCGGGTGAGGTGAAGCATGGGTCTGCTGTTCATTGGGGCGTGACGGAGTCGCCGTCCGAGACGTTCGAAGCGGATGCGCCGCCGACCGAGTCACGGTACCAGCGCCGTTGGCGGGGGGGGCTGTCAGATTCTGGGGTGAAGAGGTGGAGAGGGGGTGGGCGACCAGGGCGTGCTGGCCGTCCAGGCGGCCGCGACCTTCGAAGGGCCACCACGAAGCGCACTGCGCCATCCCGCGACCGGGCGCTCGCGCAACCGGTCGTAGGATCGACCTCGAGCGGCACCGTCAGTGGGCTTGCCTTTCGGATCACGCGCAACCCAGCAGTTGTCGGCGAGAGTTCGCGGAGGATGCAGGAACCTCCCCGCTCCACAGCTCCTTCGGAGCTCGAGGCGCATGGCACAGCCCTGCAGCCCTACACCCAGCGCAGCGCTCCTCTGCGCCGAATCAAGCTCGAGTCGCCGCCGCAGGAAAGGCGGGGAAGCGCAGCTCTTCGTAGCGCGGGCGCCCCGCGTCCTCGATCAAACGCACGACCTCCCGGGCCGGGGCGGCGGGGTCGGCGAGCTCGCCGTTTGTGTGCAGCGCCTCGAAGCGGGGACGGCGCGGGAACATGGTCGGGTCGGCGTTGCGGATCTCGGTCTGCATCGCCGTGGCGAGCACGCCGGGGGCGTAGTCGACGACGCGCGCGTCGCGGCCGGCGAGGGCCGGGAGCTCGTCGATCTCGGCGGCGAAGACGCGGCCGGCCATGCGCAGGGCCGCCTTCGACGCGCAGTACGCGCCCCAACCGGGATAGGGGTTTGCGGCGGCTCCGCTCGAGATGTTCACGATGCGCAGGACGACGCCGGGGAACTCGGCGGCGCAGGCGCCCATCAACCACGCTGGCACGGCGACGTTCAGGGCGAGCGCGTCGACCCACTCGCGCGCGTGGGTCGCGTGCACACCGCGCAGCGGCGCGAGGCGGCCGGCGTTGTTCACGAGCGCGAGGCGCCTGGGACGGCCGGCTGCGCGCACGAAGGAGCCTTGGAACCACTCCTGCACGGCGCGGGCATCGGTGAGGTCCTGGGTATGGTGCACGTACCCCTCCGAGGCGGCGAGGGCCGTCGGGGCCGGGGTTCGGGCGAGGCCGTGCACGCGCCAGCCTTCGGCGAGGAGGGCGTGGGCGATTTGGGTGCCGAGACCGCGGCTCGTCCCGGTGACCAGTGCGAGTGAGGGCATGGGAGGGACGTTGTACGCAGGGGACCCGCCGCGCGTCGAGCAGGATCCGCCGGGGCCGCGGTTAGGATCGCGCGCCCGAGGGAGGACCCGCCGAGGCCCTCCGCCTCCGAGAGACCCAGGCGATGCCCGCTCCCGCTGCCGACCACACCGTGCCCGTCACCCTGCTGGCGGGGTTCCTCGGGGCGGGGAAGACGACGTTGCTCAACCGCTGGCTCGTCGCGCCCGAGGGCGCGGGTGTGGCCGTGATCGTCAACGAGTTCGGGGCCGTCGGCGTCGACGGGCGGCTCGTGGTCCGGCGGGAGGACGAGGTGCTCGAGCTCGCCAACGGGTGCCTCTGCTGCGAGCTGCGCGGCGACCTGCTCGCGGCGCTCGAGACCCTCGGCCGCCGCCGCGGGCTCGCGCGGGTCGTCGTGGAGGCCTCTGGGCTCGCCTCGCCCGGGCCGGCGGCCCAGACGGTGGCGCTCGACGAAGGCCTCGCCGCGCGCTTCCACCTGGCGCCGATCGTGACGGTCGCCCACGCGGGTCATATCGCGCGCCAGGTGGCGCAGCACCCCGAGGCGCTGCAGCAGCTCGCGTTCGCGGAGCGCATCGTGCTGAACCACTGCGACGGCCTCGCCGCAGCCGAGCTCGACGCGGCGGAGGCCGCGGTGCGGGCGGTGCAGCCGCTCGCCGAGCTCCGCCGCGCCGTGCGCGGCGCGGTCGACGTCGGATGGCTCACCGCCCCGCGCCCGAGCGGTGCGACGCTGCCGAGCGGCGCCGCGCCCGCGGGGCACACCCGCGGGGTGCGGGCGAGCGTCCTGCGCTCGGAGCGCCCCCTCGAGCGCCACAGCCTCGAGCTCTGGCTGCGCTTCCTGACCCAGCGCCGCACGCACCAGCTCCTGCGCTTGAAGGGCATCCTCGCGGTGGGCCAAGGGGCCCTCGCGGTGCAGGGGGTGCACCAGCTCCTCGAGCTCGTACCGCACCCGGGGCCACCCCCGGCGATCTCCGAGCTGGTCGTCATCGGCCTCGACCTCGACACGGCCGAGCTCGAGCGCGGTTGGGTCGCCGCCGGCGGCCGTCCCCTTACACTGCCTAGCACACCATGAGCGCTACCCCTCCGACCCAGCCCGTCCCGAACCCGCTCGGCAGCCCCGTCCTGACGCGGCGCGCGTTCGTCGCCGGCGCCGCGGCCCTCGCCGGCGCCGCACCGAGCCTCGCACACACCATGACCACCGCGACCCAAGAGCCCTGGTTCAAGATCTCCCTCGCGCAATGGTCCCTGCACCGGGCCCACGGCCGCGGCGGCGAAGCGCGCATGGACAACCTCGACTTCCCGCGCGTCGCGAAGGAGCTCGGCATCGGGGCGATCGAGTACGTCAACATCTTCTTCAAGGACCGCGCCGGCGACTTCGGGTACCTGCGCGAGCTCGAGAGCCGCTGCAAGGACGCCGGTGTGCAGAGCCTGCTCATCATGGTCGACGGCGAAGGCAACCTCGCCGACGAAGACGACAGCCGGCGGCGCCAAGCGATCGAGAACCACTTCCGTTGGATCTCCGCGGCGGCGTTCCTCGGCTGCCACTGCATCCGCGTGAACGCCCACGGCGGCGACACCGCGGAGAAGCGCGCGGACCGCGCCGCGGACTCGCTGCGCCGCCTCGCGAAGCTCGGTGAGGCCTTCGGCATCTCGGTGGTCGTCGAGAACCACGGCGGGCTCTCCTCGGACGGGAGCTGGCTCGCGGACGTGATGCGCCGCGCGGACCACCCGGGCGTCGGCACGCTGCCCGACTTCGGCAACTTCAACCTGGGCGACGGGAAGTCGTACGACCGCTACAAGGGCGTCACCGAGCTCATGCCCTACGCCAAAGCGGTCAGCGCGAAGAGCCACGAGTTCAACGACGCGGGCGACGAAGTGCACACGGACTACCTGCGCATGCTGCGCATCGTCAAAGAGGCGGGATACCGCGGCTTCGTCGGCATCGAGTACGAAGGTGGCAAGCACAGCGAGGACGACGGGATCCGCCTGACCAAGGCGCTCCTCGAGCGCGTGCGCGCCGAGCTCGCGTGAGGGGGCTGCGCTTGAAGGGCGCCTGGCTCGCCGCGGTGTTCGTCGGCGTCTCGCTCGGGACCCCGAGGGGCGACCTGCCGGGGTTCACCCGCGACTTCGGCGCGGCGGAGCGCGAGGCCGTCCGCCTCGGCCGCGACCTGCTCGTCGAGTTCACGGGCTCCGATTGGTGCGTCTGGTGCGAGCGCCTCGAAGCCGAGGTGCTGCGCCAGAGCACCTTTCAGGAGGGCCTCGCCGGGCGCTTCATCGCGGTGCAGCTCGACTTCCCGCGCGGCGCTGAGGCGCGCGCGCGGGTGCCCGACCCCGCGCGCCAGGAAGAGCTGAAGCGCCGCTACGCCGTCGGCGGCTTCCCGACCGTGCTCGTGCTGGAGCCCGACGGCGACCTCGTCGCGCGGCTCGGCTACGAAGCCGGCGGCCCGGCGCCCTTCTTGGCGGCGCTGGACGGGGCCCTCGCGGCCCGCGACGCGATCGCGGCGGGCGCTGCGGCCTTCGCGGCCGCCGCGGACGACACCGCCCGCGACGCGGCGGCCGAAGCGGCCGTCGCCCTGCTCGAGCGCCATCGCAGCTCGCCGCGGGCCGTCGACCTCGCGCCGGCGGCGCGGCGCCTCGCGCTCGCGGCCAGCGCCGCGTCCGACGAGACCGAGCAGGCCCAGCGCTGGCGCGCCACCCGCGCCCTCGTGGGGGCGGGGCTCGTCGACGGCGACGTGCTCGCCGCAGCGCAGGTCCTCGATCCCGACAACGCCGCGGGCCTCCAGGAGCTCGCCGTGCGCGCGTTCGTGCTCGGCGTGCGCGACGCCCGCGGGGCGCGTGCCGCCGTGGAAGCGGCCACCCGCCTGGGGCGCCTCGGGGCCTTCCGGGAGCCGGCCCTGCTGGCCGACGTGTGGGCCAATGCCTCCGACTGGGCCGCCCTCGTCGTGGGGGACCCGACCCGCGCGCGCTGGTTCGCCGGCCTCGCCCTGCGGGCGCCGCTGGTGGAGGGTGCGGCACGACGCCGCATGCAGGAGCGGGCCGGAGGCTGACGGGCGCGCGGAGTTGGGGTCCTCCCTGGGCCCCCCCGCGCGTTTTCCCGAAATCCCGACGGAATTCGTGACGCATTGCGCCCAGCGGCAACGTCTTAGGGAGCGAAGGCCGAGTGCGCAGCGCGACCAGACGTCGGGCATGTGATTCCGGACCCGCAGAGAGAGAGCCTGGGGCGCCGTCGCGGGGCGTCGTCCCGGTGGTCGCCTGCGCCCGACACGTTGCGCTCGGCCCTCGCCCCGGTGGCTGGGTGGCGTCTCCCCGCGACGCCCCCGGCCATCTCCTTTTCCGGGGCCTCCGCGCGTCGGCGGCTCGACGAACCCCGCGCTCGCGGTCCTGGCCCTTGCTCTCGGGCCTCGCCCGACGTACCCTCCTCAGCCCTCGAACAGCCGGCGGCACGCTCCGTCGGTCCCCGCACCACCGCGCTCGGCAACGCCGCACGCACGCATACATGGCCAAGACCTCCGCCCTTCAGAAGAACGACCGCCGTAAGGCCCTCGCCGCCAAGTTCGCGCCCCGCCGCGCCGAGCTGAAGCGCATCATCGAGAACTCGGCGTCGACCGACGAGCAGAAGGACGCCGCGCGCCTCGAGCTCGCCAAGATGCCGCGCAACTCGAACCCGAACCGGGTCCGCAACCGCTGCACGTTCACCGGCCGCTCGCGCGCCGTGTACCGCCGCTTCGGCATCTGCCGCGTCACGCTCCGCGAGCTGGCGCACGAAGGCAAGATCCCGGGCATGAGGAAGTCGAGCTGGTGATCCCACCCGCGCGGTGGATGTTCGAGTTTGCAGGGGCCGGGAACCCCTGAACGGGCGAAGGGCCCTCGCCGGTGCGCCGGCGAGGGCCCTTCGCCCTTTGCAGGTTGCCCACACGCGGTGGGCGGGCCGGCGCGCTCAGGGCGTCGTGTCGATGACGCTCGTATCGGTGACGGTGACCTGCGCGCCGACGCTCGCGAGGAAACTCGCGATCTGCGCCTGCATCTCAGCGGTCGCTGCGGCATTGGCCGTCGGCAGCAGGATGGACGCGTGGTCGCCTTCGATGAAGCGCACCGCGCCGCGCACACCCGCGACGTTGCTCGCCGTGGCGACGATCGGATCGAGGCCGAGCGCGTCGATCAGCGGCTCGGTGCCCGCGAGCGGCCGGCCTGCGACGCTGTTCGGGATCGTCTGGTCCGGCAGCCCGCCGCCCGGCCCGCCGCCGATCACCTCGTGCAAGAGGAGCGGCGTACCGCGCGCGAGGAGCCCCGCCGCGTGGTTGATCGGGTCGGCGCTGTCGACCACGGTCTGCGCGGCGAAGAGGAAGCGCGAGTAGTTCGGGGTATTGGGCAGCACGCCCGCGCTGGCGAGGCCCGCACGCAGCACCGGCCCGAAGTTCGTCGAAGCATCGAGCAAGTACGGGATGCCGCCGCCCGGCTGCGCGAGTGTGACCGTCTCGAAGTCCGCGAGCGCGGAGTACACGGTGCCGACGATACCGCCGAGCGAGTGGCCGACGAAGTGCACTTGGGTCGAGTCGAGCGCTTGGCCTCCGACCGCGAAGGTGCCGATCGTCGTGCGCAGCGCGGCGATGTCCGCCACGGACTGCATCAGGTTGTCGCGCGAGTTCAGGAGGTTCCCGAGGTTCAGGAACCACTGGCCCGACGGATCGATGAGCCCATCAGGGGTCGCCGCACCGGTGGTGTTGTCGAGCAGGTCGAGCCCGAACGTGCGCTCGCGGCGCGTGCCGTTGAGGTAACCGAGGAAGAGCTGCGAGAAGAGGCCCGTCGGCGCGAGGCCGTGCATCGGCAGGTCCATCGCGATGACCGCGAAGCCCGCCGCAGAGAGCGTGTCCGCCACGGCCAGCATGTCGGCGCGGTTGCGCGTGATGCCGTGCTGGAAGATGACCACGGGCCAGCCGCCGACGGGGATCGTCTGGCCGCTCGCGCCGTTCGGCAGCGTGATGAGCAGCGGGAAGGTCTCCGCACCCGTCGCCTCGGGCAGCGGATTGAAGCGCGTCAGGTTGCGCGCGGTGTCACCTGTGACGAACGGGTAGCGCGCGCGCCAGAAGTTCGCGAGCGGCGTCGGGTCCGAGACGGGCTGGTCGAACGACGTGTTCGAACCGGCGGTCTGGTAGTACGGCGCCGTGAGCTGGCCCACGTAGACGTCGCCGAATCCGGGGCCCTGGCCCAGGAGGACCGCGGTCGTCGCGATCGACGCGGGTCCCGCCGCGGCGACCGGCGTCGAGAAGGGGCTCGGGGTGGTGTCGGCGCAGCCGCCGGGCAGGCCCGCGCAGACCGCCGAGATGATCGCGGCTTCGTTGCCGGCAGCGATGCCGAGCGCCGTCTGGAGCTGCGCGCCGACCGACTGGGTCGTGAACGACAGCGTCAGGGCGATGTCGTCGACGGGGATCGCGGCGTCGCGCTCGGCGACCCCTTCCATCGCAGCGAGGATCTGCTGCAGGGCCGCGAGCTGCGCGGTCGCCGGGTTCGTCGGGTCGAAGGGGCGCTCGTCCGTGGCGATGAAGTACTCGCGGTCCTCGGAGACCGGGAAGCCCTCGGCGTCGCGCACCCCCTTCGTGACGACGAGCATGTACGAGCGCTTCTGCGCCGCGGTGCTGGCGGCGAGCGGCTCGCCGAGCAGGACGCGGATCGCGGTCGAGCCCGGGTACTCGGTGGCGGCCTCGAGGCTGAATTCGGTGCCCGCCGTGAGCTCGCGGTTGATGCTGAGCACGGGCCCGCCGACCGGCAGCGACGGCGTCACGAGCGTCTGCACGTCGAACATGCGCACGGTCGTGCCTGCGACCGCCGTCGCCAGGTCGATGTCGCGGCTGAAGCGCAGCACGATCGGCGCAGAGGTCGACCAGCCGTCGAGCGCGTTCAGCGCCACGAGCGGATCGGCCACATTCGCCGGGTTCGCGACCGGGATGTTGAGCGTCGCGTCCGTCGTCCCCGAGTACAGCAGGTCGTTCGGCACGGGGATGTCGCCCGACGACGGCGCGAAGACGACGACCGTGGGGAAACGGAGCTGGGACACGGGGTTGCTGCTGTCGCAGCCCACGAGTGCGAGCAGGGCGACAGAGGCCGTGAGGGTGTGGAGGCGCATCATCGGGATGAAGTTGGGGGAGGGCCTCTGGGGGGATGCCAGGGCGCGAGCCCGAGCGGAGTGTACGGAATAGGGTGCGGCGCGCGGCGAATCGGCGATACTGGGCGCGTCCGAGGAACCCCGTTCGTCTTACCGAGACCATGACGCAGAAGTCCTCCCGCCGCCTCGCGTTCGCCCTCCTCGCCGCCGCCCTGTTCGCAGCGGGCTGCCCGAGCGCCAAGCCGCAGGGGCCTCCGCCCAAGGGCACAACCGGGACCGCCCCGGGAGCGGCTCCCGAGGCGCCGGCACGCCGCGGGGCGCCCGTGCTGGGCTACGAGGTCGTCGCCCGTTACCCCCATGATCCGAAGGCCTATACGCAGGGGCTCTTCATCGCCGACGGCACGCTCTTCGAGAGCACCGGCCGCCACGGGACGTCGACCCTACGCATCGTGGACCTGGAGACCGGCACGGTGAAGGAGCGCACGGCCCTCGACGCCGCGTACTTCGGCGAGGGCATCGCGCCCTACAAGGGCCTCGTCGTGATGCTGACGTGGCGCGAGGGCAAGGCGTTTGTGTTCGATCGCAAGCGCCTGACGCCGCAGTACGAGTACAGCTACGAGGGCGAGGGGTGGGGCCTCACCTTCGACGGCGCGCACTTCTGGATGAGCGACGGCACCCACGAGCTGCGGGTCATCGACCCCACGGGCTTCAAGGAGGTGCGCCGCGTCGCGGTCACGGACGACGGGCTCTCGATCGGCAATCTCAACGAGCTCGAGTGGATCGAGGGCGAGCTCTGGGCCAATGTCTGGCAGACGGACCGGATCGTGCGCATCGACCCGGAGACGGGCAAGGTCAACGCTTGGGTGGACCTACGCGGGATCCTCGGCAGCCACCGCGTGCGCGATCCGCGCGACGAGGTCCTGAACGGCATCGCGTGGGACGCTGCGCAGCGCAAGCTCTACGTCACGGGCAAACACTGGCCGTGGCTGTACGAGGTCCGCGTGCGCGAGTAGCGCCGGCGGCGCCCAGCTCAGTTCAAGAGGCTGCGCCCGCCGTGGGCGGCGAACCAGGCGGCGACTTCGTCGTCGGCTTCGGCCCGCGCGGCCGCGGGGGCCTCGGCGGCGAGCGTGTGCACTTTGTGCTCGGTGCCGCGCGCTGCGAGCGCGGCGGCCAGGGTCTGGTTCCGCGCTGCGGCTCGGCCGCGCGCGCTCTGGACGAGGAGCAGCGGCTCGTCGAGGCCCTCGGCGCTGTCCGGGGTCTGGCCTGCGGGGAGGCCTCGGGCCCCGTCCGCCGTCTCGGGCCCCGTGCGCACGACCGCTGCGGCGCGGAACCGGTCGGAGCCGCGCAGCGCGGCGAGGGTGCGCTCGCCGCCCGCGCCGTAGCCGACGACGTAGACCCGCGCCGGATCGGCGTAGCCGAGGTCCGCGGCGAGGAGCGCGAGGGCCAGGACGTCGTCCGGGGAGCCGGCGCTGTCCGTGCCCTGCGACAAGCGGCTGCCCCGATAGGTCGTCGCGAGGGCGACGTACCCCTCGCGCGCCCAGTGGTCGAGCTCGGCCAGCACAGTGTCGACGTCCAGTGGGTCCCCGCCGAGGCCGTCCCGGCAGACGAGCACCACGGGCGAACGGCGCCCGCTGTCGAGCGTCGGGCGGACGAGCAGGGCGCCGACGCGCAGGCCGCCGCTCGCGTAGGAGAGCAGCTCCGCGCGCGAAGGCTGCTCGGTGCGCAGCGCCTCCCAGCGCGCGCCGTCGAAGCGGGCCTGGGTCTCCGCGTCGAGCCTGTCCCAGGGGGTGGTGATCGCGGCTGGCAACGCGGCCAGCAGCAGCCCGTCCGCCGCCGGGAACCGCAGCGCGGTCTCGGGGCGCGGAGAGGTGAGCGGCCCTACAGCGCGGCCGGTGCGGGCGCAGGCGGCAGAGAGGACAGCGAGGGCGAGCGCGGGCAGAATGCGGGAGAGCATCGGAGCGAGTCGGGCGGGAAGCCTCCGGGAGTATCGGCGCCCGGGGAGTCGGTACCGGACCCTCGCTCGAGCGGGATCCCGGAGCGGCCCTTGTGCGGCGCGGCGCGGCAGGTTAACCCGTGGGGAACATGGCAGACGGACGCGGTCTCGGGCGGTGGGCACGGAGCGGGGGCCTCGGCGCCCTCGCGCTCGGCGGGATGCTCCTCGCACCGCTGGCGTGGCGTCGGACCCCGGCCCCCGCCGCGGTGGGGGAGGAGGGACCTGCGGACGCGGTGTCGCAGACCTACCAGGCGCTCGCCCAGCGGGCGGCCCCCGGGGTCGTGCACATCGTCGCGTATGGCACGCAGGACGGCGTGCCGCGCGAGCGGGCGCGGGCGTCGGGCTTCGTCCTGCGCGATGACGGTCTCGTCGTGACCAACGCGCGGCCCCTCGTCGGCGCGGACGTCCTGCGCGTCACGTTCGACGATGGCGATGCGGTGGGCGCGGAGCTCGTCGGGACGGACCCCGAGTCGGACCTCGCCCTGCTGCGGGTGCCGCGCCGGGGGCTCGTGCCCCTTTCCTTGCGCAGCGCTCCACCGGCGACCGTCGGGGAGGCCGTGCTCGCGATCGGGAACGCCGCGGGGAGGGGGATCGGGGTCTCGGCCGGGATCGTCAGCGGCGTGGGGCGCGCGATCGGCGTCGCGACCTACGAGGACTTCCTGCAGACCGACGCGGCGATCCATGCCGGGAACCGCGGCGGGGCGCTCCTCGACCTCGAAGGGCGCGTCCTCGGCGTCAACACCGCCGTCGGGGACGCCGCCCGCGGCGGGCACGGCATCGGCTTTGCCATCCCAGCGGCGATGGTGGCCAAGGTGGTGGGGGACCTCGAGCGCTTCGGCCGCGTGCCCCGGGGGTTCCTCGGGGTGCAGCTCAGCCGCGTCGACGCAGACGGTCGCCCTCCGCGGGTGGGGCCTGGCGCCTGTGTCGGTGTCGAGCGCGTCAACCCCGGCAGCCCGGCCGAGGCGGCGGGCCTGCGCCCCGGGGACGTGCTCCTCGAGCTCGAGGGGGAACCGCTCGAGAGCGTGGCCCGGACGCTAGCCGTCGTCGCGAGCCGAGCGCCCGGATCGGAGGTGGTGCTGCGCATCCGCCGGAGCGGCAGCGAGCGCGAGCTCCGCGTCGCGCTCGGCGAGCGTCCGCCGGCCGAGCCGCGTTGACCCGCGCGGAGAGTGTCTCGCACCGCCGCCTTGATTGGGCGGAGATAGGAGTCGCCAAGAATTGAATCGGCGCAGATTTGATTCGGCGGACTTCCAGCGAACCGTTGCGACGCTAGCGTCGCAACGCTTTGAGCGTGAGAGTGCGCTCGATGCACGGGAGCGCCACGGTTGCACCCCCGCGGGTCGATTCGGCGCGGAGCTCGAAGCGCGCGTGTCGCGGGAGCAGCAAACGCCCTTCCGCATCGCACGGCAACGGAGTCAGCGCTTCACCCACGGATGCGAGCGACGATGCGCGAGTCCACGTCGCGCGCGATACTGGTTCGCCCGCCGCGTCGATCAGCGTGAACGCTTCGAGCGTCGCCCACTGCGAGAGGGGGACCGCACCCAAGTCGCCGCTCGCCGCGTCGCGCGAGGCCCAACCCACGACCTCCAGTTCTGGGAGTCGCAGCGCGAAGCCGACGGCGGTCGCGGAGCCCGCCTCGACCTGACCCGTGCCTGGACCCGTCCGCGCCCAAGGCGCGAGCGCGAGACGGCCGGTCGAGGGCTCTGCGATGACGAGCGCCAGTCCCGGATGCTCCAGGAGGGCCGGCGAGTCGACCGCGAAGGCGGCGTGGCGGGGCCACTCGGGCGCACTGGGCGCGGTGGGGGAGGGCCGCGGGGTCACCTCTGGCGCATCCGTGGCTGCGCCGGGGCCTCGCTCGGCGGCCAGGGCGACGGAGCGGGCGTCCGCACCCCCGACCCCCGGGGTGCCGACAGGGGCGCCGGCGGGGTCCAGAGAGCGCTGCCAGAGCGCCCAACCGACTCCGCCGACCGCCAGAAGCAATGCGAGGTCCAAAATTCGCGACACAGGGGCGCAGCGTAGACCCCTTCCCGTCGCTTGTGGCGGCACTTCCCTGAAATTTCCTCCGCGCCTAACCTGGCCTCTGGCGGGCACTTACGCTCGCCGTGCCCCGATTCGTGTCAGAATCCTCGCCAGACCGTTGACCAGGCCCCCGCAAACCGTATCTTTCCTCTCCCCGACGCGGCAACGGACGCCGCGCGACGGCCCCCCGCGGGGCGGTCAGCGAGGCCCCGAGATAGGCCCAGCTGGGACGGTACGACGCGCCGAAAGGCCGCTTCGTCCCCACGCGGCGCCCCCCGGCGGGGGGTGACGATCTTTGAAAACAAGGGTGGCTCTTGAAAAG
>CAYOBN010000108.1:0-14470 GCA_964402175.1 uncultured Planctomycetaceae bacterium | reverse complement strand
GGTGCTCGAACGGTGTCCACACTCCGGCGCGCTTGCCCAGGACTTGCAGCGCGCGTAGAGGAGTTCGTGCTCCATTGCGAGCTGCCCGATCTTGGCCTGCAGGCGTCGCTTCTCGTCGATGTGGGCCTCGACTTCGGGGTCGTCGGTGCGCTCTTTCATGGCGGGCTCGCCACCATCGAGGAAGCGATCGCGCCACTCGGAGATGCGCGAGGCGGGCTGCTGGATCGCGCGCGAGAGGGCGTCGAGGCTCTCGCCCTTGAGGAGGGGGATGGCGATCTCGGCCTTGCGGGCGGCCGACCAGCGCTCGGGCAGCGCCTCCGCGCCGCTGATGTCGCTCGCCGCGGGGGGCGCGTCACGCTCCGAAGGGCGGTGGTTCGGCGAGGATTGGGACGGGTTACGGTGCTTCGTCACGTAGTCGGGTTAGCGGGGCGGCCGGCCTCAGACGGGTGTCCGGGGGAACCGAGGGGTGCACCAGGACCTCGAAGCGCGCCCTCGTCCTTGCATCGGCTGCGGCGTCGCCGGCACGGCGCCAAGGGCAACGGCGCCAAGCGACCTTCAACGGCCGATGGGACGTCAGCTGCCGCGCTCCAGCGGCGGCGGGGGCCCCGCATGCGGCTGCGGGGGCGCGGCGTTGGCAAGGAGGCTTATGCGCGCGCGTGCCCGGAAATGCGCGCGTGGACGACACGGCGGGCGCTGCCAGCGCCGCCGCCGATTCAACGACGACGTGAATTCAAAAGGCTACGACATGAGCACGAACACCTCTTCCCGACCTGGACGTCCGACGCGCGGCGTCGAACGCATCGACGACTTCGAGGGCTCGGAGCTCGCCAAAGCGCGTGCGAAGCCCGTGCTCCTGGCGGTCGCAGGCAACGTGCCCATCGCCGAGCAGCTCGACGCACTCTGCGTATGCCGCACGCGCTTCGTGGTTCTGCGCGAGCGCGGCTTGAGAGCGTTGATCGACGCCATGGAGCCGAGCCCTAGCGGTCGACGACCCAAGGAGCGACACGAGGACGTGACGGAGCGGAGGGCGTTGAGCGACGAAATCAGAGAGCTGCGTCGGCAGCTCCATGCGGCGCAGGTACGCGAGGAGGCTCGAGCCCTCTTCGCGCACCGCGCCGCGGACTGACGCTGGGGCGTGCGCGGACGTCCCTGGGACGGACGGGCACGCCCCGCACCCGAATTCAGTCGACGAGGACACGGTTCTGGCAGGCGAACCGCAGCGCGGCCCCTCTCCGCCGAGCAGGGCGGACAAGTCACGCGACGGCCGCGCTCGACGGCGGGAAGGCCCGCGCCCTCCGTCTCGCGCGCGCCACCACCTCGAGAAGAAGCTCGAAGCCGAGCGCGTCCGCCGCGACATCGCCCTCGACTTCCTCGACAGGAACACGCCAGAGGCCTTTTCGGCGGAGTCGATCGCCGAGCTCTTCAGGGCCTCTGCCTCGACCCTGCGGCGTTGGCGTAGGGAACGCGAACGCGGCCAGTTCGAGCCAGAACTGCCTGGGCCGAAGCCCTTCCGTCCCTCCCGCACGTTCTTGCGCTGCGTACTCGAGTGCGTCGAGGAGTTCGTCTTGCTCGGCACACGTGCGCTGTTTCAAGCGCTGCCCGGCGTCCCCCGCCGCTGGATCGAGTGGTTCAGCGCCCAGGTCCAGAAACGCCACGCGCGCAGCACCTCCCGCGTTTGCCTCGAGTGGACGCGCAGCGGCGCCGTTTGGAGCATGGACCACACGCAGCTCGACGCGCCCATCGATGGAGGCGAGCGCTACCTCTTCCTCGTGCGCGACCTCGCGAGCGGCAAGGTGCTGACCGCCTTGCCCACACGCAGCACGGACCACGCCCCTGTCCTCGCGGAGCTCGAACGCCTCTTCGCACTCCACGGACCGCCCCTCGTCCTCAAGATGGACAACGGCTCTGCCTTCGTGCACCAGGATGTCGCAAAGCGACTGACTTACCACGGCGTCACCGCACTCCGCTCCCCAGCCCGCACCCCGTCCTACAACGGCTCGGTCGAAGCCGGCATGGGGAGCTTCAAGCGCTACCTCGAGCGCATCGCGGCCCAGCACGGCCGCGCGGGCCATCCCACCCGCGACGACCTCGAAGGCGCCCTGCTCCTCCAGGGCAGTCTCGGCGGCTCCCGCGGCGCCAAAGCCACTCCCGCCCAGGCCTGGCACGACCGGACCCCGATCACCGCCGAGGAGCGCCGAGCCTTCCTCCAGGCCCTCGCCGAGGTCCGGGATGCCCTCTTGTGCGATTCCTCGCCCCATGCGATAAACCACTGCGTGGCCGTGCGCACCGTGCTCACGGCACTGAACCACCTCGTTACCCGCAGGCCGTGAGATTCGACACGACATGGAGCGCTCCGGCGCGTGCAACAACTCGGGGGAGCACACCGAATACATCTACCGAATCCCCGAATGGCGCGGCGAACCCTTCATGGACTACTATCGGCATTTAGACATGAAGATGTCGGCTTTGACGGAAGAGCAGGCTTTTATATCTATATTGATGCCGCTCAGTCCAGGGCATGTACGCACCTGTACTCTGGCGGGTGTTGTGAGCAATCTTGCTCTTTGTGCCTTTGACGTATGTTGCTCTTGATTTCGGTTGACTCTCTACATGAGTCAAGCGGGCGCGGCGATTTGACGACCTGCACACTATCCGGGCCCCTTCGGTTGGTTTCCAAGGAGCTCGCTGTGCAACAGGCCCTTCGCGTGCTTGCGCTGGTCTCTAGTACGCCGGCCTTGGAGTCTCATAGTGGGGACGTTTGGGAAGAATTGGAGCGTGGCTCACAGCGGAAGCTCGAGCTAGCGAAGCTTCTTTGCGATGCGGCGACCATTATTGGCCGCCGTCGACTTCTCGTCGAGCTCGACGTATTGGCGTCAATGGGGATTCTTTTCACGCTCGACCATCTTTGCCTGCTTTGGCGCGTCCACTTCCCCGTGCTCCAGGAGTACGAGCGAAGCAATCGCGACGACCAGCACGGTCGACTCGTGCCAACATCGGCAACCGTGAACGGTCGCGACGCGGCCAGCCTCGGGAAGCTCGCCGCGCTGCTCGTGACCGAAGTCGGATTCGACTCTCAGTGCCCCTACGAGCCCGGCACCCCGGAGTCAGGGGAACTACTCGCCCAGATCGTGAAGCTCTCGACCAAGGACGCAACCGTTATCGGCGTCCCCGAGCGGTGCCGCCTGGACGAGTTATTCGCCGAGACCGAGGTCACATACTATCCCCCCGACGGCACCACCCCGTCCAAGAAGACCCTCTTCGGTATCCGCCACACGGACCCCGGCCTCCACCCCGAGCAAAGCCGCACCAACCCAATCCCCTGGACCGCCCCCAACCGCGGAACCGACTACCGTACAGTCTGGCAGGCGCTCGAACGCTTGGAGGCAAGTGCCTAGCGAAGACAAGGAACCCGTGCCGCGATTCGAGTTCGAGCCTTCCGCGACGCCGCCAAACAGCGGGTCACGCGAGGATCACCCCGACCGCGCAGTCACGCGAAATGGAGCGGACGTGTCCGCGGTCGAGTTGGTTTCAGCCACGCTCGCGGCCTCTCGACGCCCGCTGTCATTGGCGAGGCTGAGGGTTGCGACCGGGCTCACGCGAGTTCAACTGCTGAGATGCCTTCAGACACTCGAGGAAGTTGGCGACATCCTGCGAGACGGTAGCCGATGGCGAAGCCTCGGCGCGACTCGTGAGACGCCTCTGAGGCCGCTATCCTCGAGTACCCAGGAGTCCATCCGAATCGTTAGGAGAGAACCGGAGGCTCATGCTCGCGACGACTCGGATACCACGGCAGACCTAGAGGTCCACGACTGGAACGCGTTTCGTCGACTCTGCAAGTACTACGTTGACTGTCTCGAGTACGAAGGCAGCGGACGGCCAGTTCTATCAGTCGAAGACCTGGATCAGAGGGCGGCTATGCTTACCGTGGGGCCGTCATGGCGTGACCTGGCCCGAGGCGCTCGTGTCGTGTTGGATGCGAAGGCAGACACGGCCAAGGTCCTCAACGCCGCTTCGTCTGCGGGGCACCGCTCGCAGCTTCGAATTGCTGGGCCAATCGCTCTCCTGCGGAATCGTCGAGACGAGTTGCACGCGTACCCGGTCTTCACCGTTCCTGTGAAGGTCGAACGTGCCTCTGGACGAACGTCCGTCACTTCCGAGGGACCGGCTCGATTGAATGAGGCCTGGCTCGACGCGCAGTTCCCGAAGAGCCGGGCGGATCAGCGCGAAAACTTGCTTATCGAGCTAGGGCTCTACGACGAAGAGTGGACACACGAGGGCCTCGAAGTGCGGATTGGGGAGGAGCGCACCATCGAACAGCTCTGGCACCAACTGTTGCGGGTCCGTGGGGGCGAGTTCCGCGAGATTGGCGGGCCCGATCGCCTTCAATTCAGAGATCGCCTCACGGCGCGTTCCTCGCCGGGTATTTACAATCGAGCTTGCCTACTCGCGTCGAGTGAGTCGTCCTTTACGGCAGGCAACCTTGCCGAACTGCGCGAACTGGCTAAAGCAAAGGACGCGGATCTCGAGTTGACCGCGTTGGCAGCGTTCTTTGGTGCTCGGGACCAAAGACCAGACGCTCCTGCGAGCCGTAAATCGGTGACATTCGTGCCCGAGTTTCAGCCCCTTAATCCCGAGCAGCGCGCAGCGGTCGCGCACTCGTTCGATCAGCGGGTCACCGCGCTCCAGGGGCCGCCGGGGACCGGAAAGTCGACCGTTGTGCGGCATGTTCTTGCCGCGCACGCACTCGCGGGTCAGTCCGCGCTCTTTGCGAGTCGAAACCATCGTGCCCTCGACGCGGTCGTCCCACGATTGCAGGCGATCCACCCTGAGCGACCGCTGATCCTCCGACTCACGCCGCCGAAGTCGGATTCGCAATCCAAGGGCGACGATTGGCTGAGTCTGCTGCTCGATGTACTGTCGAGGCCCTTCGACGCGACCGCTGGCGATCGGATCGAAGTGAACCACCGGCGCCTGAGTGACGCTCTCGAGTGCCGTGCAGCGTGCGAGAGCGCGGTTCGCGAACACGTTGAGGCAGCAGAACGCCTAGCGGCGGTCAACGCTCGCAGGGAGACGCTTCGTCGTGAAGCGTCGCCGAACGCCTTACGCCTTGCGGAGCAAGGGGGACCGAGGGTCCCGCTCGACCGCATTCGGCGCCTCTTTGCACAGCTAGACCAGGCGCACTCGGGGCTTGTAATACGAGCGAAACGCGCAATCGCTAGCTACTGCGTGACTCGACTGCATCGCCGAGAGCTTGGCGGTAGCAGGAAGGACGGGGATACGCCCTCTTGTCAGGCGGCGGAGCTCCTCGCCGCTGCTGAGATCGCCGCGTGCGACCAAGATATCGCGAGGCTGGAATTGGCCGCGCGGTCGCTGCCCGCTCAAGCCGCACTCGTTGAGAGTCTTGCTCACGCCGACGAGAAGGTCTTCCAGGCAACGCAGCAGGCGCTGGTGGTTCTTGCCGAGTCACTTGGCGGAAGGGTACCAGAGCACTTCCGAGCGCAGTTGGCGAACATACGGGGCGAGCTCGGAAGGAAGCGATCGGGCGGATCTCTGCACAAGCTGAGCCCAGGCCTGCGCGAGGCCGTAGAGCGTGCCTTCCTGCAATCGCTCGATGTGTTTCCACTCTGGGCGTGCTCGAACCTCTCCGTACGTTCGAAGATTCCGCTCGCGCCTGCAGCCTTCGACCTCGTGGTCATTGACGAGGCGAGTCAGTGCGACATCCCGTCGTGCATTCCCTTGCTCTACCGAGCAAAGCGCGCGTTGATCGTAGGCGATCCAATGCAGCTGCGGCACATCGGTTCTGTCGCGCAGGAAGCCGAAGACCGGATGCGAGATCAGCACCAGCTGAGTGCAACGACTTTCGGCCGCTATCGCCACAGCACGAATTCTATCTGGGAACCAGCACACGCAGCCGCCACCGGATATGCGGGCAGCAGCTATATGTTGAAGGAGCACTGGCGGTGCCATCCAGCTATCGCGGGCTATTTCTCGCGCCTATTCTATGACGGCAAGTTACGCGTCCGGACGCAGGAGGAGGCATATCCACCGGTCGTACGAGGGGGTAAGCGGCTTCGGGGTATCGAATGGACCCATGTCGCTGGCGGAAGCGAATCCGTCAGCGGCGGCAGTCGTACCCACGCGCCTCAGGTTGAGGCAATTGTCAACGAAATTGTTCGGGTGCACGACGTCGGTTTTGAAGGTACAATCGGCGTCGTGACGCCCTTTCGAGCACATGCGAGCCGGATCATGGATGCGACCGCGAAGCGCGTTCCCAGGGAGGCACTCCAGAAGTGGAGGTTCATATCGGAGACCGCCGATGGTTTCCAGGGGGATGAGCGAGACTTGATCCTCTTCGGCCTAGTCGGGGGGCCCGGACCAGACGATACTCCCGCATTCTACCTACGCGAGCGCAACCGCTTCAATGTCGCGGTCAGTCGGGCGAAGTCCCTACTTCACGTGTTTGGGGACCTGAATTGGGCACGCGAGAGCGGCGAGAGCATCCTTACCGCACTCGTCGATGCTTACGAGAAGTCGCAGAAGGCGGCGGATTCACCAGTGCGTACGGAGCTCATTGGTCCCGTGTGGGAGCCGCGTCTCGCGGACGCAATGCAACGTGCGGGTTTCGAATTTTACCAGCAATATCGCACGTGCGGATTCTACCTCGACTTTGCTATCATTCGCGATGGACTCAAGCTCGACATTGAGGTCGATGGCGAGACGTACCACCGCGGAGCGGAAGGCGATCGGAGAACCGAAGACATCCGACGCGACCAAACGCTGAAGGCTGCTGGTTGGCAGGTTGAGAGATTCTGGGTATACGAATTAAGAGAGAATATGGAAGGGTGTATTACTCGCATCCGGGAACGACTTGAGAAGTGAAAGGCGAATGAAGAATTTAAGTTCTGACGTCGGCAACGCCAAGGGATTCGCAGTCATGATGATGGCTGTGGGATTGGTCGCCGTGGGCGGGCAGGCGCCTGGTCTCTATGCACTCATGGGCTTCAATAGTCAACGCGCCGCGTGGGACGCAAGAGCCGACGCTAGAGATGAGCTGCAAGCGGAGCTTATCTCTGCGCAGCAGCGAATACAGTCTGCGCGTGTGGACTCTGAGGGACTCCTGACTGTACTTGAGGAGCGTAAGGCGGAACTCAGCGCCCTCCGAGCGTCGCTCACGGCAGTTGAGACGAGTCGCGAGGAAGCGTTCGCTCAACGCGCAGCAGCGCTGGCGCGCGCGACGAGCGCCGTAGCGTCGGCTGAATCGGCTGAAGACCGAGAGGCCGCTGTCGTTGCACGCCGTGAACAGGTTGAGGAAGAGATTGCGCGCATGGCCGAGCAGCGCGCCAGTCTCCAGGCGTCGATCTCCGAGCTAGCAGCGGACGCCGCTGGGCTGGAGGAAAGGAGGCAACAGAAGGATCAAGCCCAGCGCCGTCTCGAAGGGATCCAGCAGGAGATCCTCGACGCGCAATCACGCCTAGAGGGCTTAGGGCGTCAGCTAGCGTCGACGGCCGAGGAAGTTCAGGAAGCCACGGCACTCGCCGCCCGCCGCGTCGAGCTTCGGTCCGAGATCGACCAGCTCACGAGGGATCGTGCGCGCACCCAGTCGGAGGTCGATGGGCTGGAACTGCGGCTCACGGACCTCGAAGCGAGGAAGTCGGAGCTCTTGGCGGTGAGGGCAGCGCTGGAGGCGGAGACGGCCACTTTGGCCGACCGTCGGCGCGACCTGAGCCGGGAGACCGGCATCGTCGAGGCGGAGAAGGCGGCCGCCAAGACCGAGGTCGACTCCCTGACGCAACGCCTGAAGAGCCGTGACATCTTGGAAGGTCAGGTCGCAACACTCGAGGGGCGCGAGGCCGCCCTGCAGGCACGCTTGACTACGTTGCAGGCGCAACTGAGCATGGCGACCGAGCAGCGAGATAGGCTTTCGGTCGAGCAAGCGATGCTCGAAGAGGCACTGGCAGAGTCTGCGGCGAAGCGGAGCGAGCTTGCTCAGCTTCGAACCAACGTAGGTGCGCTTGGGCGGGAACGTGACGCTTTGACCGGCGAGGTGGCGGAGCTTGAGGCGCAGCTAGGTGTGGTGCGCGAGAAGGCAGGAAACGCGCTGGCGAGCTACACGACGTCGTTCGTGGAACTGGCTGATGCTCTGCGATCAGCGATCGAGTCCCTCGCCACCGGGCCGAAGTCGATACCGCCAGCGCCGGTCGAAGTGATCGAGGGGGACGGACGATGACCTGGGAAGGTCTGATGACGAGCGCGCTCGTCGGGTGGGCTGGATCGCTGGTGGCCGTGGCGTTCACAGTCTATCAAGGTATTAGGTTTCGACGGTGGATTCCCAAGCGGGACGTGGTTGAGAGCCTCGAGGCTCTGCGCGCGCGCCATGAAGAGGCTCTAGAAAACTACGAAGAACTCAGGGAGAAGATCTACAAGGCGAACGAGATCATCGACGAAGCAAAGAGTCGGCGTGACTGGCTAGACAAGACGAAAGCCGAGCTCGAAGAACTGGAGGTAATGAAGCGTGAGTTCCAAGATCTAGATCGCAAGAGCACCGCTCTCGCGGACGAGGTAGCCAAGCTCGATGAAGAGCTTGGGGACAAGCGAGTCGCGGTGGAAGAGGCGACGCGGCAGTTGGACCGGCTAGATGCCGACATCGCGCGGCAACGCGAGCGCTTGATGGACGAGTCTGAAGTTGAGCGTCTTCAGCAGATGCACACTAGTCTTAAGGCGACGACGGAAGCACTACGTTCCGAGATGGAGAAGCTCGAAAGCACGCGCCACGCGTACGCGGAGACCGTGAAGCAGCTAGCGGAGGATGTCGAGGCGGCCACAGTGCGGCGGGACAGGCTCGCCGTGGAGGTTCGAGGGCTCGCAGAAGAAGCGAACGGCCTTCAGGCACGGATTGCTTCGCTGCGGGACCAACTCGAGGACATCAAGCAGGCTAGATTGGAGATCTCCGACACAGGCACGGAAAGGCACGACGAGAGCCGACGTACTGCGCTGCTTTGGGAGCCGGCTGTTAAAGCTGACGACTACGCCGGTAGCGGACATCCTGAGGTTGACGAACAGGCAGCGCTCAGGAGCGCGGAGGACAGTATCAAAGCGGCAGGCTTTGAATATAACCCTCGCATTATTCGAGCGTTCCATACCGCATTAAAGTGCGCCGAGGAAGCACCGATGCTTGTCTTGGCCGGTATCAGTGGTACCGGAAAAAGTGCTTTGCCTACCCGTTATGCCGAAGCGATCGGAATGCACCTCCTCAACGTGGCTGTACAGCCCGGGTGGGACAGTCCGGCGGATCTTCTCGGTTTCTACAATCACCTCGAAGGAAGGTTCCGTCCTACGGACTTGGCCCGTGCGTTGATTCAGATGGACTACGTGAACCGTAGCGACGATCCGTGGCCGGGTGAGGCGGAGCAGCGAGCCAATCTCAGCGACCGGATGCTTCTCATTCTTCTCGATGAGATGAACCTCGCTCGAGTCGAATACTACTTCAGTGAGTTCCTCAGCCGACTTGAGCTCCGACGCGGGGTCGATCCTGTCAACGCGACTGCGCGGAGGCGCGCGGAGGTCCAACTCGACCTCGGCGTCGCAGAAGCAGGAGAGCGACAGAGCCTCTCGATCTACGCCGGCGAGAACGTCCTCTTCGTCGGAACCATGAATGAGGATGAGTCGACGCAGACGCTTTCGGACAAAGTGATCGACCGGTCGAACGTGATTCGATTCGGTCGGCCGAAGCGGCTTGTAACGGATGGCGCCAACGCGGCGGCAGCGAAGAGCAAGCGTGGCTATCTTAAGAGAAGTACCTGGAGTCGCTGGGTTCAAGCATCGCCCCGACTGAAGGATGCCGAGATGCGAACCGTCGAGGGATGGATCGAGCAGACCAACGACGCTCTCGGCAGCGTAGGGCGTCCCTTCGCTCACCGAGTTGCCGCGGCGATGCGGATGTATGTGCAGCAGTACCCTGAGCGAGGTTCGATTCATCTGAAAGAAGCATTCGCGGACCAGGTGGAGTTCCGCGTACTCCCGCGCCTGCGCGGTCTGGACGCGCACGATCCGTCCGTGCGACGCGCGATCGAGCGCATTCAAAAACTCCTCGAAGATGACCTCGAAGATGAGGCTCTGGCGAGCGAGCTTCGAGATTCGCTCAACCGCGAGGGGGACCAGCTCTTCCACTGGAGTGGCATAGATCGTGCGGACGACGCGCGCTGATTTGTGGATGCAAAGAATGGTGATAGAGCCGAGGATATTGAACTGTCCTTGGTCGACACAGGCGAGTCGCGAGCTCATCGCGTCGGTCGGTGATCGACCGCTGATATTATTTCCTGCTGGTACCGAGCGAGTGCGCACATCAGTGCGAGGAATCGACCTCCCACGGGTTGCCACTTACCATCTGGATGGGGCTTCTTGGCAGGCGTTCGAGTTGCTGGGAACCGGGCGTACGTGCGGTGGGTCCGAGGAGTTTGAGCTTTGTATTCCGGGGGCCAAGGATCAATACAGGGTCAGGCTCGATGACGGGCATGTACTGTCGCTGTCACCCGATCTTGAGGCAGGAGCCTCTCCCGCAGGTGAAAGCATTCAGGGCTTCCTCGGCGGTCACGTGGATCTGGTGTACAGCCCGTTGGAGCAGCCTAACGTTCGGCTGCGGGACGGGTGTGCAAGTTTGCGAGTGGAGGAGTTTCTGGCGAAGTGGAATGAGATCACCACGGATGGGGATGCCCGGATCTCCCTCATCGTTCGCATCGCGCAGGAGGTATCTGCAATCGTACATTCGATTGGCGAGAGTCCGCGTCGTGTGCTTCGGAGGCGCCGCTCGATGGAGCGAGTCGGAGCCGTGCGACAGATTGATCCTGCGGGAGTGCGCTGGCTCGTACGGCAACCGGGAAGGACGCTCGCGGAGCGCGCGGGCCCGAGGCAAAGATTGCTGGCTGTTGTCCGGGAGGAGTCGTTCGAAACGCATGAGAATCGGGTAATGCGTGATTTCCTCGATCGATGCGCAAGTGAAATGCGTATTTGGCTTCGCGAGAATCGAGGCTACCAGACTTCGGGCCGCTTTCAGGCCGTCGCGCGTTACGCATCAATGGCACGTATGCTGCGTCGTGTCGGTCCTCTGGCCGAACTGCAGCCGGTCCATGGAGCTGTGGAGCCTAACTACGTCCTTCAGCACGACGAGAGGTACTCTGTTGTTTGGCCGTGGTACTTGAAGTTGCGTCAGCGGCAGGAGGAAGAGGATAGACTCTGGCGTTGGAGTCATCGAACGTTCGCGGAGTCGGTTCGGCTCGCGCTGGCGCAGGTCCTGGAAGACATCGAGGCGGAAGACCCGCTGCCCGAAGGAGTAGGCTTCCGGAGGCAGATTCTCCTGCGTCACGAGCAGAACTATGGGACCTTCGTCGACGAGCGGACACAGCTCGCCGCCTGGCTCGCGCGTGGACGCGCGAAGAATCGAATCGCGCTCAGTATCCTGACGGCCGAACAGGTCGGTTTGTTCGAGGCAGCAGCCGGGCGGTCTGGACGGCTCGGTTCGATGCGACCCGACGCACTTGTCATAGCCCACGACCCATTCGACACGCACAAAGTCTACTCTGGCCTCGCGGTCTGGGCGCGGCTACGCTTCAGCGAAGGCGGGCCGAGCGAGGCTAGCCTCTTGGAGCTGGGCTCGACGCTGAAGGGGTGCGGTACACGTCTTGATCTGACAGGGATGGTTGTCGAAGCGATGCACGGGCAAGGGCAAGGGTCGTCCCTCGCGAGTGCGAGTTTGGCAATCGAGCGGACGGAGGTGTCCGCGCCCGTATACGTCGTCATGTCTCCGCTACCTGCACTGGCGGGGCGTGCCGCGCTTCGAGGCGTTGTCTACCGAGCGCTTCTCGGAAGGGAGCAGCGATGAAGCAGTGCGTTGGTCTCCACCTTGGAGGGCTCGTTGCCGAGGTAGCCGATGCGTCGAGCGCCGACGGGGTCGCACGGCTGCGCCGCAGGGACGTTCATGCTCCGCCGGCGATTGTGCAGTTCGATGCCTCGGCGGCGGAGTATCACGACTCCGGGCCCGTCCCCTTGCCTGGTGCAGGACTTCCATGGCCACCGATTGCGTCAGGCCCGCACACGGTAGATGTTGCGGGCGACGGTCGCGTTCCATTGCCAATGGTGTGGCAAGCTCTTGTAAGCGATTCGCAGCGTATCGGAAGCGCCCGAAATGCTATCCGCCCCGAGTCCGCTCTTGCGCTGGCGGGGATTTCTGTGGTTGGGGAAGTTGCCGAGGGCGATCTAGCCTTGGTTATCCCTAATAGCACCGACGACGGGGCACAGCAGCGTCTAATCGATGCCTACGCGGTCGAGGGCCTTCAAGCCGTGCTCGTCTGGCGTCCCGTGGCGGGTGCGCTGGCCTGGCTCGAGCATTTTGCGGACGAGCTTCTTCGGTCGGTGCGTAGTGAAACGGTCGTTGGGCACCTTCTGGTCGTTCACGTTGGGCTCGAGGGTGTCGAGGCGAATTGGCTCGAGCTGATCCTCAGGTCCGACACGCCCGGCTGGCTCTACCCGGCACGCCGTCGCCCTACAGAGACGTGTGCAGAGACCGATCGTGCGGTCCGGTGGCTGTCGGCTGCGATTAGCAGGCAATTGGGGGGCAGCCTCTCCGCAAACGCTGCGCAACTCGGCTGGCGTGCGGCCTGGTCGAGTCCAATGCTACTGGAGCTATTTCGAGGAAGTTCCGCTAAGCCTGATCTGAGTGACTGGGGGATCCCAATCGCGTTTGTCGATGGGCTCCATGCGCGGTTGCAGGCAACACTCGAGGAACTATTCATTCGTGGAACTCGTCCTTGGCTAGCAGAGGTACGCAGGACTGCGGTAGATCAAACGTTGCCTCAGGGTGCGATCGTGACGGGCGATCTTGCAGCCTTTGATGTTCGCGGCAGGCCATTCGGAGCTTGGGTCGTCGAAGCTCTAGCGCCCAAGGCGCACGTACGGACGTGTATCGAGGGTGTGGGGGACATGCGTCTTGGCGCCTTGGCTCGCAGCGCTGCGCGCTATGCGGCCCGTCGCGCTGGTGGGCTCCCGACCTATCTCGATAGCCTGCCCGACATGGAGGCCCTTGCGGAGGTACGCGCGCGGCCCGAGTGGCGCAAGTTGGTCAATCCGAAAGATAAGTACGTCAAGGGCGGAGAAGTCTGGCGTGATTCGGTCGACCTTGGCGGGATGCGTATCGCAGCCAACACGCGTGAGCTTGAGCTTAGTATTTGGGTCGAGTCTGGTACGGAGGTGAGGCGGGTGAAGTTCCAGATCCCCGAACCCCCGAAGGCCACCCTGGCGGTTCATCTAGATGTGCAGATCGAACCAGCGCAAGGTCGAGCGAGGGTTGAGCTCGTGCCTGAACGTCTTGGAGCGTTCGGGAACCGCCGAGTGTTGCTGGACTGGGTACGAGCCGAGGCAAGCGGTTTGGATCGAGAAGCTGTCGCAGAGCGATACCCGCGCAAGTGTCCACAAGTGCAGCCCAGGGAATCGTGGGACGTGGCAGCAAGGGAACTCGACGGCCTTGTTCGAGAGCTCTCTCGTATTGGGTCGTCCGTTTGGCAGGGAACTTCGAGCGAGTCCTATCTCTCGAAGCTAAGGGATGCAATCAATAAGCAGCCGGCCACGACCCAGATCCCGAACGTGCGTGGTCGCACGATCTCGATGTACCGGTCGCTTGACTCGGAAGGCCGCTCGATATCCCCATTCGATCGTTGTTTGCCGCAGCTTCAGGGGATTCTTGCTGAAGTGGCGAGAGTCCAAGTATTGCGCATCGTGCGCGGCGAGCAGCCGTTGGATGTCGCGTTGCGGACGTTGGGTTATGCCTGCGCTCAAGGAGGAGATGTGGATACACTTGTGGACTGGGTCTTGCAGCCACGGCGACGTATTTCTTCGGGCGACGCCGTGTTCTTGGCCGGTTGCATGCGGCCTCCGCACCAAGTCGATCGCCTCTTGGAGCATCTGCTCTCCCGACTCAGAGAGAATGAAGGTATTGCGGAGATCATGAAGTCTACAGGATATATGCTTCAATGGAGGGAAGAGGCTCTGGATGAAGTCAATTCGGGCATAATTCAGGCGCTTGTGAGAGAGCTGGGACTATTATTGTCGCGTAGTATCGAAACGACTCCTGGTTCGGGTGTTCCTCGGCGGTGCAGGGTCAAGATGACCGAGAGAAGCTGCCTTGTGCTGATTGCGTTTCTTCTGCGGAAGCGCATCACCGATGATGCGTTTCTCGATCCGCAGGCGCCTATAGCTATAGAGGTCAAGAGGGTGCTGAGTGTGGCCCTTCAAGGGCTGCGTTCCGGCGTTATTACTTCCATCGGTGGAATGGTTAGCGTGGAGGACCTAGTGTACAAGGTTACGCAGTACATCGAGCGTAGGGGCACGGGCACCGTCATTGCCGATTAAGACCTGGCGATCACGCCTGTTGTAGCGCCGCACACTGATCCAGGTGCTCGGCCGCACATTGGCGTAGGGAGAT
>CAYOBN010000107.1:0-15011 GCA_964402175.1 uncultured Planctomycetaceae bacterium | reverse complement strand
TCGGTGCCTCGCAGGCGAAGCCGCGGCACAGGTACACCGTCGGCTGCCCGTCGCGGGCCTGCTGCTCGGCGGTGTACGGCGCCAACTGCGCCAGCGCCGCGTCGGCCCCACTGCGCCGCGGCACGAACACCGCGCGGGGTGCAAAGACCCGCCCGGCCGCTCTGCGCGCTTCGGCGGTGCCCGGTGCGTCCAGGTCCCCTGCCAGGACCAACTCGAAGGCGGGGCCGACCAGGACGTCGACCGCCGCGAGGAGCTGCGTGTGCGACGCGGGTCCACCCTCGATGCCGCCCGCGACGAGTGTCACGGATTCCGAGCGACGCGGAAGCCTGTGCCCGCTGCGAAGTCGCTCGACTGGATCGCGTAGCGGCGCGAGGCGCGGGAGAAGCCGTCTTCGTAGTCGAAGTAGCTGCCGCGCACGATCCGAGCCTTGCCTGATTCCGGACCGGTCGGATCTGTCTTCGCGCTGCGCGTGTAGTCGCCGTACCAGTCGTTGACCCACTCCCAGGCGTTGCCGAGCATGTCGTAGAGTCCAAGCGCGTTCGCGGCCTTGGTGCCCACGGGGTGGGTTCGATCATTGGAGTTCCCGCGGTGCCACGCGATCGCGTCGAGCTCACCGTAGCGTGGAGCCGAGACGCCCGCACGGCAGGCATACTCCCATTCGGCTTCGGTCGGAAGCCGCATGCCCAGCCTCTGGCAGAACTCGGCGGCTTTGTTCCAAGTGCAGTTGATCGGCAGGCCGCGGCGCGTGTCGGTTGCGCGGCCCGTATCGACATCGACAGGTGTCGTCGTGAAGATCACGGTTCCATCGGGCAGCACTTCGGCGGTCTGGCGGGTCAGCACGGGCGCGCCCTGCGAGTCGACGAGCTCGTAACCGCCGCTCACGGCGATGGTCCTGCCGCCGCCGAGCTCCAGCTCGGTCCTCTCGACGCCGGGCTCCACGGGCTCCGCACCGCTGCGGCCTTCGCTGCCCAACACCTTCGCCCACTCTTCCTTCGTGACCTCATAGCGACCGAGGTAGTAGGGCTGACGGATCGTCACAACGTGAGCGGGAGCTTCATTCGCGAGCGCCTCGCGATCGCCGGCGCTCTCACCCATCAGGAACTGTCCCGCGGGGACGAGCAACATCTCGATGCCCGAGGTCTTGTCGCGCACATGCCACGGGAGCCCGCTCTTCGCGATCGCCTCGCGAAGCACCGCATCGGTCACGATCGTCGGATCGGCATCGGTCGCGATGACCTCGCACCATTCGAGGGGCGCAGTGGCGAGGCGCGCCTCGGCAGTTGCCGATGCTCTCGCCCGCGTTGTGGTCTGGCGGAGAGCGCTACGAGAGGATTCGGTCTGCGGCGCTGGTGCCTCAGCGCCGGGAGCGGCTGGGGAGACGGCCTCGGGCGCGGTCGCGCGGATGGTTGCGCCCGGGATCGGGTCTGCCAAGCTCGCGGCGTTCGGGCTGTTCGCAATGAAGCTGGCGTACCACACGCGGTCGAGGTCGTCGAGCCGAGCCTGCACCCGACCACGGAGCGTCGCGCGATCGCGCGCCATCTCATTTCCCATGATGATCACCCCGTTACGCGTCACCGGGACCACTTCCTCGAGGATGCGCAGGCCGAACTCGTAGAGCGCGACCGCGGTCTCTTCGCCCATGGATTCAGCTCGCGCGAGCATTTCGCGCACCTGGTACCGGGCGTTGTATTGGGCGTCAGCTCCTCGCGAGAAGCTCGTGACCTCCGACTCAGGGTACGCCTGCGACGCGATCAAGGTGTTCTCGAACTGCGGCGGGATCATCACGCGATCGATCACGTGCACCACGCTGCCGCCGACCGGGATGTCTCCCGCCACGATGCGCGCCTTGAACGGCTCCTCGAGCGAACGGTCGGCCGACGAACGCAGCTTGTAGACGAACACCGCGCCGTTGGCGATGACGTCGAGCACGAAGCGATCTTCGTTCTGCGAGATCATCACGGGGGCGCGCTCGCCACCGTCGAGATCGAAGCTCCAAGTCTGGATCTTCGGCAGCGCGTGCCAGTCGAGGACCGCGCGCAGCACCTCGCGGTTTCTAGGATCGAGGAGCGCGGCGCGCTCCGATTCCGACAGCCGCGCGAAGGCTTCGTTCGTCGGGACGAAGATCGTCCAGTTGCCATCGGGCTCGGATTGCGCCCAGGCCTGGCCGCCGCCGCTCGCTTCGACGGCTGCGACGAAGGTCGAGTAGCGGCCATCAGGGACCGCGCGCAGCGCGGCGATCAGATCCACCGGCGCCGCCTCCTGCAGGGAGAGCCTGAGCGAGTCCTCGGAGCGCGTCGGCTTTGGGAGCACGACGCGGTCGATCGCATGGAGCACGCCGTTCGTGCACGGAATGTCCGCGCGCACGATTCTGGAGCCGCCGTAGCGGAATCCCTCGCGATCTGCGCGGATCGTCTCGCGACCGCCGCCTGCGGTGCGAGCCATCTGCGCGTCCTCGATGTTCGCGACCTCCATGGAAAGCAGTCGACCCGGCACCACATGATGCGCGAGGAGCGCGCGCAGTTGCGCCCTGTTCTGCGGCAGGAGCAGCGCTGCAAGCGCTCCTTCGGGAAGGGCCGCAAACGCTGCATCGGTCGGAGCGAACACGGTGAACGAGCCCCCCGACTTCAGCGTCTCGGTGAGGCCTGCGGCTTCGACGGCGTCGAGCAGCGTCTTGAAGTTCGACCCCGCTGCGGTCGCGAGGATGTCCTTGAGGTCGGCGCGGGCGGCGCTTCGCGACTGCTGCGCCGCAGTCGAGATCGGCTGCGAGAGCGTTGGGGCTGCCGTAGCGAGCACGGTGAGTGAGAGAGCGAGCAGCGTCGTCGAAGCTGCGATATTTGCAGAGCGCATGGGTGACTCCGTTTGGAGTGCAATCGTCGGTCGGTGACCTTGGCAGGCGAGAAGGAGTTCGGTCCTTCCTCCGAACCGGATGCAACGTCGTAAGGAACGGAGACGAGCTGCGGCGGCGCGGGGACCGCGCTGAAGCAGCACCGGATCGGGTCGAAGCGGGGCAATTGCGGGGCATTCCAAGCAACAGCTCCTGCGCTTGTAAGTTCCCCGTACTCAGGGTTTCCGGCACAGGATCTCGGAGCGCCGAGGCTCGCGCGAGGGGCCTCCCTTCGCGGCGTTGGCCCATCGAGCGGAGCACAGGGGAATTCCCAGTATCCGATAGGAGAAGCCGCGATTCCGACGTTCACGATGGGCGTCGGCCTCGAATGGCCGTTGGACTGCAGCAGAGGCGCAGCGCCGATCGTCGATACGCGGTCGCCGCATATGGAAGGGCCGACCCTCGACCGAGCCCCACGAGTGGATGCTGTCACCTCGACGCAGCGGGGCCGACGTGACGCGTGATCACGTCATCGACCTGCTTCCGCGTCGCCCGTCAGGGCGCCGGGTGCCCGTTACGCTCTGCAAGACGGCGGGCCCCACGCGACTTCAGCGCGGGTCCCGGTGGCCCTCGACGAGCCGCGTGAGGGCGCCCGTGACGTCTGCCGTCGGTGCCTCGCAGGCGAAGCCGCGGCACAGGTACACCGTCGGCTGCCCGTCGCGGGCCTGCTGCTCGGCGGTGTACGGCGCCAACTGCGCCAGCGCCGCGTCGGCCCCACTGCGCCGCGGCACGAACACCGCGCGGGGTGCAAAGACCCGCCCGGCCGCTCTGCGCGCTTCGGCGGTGCCCGGTGCGTCCAGGTCCCCTGCCAGGACCAACTCGAAGGCGGGGCCGACCAGGACGTCGACCGCCGCGAGGAGCTGCGTGTGCGACGCGGGTCCACCCTCGATGCCGCCCGCGAAGGCTTTGATTGTCAGCGCCCCGAGCTCCTCGAGCTCCGTCGCGCCCGTCAGCCGCGCGAGCCGCACGAGGTTGTGCGCGGCGATCGAGTTGCCCGCGGGCAGCGCGCCGTCGTAGATCTCCTTACCGCGCACGATCAGCGCCTCGCCGTCGCGCGGTGTGAGGAAGAACCCGCCGACCTCGGGATCGAGGAACTCGCGCACGAGGACCGCGTTCACTTCGTTCGCGGCCGCGAGCCAGCGCACTTCACCTGTCGCTTGGAAGAGCTCGATGAGGCCGTAGACCAGGAATGCGTGGTCATCGAGCAGCCCCGGCAGCGCCGCGGAGCCCGCGCGCCAACGCTTGAAGAGGCGCCCTTCCGGGGTCCTGAGGTGGCGGAGGCAGAAGTCCGCCGCGCTCTCGGCACGGCCGACGAGCTCGCGGTCGTCGAACGCGCGCCCCGCGAGCGCAAACGCTGCGATCATGAGCCCGTTCCAATCGGTCAGGACTTTGTCGTCCTTCAGCGGGTGCACACGCCGCTCGCGCGCCGTGAAGAGGCGCTGGCGCAGGCCCTCCCAGCGCTCCGCGAGCGCCGCGGGCGCGAGGCCGAGCTCGCGCGCCTGCTCGTCGAGCGGCTTCACGAGCGCGAGCACGTTCTGGCCGGTACGTCGGCCGCTCTTCTCCACGCGGAAGTTCCCCTCCGCCGTGCAGCCGAAGAGGCGCGCGACGAGCGCCGCGTCCTCCGCGCCCAGCGCCGCATCGAGCTCCGCGAGCGACCACAGGTAGAACCGACCTTCTTCTCCTTCGCTGTCGGCGTCCTCCGCCGAATAGAAGCCGCCTTCGGGCGCGGTCATGTCGCGCGCGACGTAGGTCAGGATCTCGCGCGCCACGCGCTCGTACTCCGGGCGCTGTGTGGTTTGCCATGCTTCGACGTACGCCAAGGTCGCCAACGCTTGGTCGTACAGCATCTTCTCGAAGTGCGGCAGGAACCAGCGGCGATCCGTCGAATAGCGGTGGATCCCGAAACCGACGTGGTCGTACACACCGCCCGCGCGCCACGCTTGCAGCGTCCGTTCGACCATCTCCAGCGTCCGCCCGTCACCGTGCCGCGCGTAGCGCCGCAGCAGGAAGCGCAGGTTGTGCGGCACCGGGAACTTCATGCCGGTACCGAAGCCGCCATGCACCGCATCGAACCCCGCCGCGAGCTGCGCCTCTGCGCGCGCGAGGAGCGCCTCGCCCGGCAGCGCGCCGGGCGCGCTGCTGGTCAGCGCCGCGAGCTCACGCGTCAGCTCACGCGCGCTGTGCAAGAGGCGCTCGCGATCGTCGCGCCACGCGCGCTGCACGCTGGGCACGAAGTCCAGCATCCCCGTGCGCCCGCCGCGGGTGGCCTTCGGCAGGTACGTCGCCGCATAGAACGGCTGACGGTCCGCCGTGAGCAACACCGTCATCGGCCAGCCGCCGGAGCCGGTCAGCGCCTGTGTCACCGTCATGTACACGTGGTCGACGTCGGGGCGCTCCTCGCGGTCGACCTTGACGCACACGAAGGCCGCGTTCATGAGGCGCGCGACCTCGGGGTCCTCGAAGCTCTCGTGCTCCATCACGTGGCACCAATGGCACGTCGAGTAACCGATCGAGAGGAACACCGGCACGTCGCGCTCGCGTGCGACGCGGAAGGCCTCGTCGCCCCACGGGTACCAATCGACGGGATTGCGCGCGTGTTGCAGCAGGTACGGGCTGCCTTCGAACACGAGGCGGTTGAACTCGGGGCCGCCGTCGGGCGGCAGCGCCGCGAGCTCGGCGGGGGAGGGGAGCGGTGCGCGCATCGTCGGAGGGGCCTCCTGGGCCGGGGCTCCGACGCACGACCCAGCGAGGAGCGCTCCGAACACCGGGAGGGCGAGGGGTTGCATCGCGTGGGTGTAGCCTCCAGCGGCGCCGGAGTCATCCTGCGCCGGGCGCGGAGCCGTCCAATCGCGACCGCCCGGTGTCCGCGGCGTGACTCCGCTGTCACCTGCCCGGATCCGCATGGCGCCGGGGCCTCGATCGTGCATCATGGGCCCCGGCGCGCGAGCCCAGGGCCCGCGCGTTCCGCGGACCGCCGTAGCGGACGCGGGGCGCGGCGCGGTTCCTCCCGACCTTCGGCTCTTCGGTCTCGAAGCACAGGCCCCGGGCCCCGCGCGCCACGCACGGGCTGGGTCGCGTTCCCACCGAGCGCCGCGCGGCGGCGCGCTCCGAGGACAGACGGAGTGATGGGGTCGGTGGCGAGCGCGGCCCGCCCGGGCGGACCCTCTTCAGGTCGTCAGCGCGTCGCGACCGCGAACCCGATCAGCCGGTACAGGAGCCGCGCGCCGACCATCGCGTCCCACGACGCCCCGTCGGGGTCGCCATCGACGCCCGCGCTGACCTCGTTCAGGTCGACGCCCACGACGCGCTTGCCCGAGCTCGCGAGGGCGCGCAGGACGAGCATCGCTTCGTCCCACGCGAGGCCGCCCGGCACCGGCGTGCCCGTCCCCGGGCACAGGTTCGGCTCGAGGCCATCGACGTCGAACGTCACGTAGACCTCGTCGGGCAGCGTCTCGAGCGCGCTGCGCACGAGGCGCTTCAGCTTGCCCTTGCGGCGCGCCTTCGCCCAATCGGTGTCGAAGACGCCCGTGATGCGCGGGTCGGACTCCATACGCTCGCGCTCGGCGCTGCCGAGGTCGCGGATCCCGATCTGGACGAGGTGCGCGACGTCCGCGCACTCCGTCAGCACGTTGTGGCAGATCGAGGCGTGCGACCAACGGAAACCCTCGTACGCGACGCGCAGGTCCGCGTGCGCATCGATCTGCAGCACCCCGAGGCCCGGGTGGCGCTCGGCGCACGCTTGGATCGCGCCGAACGGCGTCGAGTGGTCGCCGCCCAGCAGCACGGGCAGCTTGCCGGCTTCCAGCGCGGCCGAGGTCGCGCCGTGCACGAACGCGTTCATGCGCGCGCTGAGCGCGTCGACGCGCGCGACCGCCGCGGCGTCTTCGGCCGTGTCCGCCGCGCCGCCGCGCGCGATGATCGGTGCAGCGAGCGCTTTGGCCTCCGCATTCCAGGCTTCGATGCGCGCGTCGATCGGCGCCATCCAGATGCCGCGCCGCCACGGCTCGCCGGTCTCGAGGTCGAAGAGGTCCACCTGGTGGCTCGCGGCGAGCACCGCGGCCGGGCCGAGGGACGTGCCGCCGCGGTAGGACGTGGTCGCTTCGTACGGCACCGGGAGCACGTGCACGAAGGCGTCCGTGGGGCCGTGGGGGAGGCCGAAGAGGCCGCTCCCGGGGGCGGCCGCGGCATCGGGGTCGAACTGCATGACCCAAGAGTGTGCCGCAGCGCGGGGGCGGCGTGGGAGGGCCTTCGCAGCGGAGTGCGCTCCTCGGTAGCAGGTCCCTTCTGCGGCGGCGTGAGGTGCTCTGCGACCACGCACCCGCCGGCGTCGGCCCGCTCCCTGCACGCGCCGCGCGCGCGCGCGGGCTCGGGACGCCGCCCGAGCGGAGCGCGTCCCACCGCGAGCGGATAGCCTCTCGCGCGTGCGCCCCCCCGAGACGATCCGCTCCTGGTCGAACCCCGCGCTGCAGCGCGCGCGCGCTGCGCTGGCGGGGCGCGCGGACGGGCTGCTCGCGCTGGAGGGGGCGCGGCTCGTGCGTGACGCCCTGGCGGCGGGCCTGCCGCTCCAGCTCGCCCTCGTCGATGCCGCGCGCGCCGCGGCGTTCCAGGACGTGCTGGCGGCCGCGCGCGAGGCGCGCCTCGTCGACGCGGAGCTCCTGCAGCGGCTCAGCGCCCTCGAGTCCGCGCCCGGGGTGCTCGCTCTGGCCGAGCGCCCGCGTGTGCGCGCGCTCGCCGAGCTCCAGCTCGGGGCCGCGGGGCTCGCGCTCGGCGTCGCGGGCATCGGCGACCCCGGGAACCTGGGCGCGCTCGCGCGCTCGGCCGAGGCCGCCGGCGCGTGCGGCCTCGTCGTCGCCAAGGGCGGCGCGCGCCCGTTCGGGCCCAAAGCGCTGCGCGGGTCGATGGGCAGCCTCCTGCGCCTGCCCGTGCACGAAGTCGACGACCTCGGCGCGGCCCTCGCGGCGCTGACGGGGCGCGGCGTCCGCCAGGCCGTCGCGAGCCTCGCTGGCGGCACGCCGTACACACGCTTCGACTTCAGCGGCCCGTTCGTGCTGTGGCTGCCCGGTGAGGTCGGCGAAGCCGGGACGGAGCTCAGCGTGTTGCCGCGCATCTCCATCCCCATGGCGGGCGCCGTGGAGTCGCTCAACGTCACGGTCGCTGGGTCGCTGCTCCTCTTCGCCGCGGGGAGGGCGCCGCGCGAGTGAGCGGGCTGTTCGACGAAGCACCGCGGCTTGAATCGGCGGACATTGCGCGTGAGGCGCCGTCCGATGCGCCGCTCGCCGAGCGTGTGCGCCCGCGCTCGCTGGCCGAGTTCGAAGGCCAGGCGAAGCTCGTCGGCGAAGGCAAGGTGCTGCGCCGCGCGCTCGAAGCCGGCGCGAGCCAATCGCTCATCCTGTGGGGGCCGCCCGGCGTCGGCAAGACGACCCTCGCGCGCCTCGTCGCTTTGGCGACAGGAGCGCGCTTCGAGCCGTTCTCGGCGGTGATGTCCGGGGTCAAGGAGGCCCGCGCGGTGATGGCGGAAGCCGAGCAGCGCCGCCGCCGCGAAGGGCTGCGCACGCTGCTCTTCGTCGACGAGATCCACCGCTTCAACAAAGCGCAGCAGGACGCGTTCTTGCCCTACGTCGAGCGCGGCGATGTGCTGCTCGTCGGCGCGACGACCGAGAACCCGTCGTTCGAGGTCAACGCGGCGCTCTTGTCGCGCTGCCGCGTGCTGCGGCTCGAGCCGCTCACCCCCGAGGAGGTCGTGCGCGTGCTGCGGCGGGCCGTCGAGGACCCGCGCGGCCTCAGGGGGCGGCTCCAGATCGACGATGCGCAGCTCCTGCGCCTCGCGCACGCCGCCGACGGCGACGCGCGGCGCGCGCTGACGCTGCTGGAGACCGTCGCGGGGTTGGCGCTCACGGGCGGCGTTGTGGACGACGCGGTGCTCGCCGCTGCGCTCGACCGCAAAGCCGTGCGCTACGACAAGAGCGGCGAGGAGCACTACGACCTCATCAGCGCCCTGCACAAGAGCATCCGCAACTCGAACGCCGACGCGGCGCTCTATTGGCTCGCGCGGATGCTGGAGGGCGGCGAAGACCGGCGCTACCTCGCCCGCCGGCTCGTGCGGATCGCGGTCGAGGACATCGGCATCGCCGACCCGTTCGCGCTGCGTGTCGCCCTCGATGGGGCGGAGGCGTACGAGCGCCTCGGCAGCCCCGAAGGTGAGCTCGCGCTCGCGCAGGCGGCGGTCTACCTGGCGCGCGCGCCGAAGTCGAACGCCGTGTACAAGGGGCTGGCGCTGGCGGTGCAGGACGTGCAGCAGACCGCGGCGGAGCCCGTCCCGCTGCACCTGCGCAACGCGCCCACCGCGCTGCTGCGCGCCGAGGGCTACGGCCAGGGTTACCGCTACGCCCACGACGATCCGGCGGCCGTCCGCGAGATGGAATGTCTACCGCCGAGCCTCCGCGGAAGGCGTTATTTGGGCAGCGGAGGCTGATCTCGCGCCCCTCGGCGCCGTGTGCCTCCCCGAATAACGCGAGAATTCGCGCGAGAATCCGCTTGTCTCGCGCCGGGAGCCCCTCTACAACGCCCTCCGTTCGGCGTTTCTCCGCGCTGGACGACGTTGCGGCGGCTCGTTGCCGCCGTTCCGTGACGCAAGCAAAGAGGCCGCGGGGCAGGTGCTCCGCGGCCTCGAGCTTTCAACGGGGCCCAGCCCCAGCCCGACTCAGGCTTGGAAGCGGCCCCGCGCGCGAACGGCGTAGACCGGCCCCCGCGCGCGCTTCAGCACCGCCGCCGCGACCCCGCCCAGGAGCGCCGCAGCCAGGCCCGTGCGCCCGTGGGTGCCCATCACGACGAGGTCGCCCGGCCCCTGTTCGTCGACGATGCGGTCGGCGGCGTCCCCATCGACGAAGTGGCTCGAGAGCGGCACGCCGCCCGCGTCGATCGCCTGGACCTCGGCTTCGAAGCGCTCTTTCATCGCCTTGCGCTGCTCTTCGACGACGTACATGGGCATTAGCACCTCGGCGCCGTCCGGGGAGGGGTAGGCGAACTCCGGCGGCGCGAAGGCCTGCAGCGCGACGACGCTGGCGCCGTGCTTCTTCGCCAGCGCGAGGCCCAGCTCGAGGCCGCGGCGGCTCTCGTCGGAGCCGTCGTAGGGCACGATCACGCGCGCGAGCTTCTGCGTCGCGCCCGGCTGCATCCAGACGTCGCACTGGGTCGCCGCGAGCAGCGCGCGCGTCGTCCGGCCGAGGTCGAGCGGCCCCTCCTTGCGGTGCGGGCCCAGGACCAGCACGTCCGCGCGGCGATCGCGCGCGACCTCGGCGATCGCCGCCACGGGGCTGCCCGGGAAGACCGCGAGCTCGACGCCGTCGCCCGCCCCGCCGAGCTGCTGTTCGAGGCGCTGCGAGAGGGCCGCTTCGACCCGGTCGCAGGCGCCGGTGCGCATGAGCTCGATCTCGTCGGGCCGCCCCGCGATGTCGCGCGGCGCGGGCAGGTCGAGGCCGTGCACGACGATGACGGTCGTGCCGAAGTGCTCGCGCAGCCCGAGGGCCGCTGCGAGCGCGAGATCGCCGCCGTCGCGCCCATCGTGGCCGACGACTGCGAGGCGGGGGAGCGGGTGAGCGTTCATGGCCCCATTGTCCGGGACCCTCGCAGGTCGTGAAATGGGCCGATGGGCGCAGTCGCCGCGCCCGCAACGCCGTGGCGGAACCCTTCAAGAACCTCATCGGGCCCCGCGAGGTCGAAGCCGCCGCGCACCACCTCGCGCGGGCCGGCGGGCGGCGCTTCGACGGCGCGGCCTTCACGGCCCACGCGCGGGCGGGCCTCGCCGGGCTGGAGCTGAAGGCGCGCGCGGCGCACCTCGCGGACGCGCTCGAGCTGGCCCTGCCGACGGAGTTCGAGCGGGCGGCAGAGATCCTCGAGCGCGCCCTCGCCCCCGCGCCCAGCGACGACACGATCCCCGCGGCGCGCCCGGACGGCCTGGCGGGGTGGGTGGTCTGGCCGCTCTGCGAGTTCGTCGCGCGGCGCGCGCTCGCAGAGCCCGAGCGCGGCCTCGCCGCGCTGCACGCGCTCACCCAGCGGTTCACGGCCGAGTGGGCCGTGCGGCCGTTCCTCGAGACCCACCCGGAGCTGACGTTCCGGACCTTCGCGGCGTGGACCCGCGACCCGAGCGCCCACGTCCGACGGCTCGTCTCCGAGGGCTCACGGCCCCGTCTCCCGTGGGGCCAGCGGCTGCGCGCACTGATCGAGGACCCGAGCCCGACGTTGCCCTTGCTGCGCGCTCTGCAGGACGACCCCTCGGCCTACGTCCGGCGCAGCGTCGCGAACCACTTGAACGACATCACGAAGGACCATCCCGATGTCTTCGTCGCGTGGCTCGACGAGCACCTGCCCGCGGCCGACGCGGCGCGGCGAGCGCTCTTGAAACACGCCGCGCGCAGCCTCGTGAAAGCGGGCGACCGGCGGGTCCTCGCCGCGTTCGGGCTGGGCGCGGCGTTCCGCGGCTCGGTCGAGTTCGGGCTGGCACCGGCCCGTGTGCAGCTCGGCGGAGACGTGACGTTGACGGTCACGCTGCGCTCGACGGCGCGCTCGGCGCAGGCCGTCGAAGTGGACTTCATCGTGCACCACGTCAAGGCCAACGGCAGCACCGCGCCGAAGGTCTTCAAGGGGTGGCGCCGCACGGTCGAGGCCGGCGACACGGTGACGCTCACGAAGCGCCACCCCGTCCGCCCAGTGTCCACGCGCAAGTACTACCCGGGCGTGCACCGCGTCGAGCTGCAGGTCAACGGCCGGACAGCGGGGGAGCCAGCGTCGTTCTCGCTGCGAGTCTGACCTCGATTCGGCGGACATCCGCGCAGGTCAGCTCCGCGGTGACGTCGCCGAGGCCTTCAAGCAACGCGGCCAGCGCGTCCAGCTCGGCCTCCGCCCGCGCGCGTGTCTTGCCTTTGGTCAGCACCGCATCCAGGGCGAGGGGCGCACGATTGGCGAGGACAAACCTCGCCAGCGCCGCGCCGCGCAGCGTGAGCGCTTCGGCGCGTTCGGTGTCCTCTGGCGGGGCCGCGGCGCTCGCTCGGAGCTCGCCCACGACCTCGGCCACGAGGTGGTGGTGGGTGCCGATCACGAAGTGCTCGCCGACGAGCGCCGCGCCCGGCGCCAGGTTGTAGCGCGCGTCGACGGGCTCGCCGCGCGCGTCCGCCCCGGGCTTGGGATAACGCGCATAGGTCATGCTCACGCCATCGACCAGCATCAGGCCCAGGAGCAGTGCCGGACGGCGCTCTTGCGCGGCTTCGATGTTGACGACGCTGATGAGCGACTGGAACGCGGCGAGCAGCGCTTCGCCGACCGCCGGGTCCCGCACGTGCGCGACGAGGCAGGCGGCGGGCAGCGCCACCGCGGGCGCGCGGCCGCTCTCGAAGGCGACGTCCCGCGCGACGACGCGGAGCCAAGGCGAGACCCCGGGCAGGACATCGTCGAAGAGGTCGAGGCCCGCGAGCAGCGGCGTCAGGTCCGAGAGCGCCTTGCTGAACCCAGGCAGCGCAGTCGGCGGAAAGAGCGCTGCGCGCTCTTTGGTCAACGCCGCCGCGTCGCGGTGCAGCACCGCGCGCAGCGCCTCGTGCCTGTGCTCACTGAGCGCTGTGGGCGGCGGCGTCCGGGGCAGCGCGACCGCCGCTGGACCGTGATCGACGCCGAGGGCGCGGAGAGAGAGCTCGAGCACTCCGCCGTCGTACTGGCCGGTCAGCGCGAGCGCCTCGGCGCGCGCGAGGCCCGCGACGTGCGGCCCGAGCAGGAAGTGCACCGCCGGGTTCCGCGCGGCGTCGTCCAGGCCCTGGCGCAGCTTCGGGTCGGCCGCAGCGAGCGCCGCGACGTCGGCGAAGACCCAGAGCCCGGCGCCCGGCGCCTGTGCCGCGCGGAAGTGGGGCCGCTCGGACACCGCCGGGCGCTGGCCGCGCGCGGCGTCGACGGCGCGCAGCGCGTCGCCCACGCCGCGCGTCAAGACGAGGCTCGCGCCGTCGCGCACGATGCCGAGGCCCTCGCCGAGGCTGTACACCTCCGCCGTGCCGACGCGGGTCAGCGGCGCATCGAGCAGGCGCCGATCGAACTGGAACTGGGCCGCCAGCAGGTCGAAAGCGGACCCGAGGTTGTCCTCGAGCCGGTCGGGGTCGTCGCCCTCCAGCACCAGGAAGAACCGCGGCTCGCCGTCCGCGCCGCCGGGGCCGCGGCGCTGGGGGCTCTGGCGCTCGGGCGGCGCCAGGCCCAGCGCCAGCCCACGGGAACCGAGCGCGGCGAGCTCGGGCAGGAGCGGCCGGCCGAAGAGGCCGTCCAGCGCGGCGAGGGCCTCGGCCGGCGCGAGCGGCAGGTCCGCCAGCAGCGGCGCGGCGGCGGGGTGGCCCAAGAGCGCCGCGACCAGGGGGTGCGCGAGGCCCGCGGCGAGGAGCTCGACCGCGCCGGGGGCGACGGCGACCACCGCGACGTCGGCCGGCAGCCAGCGGAGGGGATCCGGGCGTGGATCTGGGCCGGGTTCCTGGCCGAGGGGCGCCAGCCCGAGGGTCAACACGAGCGCGGGGGAGAGCAGCATGGTCGGGGCCTCTCCCCGACTGTACGCGCGGGCCCGGCGCCCGTTTCCAGGGCGGCCGCCGCTCAGGTCCCGAGCAGCACGAAGCCGAGCGCGACCCAGAGCACCAGGCCGAGGGCGCGCTCCAGGACCACGGCGTCGCGGAGGGCGCTGCGGCGGGGGGGGAAGAACGGCGTGGTCATGGGAGTCGGGTCCGAAGGGGGGGCGGCCAGGCCAAGTGGATTTATCCACCTGGACCTCCGCAGTTACGGCGCGCCCTGGTGGAATGGACGGCAGAAAACCCTTTAGGGCCCGTCAGGGTTCTGTAAAAGAGACATGAGCGAGAAGGAGATCGAGGTCCGCTGCCCGTGCTGCGAGGCGACGCTCGTCGTCGACGTGCGGACGCGGACGGTGCTCAAACACGCCCCGAAGGCCAGCCTGGACGAGACCGGCAAGCCGATCCTCGACCCCGGGCGCTGGGACAGCGCGGCGCGCCGGGTCCAGGAACGCACCGGCCAGGCGACCGATGCGTTCGACCAGGCCTTGGCGAAGGAGCAGAGCCGCAAGCGCGACCTGGACGACCTCTTCGACGCCGCGAAGAAGAAGGCGACGCGGCGGGGCGAGGGGCCCCTCTGAGGGACCCCCTCCGAGGGGGCCCGCGCGGACTTCGGGTCGGAGATCCCGTATCGCGGTGGAGTCCGGGGCCCAAGCTGCCGAGAATCCCGGTCCCATGAGCGACAGCCGCTACCGCGCCGTCAAGGCGTACGAGAACCAGGGCTGGATCCACGGCCGCGACGCGCGCCCCCTGCGGATCCTGGCCGAGTACCTGGAGCCCGAGTCCCGCTTCCAGGAGATGGGGGTCGAGGACACGATCGTGATCTTCGGCTCCGCCCGGCTCCTGCCGCGGGACGTGGCCGAGGAGCGCCTCGCCCACGCGCGGGCGACGGGGGAGGGCGTCGAGCGCGCCGAGATGGCGCTCCACATGTCGCGCTTCTACGAAGAGACCCGCGAGCTCGCCGCGCGGCTCACGACGTGGTCGAAGTCCCTCGAAGAGGGCTCGCAGCGCTTCGTGATCTGCTCGGGCGGCGGCCCGGGGATCATGGAGGCCGCGAACCGCGGCGCTTCGGAGGCGAAGGGCGTCAACGTCGGCCTCAACATTTCCCTGCCCTTCGAGCAGAACGACAACCCGTACATCACGCGCAAGCTGTCGCTCGAGTTCCACTACTTCTTCATGCGCAAGTTCTGGTTCACGTACCTCGCGAAGGCGATCATCGTGATGCCGGGCGGCTTCGGGACCCTCGACGAGTTCATGGAGGTCGTGACGCTCGTCCAGACGCTGAAGATCAAGAAGGACCTGCCGATCGTGCTCTACGGCAAGGAGTACTGGTCCGAGGTGCTCAACTTCGAGCCGCTGATCAAGTACGGCACGATCAGCCCGGACGACGTGAAGCTCTTCTACCGCACGGACTCGGTCGACGACGCGTTCCAGTACGTGACGCGGCGCCTGCTCGAAGGCGGCCTGCCGGAGCGCGGCGCGCACCTCTGAGCGAACGGTACCAGGTACGAGTTTGCGGCGCGGCGCGCGGTGCCCGCCCGCTCGCG
>CAYOBN010000106.1:0-15248 GCA_964402175.1 uncultured Planctomycetaceae bacterium | reverse complement strand
GCGCGCCCTCGCCGCCAAGTCGTACCTGGTACCGTTCGTCGCCTCAACGCAGATCGCGCCTACACAATCACGAAGTAGGCGATGACGCACCGAGCTCGAGCAACGCACGCCACTCCGCCCAAGGCGCTTCGTCCTCGTACTGCCCCAACCGATGGATATGCGCCCGGTAATTGCGCACATCCATCAACGTCGTCGCCTGGATCGTCCGCAACGTCGTGAGCTGCTCGGTCACCTGCCCCGGGTGACGCAACAGCGCCACGAGGCGTGCCTCACCCTCGCTCGCGGCTGCAGGCGCGCCGCGCTCGACCGCTTCGAAGGCTGCCCGCGCGCCGTCGAAGTCCCGCGAGACCGCCGTCCAGCCGGCGCGCTCCAGTTGGTCCAGCTCGGCCCCGTGCAGGCCCGCCGCCTGCGCCGCAGCTTGGCCGTGCGCGTGCCACCAGCGCGTGAAACGCCCGCGCAATCCGAGCCGCACGAACCGCGCAGGTCCGAGTGATGTGCGCGCCACTTCACGCGCCGCCTCCAACACCACCGCGACCCCGGCGAGGTGCGCGCGCACGCCGTCGAGGTCCGCGTGGAAGGCCAGGAACAGCGCCCGCCGCCGCTCGGGATCGTCCAACACACGAACTCCGACCGCCACGGCGAGGCGGTCGGCGAGCCCCCCTTCCAGGGCCGCGCTGAGCCACGCGAGGTCGTGACGCGTGCGCTCGCGCAGGAGCTCGACCTCTTCGATGAGCGTCGGCGGAGCGCACAGGAAGACGAGGTCCCGTTGCAGCTCCGGCGCGGGGCCCTCGCGCAGCTCTCCGCTCGCGTCCAGCCCGAGGTACTCCGGATCGAAGCGCGCGCGGAGGCGCAGCGCCTCCCACGCCGCAGGCAACCGCATCCGATCGACCTTACGCAGCGCCGTCGCGAAATCGGCCTGGCGCGGGCGGCCCGCGCCGAGCGGCCGATCGGGCCGCCGGATCACCTGCACGGCTTCCACGAGCCGTGCGCCGAGGAACCCCACGAAGCGCGCAGCGCGCCACATCACTCGCAGGGGCAAGAAGAACACACGCCCACCCGCGAGCCACGTGTCGTAGCTCGCCCGCAGGTTCAGGACCCGCTCTTCGAGCGGGCGGTACGCGAGCGGCCAACAGCCGAGCACCGACCGCACGAGCTCTCGCCGCTCGCGCTCCAGCCGCGCGCGGACACGCGGGCCGAAGCGGCGCTCGATCTGGGCGTCGCGGGTCGGATCCGCATCGAGCAAGTGCAGCACCGTGAAGGCCGTGGTCAACTGTCGTGCGCCGCCGGTCGGCTGCGGCCCCGTCGTGTCGAGCCAGGCGACGAAGCGCTCGCGCTCCTCGAGGGTGCACAGCTCCAGCTCTGCCAGCGGCACTGCGTTGGCGTTGAAGTCGACGATCGCGCGTGCAGCGCGGCTCGCGAGGGCGCGCGTGATCGCGTGGAACCAGAGGTAGGGGCCGCGGAAGAGCGTTCGGCGGCGCACGAGGTCGATGCGCGTCAGCGCAGCGAGGTCCGCGGCGCGGAGGCGCCCCGAGCGCTCCAAGAGCTTGCGCAGCGCGAGGTTGCCGAGGAGCTGCCCTGTCGCGCGGGTGTCCGTATCGACGAACAGCGCGCCGCCCTGGTGGTCGCGGTAGAGCAGCACCGCCCGTCCCACGGGATCATGGCCCGGGGTGTCGTGTGTCAGCGCCGCGCCGTCCAGCAGGAACGCGGCGAGGCTGGCTTCGAAGCGCGCTGCGGCGTGCGGCAACGCTTCAGGTGTCCCGCGCAGCGCGGCTTCGGGCAAGAAGACCCGCTGTGCGAGCAGCTCCGCATCCGCGCGCCTGTGGCGCGCCTTGATGCTGTCGGTCAAGTTCAGGAACTGCGCCGTCGCGACCTGGTCCTGGAACGTCGAAGCGTCGCGCGCGAGGCGCTGCAGCCACGCGCCGAGCGCCAGCAGCACGAGGCAGATCGTGCCGAGCACCGCGAGGCCGAGGCCGATCATGCGCTCGGCCAGCGCGACGAGCCGCGCGAGCGTGCTCTCGTCGCCGACGATCTCGAGCAGGAGCCGCAGGATCCCGTAGAGCCCGGCGACGAGCAACAGGCGCACCGCGGGCCGCGCCGTGCGCGCGACGAGGGTCGCTCCGACGCGCCCCACCGCCTCTGCGGGCGTGATCGTCGTCGCGAGGTCCGCCCACCAGAGCACGCGCCCGTGTTGCGCCGCAAGCGAGCGCGCGACAGCTTGCACAGCGCCGGCCACCAAGTCCCCATCGGGGCTCTCGAGCGACGTGCGCGGCACCCAGTTCCGCGCGATCGGCAGATGCCGCAGCGGCGAGCGCACGAAGAGGCGCACGCCGCGGGCCGCGCGCCGCACGCTCTCTTCGCCGAGCTCCGCGGCGACCGTCTCCGCGTCGATCCGCTCCAAGCGGTGCAACACGTCTTCGGCGAGCGGGCGCTCGGCGCGCCGCGGTCGGCGCTCGGTCCCTCCGAGCGGCTGGACCAGAGCCAGCGCGCGACCTTCTGCATCGCGCGCGAAAGCGAGCTCCTCCAGCGCGCTGCAGCGCGCTTCGGCCAACGACACACGCTCCGCTTCGGGCAGCGCCTCGAGCAGCTCGCGATAGCGCGCTTCGAGCGTCGAATGCAGCACAGCCGCCGCTTGCGGAGCCCGGGCGCGGCGGTGCGCGGCGGAGCGCTCTTCGGGCGTCGGGAAGAGCAGGACCTCGCGCTCGAGCAGCCGCGCATGGCTGCGCACGAGGCGGTCGAGGCCGCGCATGAAGAAACCCGTCGCGCGGACGAGGCGCATCAGCGGCACGAGCAAGCGCACACTCTGCGCCATCCGCGGCAAGCGCAAGAGACGCAGCAACCAGCCTGCGCGCGCCGGGTCCGCCCCGCCGCCCGTCCCCGCGAGCATCCACGTCCACGGCAGCGCCGGGAGGAAGTCGGTCACGAGGTGCCGCCGCAGCCAGCGCCACTGGAACCCGATGAGCCAGGCGCGCACGGTGAAGTCCCAGAGAAAGAACGCGCACAGCCCCGTCTCGCACCAGAACGTCACCCGCGAGGAACCGAAGACCAGGTCGATACCGAGCAGCGCGAGGACACCCAAGAGTGCGACGACGACGGCGCGCTCCCAGAGCGCGACGTTGCGCTCGCCGAAGCGCCGCCGCAGCAGCGTCACGAGGAGCTGCTCCTGGCGTTCGGTCTGCAGCCGGCCCTCCGCACGCCGGAGGCGGCGCACGAGGTCGCGGTCGCTCGCGGCGACGACGAGGTGCTCGCGGTGCCAACGCAGGCGCTCGGACGCGCGATCGAGGCGCTCCGCCGCGACGTGCGGCGGCGCTTCGCCCGCCGCGAAGAGCGACTCGTCCGCCGCATCGATCGCGAGCTCGACCCAGCGCGCGCGATCGGTCGCGTGGACCTCGCCGCGGACCACGGCGCCCGCGAGGTGGGCGCGGACCGCGTCGCGTGTCACGCGGGCCTCGGCGAAGACCGCGGTGTCGTCCAACACCCCCGGCTGCGCGGTGAGCGCGCGGGGCCGCAGGGCGTAGTCCTGCAGCAGCTCGTCCACGGCCAGGAGGGTGTCGAAGCTCGGCGGAGCGCCGGCGCCCTCAGCGTGTCCTCGACCCCGCTCGGCGTCGCGCGCCGTCGCGCGCAGCCGCGCGAGGTCGAGCGCGCGCACGACGGCCCGCGCGCGCTCGGCCTCCCGTTCGAGCCCGTGGGACGCGAGCGTCGCGCTCCAGGTGGCGGCCGCGGCGTGCAGCGCGCAGCTCCCGGAGCCTGCCGCGCGGGTCCCCGCGGGCATGTCCGTCGGGAGATCCGGCGCGGCACCGGAAGTTCCACCCGAGGCTTCCCCGCGAGCGCGCTCGCCGCCGCCGCACGCCGCGAGGAGCTGCGCGCGCTCCTCGGCGACGAGCGTCGCGATCGCTGCGGGGTCGGGCGCGGACATCGCGGGCAGTGTAGGCAGCCGGTTCCCCTGCGCGTGCGAGAGGAAACGGGGGATGCGTGCGCGAGCAGCCTCCGCAGGCCGCGCCGCGCGGTCGACGGTCGCGGCAGACTCACGAACGGGGGGGTGCAGCGCAGTCCCGCAGGCCGCGCGCGCGAATGGCGGCCATCGGCGTGCGTACCGGGATTGGTACCATCCCCCGCGCCGCGGTCGCCCCGCGGTCCTGACCCTCGCCCAACGGACCATGACCGAGCCCGACCCCAAAGCCGCCCCCGCCCCGTCGCTCGCCCACTCCGCTCCGCGCCGCGAGTCCGTGTGGGAGGTCTACTTCCCCATGCGCCCCGACGAGGACAAGGAGGCCGTCCCGGTCGCCTCGTTCCCGATGATCATCTACTTCTGGCCGACGATGATCGCGTTCCTCATGTGCGCGGTCTTCCAGACCTTCGGCTGGGCGGCGGAGACGACCCTCGGCTGGATCGCGGTGCTCGCGCTCGCGTTCAACCTGATGGTGATCGTGACGGACCTCGACCAGAAGAAGTTCCTGATCGTGATGTTGCTGCTGATGGCGGGCGGCCTGGCGGTCTACATCGCGCGCCTGCAGAACTGGGCCATCATCGGGCAGTTCGGGGACTGGATCGCCCACCGCAACATCACGCTCAGCAACGACGCGTTCTGGGCCATCGGGCTGTTCCTCCTGGCGTTCTTCTTCGTCGGGATGGCGCAGCCGCGCTTCGACTACTGGCGCCTCGAGCCGAACGAGTTCGTGCACTACGTCCAGCCCTGGGGCCGCGACCAGAGCTTCCCCCGCCAGGGCAGCACCGTGACCCGCGAGGTCCCGGACCTGCTCGAGTGGCTGCTCACGTTCGGCGGCGGCACGATCGTCATCCGCCGCGAGGGCCAGGTCGTCGCGCGCATCGAACATGTGCCGTTCCTCGGCCGCCGCATGCGCTCGATCGAGCGCCTGCTGGGTGTGACCCGCGTGAAGGCGATGTGACATGGCCGCTTCGACCCGCTCCGGAATCGAGTTCGCCGAGCGCCTCGGCGCGTTCATCGACGCGTCGCCGTCGCCGTACCACGTCGTCGCCGAGGTCGCCGAGCGCCTCGTCGCGCGCGGCTGGCGCGAGCTCCGCGAGGAGGACCCGTTCCAGCCCTTGCCCGCCAAGGGGTTCGTGCGCCGCGGCGGCTCGCTGCACGCGTGGTTCCTGCCCCCCGGCGCGGGCCCCGAAGCGGGCTTCCGCATCGTCGGCGCCCACACGGACAGCCCGAACCTGCGGGTGAAGCCGAAACCCGACACCGGCCGCGTCAACGTGCGGCAGATCGGCGTCGAGGTCTACGGCGGGGTGCTCCTCAACTCATGGCTCGACCGCGACCTGGGCTTGTCCGGCCGCGTCTTCGTCGAGAACGAGCGCGGCGAGCTCGAAGAGCGCCTCTTCCTCGACTCGCGCCCGCTGGCGCGCGTCGCGCAGCTCGCGATCCACCTCGACCGCGAGGTGAACGACAAGGGCCTCGTGCTGAACCGCCAGGCGCACCTCGCGCCGCTGTGGGCGCTCGGTGAGCGTGAACAGGGCGGCTTCGCGCACTACCTCGCCGGCCGCGTCGGCGCGCCGACGGAGGCCCTGCGCAGCTTCGACGTCATGTTCCACGACGTCCAGCCGAGCCGCATCCTGGGCCGCGACCGCGAGCTGCTCGCCGCGCCGCGCCTCGACAACCTCTGCTCGTGTTTCTGCGGCCTTGAAGCGCTGATCCAAGTCGCCGGTCAAGGCCACGCCGCGGGCCCCGTGATCCTGGCGCTCTTCGACCATGAAGAGGTCGGCAGCGCGAGCCGCGGCGGCGCCGCTGGCCCGCCGCTCGAACAGGTCCTGGAGCGCCTCGTGCTGGCCCGCAACGGCACGCGCGAAGACCTGTTGCGCGCGCTCGCTGCGTCGTACTGCGTGTCCGCGGACATGGCGCACGCGACCCACCCGAACTACCCCGAGCGCCACGAGCCGGACCACCTCGTGCACCTGAACCGCGGCCCGGTGCTGAAGGTCAACCACAACCAGCGCTACGCGACCGAGGCCTTCACCGCCGCCCGCTTCGAGTCCGCGTGCCGCGAGGTCGGCGCGCCGCTGCAGGCGTTCGTGACGCGCTCGGACCTGGGCTGCGGTTCGACGATCGGCCCGGTGACGGCCTCGCGGCTCGGGATCCCGGTGGTCGACGTCGGCTGCCCGCAGCTCTCGATGCACTCCGCGCGCGAGCTGTGCGGTGTGCTCGACCCGGCTTGGATGACCGACGTGCTCGCGCGGCTGCTCGCGTGAGCGTCTACGTCGCCCCCATCCCGGTCCACCAGCCCATCGAGTAGCGCGCGTTCACCTCGCTCGGTGCGCGCAGCGCGACGCTGCCGTCGGCGGCCCGCCAACGGTACGCGTCGAGGCCGAACGGCCCGGCGTAACCGAGGGTGTGCAGCTCCGCAGCGACCCGCTCTGCCACGGGTCGCAGGAGCGCTTCGAGCGCGCTGCGCTCGCTCCCCTCCGCGCGCGCGGTGGCGCCCCACGCACCGTGGGCGTCGACGGTCTGCACGGTGGGCACACCGAAACGCACGGCGCCGCTCGGCTCCAGCCAGCCGTGCAGCGCGTGCTCCGCGATGATCGCGACGACCGGGTCGAGCGTCACGGGCCCGAGCGCCAGCGACGCAAGCAACCACGCGGCGTCACCGGGTGCGAGCGGCGCCCCGCCGCGCACACGCCGCGCGCCGCGGCCGGCTGCCGAGAGGTCGCGGCGCAGCAGCCAGTTCACCTCGCGGGTCGCGCTCTGCACGACCGTCTCTGCGGCGGCGAAGTCGGTCGCGACGGCGCTGCGCGCGCCGCCGCTCTCGATAGGGCACCACAGCGCAAAGGTCGCGCGCGCGTTCGCCTGCACCAGCGCCGCGGCGGTCGGCGTCGGGCCGCTGGGGCTCGCGCCCGCTGCCGTGAGCTCCGCCAGGGCAGACGGCGTCGGACACCACGCGCTGACAGCGGCGCCGCGCGGTAGCCGGGCGCCGGGCGCGACGACCTCGGCGCTCTCGGGGACGAGCGCCCTGAGTCGCTCGGCGGCCTGCGCGAGCGCCGCGAGCGTGGCGCGGCTGCGCTGCGGCCGGCCGTGGGCGAGCTCTTCTTCGGCGTCGAGGTTCGCGAGGAGGACGAAGTCGCTGCTCACTGCGAGCTCGGGCGCAACGAGGGCGCGGGCGTTTGCTGCGCATCTCGGGCCGGATTCCAGGCTTCGAGCGCGTCGAGGAACGCGGGGCCTTGGCCCGCCCGCGCGCGCCGTTCGCGGTCGAGCGGCAGCGCGCGCAGCACCGTCGGCGTCAGCGGCGGCGGCAGCGCGCGGCGCCACGTTTCGAAGTCCGGCGGCGTATCGGGCGACTCACCCGCGAGGCGCTGGAACCAGCGTGTCGCAAAGCGCACGTGCGCGACCTCTTCGCGGCCGACCTCCGCCACGAGCGCGGCGGACTCCGCATCGCCGGCCTCGGCGAGCTCCACGGAGAAGCGGCGCGTGTGCTCGAGGTTGCCGCCTTCGAGGCCCATGCCCATGAGCGCCACGAAGCCGCGCGCGTCCGCGACCCGCGGGACACGCTGCCAGAACCAATCGCGCACGGGCAGGTCGCCGTAGCTCACGCCGAGCGCGGCGAGGCGCGCGGCGTAACCCGCGGCGTGGCGCACTTCGTCGTCCAGCACGCCGAGCAAGCCGCGCCGGAAGCGCAGCGGAGCCGCGGAGAAACGCAAGAGCGCGTACGCCATGAGCTCCGCCGCTTGCACCTCGTGGTGCAAGAACGTGTGCAGGAGGCGCGCGCGCTCTGCGGGCCGGCGCAGCGCGCCGCGGCTGGGTGTGCGCTCGGCGCGCGCTTCGACGCGGAACCCCGCGCCGCGGCCCGGGGCGTCGGGCGCGCTGTGCGCGCGCGCCGGGGCCACCAGCCCGAGCCTCGGCCGCGGCGGCGGCGCAAGCTTCGCGGCGGGCAGCGCACACTGGATGTACGCCGCCGCCCAGGCTTCGGCCGAGCCGTCGTCGACGACCCCCGCTGCCGCGAACCACGCAGCGCGCGCGTCACTCTCACACGTGTTCACCGGTTCCCCCGCACCACGCCTTGGATCCCGCGCCCGTTGAGCCAAGTGGCGACGCGCTCGACGTGCTCGCCTTGGACGACGAGGTCGTCGCCGTCGGCCCGCGCGCCGGTGCCGAGGGCCCGCGCCAGCTCGCGCGCCGCAGCGCCGAGGTCGCCCGTGAGGCCCGACGCGCGGGTGACGGTCTTGCCGCCGTGGCCCTTGCGCTCGACTTGCACGACGACGCGGGCGCCGGGCGCTGGATGCAGCGCCGGGGCGCCGGCGTCGCCCGGGTTCCCGCTCGCGGTCGCGGCGGGCTCAGCCGACGGCGAAGCCGCAGGGCGCACACCGCCCAGGAGCTTCGCAAACGGGTTGTGGGTCAGCCCCTCCGCGGGACCCGTGAGGTCCGTGCGCCGTTCTTTGCCTGCCATGGCCCGTCAGCGGCCTCCTTCGCGCATCCCGCCGCGCGCGAGGGCCGGCGGCAGCGGCTCGAAGAAGAGGCGCGCGCGCGGGAACTCATCGGGCGCGAGGCGGGTGAGGAGCTCGCGCAGGCGCACGAGCGGCGCTCCTTCGAGCACCTCACCGAGCGCGGCGAACGCGGGGGCCTCCTCGCTGAGCTCCGCCGCGCGTTCGCGCAACGGCGCGCGGAAGCGCCCGGCATCGCGGGTCAGCGCCATCGCGGCCCCCGCGGCCAGCGCGACGTCGACATCGCGGGCTGCGAGCGCGGTGCGAAGGGTCGCCTCGGTCGCGGCTCCGTCGCCGAAGTGGCCGAGGCCGATGAGCGCCGCGATGCGGTCCTCGCGGGCTTTGGCCTCCAGCGCTTCGCGCTCGAGCAGGCGCCGCGCTGCAGCTTCGCCGCGCCCGACGGCGCCGGCGGCGCGCAGGAGCGCGCGGCGCACGACGGCGTCGTCCTCCTTGCCGAGCTGCTTCGAGAGCTCTTTCCAGCCGAGGCCCGCGTAGCCGAGCGACTCGAGCGCGGCCGCCGCGCGCGCGCGCAGGCCCGGCACCGTGTCCCCGAGGAACGAGACCAAGGTCGGCACGCCGCGCTTCGGCGCGGCGTACGCGAGGGCCTCGATGCCCCCATCGAGCAGCGCGTTCGAGCCGCCGCCGAGGCGCAGGAACACGTTGCCGAGCTCGCTCTTCACTTCGCTCTGCGCGTCTTCGGTGTCGGTGAACGCGAGGCGACCGAAGGCTTCGATGGCCTCGCGCGAGAAACCGCCGCCGAAGCCGCCCCCGCCACCCGCGCCGCCGAGCCCACCGCGGCCGCCCCCGCCGCGGCCGCCGCCCTGGCTGCGCTTACGCAGGAGCTCCAGGTCGGCTTTCTCTTCGTCGGGCAGGAGTCCGCGGCCGAGGCGGTCGCCGTCGAGCGGACGGAACGCTTGGCCCGCGAGGTAGCGGCGCGGCGCGCGCGCACCGGCGGGCAGCGGCGCGGGCGGCGCGGCGTCTGCGGCAGGGGCACCAGGGGCGCCCGCGGGATCTGCGACGGGCGTCGCCGCGAGCTGCGCGGCCCGTGCGTCGAGCCAGAGGAACTCCTCGGGCTCGAGCTCGTAGGGCGCCGCGACGAGCAACGCGCCGTCCGGTCCGAACCACACGTGCTGGGGCGTCGCGAGCACTCCCTCGGCGTTCACCGGCAGCCGATCCAGCACCTCGCGCTCGAGCGCGCGGTGGTCGTCGGGCGTGAGCGCGCCGAAGCGTTTGGCATCGGCTTTGGTCGGGCTCCCCACGAGGACCTGGACGAACACAGACGCATCGAGCGCCCCTTTCACGGACTTGTCGCGCAGCGTGCGCTTGGCGAAGTCCTCGGCGCGCGCCTCGCCCGCCGTGTAGACCCCGAGGACGAGCCGCTTGCCCTCGGACCGAGCGCGCTCGAACGCAGCGCTGAGGCCGCCGTCCTGGGGGCGCGCCGGAGCGTGCGGGAGAGAGGCCAGGACAGCGGCGCACGCGAGCAGAAGGCGCGCCAGCCGCGGAAGGGGGGCAGTGCGAGGGCGGGACATGGCGCGAGGAAGGTACCATCCCGGGATGCGCTCGCCTCCGCCAGGGGCCTCTTGACGCACACCCCCGGCGAGACGCTTATGCTGCCCTCACGCCCATGGGCGACGTGACCCAGCTCCTCCAGGCCGCCCGGTCCGGTGCCGACGGCGCCGGCGAGGCCCTCATCCGCTCGGTCTACGCCGAGCTGCGGGCTGTCGCCGCCCAGAAGCTCGCGCGGGAGCGCCAGAACGCGACGCTCCAACCGACTGCGCTGGTCCACGAGGCCTACCTGCGCCTGCTCGGTGCGGACGGCCAGGCGCTGGAGTTCCAGAACCGCGCGCACTTCTTCGGCGCGGCGGCCGAGGCCATGCGCAGGATCCTGGTCGAGCGGGCGCGGCGCCGCAATCGCCTGCGCCACGGCGGCGCGCACCAGTTCGAAGAGCTGAACGACGACGCGGTGCTGACCCTGCCGACCGACCTCGACCTCGTCGCGCTCGACGAGGCCCTGCAGCGGCTCGAGCGCGAGGACGGTCCCAAAGCGGAGCTCGTCAAGCTGCGTTACTTCGCGGGGCTGACCCTCGTCGAAGCCGCTGATGTGCTGGGTGTGTCGCGCGCGACCGCCGACCGCTGGTGGGCCTTTGCGCGCGCGTGGCTCTTCCACGAGATCTCGAAGGGCGACCCTACACCCCGTTCACCTGAGTCCGACACAGATCCTGCAACGGAACGCGAGGATCGGTCGTAGAACCCTGTATGCCCCCCACGCCCCGAGACGAGCGGCGCGAACCGAGCGCCGACCCCGCTGCGAGGACCGGCGCGGACGTCGGTACGGAATCTGCAGACGAGCGGATCTTCGCAGAGGCGCTTTCTTTGCCCCCCGCCGAACGGGCGGGCCACGTCCTGCGCGCGGCGCGGGGGGACCGCACGTTGGCAGGGCGTGTGCTCGACCTGCTGGCCGCGCACGCGACCGCGGGTTCGTTCCTCGAGACCTCCGCGGTGAAGCGCGTGCCCGCGCACGAAGCCACGGAGGTGCGCGAGGGGCCGGGCACGACGCTCGGTCCGTACGAGCTCGTGCGCGAGCTCGGTGAGGGCGGTTTCGGCGTCGTGTACGCCGCGCGCCAGCTCGAGCCGGTGCGCCGCGACGTGGCGCTCAAGATCATCAAACTCGGGATGGACACGCGCCAGGTCATCGCGCGCTTCGAAGCGGAGCGCCAGGCCTTGGCCGTTCTGGATCACCCCTACATCGCCCGCGTCTTCGACGCCGGTGCGACCAGCACGGGGCGGCCGTACTTCGTGATGGAGCTCGTCGACGGGGTCGACATCACGAAGTTCTGCGATGCGCGCCAATTGCCGGTGCGCGAGCGCATCCGGCTCTTCATCGGGGTCTGCGAGGCGCTGCATCACGCGCACCAACGCGGATTGATCCACCGCGACCTCAAGCCTTCGAACGTGCTCGTCACCGAGCGCGATGGTCGCGCGGTCCCGAAGGTCATCGACTTCGGCATCGCGAAAGCGACGAAACAGCGTCTGACCGAGCGCACCGTGTTCACCGAGATGGGGCAGTTCATCGGTACGCCGGTTTACATGAGCCCCGAACAGGCGGAGCACGGCGACGCGGACGTCGACACACGCTCGGACATCTATTCGCTCGGGGTGGTGCTGTACGAGCTGCTGACGGGCCGGCCGCCGTTCGAGGCGCGCGACCTCGCGAACCGCGGCCTCGCCGAGATCCAGACCTTCATCCGCGAGCACGAAGCGGCGGCCCCTTCGGCGCGCTTGGCGCGGCTCGGTGACGACGTGCTTCCGATCGCAGCGGCACGGGGCACGCAGCCGGGCGCGCTCGCGAGCGAACTGCGCGGCGACCTCGACTGGATCGTGATGATGGCGCTCGAGAAGGAGCGCGATCGACGTTACGAGTCCGCGGCCGCGTTCGGGCACGATCTGGAGCGTTTCCTCGCGAACCTGCCGGTCCTCGCGAGCCCGCCGAGCTCGGTCTACCGGGTGCGGAAGTTCGTGCGGCGCCACCGCATCGCCGTCGGCGCTGGAGCGATGGTCGTATTCGCGGTGGTCGCGGGCATCGCGCTGATGCTGCTGGGGTTCATCGAAGCGCGTGAGAACTTGCGCGTCGCGGATGCGCGCTCCGAAGTGGCGGTTGACCTGTTCACGAGCTTCAGCTCCGACCGCGCGGTGCGCGACGACGTGCGCGACGCCGGGACCCTCGTCGAGCGCTTCGTGCGCGCTTACGGGGCGGATCACCCCGCCGAAGTCGGTGTCCGGCGCATCCTCGCGGAGCGCCTCGAGGACGAGAACCGCGTCGCGGAAGCGCTGGCGGAATACCGGCGCGCGCTCGCATTGACCGAGCGGTTGCACGGGGAGCGCTCGAAGGAGTACACGCTGCTGCTGGCGCAGATCGGACGCTTCCAGGCGCGCCATGGGCGCGGCGACGATGCGGTGCCCGACCTGCGCGCGGCGCTGGCCCTGGAGGGCGGCGTGTTCGGCGGGCCCACGCTGCGGCTGAATCCGACGCGCAGCGAACTGGCGGGTCTCTTGACCACAGCGGGCGATGCTCGCGGGGCGTTCAGCCTCTACTGCGAATCGCTCGCCGCCGTCCGCGCGGAGGCGCCGGAGGACCCGGGACAATTCCTGCAGACGGCGCAGCCGCTCTTGATGCTCGGCCTGACCCACCTCGAGGGCCAGGAGCTCGCGCAGGAGCTTGGCGCGGTGTGGCTCGAGTTCGTCGAAGCGGTCGATCGGATGTACCCGCTCGGCGATCCGACCCGCGGCCTCGTGCGCCTGCAGCTCGTGGGTTGGAACCAGAAGTCCGAGGTCTTTCCGCAGGACGTCGAGATCGGGTACTTGCGCGAGGCGATCGACAACTACGTGGGGACACGCGCGGATGTCGCGTCGGCGCGGGCGAGCGCGCGGGGGATCCTCGCCGAGCAGCTCATGCAGCGCGATGGGCCCGGTGATGCGGAGGAGGCGCTGGTGGTGTCGGGCGAGGCGCTGGACGACCAGCGCTTGGCAGGCACACGCGGTGCAGCGCTCGCGGACGCGATCGAACAACACGCCGAGCGGTTGGAGGCCTTCGGACGCTACGGCGCCGCGATCCGCGCCGAGCTCGAGGTCGCGGAGCTGCGCCGTGCGGCGCTGGGAGATGGCGCGGAGCTGCGCAGGCAGAAGGACGCGCTCGAGCGGCTCGTGCAAGCGCTGATGCTCGACCAGCGATTGGAGCAGGGACACAAGGACTTCCTCGCGGGCCTCGATGCGCTCACATGGCTCGAGCGTGCGATGGGCGGCGAGCGCTTCGAGCTCTATTCGCGCCAGCGCGACTTCCTGCGGCTGCGGCTCGGAAACCCGCTGCCGGTGCTGAATCGCCTGGGTGGGGCCTCGGGTTCACGGCCTGCGCGCGAGCCGCGCCACCCCTACAGCTTGGCGATGGGCGCGCTCGCGGCGAGCGTCAACGGCCAGAACCGGCGCGCGCTGGAGCTGCTCGAAGAGGCGAGCGCGCTGATGCAGCAGCCGGAGTTCTCGAACGATCGCCAGTCCCTCGAGATGATCGCGTTCGTGCGGCGGATGCTGAACCGCTGACCTTCAGCCTGGCCGCGCGGGGTCAGTCGCCCAGGTCGAAACCGGCGGCGGCGAAGTCGCGGGCGAGGTCGCGCCGCACGAGCACGTTGACGCCGAGGTGACCGCCGTAGAGCCCGCGCAGGGAAGCGGTGACGTACGCGGCATCGAGCGCTGCGACGAGCGCGGGCGCGGGGAACGGCGCGCCGAGGAACTTGGCTGCGTCGGGCGGCGCGAGGACGGCGCGGACGCTGCGGCCGGCCCAGAGCTCGGGCCGCGCGAAGAGGTGGTCCAGGTGGATCACCGCCGCGCGCCGCGCGAGGGCCTCGTCGAGCGCGTCGCGCCCGAAGGTGATGGGCCCCGGCGCGGGCAGGCGCGCGATGTCCCGATCGGTGAGGCCGGTCAGATCCAGGAACGACAGGGTCTGCGAGAACCAGGCGTAGCGCTGGGCGTGGCGGTGGGCGACCGGCGCTGGGGTCCCCGAAGCCAGCGCAGGTGCGAGGGCGCGCTCGAAGGCTGCGACGACGCGGGCTTCGTCGCCGTAGGCGTCGAGGCCGAGCGGGCCGGAGCGCAGGGCGGTGAGCGCCTCCCTGGGCGCGCGCAGGGCGGGCAGCAGGGCGCTGCCAGCGGAGACCGCCGCTGCGAGACACACTGCGAGGCGCGCGCCGCGCGCGGCCCCCGGCAGGGCGGCGGCCACCGCGAGCCACGCCCACAGCGTGACCGGCAACAAGAGGCGCGCGCCGTGGTACGAATCGCCGCCGGAGACTGCGACCGCGGCGACGGCGGTCAAGGTGAGGAGCGCGAGGTCCCGCGCAGGGGTGCGGGGAGTGGAAGCGCCTCGCGCGCGGCTGCCGAAGGCGAGCGCGAGGGCCGCACAGAGCGCAGCGCCCTCGGGCCGCAGCACGAACGCCGCGAGGTAACGCAGCCCGTCGAGGAGCTCGTACCAGCGCGAGTCGGAGGCTTTGGCGTAGTAGCTGTTCGGCAGGGGGGCGCCGAAGGCCCACCAACGGGCGGCAGAGAGGGCTGCGTAGCCCGCGCCGAGCGCCAGCAGCCCCCGCCGACGGAGGCCTTGGCCCCGACTTGCGAGCCACCAGGCGCAAGGCCCGAGGGCGAGTCCTTCCGGGCGCACGAGCGGCGCGATGAGGGCCAGCGCCAGAGCGAGGCGCGGCCGGGTGTACACGACCGCGGCGGCCAGCCCGCCGAGGAGCAGCGCGTAAAGGTGTGTTTCGAGGACGTAACTCGTCCCCTCCGCGAGCCCCGGCGCGGTCGCGAGCGCGAGCGCCAGCGCTGCGGCCGCGAAGATCCCAGCAGGGGCGCTGAGCCGGAAGGCGAGCGCCGCGAGCCCGCCCGCAGCGAGGGCGCTCCCCACGAGGCCGACCCAGCCGGCTGCCCGCAGCGCATCGGGCGCCCCGAGGGCCAGCGGCACGGCTTTGACGACGACGTCGAGCAGGCTCGTGAAGCCATCGACCGGAGGCCCCGCGGGGCCGGGCGCAAACGCCCCGTGCTCGGCGAGGTGCCGGGCATGGCGCAACACGACAAACGCATCGTCGAGGCTCCCAGGCCGCGCCCCGACGAGCGCCAGCAGCCCAACGAGGGCCCCGAGCGCAAACACGAGCGCGATCCGTGGGCCCATGACGCGAGGATACGGGGCAACCGGCGCGCACGCACCGTCATCCCGCCCCGCCGGGTCGTGGCGTCGACCGGTACCAGGTACGACTTGGCGGCGAGGGCGCGCGCGAAGCGCGCGCGCA
>CAYOBN010000105.1:8939-15293 GCA_964402175.1 uncultured Planctomycetaceae bacterium | reverse complement strand
TCGCCCGCGTGCGCGGGCGAGCGCTCCACCGCAAACTCGTACCTGGTACCGTTCGATGCCACAACGCGGGGTCCCAGGCTGGACCCCGAGCGCGCGGGCTATGCGGGACGGAACTGCACGCGGAACTCCGCGCCGCCGCCGGTGCGGTCGCGGTACGTGATCGCGCCGCCCCATCGTTCGACGGTCATGCGGCAGTAATAGAGGCCGAGGCCCGCTGCGCCGCCGGCGCTGCCCCGCACGAAGCGCTGGAACAGCATCCCGCGCAGGGTCTCCGGCACCCCCGCTCCGCGGTCCGCGACGACGAGCGATGGTCCGAGGAGCGAGGCCTCCACCGCGACGTCCACGGAGGTGCCGCGCGGCGAGTGACGTAGCGCATTGTCGAGCAAGTTGTCCACGACCCGCTCCAAGCGATCCCGCAACCCGATCACCCCGACAGTTCTCGACGGCAAGTGTGAGAAGAGCGAGACCCCGCGCTCTTCGAACGCTGGCAACGCGCGCTGCACCGACTCACGCACGACGTGACAGAGATCCGGCGCCGTGCGCGGATCCGTATCCACCCGGGCGAGGTCATCGACCTCGGCGCGGAAGACCTCCAGCACCGTGCGAATCAGCTCGTCCTGACGCTCCGTCTGCCTGATGGCGATGTCCAACAAGTCGCGCTGCTGATCGGGATCGAGGTCGCGCCCGCGGATCAGCCGCAGCGCGCCCGCGATCGAAGCGAGCGGCGAGCGCAGATCGTGCACGATGCAGTTCAAGAGCACGTCCTTGTGCTCGACACCCCGCCGCACCGCTTCATGCGAGAGGCTGGCCTCGCGCGCCCGCTGTAAGAGCTCCTGACGCTCGCGGTATCGGAGGTCGATGTGCTCGACCATGATGACGCGTCGGCCCGTCGAGAGCACCATCGCGACCGCCTCGAAGACCTCGTCGCGCCCGTTGATCTCCTGCGCCCACATCCCGGAGCGCACGAGGGTCGGCGCCCCGGCTTCGAGCGCGTCCTCGGCCTCGGCCAAGAACACGCCGAGGAAGCTCGCAGGGTCGTCGCCTGAGATCGAATGGTCGTCGTGTTCCTCCCACTCGCACACGGCGCAGAGCCACGCCGGCGCGCGCCCCTGGGGGCGGAAGCGACCGTCGGGACCGCGCTCGAGGATCTCCGCGCCCAGCGCGTTCAAGGTCTCGACACGCTCGAGCCTTGCGCTGCGGCGACCGCGCTCCGCGCCCTCGAGCCGCTCGCGCAAGAGGCTCGCTTCGTTGGCCCGTTCGAGCACATCCGCGCGTTCCTTGACGACGCGGGTGGAGTCGACGATGACGAGGTAACCGCGGTTCTCCTGCGCGCGCCACACGTGCACGTCGACGTGGTGACCGGCGAGCGACAGCGCGGGCAACGTCAACGGCTAGCCGGGCAGGATCGCGAGCCCTTCGAGCCACTCCGCGCTGCGTGTCAGTTCGGCCCCGGGCACGAGGTCTCCGAGGCCGTGCGCCGCCAGCGCGCCGCCGGCTTCGACGACCCGTCCCTGGGCATCGAACTCCACCCACGCGGCGCCGCGGTCACCGCTCGCAAGGCGCAAGAGCGCATCCAGCACCTCACGCGGAGTCCCCGCAGCGTCGTCGACAGTCACAGGTCACCCTCGGCGTCCTTGCCGTCCTGGGCCAAGATGGCAGTCGCGAGCGCTTCGAAGGTCGCCGCGACGCCTTCGCCCGTCCGAGCGCTGGTCGCGATCGGATCCCAACGCCCGCCCGATGCGCGGCGCACCTCGGCCGGGTCGAGCTCCCACGCATCGACGAGGTCGGCTTTGTTCAAGAGCGCGCGGGTGGGCACATCGCCGATCTCGAGCCGAGCGCGGACCTCGAGCTCCAGCGCGATGTCGAGCGTCGCGCGCCGTGTACCGTCGATCACGAAGAGCAACCCCGAAGAGCCGCGCAGGTACGAAGCGCGCACCTTCTGGAAGTCGTCTTCTCCGTGGATGTCCCAGAGAACGAGCGTGATCTCCTGCGCCGGATGCTGCGGCAGCAAGACGATCCGCTTGTCGATCTTCACACCGACGGTGGTCTGGTAACGCTCGTCGTAGATGCCGTGCACGAAGCGGCGCACGAGCGACGTCTTGCCTACGGCGAACGCCCCGAGCAGACAGATCTTGCGGCGGATCATCGACCTTCTCCATCGGCAGGCGCCGCCGTACCCAGCACCGTCGCTTCCACCTTTACGGCCCCGGTCTCACCGATCGGGACTTCACCGTCGATGACCGGCGCGAGCTCGAACACGAGCGCATCGACACCGCGCGCGACGGCGGCTTGGCCGACGAGCTCCCGCAGGGCCGCGGCGCGCCGCTGCGCGAGCGCCGCCGAAGCCTCTTCGAGCGCATGCCGCTCGGGTGTCAGCCGCACGCGCACCAGGACACCGACCCGCAGCGCATGGGCCGCGATTTCAGCGAGGCTCGCCGCGATCTCCTCCGCCGCGACCGCCCCATCACCGAGGTCTGCGCGGCCCAGCGGGAAACGCGCCGCGACGCCGCGCAGGCCCTCGACCAGGACCGCGAGCTGCGCGCGGTCGTAATCGACGAGCTCCTCAGCATCGAGCGCTCGCACCCCCGCCACCGTCGGCGCGATCGCACGCGCGCGCGCCACCCACTCCGTCGGCGCCGCACCGGCGATACGGGCGACGCCGTCCGCAGCGACGGTCACCTGGACACCGGGCGGCGGCGCGAGGCGCGCACGGAGCCGCTGCTCCGCAAACTCAGCCCCCGCGGCATCGAATGGAGTGAACTCGAAGTGGAGGCGCGCGCGATCGAGCTCGGGCAAGGCCGCTGCGGCCACGTCGGCGGGCTGCGCCGCGAGCGGGTCGGCGAGGCCGCGCACGGTGTACACGCCGTCGCGCTCCTCCGTCCCCAGCACGACGAGGCCAGGCGCAGCGCGCAGCGCAGCGACGACCTTCGCGCGGGCGGAGTCGCGCTCGTGCGCGCGCCAAGCCCCGATTCCGAGCCAAACGAGGCCACCGAGGAGGAGCGCCGGAGCCACAGCCGCGACCAGCGGACTGCGGCGCACCGCGCGCTGCTCACCGCCGATGCAGTCCTCGAGCAGGTGTGCGTCCGCCTGGAACGGCGCTGTATCCCCGCGAAAGCGCGCCAGGTCCGTCGCGCGCTTGGCGGTGAGCTCTTCGAGGGTGCCCTCGAGCTGGGCGCGCAGGCTCTCCGGCGGAGTGCCGCGCACCACCGCAGCGAGCACCGCATCGGGGCTCCCGACGAGTGTGATGCGGAGCCCCGCAAGGTCGATGCGGTCGAGCTCGTCATCGGGGCCCGCACCGAACGAATCCACCGCGAAGTCGCGGATGGCGGACAACATGCTGGAGACGAGCTCGGGGTCCCTGCGCGCCGCCGCGGGGTTGGCCGCTTCCGCGAGGAGCACACCGCTCTTGCGGTGGATCAGGAACACCTGCTCGACGCGGTAGACGAGGCTCTTCAGCAGCACGACCTCGGCGAACGGACGGCCCGTCCGCAGCGCCTCCACGCGCCAAGCGAGCCCGCGCGGCGAGAGGCTGTTCTCGAGCGCCACGTTGAACGCCTCCAACACCTGCGCGAGCGCAGACTGGATCGCTTTGCGGATCGCAGGCCCGAGCGCCGGGTGGATCGCTTCGGCGAGCGCCTTCGGGTTCTTGCGCGCCGAGCGCTCGAGGCCCGCTTCGATCGTGGTGGAGAGCGCGCGCGCGAGGTCTTCGTCCCGGGCGACCCGTCGCCGGACCGCGTCGGGCAACAGAGCGGCGACGTCTTCGACATCGGGCTTCGCAGGCCGCGCTTCGAGCGCGCTGAGGCGTGCGCGCTCCGTGCCGACGAGCAGACCGCGCAGCTCGTCGAGCGCGGCCGGTTCGCGGCCCGCCGTCGGTGCGACCTCGCGCCAACCGTCGGGGTCACCGCTGCGCTGCGCGGGATCGCTCATGACCGCTCGTGCGCGGAGTGTCCGTTGCGCTGCGGCGCAGCGCTGGACGCGCCGTCATCGGTGTGTCCCATCTCGCCCGCGAGCCGCCGTGCGAGCGCACCGAGGTCCGCGGCGAGCCCTGCGCGCGCGACCGATGCACGGCGCACTTCGTCGAGGTCCGAGCGCAGCGCGGCCAAGCCCGCATCGAGCTCACGGCAACGGGCGTCGAGCGCCGCACCGAGCGCGTCCGAGCGCGCGTCGAGCCGCGCGAGTCCATCGGCGAGGTCGCGCCGCAGGCGCTCGTCAGCGGCCGCGAGCGCGGCGCGCAGCTCGGCCGTCTCGGCGGCGATGCGTGTATCGAGCGCGTGCACACCCTCGGCCATCGCGCGCCGCAGGCCCTCATCCCCGGCTTCGACGCGCTGGCCCAGCACCAATGCCGTGGCATCGAGGCGCGCCCGCTGCTCCTCGGCTTCGGCGGCGAGCCGCTGTGCCAGGGCCTCGCAGGCGGCGCCGAGGCGCTCCCGGTCGCGCTCCTGGATCGCACCGAGCCGCACGAGACCCGCTTCGAGCTCGGTGCGGAAGGCCGCGATACGCTCGCTGGCTTCGCGGCGGACACGCTCGCACTCGGCGAGCAAGAGGCGCTCGACCGTCGCGAGTCGGTCCTGGTGGCTGCGCACGGCTTCGCCGAACAGGAGCTCGCGAATACGGGCCAATTGGCCCGCCTGATCGTCGTCGTTCAAACCGGTCGAACCGGTGTCTTGGGGCTCACGGTGGTGCACGGGTGATGCAGCCGTGGTTGTCGACTGCCTCTCTTATTGTGCCCGATCCAAGCGCCCGTGGCGGCGCCCCATGACTGAGCATTCCACATCGGGAGGGCCCGCGACCTGCCCCGGGGGGGACAGGCCGCGGGTGCCTCGGGCGGGAAGGCCCTCGGCATATCGCCGTGACCCCTGCGAAGGCCCGTCCCCATTGGATCTGACCGCAAGGGCACGACGACGCCCCCATGATCGGAGATACTGAAGCGTGCGCTCATGACAAGGCATTCAATCGCCCCATCGCCGATGAATGTCCGATTCGGCCGCGCGTGGAACACACGCCGGACACGTTCCGCACGCAAGACTCTCCACCATGCGCATCCTCCTCGTCGAAGACGACGCCGACTTCCGCACGACGCTGCGCGTCGCGCTCACGACCAGCGGCCACGAGATCTCCGAAGCCCCGGACGGCGAGCTCGCGCTGGACGCGCTGCGCTTCGGTGAGCACGAGCTCGTTCTGCTGGACCTCGAGCTGCCCGGTCGGTCGGGCTTCGAGCTGCTGTACGACGTGCGCGAGGCAGGTGACGCCGTGCCGATCGTCGTCATCAGCGGCCGGTCCGCCGTCGAAGACCGTGTGAAGGCGCTGCGCCTCGGCGCCGATGACTTCCTCGTCAAGCCCGTCCACATCGAAGAGCTCGAAGCGCGCATCGAAGCCGTCATGCGGCGCCGCACGCAGCTCGCCCCCGTGCAATTCGGCGACGTGCACTTCGACCTCGCGCGGCGCCGGGTGACCCGCAACGGCAAACCGTGATGGCTCAGCCCGCGCGAGTACGACCTGCTCTTTGCGCTCGCGCGCGCGGAGGGTGAACCCGTGACCTGCAAGGACCTCCTGCAGGAGGTCTGGGACATCGACTTCGACCCGGGCACCAACGTGCTCGACGTGCACATCGGTCGTGTGCGCAAGAAGGTCGACCGACACGGCCGGCCGCTGATCGAGACCGTGCGCGGGATCGGCTACCGCATCGTGCGGCACACGACCCCGGCCTGAGCGAGCACGCTCACGGCAGCGCGTCCCAGCGGGGTCGACCGGGCGCGGCGTCGAAGCGTTCGACGACACCGAGGTGCATGCGCTCTGCGCCGCTCGCCTCGAAGACCACGGTCGCGCCGGGCGCCAAGCGCAGGTCCGCGTCCGGTGTGAAGCACCAGACCGGGCCCGCGACGCTGCCGTCGACGAGCACGCGCACGCGGCCCGCCGAGAGCGCGCGCACCTCGACCCCGGCGCGGCGCTGGACCGCGACCGGCCCGACCCCTTGGAGGGCGGCGCGCGGGAGGCCGCGCCACGCCGCGAGCACGTACGGATCGGCGGGAGCGGGCTCAGCCGGCGCAGAGGACGCCGGAGGCTCTGCAGCGTTCGGTTCCGCGACCGGCGAGGGCGCCGCGGGCCCAGCGGGTTGCGGCCCTGCGGGTTGCGGCCCCGCGCTCTCCGCCCCACCGTTCACCGATCGCTGCCCCTCGGGCGCCTGCGCCTGGGATGGCGGGCCGACGGGTTCGACGCTGGGAGTCGCGCCCCCCGGCGCCCCCGCGACCGGGGGCGCACCCACCGCCCCTTGGGGCCGGTCCACCGTCTGCGGGGGTACCACCGCCGGTGGCGCCACCGCTGGGGCCTCGGCGCGCGGGCTCGGCTCGCGCGGCG
>CAYOBN010000105.1:0-8839 GCA_964402175.1 uncultured Planctomycetaceae bacterium | reverse complement strand
GCGGGCACGCCGGCCGGAACCTCCGTCGGAGCCTGAGCCGGCAACGGCCCCGCCTCCGCCCCGTCCGCGCCTGCGGCCGCGGCGAGCTCCTCGGGACTCGGCCAAGCGTCCGCACCCCGGAAGCGCCGGCCTCGGCGTTCGCCCGGCACGGTGGGTGCGGAGCGCTCGACGCGCGGTTCGGACGCCGACCCGACCGAGTCCTCGGACGCGCCAGCGGCCCGCGGTTCCGGGAGCGGCTCGGCCGCCTGCGTCCCGACCTCAGTGCCACGGGCCCCGCGGCGGCTGCCCGCACGCTCGCCGTCGGCCCGCTCCCCTCGGTGATCCCCGCGGTGATCCCCCACCGGCAGCCAGCGGCGCGTGCCGTCCGGCCCCGTCACCTCGACATGGGAGACCACTGGCCCGACGGGCAAGCTCGCGCGGGTCCCAGCGCCGGTCGCGGGCACACCCGCCGACTCACCGGCAGGCAACCCCGACCAACCTTCGGTGCGGTCCGTGCGGCGCGGAGCGGCGAGGCGCTCGGCGCGCTGCGCCTCGCTCTCGGCCGGCACGCGCCACGGCCACTCGGCCTCGCCGGCGGGCCAGGGCGCGCGGCGGGCCTCCGCGAGCGGCTCCAGCGGCCGGAAGCGGGGCTGGGCGAGGTGCACCTCCGAGCCCGCGATGAGCTCGACGGGCGGGCGCACGTACGCCGAGTCGCCCACCCATTCGAAGCGCACCGGACGCCCCGCGTGCAACCGCGCGAGCGCCGCGCCGTTCGGCCGCCCCGTGAGCTGCAGCGCCGCAGCGCCGAGCGTGCCGCGCCAGGCCCCCGGCAGCAGCAGCGCGACCTCGCCGCGGCGCACTTCGAGGTCCAGCGCGCCGATGGCGTGCACCGTGAGCTCCAAGCGATCGAGCGGCACGGGCCGCTCACCGTCGGCCCCGGAGGGCGCGCCGGGCGGGCGCCACTCGACCTCGGCGGGCCCGTCGACGAGCAGGCTCGCCCGGCCCGACCAGGTCAGGCGCACCTGCGACGCCGCGCGGATCGAGAGGTGACCGACGCCGTCGAGGCGCACGCGCTCGCTGTGGCGGTCGAGCTCGTCCACGCGGTCCGGCGCGATGAGGCGCGCGCGGCCCTCGAGCACCTCGAGGCGCACCGCATCCAGCCCGGCGACCGAGCTCCGCGCGGCCCCGGCCCCCGCCTGGAGCGGGACGCGTGGTACCGACGGCGACGCCGCGGCGAAGGCCGACGCACAGGCGAGGAGCGGGAGGAGGTGGCGCAGCATGGGGCAAGTCCCACGCCTTGGATCGGCGCCCCGGTGCGCTCGATCGGAGACCGCCTGCGGGCGCCAGCCCGTTGATCCCAAACTGGGACGCTCAGCCGGCGAGCCGCTGGCGCAGGTACGCCGCGCGGAGCTTGTCGCGCTCGCTCGTCTCGAGCAGCTTCAGGTCGCCGCCGGGCGCAGCCAGCACTTGCAGGTGGCCCTTCTGCACCTGGACCCCCAGGACGTTGAGGAGGCTGATCGGCGCCGCCTTCGTGAGCCCGAGCTGCACACCGAGGCGCAGGTTCGACAGGTGCGCGAGCGCGTCGTCGGTCGGCATGGAGCGCGCGGTGCGCAGCACGCCCACCGAGTGCATCACGCGGTCGAGCAGCGCCGCGTGCATCTCCTCGACGAGCGCCGCGCGCAGCTTGCGCTCGAAGTCGACGATCACGGGCACGAGCGCGCGCAGGTCCTCGACGAGCTGCGCTTCGCTGCGCCCGAGCGTGATCTGGTTGCTGATCTGGTAGAGGTCACCCGCGGCGCGGCTGCCTTCGCCGTGCATCCCGCGCACCGCGAGGCCCGTGCGCTGCGCGGCTTGGAAGACCTTCTCGAGCTCCTTGCGCACGAGGCCCAGCGCGGGCAGGTGCAACATCGCCGAGGCGCGCAGGCCCGTGCCCACGTTCGTCGGACAGCCCGTCAGATAACCGAGCTTCGACGAGACTGCGAACGGGACGCGTTGTTCCAGGAAACGATCGAGGTCGCGCGCGCGCTCCCACGCGAGATCGAGGTCGAAACCCGGCGCCAGCGCTTGGATCCGCAGATGGTCCTCCTCGTTGACCATCACCGAGACGCTCTCGCTCTCACCGAACGCGACAGCGCGGCCGGGCAGGAGGCGATCGAGCGCTTCGGGGCGCACGAGGTCGCGGCTCGCGAGGTTGCGCTCTTGCAGCAGGAGGCGCAGCACCGGCGACGCGCTGGCGACATCGACCCAGCGGGTCTCGCCGTCGAGGCGCGCTTCGATCAGCGCGGGCCGCAGCCGCTCCGCGAGGCCGAGCGCCTCGTCCGAGCCCAGCTTCGGCACGAAGCGCACGCCGTCGACGTTGCGCGCGAGGCGCACACGGCACGACACGACGACGTCGGAGTCGGGACCCACTTCACGGAGCCAGGCGCCCAAGTGGGCAGCCAGTGAACGGCAATCGAGCGGGTGGTGCGGCACGTCGGGGAGCTCCGGGCCGGGCATTCTGGTCCCAGCAGGGGCGGCATGGTAGCCCCGAGGCGGTGCATTGCCCGCACTCAGCGCGGATCGCCGAACTTCCGCGGTGCAAACGCGCGCCCGAGGTTGCCGAGGCGGCTCCGCAGGAGGCGCACGAGGCGCGCGGCGTCCGCGCGCAGCCCGTCGACCTCGTCCTCGGCGGCGCGGGCCCGCTCGAGGGCCGCCGTCAGCTCCGCGTGCAGGTCGTCCACCCGGGCCTCGCGGTCCGCGAGCGCCTGGCCGTGGGCCATGAGCTCGGTCTGCAGGGCGTCGACCCGGGCTTCGCGCTCGCGCAGCGCGTGGCCGTGGGCCTCGAGCTCGGTGCGGTGGTGCTGGAGCAGCTCGCGCAGCTCTTCGCGCTCGTGGCGCAGGGCCTCGCGGCGCGCCTCGGCTTCGGCGAGGAGGCCGTCCCGGTGGCCGATCGCAGCCCCGCGGGCTTCGATCTCCGCGCGCAGCTCGGCCTCCTGGGCCCGAAGGCGCTCGGCGTCCGCGCGCGCCTCGGCGAGCGCCTTGCGGTGCCCTTCGAGGTCCGCCGCCAGCGCCGCACAGGCGGCCCCCTGGGCGTCGCGCTCGCGCTGGAGGTCCTGGACCATCGAGCGGTGGCCCGCCAGGTCCGCTTCGAGGGTCGCCCGCGCCGCGCGGTGCTGGATGAGGTCCTCGTCCAGCGAGCGGATGACCGTGTGCAACCGTGCGAGCTCGGGCGCCAACGCCTCGCGGTGGTGGTCGAACGAGAGCAGCTCCGCGGCGAGCGGTAGGATCGCAGGGAGCGCCTCGGGCGGCGCCCCGGGCGACCCGAGGACCCGCCGCGCATCGGGCAGCGGCAAACCGGCCCGCGCCCCGACGACGACGTGCCGGTAGACCGGCTCCAGGTGGTCGGACGTGTAGAGCGACGCGTTGTAGAAGCGGTAGAGCCGCTCGGCGAGGCGCCTCAGGGTCGCGTCGTGCTCGACGTAGAGCTCGACGCACATGAGGAGCAACCAGCGGTCGAGGTTCCCGTGGCCGACGCTCGCCACGTGGAGCCCCGCCTGGGCGAGGCCCGCTTCGGTCGCGCCGCGGTCCGGCAGGCCGTTGTGGCGGTGCTCGGCGAGGTAGCGGTGCTCGAAGCCGAGCTTCTGGCGCAGGAAGTCGAGCAGGAACTCCTCGGCTTCGTCGACCCGGGGCGCCTGGTACGGCCCGGCGAGGAACACGTGGCCGCGGCTGACACGCGCGCACTCGGCGACGAACGCCGCGCGGTAGGGCGGCGGCACGTGCTCGAGGGTGTCGAAGGCCGCGACGACGTCGAAGCTCGCGTCCCGGAACGGCAAACGGCTGCCGTCCCCCAGCACGAGCCCCGCGCTGTCCGCGGCCTCCATGTCGACGAGGTCGACCCGGTCTTCGGGCAGGAACCGCCTCAGGAGCGCCGTGCGGCCCCCGACGTCGAGCACCCGCAGACGACCCCGCCCGCCGCGCACGTCGCCGACGAGGTCGGAGACGAGCCGGTAGCGCTGGTATTGGTCGAAGGGCAGGCTTTCGACGTCCACGGGCATCAGAGCACGGTTTTGCCGAGGGCAGACAACGCAAATTCGACGGCAGCGAGCGCCGTCCGGTTCCGTTCATCCAGGATCGGGTTGATCTCGGTGAACTCGAGGCCGACGAGGCCCCTGGACTCCGCCACCATCTCACACACCGTGTGCGCTTCGCGATAGGAGAGGCCGCCCGGAACTGGCGTTCCCACCCCGGGACAGACCCCAGGGTCCGTCCCGTCGACGTCGAAGGACAGGTGGAACCCGGCGGTCCCGTCGAGGACGTGGTGGAGGGCGTCCTCCATGACCGCGCGGATGCCCCGCTGGTCGATCTCCTTCATCGTGTAACAGTGCACGCCGCTCCGCCGCACGGTCTCGGCCTCCAGGCGGTCGACCGAGCGCACCCCGACGAGGGCCACGTTGCGCGGCTCCACCATCGGCGCCGTCCCCGCGAGCCCCGTCAGGCCCGGGGGCCCATCGCCGATGATCGCGGCGAGCGGCATCCCGTGCACGTTGCCCGATTCGGACGTGCGCGGCGTGTTCATGTCGGCGTGGGCGTCGAACCAGATCAGGCCGAGCTTGCCGCCCTGCCGCCGGTAGTGGGCCGCGACCCCCGCGACGGTGCCCGCGGCGATCGAGTGATCGCCGCCCATCACGAGCGGAAAGCGCCCCGCGCCGAGCAGGCCCTGGACCTTGGCGGCGAGCGCCGCGCAGGTCTCGACGATCGCGTCGAGGTAACGCGCCGTCGGGTCGAGCGCCTCCGCGTCCCCCCGGTCGGTGACGGGCACGTTGCCGTGGTCCTCGACCGTGAGGCCGAGGGCCCGCACACGCTCCGCAAGGCCGGCGATGCGCAGGGCGCTCGGCCCCATGTCGACGCCGCGGCGGTTGCCGCCGAGGTCCATCGGTACGCCCAAGAGCGCGATCGGTCTGCCGGGGGTGTGCTGCATGGGGGGCTCTGGGTTGCTCTTCAGCGGGTGCGCGCGGACAGCATGCCGAGCAGCGCCCCTTGCAGCGCTGGCTCTTCAGCGCCGCTCGCGGTCCCGAGGTCCGCGCGCAGCGCTTCGACCTCGCGCGGGCCACCCCACTCACCGAGCGCAAATCCGACGCGGCGCAGGTCCTCGTCGGTGGCAAAGGCAGGCGGCCGGGCCACCCATTGGCGCAGGAGCTGCGCGCCGCGGGTCTCGTAGACGGTGCCCGCTGCGAGCAGCGCGAGCTCGAGGTCGAGGCGCCAGACTGCGCCCGCGAGCAGCGGGTCGACCGAGCGGTGCCGTCCCAGCACGAGGGCCCGCGCAGCGTGCAGGTTCGCGATGCCCGAGCCGTCGAACGGGAAGGCTCCGGCGAGCGCTTCGAGGTCCTCGGGTTTGGGCTGGTGGCCCAAGGCGCGGATCACGCGGAACGTCTCGGGGGTGTTCGGATCGAGGCTCGCGAGCGACTCGCGCAGGTAGCGCGTGTCCGCAGTGCGCGCGCCCAGGACCAAGAGGGCCTCGACGTTCAGTCGATCGGCGCCCTCCAACGTGGGGCTGATGCGCTCGAGCACCTGCAGCACGTCCTCGTCGGGCAGCGCGCGCTCGAGGTATTCGCAGAGGTACCCCGTCATGCGCGCGGGCCGGCGGGCCTCCGCCTCTGCGAAGAACTCCTCGAGCTCGCGCACCGCCGCGCTCTCCCCCATCCGCACGCGCGCGGCGAGGGCGCTCGCGGCGACCCACGGCTCGGGGTCGCGCGAGAGCTCGCGCAGGGTCGCGGTATGGTCGACGAGGCCTGCTGCGCCGACGGAGTACGCAGCGTTGGCGCGGTCGCGCGCGTCGTCGGAGTCGAACGCATCGAGCAGCGCCTCTTCGAACGGACCGCCAGCGCGCTGCATGAACCCCGCCACGAGCGGGCGTGCGTCCTGCAGCACCGCGGCCTGGCCGAGGGTCGTCGGGAACCGGCGCCAATCCTCGCGCCGCACGATCTCTTCGACGAGCCGCAGCCACTCCGCGCGGTTCGCAGGGCGCCAGACCCCGGAGTCCACGAGCTGCTCGAGCTCGGCGGGGAAGAGCTGCACCGCAGCATCGATGCGACCGAGCGCGCGCGAGCGCGACAGCACCAGCTCGAGCAGCAAGTCGCGCGCCGCGGCGCTCGAGAGGTCCGGCGCACAGAGCAGCACGAGCTGCTCCAAGAACGCGTTGTCGAGCGCCAGCTCGTCGACGCGCACGATGCGCCACGGGCGCCCGTCGACGGTGCCGTAGCGGCGCGCGCCCTCCCAGCGCAGGGCGTAGAGCTGCTGCCACTGCGCGGGCGGCGGGCTCGCCGCGGGGTCGATGGCGTGGGCCATGACGTCGCGCGCGAGGGTCGCGAGGACCCCCTCGCCCGACGCGAGCCGCGCGAGCACCGCGCGCGCTGCGGGCGCGTTCGCCCGCGCGAGGGCGACGAGGCACGCAGCTTGGAGCTGGCCGGATTCCGCGACCGCGAAGCGCTCGAGCACACCGAGGCCGTCGCCGAGGCCGGGCCCGAGCTCGCCGAGGGCGAGCAGCGCCGCGACGCGGTCCTCGAGGACGCCCTCGGCCGCCGCGGTCATGAGCGCTTGGCGCTCGAACACGGCCCCGGCGGCGCCGAGCGTGACGAGCGCGACGGCGCGGCGCGGGTCGCCAGGCCGGAACGTGCCGAGGTCGAGCCGCGCGGCCTGCGCGCTGCCCGTGTCGAAGCCCGTGCGCCGGTCGCGCGCGACGGGGTCGAGGGCGCCGCCGCGCGGAGCCACGTCGGCCCGCCCCGCGCCCACGGCGGTCGCGGGTGCGACCTCCGGGACGACCCCGGGCCGCCGCTGCGGCGCCTCTTGGGCTCCTCCCCGCTGAAACCCCGCGAGCGGCGGCGCGGTAGCCGCCGAAGCCCAGGCCGGCGCCAGCAGACCGTGCACCAAGGCGCCCAGCGCCCATGCAGTGGCGCGGGCAGCGGCCATGCCAGCGGCCATGCCAGCGGCAGGACGGGCGGATTCAGACGGTCGTCGGCGGATCGAGGTCATGGTGCGGAGCGTGCGGGGTGCAGGCGGGTGGGGATCCCCGGTGGCATATCGGCCGGAACCGCCCGTTTCCGGAGACCCTGGGAGGATCCAGGGCGCGCTCCCGAGGCCCGCCCCGGCACGGGGGCTCGCGCCAGCGGTCGCCCCGCCCGGGTGGGCAGGGCGGCGCAGCGCGAGCGCTGCGCCGCACCGCTCACTCGGGCTCTCCGAGCAGCGCGATGAGCTCGGCGCGGCGCCGGTCGCGGGTCTCGGGCCGCCGCGCTTCGAGGTTCAACCGCAGGACGGGCTCGGTGTTCGACATGCGCACGTTGAACCACCACCAATCCGCGTCGCCGAGCTCGCCGTACTCGACGGAGATGCCGTCGAGCTCGTCCTGGCGGCCGTCGGCGTACTTCGCCTTCAGCGCCGCGATCGCCCCCGCTTTGTCCTCGACGTGGAAGTTGATCTCCCCCGTCGCGTGGTAGCGGCGCAGGTCCGCGACGAGCGCCGACAGCGGCCGGCCGGCGCTCTCCGCGCGGGCGAGCGTGTTGAGCGCCGTCACCATCGCGATGTCGCCGGAGTCGCAGACGAAGTTGTCGCGGAAGTAGAAGTGCCCCGAGAGCTCGCCGCCGAAGACCGCGCCGTGCTGGCGCATCGTGGCTTTGATGAAGCTGTGGCCGACGCGGTCGCGCAGCGGCACGCCGCCGTGCTCGCGGATGACCTCTTTCACGACCCACGACGAGCGCAGGTCGTACACGACGCGCGCGCCGGGCTCACGCTGCAGGAACTGCCGCGCGAGGAGCGCCGTCATCAGGTCCGCCGGGATCGTGCGCCCGGTCTCGTCGACGAAGCAGCAGCGGTCGGCGTCGCCGTCGAAGCTCATCCCGATGTCGGCGTGCGAGCTCCGCACGAGCGCGCGTACGGGGTCGAGGTTCTCCTCCTTCAACGGGTTCGCTTCGTGGTTCGGGAACGTGCCGTCGGGCTCCAGGAAGAGCGTCTCGGCGGTCACGTTCGCGAGCTTCGGCAGCACCTTCGGCAGGGTGTGCCCCGCCATCCCGTTGGCCGCGTCGATGGCGACCTTGATCGGGCGCTCGATCGTCGCAAAACGCGCGACGTGGGCGGCGTACGCATCGAGCAGGTCGAGCTCGTGCAGCGCGCCGCGCTGGGCCCCGGGGCCGGGGTACGGCGCGGCGCACATGCGCTCGAGGTCCGCGATGCCGTTGGCCTTCGAGATCGGCTTGGCCCCGCGCGAGCAGAGCTTCATGCCGTTGTACTCACCCGGGTTGTGGCTCGCCGTGAGCGACAGGCCCCCATCGACGTCCTGCGAGCCGATGGCGAAGTACACCATCGGCGTCGAAGCGAGGCCGATGTTCACCACGTCGGCGCCGGCATCGCGCATGCCTTCGATGACGGCGTGCGCGAGCTCCGGCGAGTGCGTGCGCACATCGCGCCCGATCAGGAGGCGCCGCGCTTGCAGCAGCTTCGCGAAGTGGTACCCGATCTTGCGCGCCAGGGGCGCATCGAGCTCGCTCGGCACGAGGCCGCGGATGTCGTATGCCTTGAAGATGCCCATCGTCGTGGTCCTCGGAGGTCGCTCGGGCGGGGTCCTGGGGACCCCGCCGCTCGGGCTCACTTCATCGCCGCGCGCAGGCCGCGGTCGAGCTCGGCCAGGAAGTCCTCGGTCGTCAGCCAGGGGGTGTCCTTGCTGATGAGGATCGCCAGGTCCTTCGTCATCTTGCCCGCCTCGACGGTGTCGACGCAGACGCGCTCGAGCGTCTCCGCGAAGCGCACGACGTCCGGTGTGTTGTCCATGCGCCCGCGGTGCGCGAGCCCCTGGGTCCACGCGAAGATCGACGCGATCGGGTTGGTCGAGGTC
>CAYOBN010000104.1:0-15732 GCA_964402175.1 uncultured Planctomycetaceae bacterium | reverse complement strand
TGGTACCGTTCGACGCCGCAGCCCTGCGACGGCAGTGCGACCCCCCAGCACGGAACACCGACCACGCACCGCGTCACAGACCACGCTCCACCCCGCGCTCCATTTTGCGTACGGATCGGCCACAATCCCTCGCCGCAATGCCCAGCGCCCCCCACACGATCGCCGTCCTGCTCGCCGCAGGTCGCTCGACCCGCATGGGCGGCACCGTGCAGAAGACGCTGCTCGAGCTCGCCGGTGAGGCCGTCGTCCTGCGCTCGGCGCGGGCGCTGCTCGCCACACCGGCGATCCGAGGGCTCGTCGTCGTTTCGCGCCCCGAAGAGCGGGCGGCGATCGAGCGCGCGCTCGCTCCCGTCACAGCGCACGTGCTCGCGTGGGTCGACGGCGGCGCCGAGCGCGTGGACTCCGTCCGTGCCGGGGTCGCCGCCGTGCCGCGCGACGCCGACGTGATCCTCGTGCACGACGCCGCGCGCTGCCTGGTGCGGCCCGCTCGGGTGGCCGCCGTCGTCGCGCGGGCCGCCGAAGTCGGTGGCGCGGTGCTGGCCGTGCGCGCGCGCGACACGATCAAGCGCTCGGACGACGGCGTGCACGTCGCCGAGACCCTCGCGCGAGCCGCGCTGTGGGTCGCGCAGACGCCCCAAGCCGCGCGCGCTGACCTGCTCCGCGACGCCCTCGCGCGGGCCGCCGCCGAGGGATTCGTCCCCACCGACGACGTCGCGCTGCTCGAGCGCTATGGCGCGTCCCCCGTCGCCCTCGTCGAAGGCGACGACGACAACCTCAAGCTGACCTCGCCCGCCGACATCGCGATCGCAGAAGCCCTGCTCGCCGCACGCGCGAGCGCGCCCCATTGACCCCGAACCGATGAACGACCCCGACGACCTGCGCGTGGGCCTCGGCTACGACGTGCATCGCCTGGCGCCCGGCCGCCGCTGCATCCTCGGCGGCATCGAGCTGCCGTACTCGAAGGGACCCGAGGGTCACTCCGACGGTGACGCGGTGCTGCACGCCCTGGTCGATGCCCTGACCGGCGCCGCGGGCCTCGACGACATCGGTACGCTCTTCCCCGACACCGACCCGCGCTACCGCGGCGCGGACAGCGCCGTGCTGCTCACGGCCGCCGTCGCCGCCGTCGCCGCCGCGGGCTTCCGCATCGTCAACGTCGACATCGTCCTGATCGGCGACGAGCCGAAGCTGCGCCCCCACCGCGCCGCGATGCGCGCGCGCATGGCCGAGCTGCTCGGCATCGCGGCGACGCGTGTGAACATCAAAGGCAAGACGACGGAGCGCCTCGGGCCGCTGACGGACGGGGCCGGCGTCGCCGTGCACGCGGTCTGCCTGCTCCGCAGCAACCGAGCGTAGAGGGCGTCGAACGCCGCCCAACAAAGCGCGACGGCCAAGGGTGCCTGCCCTTGGCCGTCGCGTTCGATTCCGAACGACTCGACGCCCCAGCCCAGGACGGGCGAGGCGTCGATCGGTCAGTTGAACGTCACGCTCAGACCGTTCGTGAAGTTCGACGTCGCGGTGCCGCTCACCGCGTCGCGGTACCACGCCTGGTAGTTACGGGTTTGACCCGCGATGACGCTCGTGAAGCCGCTCGGGGTCGGGGTCTGCGCCAGGTTCAACAGGAGCGCGAACTCGCCGGTCGCGCCCGAGTTCTTGATCTGGCCCGGGCCGACGTAGCGGCCGATGGCGCCGCCGAGGCAGAGGTTGCCCGAGCTGCCGCCCGGGTTCTGGGTGAAGCCCTGCGTCGCGCTCGTGAGGAAGAAGCCGAACGCGTTGTTCGGCAGGTCCGAAGCTTCGAGCGTGAGGTTGTTGCTCGCGACGCTGGCCGAGCCGGCGCCGTTGATCTTGCCGCTGCGACCCGTCGAGTTGTTGTTCGCGTTGCAGTAGTTCGTGCCGATGCCCGCGTTCGAGTACTCGATCAGGTACTGACTGGTGAACACGTGGTTGAGCTCGGCGTCGTTCCACTGCCCGTTGCCGAACATCTCGCAGTGGTCCTCGGGGCCGCCCGATCCGCTGATGTTGTTGGGCTCACCCGGGGCCCAGTTCGTGAACGTGACGGGCTCGCCGGTGACCCACTCCCACCCGCCGGACGGCTCGGAGTACGTCGGCGACGCGGTGTTGTGGAAGAGGCCGATCCAGGGGCGGCTCGGCGCGAGGTTCAGCAGGATGAAGTCGAGCTCGGCCTGGCTCGTGATCGTCGCGAGGTGACCCGGCGTGCCCTGCCAGTTCGACGCGGCCGCGGCGTTGCGCGCGGAGATCCAGTCGAGGTTGCCGTCGACGACGCGGTAGTAGCTGCCGTTCGCCGGGTTGAAGACCGGCGCATCGAGCGCGATGGTGAAGGCGCCGGCGCCCGCCGAGCCGACGCTCCACGAACCGAACTGGATGATGTACGTCTGTCCAGCGACCGCGTCGAACGACACGCGGGACTGCAAGCCGCACGCATCGTCGTTGCAGCCGAGTTCGTTGCCCGAGCACGAACCGTCGTACACGGCCACCTTGGTGTCGTTCGTGGCGTTGCCGCACGACTCGAGGACGTGCGGGCCGGTCGTCGCTGCGGTCCAGGAGAACCACACGTCGAGCGCGATGTAACCGCAGCTCGGCGTGATGCCGCTGTCGGACGCAGCGGTGTTGTCGAAGGCGTGGGGACCAGCGCCCGAGATCGGGGTGGCACCGGTGCAGTCGTCGGCGCCTTGGGCGAAGGCCCCGGCTGCGGTGGCAACGAACGAGAGGGGCAGGAGGAGGCGATCGAGTTTCATCGGTGGAGAAGGCGGGGAGATCGGCGCGGCAGCACACCTGGGCGCTGCCGCTCATGACGCCAGCAACGTACTCGAATCCCGCGCCTGTGTGTCGGATTCGACACCGTTCTTACCCGACCCGCGCCCCATCCCGGAACTGGGCGGCGTGCAGGCGCTGGTAGGCCCCCCCGCGCTCGATAAGCTCCGCATGGGAGCCGAGCTCGACGATGCGCCCCGCCTCCAGCACCGCGATGCGGTCCGCATTGCGGACCGTCGACAGGCGGTGCGCGATGACGATCGTCGTACGGCCGCGCATGACGGAGTCGAGCGCCGCCTGGACGACCGCCTCGGACTCCGTGTCGAGCGCGCTCGTCGCTTCGTCCAGCAGCAGTAGCTCCGGATCCTTGAGCAGCGCGCGCGCGATCGTGATGCGCTGGCGCTGGCCGCCCGAGAGACGCGCGCCCGCGTCGTGCACATCGGTGTCGTACCCGTCCGGCAGCTCGAGGATGAACTCGTGGATGTTCGCCGCGCGGCACGCCGCTTCGAGCTCCGCCTGCGTCGCGTCGGGTTTGCCGTAGCGCAGGTTCTCCGCGATCGAGGCATGGAACAGGAACGGCGTCTGCGTGACCATCGCCCAGCGCGCATTCCACGCGTCCGTCGAGACCTCGCGCAGGTCGACGCCGTCGACCGTCACGCGGCCCTCCGTCGGATCGATGAAACGCGCGACGAGATCGATCAGGGTGCTCTTCCCCGAGCCGCTCGGACCGACGAGCGCCAGCGTCTCGCCGGGCCGCACGTGCAGATCGACGGAGCGGAGCGCGGGCTCGGCCTCTGCCGCGTAGCGCAGCGTGACGCCTTCGAGCCGCACGCCGGAGCCGAGCCCGGCCAACGGGCGCCCGCCGCGCACCTCGACGAGGTCCGGCGCTTCGTCCAGGAGCGCCTGCAAGCGCTGCGCGGCGCCCTGCGCCTCTGCGACCTGTCCGAGCGTGCGCGTCGTCTTCTTCACGCTGGAGTAGACGCGGCTGATCATCATGAAGAACACGAGGAGCTGCCCCGTGTTGCTCACCATGTCGTGCTCGAACACGAGCCACCCGATGACGACGAGCATCACGCCGAGGCCGAGGTGCGTGTACAGCACCGTCCAGGCCTGACTGAGCGAGCTCGCGCGGACCATCTTCATGCTGGCCGCGATGAAGTCGTCGTTCGAGCGCTGGAAACGCGCGAGCTCGCGCTCTTCGGCGCGATACGCCTTCACGGTGCGGATGCCCGTGAACATCTGCGCCAGCACCTGCAGGGAGGTCCCGAGCTGCGTGAGGCTCTTGTTCGACCCCTTGCGCACGCGGCGCAGGAGCGCGCCCACCGGCACGACGAGCAGCGGCAGAGCGAGGACCACGAACAACGTGGCCTCCGGCGCCACACCGAACGCGACGACGAGGCCCGCGATCGCGAGCAACGGCTCCTGCACGAGGTCGCGCAGGATGAGCTGCACCACCGCGAGCGTCCGCCCGACGTCGTTGCTGATGCGACTCATCAGGTCGCCGAACTGCCGCCCCGTGTGGTACCGCAGCGAGAGCCCCATCAGGTGCCGCGCGAGCTCCATCCGCAGACCGACGATCAACCGCAGCCCGACGAGCGCGCCGAGGGTGCCGCCCAGGTACTGCAGCGCTCCCGCGAGCGCCGCGAGCACGCCGACGATGCCCGCGATGCGCCACAGGGCCGCCATCTTCGCGGCGCTGTTGCCGGGCTCGAGCGCGGCCGGATCGCCGATGACGGTGAGCGCCACGCGGTCGGTGAACCCCTGGAGGTCCGAGGGCGGCGCGGGCTCACCGAGCGCCTGCTCCCCCGCCGGGAACAGCACCCGGATCGTCGGATCGAGCAGCAGGATCGTGCTCTGCTGCAGGAGCGCGCCGACGGAGCCCACCAGCACCACGAGGATCAGCGCCGGCAGAAAGGGCCGCGCGAAGGGCCGCAAGAGGCGGGCGAGGTCGGACTTCCAGAAGGCCATGCCCGGGGAGTGTCGCACGCCCCGGGGCTCGGCTCCAGTTCCGACGGACCGTTCGGCCGGGCGCCGCGGCACAATCGCGCCCATGGCCAAGTCTGCGACCCCCGCCGCCGCGCTGCGCGCGCTCCGATCCATCCAGGCCGAGTTCGGTCCGGGCCTCGCGGCCCGGAAGGTCGAGCTCGTGCGCGCCCTCGCACGCGCCCGCCTGCAGCGCGCGCGGGATGTCCTGGCGCTGCACGAGTCGCTGCTGTTCCTGTGGGCGTACGCCGACGACGCGGTCGTGCTCGACGCCGTCGAGGGCGCGCTCGCGGCCTTCGGCGCACGCCGCGACGTGCGCGAGTTCCGCGCGGAGCTCGAGGACAGCGGCGTCGCCGGCACCGACATCGTCTACCGGTTCTACGCCGAGATGGCGAAGTGGCTCGCGGCGTCATGGCCGGATGCGCTGACGATCGACTGGGACAACGTCGCAGCCGACGATGACGCCAGGCTCGGCCGGCTCCTGCCGTTCTGCGTGTTGCCCGCGGAGGCCGCCTGCATGGAAGAGCTCGTGTTCTCGACCCGCGACTGGATCGAGCGCCTCAAGGGCCCGGACGAGACCGACGCCGCATTCGTGATCCGACGCTGCGAGCGCCTGCCGCTTTCGAACGCGCTGCACGAGCACCTCTATCAAGAGCTCGGCCTCTGGCTGCGCCTCGCGCCGCGGCCGGGCTCACCAGCGCGCACGACATCGTGCCTGCCTGCCGCGCTCCGCGGACCGCGCACCTACCAAGCGGGCCCACTGCAGCGCAAGCGCCCCGACCTCGCCGCGGAGGCCCAGCGACCGCCCCGCGCGGTGCGCGAGCTGACGCGGGCCGAAGGCGCGGCCGTGATCGATCTGGCGCGCGTGGCGATGGTCACCCGCAGCCGCGATCTGGACGCGTTCTCCTACGGCAACCCGGACGATGTGCGCCTCGTCGAACACGAAGACGGGCTGGCGTTCGCAGCGATCGGGGTCCTCCCCGAGCGGCGCCTGCTCTTCGAATCCGTCTACGCGTTCCTGACGCTGAAGAACGGCGTGCCGATCGGCTACGTGCTGAACAGCGCGCTCTACGGCTCTGCCGAGATCGCGTACAACGTGTTCGAGACCTTCCGCGGCGGCGAGGCCGCGCACGTCTACGGGCGCGTCGTCTCGACGCTCGTCGCGCTCTTCGGCGTCGACAGCTTCACGGTTTACCCGTACCAGCTCGGCGACGAGAACGAAGAGGCGCTCGCGTCGGGCGCCTGGTGGTTCTACCAGAAGCTGGGCTTCCGCCCGAAAGCCAAGGGCGCGCTGCGCCTCATGCGCCAGGAGCTCGCGGCGCAGCGGCGGGATCCCGCCCACCGCTCGCCGCGCGCGGTCTTGGCGGAGCTCGCGCGCGAGAACGTCTACCTGCACCTCGGCGATGAGCGCGACGACGTCATCGGCGTGACGCCGTACGGCGACGCGGGCCTCGCCGTCGCGGACTACGTGGCCGCGCGCTTCGGCCGCGACCGCGAAGGAGCCGAAGCGACCTGCTGCAGAGAAGCGGCCGCGCTGTGCGGCGGAGTGGACACCGAGAGCTGGACGGCGAGCGAACGAGCGGCTTGGCGGCGGTATGCGCCGCTCCTCGTCGCGCTGCCCGGTGTCCAGCGCTGGAGCCCTGCCGAGCGCCGCGCATTGGCCGACATCGCGCGCGCGAAAGGCGGCCAGCGCGAGAGCGATTTCGTCCGTAAATTCGACCAGCACCGCCGCCTGAGGGCAGCGGTGCTGGAGCTCACCCGAAGGGTGTGACCGACCGAGCGCTGGCTCAGAGGCCGCTGACTTCGGCCTGCGCGAGGCTCTCGTGGGCGTAGCGCTGGAAGGCCTTGCGGATGAAGTCCTCTTGGATCATCTGCAAGTGGCGCGGCTCGGAGACCCGCAGCGGGTTCGTCGGGGCCGTGCGGCTCTCGACGTACACGATGTAGTAGCCCTTCGGGCCCTTGTAGGGGCCGCCGATCTCGCCGGGCTGCAAGTCGAAGAACACCTTGTCGACGACCGAGTCGTTGTCGAGGAAGTGCGTGAATTCGCTCTCACCGATCGCGCGCTTCATGTCGTTGCGCGTCATCGCTTCGTCCTGGAAACGGCCGCGGTTCTTGAGGCCGATCGCGGGCGGTGCCTTGCCGGTCGCCGGAAGGGGCGGGTCCCAGTAGTCGCTGTTGAGATCGAGCAGGTTGCGCCACCAGAGCTCGAACGGCGCGAGGTCGGCCGGCGGGGTGTAGTTCTCACCCGCTTCGAGCGCAGCCACACGCTTGCCCTCTTCTTCGGCGAAGCGCGTCAGGTAGGTGTCGATCTCGGCGCGCAGGGTGTACGCGCGCTCCTTCGCTTGCTCCCAGCCGTTCTCCTTCCAGCGGAAGTTCGGGAAGTCGAACGCCGACACGAACAGCACTTCGACCTCGGCTTTCGCGAGGCCCATGATCGAGTTGGCGATCGGCATGTGCGCCGCCATCTCGGGTTTCACTTGGCCCGCGTCGTCGAGCTGCAGCTTGTCGACCCAAGCGCGGCGCAGCGACTCGACGAGGCGCAGGTGCGCGTTGTAGGCCTCCTGCGAGGGGAAACCGTGGCCCTGGAGCGCCAAGAACTCCATCGAGAACATCGACCCCTGCATCTGGGCCGCGATGTCCTTGACCATCGCCTCGAACTCGGCTTCGGCCATCAGCAGGCCCTCTTTGTCGAGTCGCTGGCGGGTCGCCTCCATCAGGGCGAGGAAGTGCTTCGCCTCGGCGACGTCCTGCGCAGAGAAGTAGTTGCGCATCTCGTCGAAGACGTCCTGGGTCGCGATCTCGACGCGCCAGTCGCCGCCTTCGATGACCATCGCGAGCTCCGGCGCGATGCCGTGGGTCGCCGTCTTGATCTCGGCGAGGCCCCAGAGCGCGCCCATGACGAAGTCGCGCAGGAGCGCCATCATCATCTCCTGCTCGGGCTCGATCGGGCCGCCGGAAGCTTCCGCCTCCGCTTTGCGGCGCTCGTACTGCGTCGCGTAGTCAGCGATCAGGTCGACCTCGGGCGCGCCGCCGATGATCGCCTCGCGCGACAGCGCGGGCCACGTATCGGGGTGGTCCGGGAAGAAGAGCGCATCGAAGTTCATCGTCTGCGCGACCTGCTCGCGGTACCAATCACCGGAGGTGTACGCGCGCTGCAGCTCGACCTCGTGGTCGAGCGTGGGATAACGCTCGTGGAACTCCGCCTTCTCCTTGTCGAGGCGCGCGCGGATCGCGGCCGGGTCGGCGAAATAGCGGCGCATGCGGCGCTCGAGCTCCGCGGCGACCTGCTCTTCGTAGGCGGCCTTGGCAGCCTCCCCCGCGTCCTCGGCCATGCCCGACGTGTCGGGCGGCGGCATCTCACCCTCGATCAGCTCGCGCTCGCTGACGCGGCGCAGCGCGATCTCGTGGTCCATGAGCGCCTGCAGCTTGCGCGCTTCGAGCGCGTTGCGGCCGGGCCCATAGACGAGGGCGCGTTTGATCTCGAGGTCCGAGATCCGGACGCCGCCGACGACGAGCGGGGCGCCGAACTCGGAGGTGTCGTCCTGCACCCACGCGGTCGGCGTCGCCGCCTGCAGTGGGGTGGGCGGCAAAGCCCAGCCGAGGCACACGAGGAGGGGGAGAACAGTGGTCTTCACGGGCGTTTTGGAGGTCCGTCAGAGGTCGACGCCGAAGCGAGCGGCGCCCCCCGGGGGGCCGGGGGCCGGCCGCTCGGGCCGAGCAGAGTACGGCGCTGTGGCGCGAGTGAGAGCAGAAAGTGCCGGACTCTGGGCTACAGGCCCCGGATCGAGCCCCCACGCCCCGGGCTGATACCCTGGGGGCCGCCGCCCATGGACTACCAACCGCGCACGATCAACCTCGTCGTCGAGCTCCTCCACCCCCCGGTGGGCAATGACCCCCGCCCGGTCCAACGGCTGCACAACGAGCTCTTCGCGGAGCCCAACCCTGCTTACGCGGGGTTCCACGTGACCCAGCTCGGGCCCGTGCTGTCCAACCCGATGGCGCTGCCCGGGGCGGTATCCCAGGTCGCTTTCCTGCCCGACCGCGTCCAATTCCGCGAAGAGCGCTCGGGTCTGACCCACGAGGACTTCGCCGAGCGGGTGCGGCGCGTGGCGGGGCGCTCGGCCGAGCTGCGCCAGGTGCCGCTCTTCGTGGGCCAGACGGTCGTGATCCACAGCCTCGTGAACCCGCGCACGTCCCAGGACACGCGGGTCTTCCTGCGGGACCGGGTGCTCGGCCTCGGGGAAGCGGTCGAGACCCTCGGGCACCCGATCGACTTGGCCGGCCTCCGCCTGAACCTGCGACCTAGCGCCGCACCAAACCCCCACGGCGACGGCCCGGCGGACCCGCGCTCCGAGGACCTCGCTTCGTTCGCCCTGCGCATCGAGTCCTGGGCGCAGGACGCGCGCTCGCTCTTCATCGAGCTCGCGGGGAACTTCGGCCCGATCGCCGTCGCCCAGACGGTGCAGGGGCCGCCGCCCTCCCTCGCGGGGCAGGCCGCCCTCGAGGAGAACGTGCTCGCGACCTACCGTTACTTGGAGCACAGCGTGCTGCCGTTCCTCGCCCGCTTCGATCGCCGCGCCGATGATCGGAGGGCCGACGGATGAGGGGCGCCGCAGCTCTGTTGCTGGTCTTCGGGCTCCTCGCCTGCGACCGCGCCCCGGAACCGGCGGGCGCCCCGCGCCCGGCGTACCCCGCCGGGACCGTGTTGGCCGTCGACGGGGTCCCGATCCGCGCCGACGAGGTCGAGCGCTGGGTCCCGGTGACCCGGCTGCTCGAGCCCGACAAGGTGCTGAGCCATTGGCGGCGCCTCGCGCTGGCGAACATCGTGCTGCCGCTGCGCGCCGGGGAGGCGCTCGATCCGCGCGGGCGTGAGGCCGCGTACGCCCACGCGACCCACCTGCGGGGGCTCGCGACGGAGCGCGGCGCGCTGCCGGAGGAGGTCGAGCACCGCGACGTGACCGAGGGCACGTGGAAGGACCTCGGCCTCATCGACTGGGAGCTCGCGCGCGAGCTCGAGGTCGGCGCGTGGTCGGAGGTCTACGAGACGGTCGGCGGCTGGGCCTTCTTCCGCCTCCTGGAGCGGCCCGCGGAGTTCGGCCCTCTGTCGGTCGTCCGGATCGAGCGCGCGCACGCGTGTTACCTCGACCCCGAGGCCGTGCGCGGGCTGATCGACGAAGCGCTGCGCACGCTGCCGATCGAAGTGGTCGACCCCGAGTGGGAGGCCCTCGTGCCACCGATCTACCTGCAGAACTCTCCGCCCCGCACCCCATGATCGCTGCTGCCACCCTCGTGCTCTGCGCGTTCAGCGCATCGCCTGTGCTCCCAAACTCGCACGCTGCGTGCGCGCTGTCGATCGACGACCCCGCTCCCGAGCGCCTCGCGGCGTGGCCGGAGCTCGCCGATGCCGCCGCAGCGAAGCGGGAGCTCGCGCGGCTGCGCAAGGCTGCGACGGAGGCGATGGAGAGCGAGTCGCGCGCGGCGCTCACCGAGCTCGGCGCGGCCGCCGCGCCGCTCCTGTTGGACGCCCTCGGCAAGGAGCGCGACCCCGACGCACGCGACCGCATGACGGTGGTGCTGGAGGCCATCACCGGGGCGGCGCACACGCGCCTTCTCGCGCGCGAATGGGCCCACAAGAGCGAAACGGTGCGCCTCTTTGCGCTGGCGCGCACCGCCGCGTTCCCCGACGCGGGGCTGACGGCGGACGCGCGCAAGCACTACCTGGGCCTCTTGAAGCGCGCGGAGGGTCCGGCCGAGGGGCGCCCCTCCGAGGTCGAGCTGGACCTCGCTGCGCGCGCGGCGCTCGCCGCCGGCGCGCTGGAGGGCCTCGAGCGCGCGCTCGCGCTCGCCGAGCGCGACTGGCGCCGCAGCGGCTCTGCCCTGCGCACAGCGGCCGCCGGCGTGAAGGGCGCCGCGGCGACGGCGCTGCTCCTCGAGAAGCTCGAAGCCGCCAGCACCGACGGCGCGCGGGTCGCGGCCATGCAGTTCTTGGCCGTCGCGGGCACCAAAGAAGCGGTGCATGCGGTGCGCCTGCGGCTCGACGCGGAGGCGAACGCCGTGCGCGTCGCTGCCATCAACGCGCTGCGCGGGATCGTCGACGGCGCGCCGCCGCTCGACAACCTCTCCGTATTCACCGCGATCGAAGAAGCCAAGCGCTGGAAGGAGCGCACGTGATCCGCACCCTCGCTCTGCTCACGCTCCTCGCCGCGCCCGCCGCGGCCGCCCAGAAGCTGCTGGATCGGTCGCAGCCCGCACACGCCCACGTCAACGATCCGTACACGCAGGGCGGCGACGCCGCGCTCGTCGCGGCCGCGGGCTACGTGAACTTCGGTCAGCCCTTCGACTTCGGCGAAGAGGGCTGGGACACCAAGCGGGTCACGAAGGAGCTGGAAGCCCCGATCATCTGGCTTGAAACGGCGCACTTTCAGATCGGGCTGCAGCTCCCCGAGATCAAGGTCGAAGCGACCGATCGCGACAAGATCCGCACGGAGCTCGAGCGCCTGCAGACGAAGCTGCCGAGCGTCGAACCGAAGGCCCGGGTGCTCGACCCGTGGCTGCGCGCGCACCTCATCGCGCAGCGCCTCGAAGAGCACTACAGCCGCTTCCTCGAGTTCCTCGGGCGCAAGGACGCCGACTTCCCCGAGGGCACCGTCGCCTGGAACACGCAGGGCACCTACATGGGCCAGGGGCCGTACCTCGGCCAGAAGGGCAAGTACGAGGTCCTCGTGCTGCCCTCGCTCGGACAGTTCCGTGCGTACCTGAACGCGAACTACGGTCTGACGACGCAGAAGCCGCAGCGCTGGAACATCATCCCGCGCGACACGCTGCAGTTCGTGACGCGCCTCGACGAGGGCAAGCTGAAGCTGGACGCGGCGCTGCACAACTCGCTGATCTTCAACCTGACGATCAACTTCATCGACGGGTACAAACACTACTCCTACGACCCGCCGGTGTGGATCCGCGAGGGCCTCGGGCACTGGTTCGAGCGCAACAACGACCCGCGCTTCAACTCCTTCGATTCGTCCGAGGGCGGCACCGCGGACATGTTCAACAAGGTCGACTGGGAGCCCGAGGTCGTGAAGCTCGTCGGCAAGAGCGAAGCGCCGACGTTCGCGCAGCTCGTCAACATCCGCAACTACGCCGAGTTGCAGAAGGCGCACCACCTCGCGACGTGGTCGGTGGTGGATTTCCTGCAGCGCGCGCACCCGACGTTCCTCCCCGCCTTGCTCAGCCGAATCAAAGGCCTCACGAACGCCGAGTTCCGCGACGACGGCACCGAGCTGCCGAACGTGCAGCGCGAGGCGTTCAAGGAGCTGCTCGGGTGGTCCTACGGGCAGCTCGATACGGCCTGGCGCGAGTTCGTCCTGGCGAACTACCGGACGAAGTAGTCCGGATATCCCGAGGGACAGGAATCGCTCCCGCATTGGGACGTTTCCACGTTGCATCCCTCCAGCCGGCTCCAAGTGTGAAGCGTGCGCGAATCACGTGCGCTCGCCCCCCCCGCGGCCTCTGGTCCGGGGTATCCTTCGTCCAAGCCGACTCTCCAACTGGCACCGCCCCGACCCGAGCTCCTGCACAGACCCCCTTGGACTGGATCCGGGGACCCCTGTGCGCCGATGACGGAACGGGCGCACCGCCAACCCAACTCCGATGATCCAGAAGAAGAAGCGGATCGTCCTCTTCCTCCCGCACCGGGCCGACCCGGCTGAGGGGGTCCGTGTCGCAGCGGACCTGTTGCCGCTCGAGCTGCTCCAGATCGCAGCTTGGCCGGAGCAGGAGGGGTACGAGTGTGTGATCGTGGACGCGATGGTCCACGACGACTACGAGGAGCGCCTCTTCGAGCTGTGCGACGGGGCCCTGCTCTTCGCCAGTTCGTGCATCCTCGGCTTCCAGGTCGCGCACGGGGCGCGCGTCGCGCGCAAGATCCGCGCGCGCTTCCCGGACCTGCCGATCATCTGGGGTGGCTGGTTCCCGAGTGTGCTGCCCGAGCAGTACTTCGCCGAGGGCATCGCCGACGCCGTCGCCCTGGGCCAGGGCGAGCTGACGTTCTGGGACATCGTCCAAGCGCTCGACTGCGGCAACAGCCTCGAGCAGGTGCCCGGCCTCGCGCTGCAGCGCGACGGCAAGGTCATCTACACGGAGCACCGCGCGGTCGTCGGGTTCGACAAGTTCCCCGACGCCCCCTGGCACCTGATCGACTTCGAGCAGTACGTCGAGCGCCAGCAGAACCCGGGCCCGTGGAAGATGCGCCACAAGTACCCGGACCCGTGGGACATGCCCGCGGGCACGCCGGTGCGCGGGTTCAGCTACTTCTCGAGCTTCGGCTGCCCCGAGCCGTGCACCTTCTGCTGCTCGCCCATCGTGACGGGCCGGCGCTGGAAGGCGATCGGCGGCGCGGACCTCGCCGGGCGCCTGCTCGAGCTGCACGACCGCTTCAAGTTCAACGTCATGCGCTTCCAGGACGCCAACTTCGGCGTCAGCGAGAAGCGCTCGAACGAGTTCACGGACACCCTGATCGCGGCGGGCTCGCCGTTCTGGTGGAGCGGCTGCTACGAGATCGAGACCATCGCGCGCTACAAGGAGGAGAGCCTCGACAAGCTCCAGGCCTCCAAGTGCCACATGGTGTCGCTCGGCGCCGAGGCCGGCTCTGCGGAGCAGCAGGCCGTCATCAAGAAGAACATCGACACGGGGCACTTCGAGACGAGCCTCGCGGCGATGTACAACCGGCGCATCACCACGGGCTGCTCGTGGATCATCGGCTACCCGGGTGAGACCGAGGAGTCGATGCTCGCGACGCTCGCCCGCGCCGCGGAGATGAAGTACAAGTTCCCGCGCGCGGCCTCGGACGTCTTCCCGTTCCGACCGATCCCGGGCACCGAGGACTTCGAGAAGGCCGTGAAGCTCGGCTACAAGCCGCCGCGCACGCTCGAGGAGTGGGGCGGCTGCCTCGAATACCGCGAGTCGTTCGACGACATCCAGATCCCCGAGGACGTGCTGCGGACATGGAAGCGCTACGGAGTCGCCTCCACGTTCTACGACGGCCTCGCGATGGAGGGCGCGGAGTGGTTCCGCGCGGTCCTCAAGAAGATCTCGGGCTGGCGCCTGCGCACCGGCAACTACACGTTGCCGATCGAGCACAAGGCGTTCCACGCGTACGTCAAGCTGACCAAGCAGACGAAACAGGACAAGCTCAAGCGAGCCGGCGCGCAGCAGCCGGTCCGTATCGACCGCACCCCGGGCGTGACGCCCTCGGCGCCCCTCTGAGGCGGAGCCAAGCCCGATGATCCAACGTAAGAAGCGCATCGTCCTGTTCCTCCCCCACCGTGCGGATCCCGCGCGCGGGGAGCGGTTCAGCGCCGACCTGCTGCCGCTCGAGCTGCTGCAGATCGCGTCCGGCCCCGTCGCCGATGGCTACGAGGTCGTCATGATCGACGCGATGATCGAGCCCGACTACATGCGCAAGATCGACGAGGCGTGCCAAGGGGCGCTCCTCTTCGCGAGCTCGTGCATCCTGGGCTACCAGGTCTACGACGGCTACCTCGCCGCCAAGATGGTGCGCGAGAAGCACCCGGGCCTGCCGATCATCTGGGGCGGTTGGTTCCCGAGCGTCATCCCCGATCTCTACTTCGAGCACGGGATCGCCGACGCGGTGGGCCTCGGCCAGGGCGAGCTCACGTTCCGCGAGGTCGTGCGGGCCATCGACGCGGGTGAGGACCTGGCGAACGTGCCGGGCCTCGCTGTCCAGCGCGACGGCAAGGTGATCCTCACGCCGCACCGCCCCGTCGTCGGCTTCGAGTCCTTCGAGCGCGTGCCGTGGGAGCTCCTGGAGTACGACAAGTACGTCGCGCTGCAGCTCGCTCCGTCGGGCAACCTGAAGGTCCGCCACCGCTTCCCGCTCCCGGGGCACTGGACGCCGGACAACCCGCCCAAGGGCTTCAGCTTCTTCTCGAGCTTCGGTTGCCCGGAGCCGTGCACGTTCTGCTGCTCACCGCAGCTCACGGGCCGCCGTTGGAAGGCGATCCCGGGCAAGCAGCTCGCCGAGGAGATCGCCGAGCTGCAGCAGCGCTTCGGCTTCGACGTGCTGCGCTTCCAGGACGCGAACTTCGGCGTCGCCGAGAAGCGCACGAAGGAGTTCTGCGAGACGCTGGTCGACCTCAAGGTGCCGATCCACTGGAACGGCACGATCGAGATCGAGACGATCATGCGCTACAAGCCGGAGACCCTCGACCTGCTCGAGGCCTCCAAGTGCCACTTGCTCTGGCTCGGCGCCGAGACCGGCACCGCGGAGATGCAGGAGCGCATCAAGAAGCACATCGGGATCGACCACATCCCGATCGCCGTCGGCGAGCTCGTCAAGCGCAAGATCGTGCCCGGCACGTTCTGGATCATCGGCTACCCGGGTGAGACCCAGGAGTCGATGGAGGCCACGCTGAAGGCCGCCGCGCACCTGAAGTACCTCTACCCCGAAGCGGGCTCGGACGTCTACCCGTTCCGCCCGATCCCGGGCACCGAGGACTTCGCGACCGCGGTCAAGCAGGGTTACAAACCCCCGCGCGACTTCGAGGAGTGGGGCAACTGCTTCGAGTACAAGTACAACTCGCACAACACGCCGTTGCCCGAAGGCGTGCGCAACACCTGGCAGCGCTACAACAACACCGCCGCCATCTACGACATGCACGTGCAGGAGGGCCCGCTCTGGATGCGCCGCCTCCTCTCGAAGATCGCCGGGAAGCGCCTCGAGCGCGGGAACTACACCTTCCCCATCGAGCAGAAGCTCTTCCACATGTACGTGAAGATGACCGGCCAGAGCCAGCAGGACCTCTCCGAGGACTACGCGCAGCTCCAGCCCGAGACCCACGCCCAACTCGCAGGGCAGCGCACCGCCAAGACCGTTCAGGTCTGAGAGGTACCAGGTACGAGTTTGCGGCGAGGCGCGCGGCGCCCGAGCAGGCGCGCGCGCAGCGCGCGCGCCTGCTCGGG
>CAYOBN010000103.1:0-15761 GCA_964402175.1 uncultured Planctomycetaceae bacterium | reverse complement strand
CACCACCACCCCCAACGCCGCCGTCGACTCCCGCGACCCCACCCCCCGCTCATCGATCAACACCACCGAGTCCACCCGATCCGGATCCATCCCAAGCTCCACCAACAGCCCACGCACCACCGGCGACTGCAACGCCGCAAACCGAAACCGATCGCGCCGATCACGCCGCAACACGAACTGCACGCTGCGGTCGCAGAGCCCGCAAGTCCCGTCATACAGCAGCAACGCACGGCCCTCGGCCCCCGGAAGTGTCGGCATACCCCGACCCTCTAACCCACGGCCCCCCTGCCCTGCAACCCAAGGTGCCCCGTTGCAGCCCCCCGCGCCTCCCCCTACCGTGGCGCCCCCCATGGACGTCCCCCTCGATCGCCCGATCGTCGCGTTCGACACCGAGACCGCGAACACCCAGGGCGCCCCGTTCCTCCTGGAGCTCGGCGCGGCGCGGATCATCGAGGGCGAAGTGGCCGACACCTTCGAGGCGCTCGTCCTGCCGCCGGTCCCGATCGACCCCGAAGCCACCGCAGTCCACGGCATCACCGACCGCCACCTCGGCAGCGCGCTGCCCGCCGCCGAGGTCCTCCCCCGCTTCGTCGCCTGGCTCGGCGCCGACTGGCTCTGCGCGCACAACGCCGGGTTCGACGCCCGCGTCCTGGGTTTCGAGTGCGCGCGGGCAGGCCTCGCGGCCCCCGGCAACCCGATGCTCGACACCCTGCGCCTCGCCCGGCGCCACATCCCCGAGAGCCCGGACCACAAGCTCCCGACCCTGTGCCAGCACCTCGACCTCGAGCCTGGGGATTTCCACCGGGCGCTGCCGGACGCCGTCTGGTGCTGGAAGGTCCTCGAGGCCTGCTCGCGCCGCTCCGGGGAGGCCTCGGTCGCCGCGCTGCTCTCCCAGTGCGGGACGCCCGTGACCGTCCAGGCGTTCCTCCCGGACCCGGCGCGGCTCGGTCCGCGCCTGCGGCCCCTGGAGGCCGCCGCCCGCGACGCCGCGACCGTGACCCTGCTCTACGGCTCGGGGGAGGGCGCTTTCAGCCGCCTGCGGGTCGTCCCGCGGCTGCTCTACGACCGCCACAAGAAGAGCTACTTGGAGGCCGAGTGCCTCTCCTCCGGGCTCCTGAAGACCTACCTGCTCGAGCGCATCCAGCGCGTCGAAGTCGACGCCTGAGGCGGTCTTCACACACCGCAGATTGCCGCGCGAGGGCGCTCCTCGTAGGATCTTTCGCCCTCAACCGCGCCGATCCGCGCGTGAGAGCACGAGCTCCGGCCGCGCCGGAGGACCCAAGATGGCCACCGCCCCCTCCATTCGCAACATCGCGATCGTCGCCCACGTCGACCACGGGAAGACCACTCTCGTCGACGCGATGTTCCGCTTCGCTGGCACGTTCCGCTCCAACCAAGTGGTGCAGACCTGTGTCATGGACTCCAACGACCAGGAGCGCGAACGCGGTATCACGATCCTCGCGAAGAACACCGCGATCGAATACAACGGCACCCGCATCAACATCATCGACACGCCGGGCCACGCCGACTTCGGCGGTCAGGTCGAGCGCACGCTCGTGATGGCGGACGCCGTGTTGCTGCTCGTCGACTCGTTCGAAGGCCCGATGCCGCAGACGCGCTTCGTGCTCAAGAAGGCGTTCGAGCGGCACCTGAAGGCCATCGTGATGGTCAACAAGATCGACCGCCCCGACGCGCGGCCGGTCGAAGTGCTGAACGAGGTCTTCGACCTGTTCGTCGAGCTCGGCGCGTCGAACGACCAGCTCGAGTTCCCGGTGTGTTACGGCTCCGGCCGCGACGGCTGGGCCGTGCGCGAGTACGGCGAGAAGTCCGACGACCTGGCGCCGCTCTTCGAGCTCTTGCTCGACCGCGTTCCGCCGCCGAACGTCGACCCGCTCGCGCCGGTGCGCTTCCAAGCGGCCACGCTTGACCAGGACGACTTCCAGGGCCGCATCGCGATCGGCCGCGTCGAGCGCGGTGTGCTGCGCGTCGGCCAGCGTTATGCGCTCTGTCACCCGGACAAAGCCGCCACGCCGACCGTGACGGTCAAGAACCTCTTCCGCTTCGCGGGCCTCAACCGCGTGCCGGCGACCGAGGTCATGTGCGGCGACATCGCCATCGTGACGGGCGTCGAAGAGCTCGAGATCGGTGACACGCTGTGCCATCCGGAGCACAAGGAGCCGCTGCCGGCGATCAAGCTGGACGAGCCCACCATCTCGATGGTGTTCGTCGTCAACAACTCGCCGTTCGCGGGCCAGGAAGGCGAGTTCGTCACGAGCCGCCAGGTCCTCGCGCGCCTCGAGCGCGCCGCGGCGCGGGACGTGGCGATGCAGCTCCGTAAGACGGACTCTGCGGACACCTACGAAGTGCTCGGCCGGGGTGTCATGCACCTCTCCGTGCTCATCGAGAACATGCGCCGTGAGGGTTACGAGTTCGCCGTCGGCAAACCGCAGGTCATCCTCAAGGACATCGACGGCGTCGTGTGCGAGCCGTACGAGCTCGCCACCGTCGAGACCCCGGCGGGCGCCGCGGGTCGCGTCATCGAGTACCTCGGCCGTCGCCGCGGTGAGATGCTGCACATGGAGACGACCGGGGAGCTCACGCGCCTCGAGTTCAAGATCCCGTCGCGCGGCCTGATCGGCGCGCGTACGGCGCTGCTGACCCTCAGCCAGGGCGAAGCGATCATCCACCACGTCTTCGACTCGTGGGAGGCCGACGGCGGCGTGATCCCGCGGCGCACCAACGGTGTGCTCGTGTCGGACCGCGCCGGTGAGGTCGTCGCGTACGCGCTCGACGGCCTGCAGGACCGGGGCAAGTTCTTCACGCCCGTCGGCGTCTCGACCTACGCAGGGATGATCGTCGGCGAGAACAACCGCGAGGACGACCTGGACGTCAACGTCTGCCGCACGAAAAAGCTGACGAACATGCGCGCGGCGGGCAAGGACGACAACATGAAGATCGCTCCGCCGCGGATCATGTCGCTCGAAGAGTGCCTCGAGTACGTCGAAGACGACGAGCTCGTCGAGGTCACGCCGAAGTCGCTGCGCCTGCGCAAGCGCATCCTCGACCCCGAGATGCGCAAGAAGTCGAAGAAGCGCGCGACCTCGGTCTGAGCCTTCGAAGTTGCGGCGTAGCAGCGGCGGGGGGGGGGGGGGGGCGCCCCCCCCCCCCCGCCGCCCCCCACCCCCCCCCCCAACCGCGCGCCCCGCCGGGCACGTGGTCGACGACGCGCGCTACCTCGGTCTGAGCCTACTATGTTGCGGGGTAGCTGGGGCGGCGGGGGGCGTATCTCACCCGCCCGCCGCCGCTGCTCCATTCAGCGCACGATCACGGCGCGCGCGGCGGTCCAGTTCGACGACGGTCCTTGGGGACCCGCGTCGCGGTGCCAGAGCTGGAAGCGCCACGTCTCGCCGACCTGTGCCGCGACCGGGCCCGTGGGCCGCGGCAGCGCCAAGAGGTCGATCGACGTCTCGATGGTGCCCGTCGCACCGGAGCTCCGGACCTGATCGACGTAGCGTCCGACCGGCGCGCCGAGGCAGAGGTTGCCGAGCGAGCCGCCCGGGTTCGCAACGAAGCCCGAGCTGCGCGAGACGTTCAAGTAACCGAACGAGTTCAGGGGTAGCCCCGCCGCGACCGCAGTGAGCTGGTTCGCTGCGAGGTACGTCGAGCCCGTGAACGTGAGCCGCCCGGGTGCGCCGGTCGAGTTCGCCGTCACGGCGCAGGCCTCGGGTTGGCCGAGGTCGCGCTCGACCGAGAGCAGCGCCTCGATCCCCCCTTGCAGGGTCCCCCGCAGGAGCGCGCGGCGGCCGGAGCGCGAGACCTCGAGGTCCTCGCGGTCATCGGCGAGCGCGACGATCACGACGCCGCCAGCGGTGCTGAGCCCCGTGCGCAAGAGCACCTCGCCGTCGCGCCAGAGCACCGCGCCGCTGCCGCCTGCGCGCGGCAACGCCGCCCACAGCGCGCCATCGTCCGCGAGGGCGACCGGAGCGCCCTCGAACGACCCGAAGGTGGCGTTCGGTGCCCCGGGAATCGGCGACCCTTCGAAGACCTGCGGGACACCGTCGCGCAGGAGCACGCTCCGGCGCGTCAAGCTCGTCGTGTTCTCGAAGAGCGCGGCAGCGGCCCAGCGGGCGCCATTCGCGATCGCGGCGCTCGGCACCCGCTCGCTGCGCCAGCGTGTGCCCGGTAGGGGCCCAGGGGCACCGTCGCTGAGCACATCGACGCCCTCGACGCGCAGCGCGAAGTCCGTCGCAATGGACGGGGGCGCTGGGTCGAACGCATAGAGGATGCCGACCTCACCGTTCGAAGAGAGGTCCTGCCAGTATGCGACCCGCACCGCGCTGCCCGGCGTGGGCCCTGGCGCGCCGGTCAGCAGCAGCAGTGTGTTCACCGGCGGCGCGCCGCCCCCTTGGACATCGACCTGCACGACGGCGCTGGCATCGATGCTCCCCCGGAGGTCGAGCTCGACGATGAACCGCGAGCCCACTCGGCTGACGCCCAGGATCTGGTCGATCTCGGTGCCCATGGGCAACCCCGGCGCAGCGAACGGGCCCTCGCCTAGCACGACCGTACCGTCGAACCAGACCACCTGGGTAAGGTCGTTGCTGCCGGGCGGGAGGGCCTCGACCATCAGCGTGACGCGCCCGTCCGTGTCGAGCGACGCGTTGCGCAGGAGCGACACGACCTCGCCGCCGGGCAAGAGGTCCCCCGACGCGAGGATCGGCGTCCCGGAGTCGACGAGCACGTAGCCCGTCGGGGTCGTCACCCCGGGCCGGTCCGTCTCGACGACCGCCACCCAGCGGCCGTCGTCGCGGACGTCGTAGAAGTTCTCGAGGCCGAGGACCGTGTCCCCGTTCGAGAGCTGGTCCCCCTCCCGCAGGAGCGGGTAGGCGGCGTCGGTCTGGGCGCTGGTCGGCGCGAGCGAGAGCAGTAAGGCTGTGAACATGGTCGGGATCTCCAAGGCCAGGCCTGCACGACCGCGCCGATCGTGGACCGAGAAAATCCCGATTCTCCGCCGCTCAGCGCAGGGTGACGTCCACCCGCAGGCCGGTGGCGCCGAGCTCGCCGAACGTCAGCCGGTGCGAGCCGTCTTCGCCCCGCGTGGCCGACTGGCGGCCGTCGAGGGACAGGTGGCGGACGTCGCGCTCCTCGAGCGCCGGCGTGAACTCGTCGAGGGCGACCTTCGTGCGCCGCGCACCGATGGCCTGGGCCATGCCGGTCGTCTGCACATCGAGCCCGCCGTCGGCCCGCTCGGACACACGCAGGCACAGGGCGAGGCCCTCGAAGACGTGGGTCAGCCTCGGATCCGCGATGGCGCTCCCTTCCGCGATCTCGACGTCGCAATCGGTGAGGTCGAAGGCCTCCCGTGCGACGTTGAGGGCGGCGTTGGAGCCGACGCGCACGGCGCTGCCGGCGCGCGCGAGGACGCGTCCGTCGACCGAACACTGCACATCGAGGGACAGGACTCGACGCGCGAGCGCGCGCGGCACGAGGTCCTGGCGCGGAGTGACGCGCTGGACGAACCAGGGCCCGACCTCCCAGCGCGCGACGCCTCGCCCGAGCCCGCGCGCAAAGACGTCGGCGTAGGCCGAAGCATCGATCTCCTTCGGCGCACAGGTCAAGAGCGAGGGATACTCCGAGTCGTTCAGCTCGAAGGAGAAGAAGCGCCGCTCCCGCGTGAAGAGCCGGCCGTACGCGGTGAGCTCGGGCGGCGCCCAGGCGCCGAGGTGGGTGAACACGAGCCCGTCGCCGTCACCAAGGAGCAAGCCGTGCACCGGCGACGCCGTTCCGCGCACACGCACGAGGATGAGCTCGGCCCGTCCCCCATCGAGCCCGCACACGAACGCGAGCGCCTGGTCGCTGCCGAGGTGCAGCGCGGTCCCGAACGCCGCCGCCTCCGAGGTCGGATCCTCCAGCAGGGTCGCGCACGGGGTCGTAATGCTGCGGCCGTCGTCGCCGACGTGACGCGCGACGATGCGTGCGCCGGGATCGCGGCGCTCGGAGCGGAAGGTGCCGCGCTTGGCCGTCAGCGCGAGGTGCACGCCGTCCGACGCAGGCGCTGCGAGCGCGCGCAGCTCGGTGCCGAGGCCGCAGATCACGACCGTGGGATCGTGGATGGCGACGCTGCCTGCGACTTCGACGTCGTAATCGACGAGCAGTTCGCGCTCCACACGCTGATCGAGCGCTGCGCCTTGGCTCATGGAGAGGGGCAGGTCGAAGCGCTCTTGCGCGCGCTGCGCGAGCTCGTTCGCGCGCGCGATCGGGATCACACCGAGCGGCGCGGTCTTCAGCTCCTCTGCTGTGAGAGAGACGACATCGACCAGCAGGCGGACCTCGGCGGTCGCTTGGGCCTGCAAAGCGCCGATGAGGGCCTGCACGTTCTCGTGTAGGGCCTGTGGGCCCGCCACGATGAGGCGGCCGTCGCCCGTGAAGGTCAGCGCTTGGCCCTCGACCTGTGACGCGGGCCCCAAGAGGTCCGCGAGCAGGTCGATCCAAGGCTGCGGCCCCTTTCCGAGGGCTTCCCCTTCCCCGTCACCTCCTTGGCGACGGCTGGTGAGCGCCGGTAAGAAGCGCAGCGCATGCGGCGCAGCATTCTCGCCGCGCAGCTCGAGTCCGCGCAGGTCGTAGCTCAGCACGAGCTCGCCCGCGGGGGCCGACTGCAGGAGACAGATCGTGGTAAGCAGTGTCAGCATCGTCAGACTCGATTACTCCTTGGGTCGTGCCCGGCGCGCGCCCAATGCGCCGCCGAGGCTGTGTTCGAAGCGCGCTTGCAGCGCGAGGACCGAGCTGTGCGGAGCGCCGGTCGCTGCGAGGCCCGCGAGGCGCTCGGCATTCGTGAAGCCTGCCGCTTGGAGCTCCGCTGCGAGCTCTTCGGCGGGGAACCACACCGCGGCTGCTGTGAGAAGCGCTGCCGCGAGCTCGACGGTGGTTGCAGCGCCTGCCACCGAAGTCGACGCACCCAACGGAGGGGCCGCCGCGCCGCGGAGGGCCGCCGCGAGCTTCATGTGCACCGCGGTCCGATCCTGCGGAGCCAGCGCGAGAGGCGAGCGCTCTGCGAGCGCCAGCGCAGCGCGCTCGCGCGCGCGCTCGGAGAGCTCGGGCGCTGCTGCGGCGCTCGCCAGCGCGACCGCTGCGGCGTCTGATCCCGACGCGATGAGGCGTGCGACGAGCGACTCGAGCTCGCTGCGCTGCAACGAAAGGCCGCCCTCGATCACCGCTGCGATCCGCCCCGGATCGCGCTCGGCAGCTAGAGTCCAAACGCGCTCGTCGCGGACGAGGCCTTCGAATTCGAGCGCCAGCAGCACGTCCAGTGGCGCGGCGCCCGACAGTGCGGCCAGCGTCTCCAAGGCGCGCGGTTGCCCGCGCCGCACGAGCGAACCCAGCCAATCGGCGGCGCCCACCGCGTCGGTCGCGCGCACGAGCTCGAGCGCACGCTCGAGCCGTGCAGCGCTGCGTCCGCCGCGCAGGCTCATACCGCGCACCAGGTCTTCGACCGCCGCCGCGCCGAACGGCGAGCGAGCGAGCGCTGCCAGGACATCGAGCTCCGGCGCGCCCCGGCGCGGTGCGTCCAGCGCGAGGCGCGCGAGCACATCGGCGCCCGTGCGACCACCCTGCACCAGGGCGAGCAGCGCGGGCTCGCTGCGCGGCGCGAAGTCCGCCGGCAAGGACGATCCGACGGCCTCGAGCGTCGCGGCGTCCATGTGGCCCGCTGCAGCGAGCGCCTCGAAGCGCTGTGCGACCGCGGCTGCGCCGCCGCGAGCGATCAAAGCACGGACTGCAGCGCGCCGAACGAGAGCGCGCTCGGCCGCGGCGCTGCCCGCGCTACATGCCTCGAGCTCGCGCGCGAGCGCCCTGGACAACCACGTCACCGCGCGCGCGTCCGCGCCGCGCGCGATCAGAGCGATCGCTCCTTCGGCGACGACGGCGTCATCCGACTCGCAGAGCGCGACGGCGAGCGCCGCGAGCCGACTCGCTTCGAAGCCGAGGCCTGCAGCGGAGCGCCCGCTGGACGGCGCGTCGGCCGCGTGTGGATGCGCGGCCCGCGCTTCGTGATCCGCGAACGCTGCCGCGACGCGCTGCAGCCAGTTGTCATCGTACACACCGTCCGAACCGGCGGAGCGCAGCGCCTCTGCAAGCGTCAGCGTCGCTGCGCCGTCGCCATCGACGTCACCCGAGTCCTTGCCGGGAACGGTCCAGCTCACGCGCGAAACGACCAGAGCCGCGACGCCGGGGGACAGGGGCGGCGCTTCGCTGACGGGCTCTTGGACGAGCTTCGGTGCGGCGTCCGCTTCGATCGGCGTCGGCGCTGCGGCGCTCGCGACATGCACGTCCACGGGCGAGGGCTGCGCGTCGTCCACAGCGCGCAGGAACCACCACCCACCCGCGAGCGCCAGCACCGTCGCTGCTGCGGCGAGGCCGACGCGCACGGGAGCGCGCGGCCCAGCGGGGGAGATGCTCTCTGGTGCGGCGTCGAGCGCGACCGCGACGTTGCGCACGAGGCGCTCGACGTCGAGCTGCGCGACGGGCGGCTCGGGCGACGTTTCGAGGGCGGCGCGCAGCGCGCGCGCTTCGTGCAATGCGGCAGCGACGTCGGGCGACCGGACGGCCGAGCGCTCGAGCTCCAGCACGTCTTCGAGCGTCGCGCTGCCGTCGAACACCCGCTCCAGGCGCTTTCGTTCCGCAGCATTCATCCTGTGTGTCCCCCGCTCTCTCTGTCGCTGTCACGCTGTCCGCCGATCCAAGGCGCGAGGAACCGCGCCAGCAGCTTGCGCGCTTTCATCACCTGGGTGCGCGCCGTCGCAGGCTTCACACCCAGCGCCGCAGCGACCTCGTCGTACTCACGTCCCTCCAGCACCCGCAGCGCGAGCGCCGCGCGCAGTGGGGTCGGCAGGCCGTCCAGCGCGACCTGGAGCGCACGCTGAAGCTGGCGGTCGTGTTCGCGCTCGCTCGGGTCGGACGCGGCCTCGCTGCTGGGCTCCACGGCGAGGAGCGGCGTCGTGCGCGGCGCGCGGCCCAGGCGGCGCAGATGGTCCCGCCCGAGGTGCACGGCGATGCGCAGGAGCCAACCCTCGAACGGCGCATCGTCGCGATAGAGCTCGAGCGCACGCAGCGCGCGCACGAACGTCTCCTGGGTCAGGTCCTCGGCGTCTTCGTGGTTGCCGACGACCCGGAAGAGCAGCCCGTAGACCGCGTGGGCGTGCCGCCTCACCAGCGCGTCCGCGGCCGCGCGCTCGCCGCGCTTGGCCCGGGCGACGGTGTCCCGGACAGCGTCGGCCTCCTCCTCCATGGGGATCAGGGGGCGCACCATGGCAGCCGCTCAGTATGGCCCCGATCGGCCCGGGTCACAGGGGAGGTGTCCACGGGAGCCTCGACGCGCGACACGGGGCCGTGTCGACGGGTTTCTGGCGACTTCGGGCGGTCGGGCGCGACAGGCCGATCGGTTCGGTCGCGCCGCGCCGCTTTCGGAGCCGAAGCCGAGAATCCCGGCGGGGGATCGGGTCGAATCCTCAGGCCATGAGCCCAGCTCCCTCTCCCGCGCGGATCGCGGTCGTCGGCGGCGGCCTCGCCGGCCTGACCGCGGCGGCCACCTTGGCCGATGCCGGCCGCGATGTCACTGTCTTCGACAAAGGGCGCGGCCCCGGCGGCCGGCTCTCGACGCGGCGCGTCGAGCCCTTCACCTTCGACCACGGCGCGCAGTACTTCACGGCGCGTGCGCCCGTGTTCCGGGAGGAGGTCGAACGCTGGATCGCCGCAGGTGTGGCCGCGCGCTGGGACGCGCACCTCGGTGTGCTCGACGCGCGCGAGGGCGGCTCTGGTCCCCACACGCAGCGCGCACTCGGGGACCGGGACGAGCGCTTCGTCGGAGTGCCCGGCATGAACAGCATCGCGCGCCACAGCGCGGCGCAGCTCGGCGCGCGCGTCGTGCCCTCGGTGCGGATCACGGCGTGCGAGCCGAGCGCAGAGCACGGCTACGAGCTCATCGACGAAGCCGGCGGACGGCGGGGTCGCTTCGACGCGGTGCTGGTGACGACGCCTCCGTCGCAGGCCGCGCCGCTCGTCGAGCGCAGCGCAACCCTGGCCGCGGTCGCCGCGGACACGCTGATGGACCCCTGCTGGGCGGTGCTGGTCGCCTTCGAAGCAGCCGTGCCGCTCGCCTACGGAGGCGCCTTCGTCAACGGCGGCCCGCTCGCCTGGGTCGCCCACGACGGCAGCAAACCGGGCCGCGGCGGCGCGCACACCTGGGTCCTGCACGGCTCACCGATCTGGAGCCGCGCCCACCTCGAAGACCCCGCTGACGACGTCGCAGCGGCGCTGATCCAGGCGTTCGAAGCGGCGCTCGGTGCAGCGCTACCGGGGCGGCTCTACACCGCCGCGCACCGCTGGCGCTACTCTGCGGCAGCTCCGCCGAAGGAGCGCGGCACGAGCTACGACGCAGAGCTGCGCCTCGGCATCGCAGGCGACTGGCTCGCCGGGTCCAAAGTGCAAGGCGCGTGGACCGCGGGCCGCGAGCTCGCGGAGGCGCTCCTGCGCGCGCACGGCTGAGCTCCGAAGCATCCGCCTCCAAGCGACCTTCGATGGAGCATAACGTGGCGGGGTCGTACACAAAGACGCGGTACGCGCGCCCCTCGAGCGCGCAGAGCTCGAAGCTCCCCGACGGGTCGCTGACCTGCCAGCGGGCGCCGCTGTCGAGCCCGTGTTTCACGGAGAGCAGGCTGCGTTCGCTGAAACACAGGACAGTGGGATCGATCAGGCCCGCTCGCCAGCCGACCAAGGGCGCGCCGAGCGCGTCGCGCACGGAGCCTCGGACGCTCGTGAGGCGCGAAGCTACGGTCAGCTCGATCGGCCCGAGGAGCGCCTGTTCACCCGACCAACGCGCAGCATCGTGCTCGAGCGCCTACCGTCCGTCGGACGTGAGCGCGAGTCGATGGAACCCGGGGTACGCGGGAGACAGGAGTCGGAGCTCGAAGCGTCCCGTCACGTTGGTCGTCGCGGAGGCCTCTCCGAGCCGCACTTCGGCGCCGGTCACCGGCGCCCCGTCCGGTTCGCGTACGAAGCCGTAGACGAGCGGCGGCTGCGTCTCCGAACGCCCTGCAGCCTCCCGCGCATCGAGTTCGACGAGCCAGTCGGACCGGTCCACCAGCGCGGGCTCTGAGAGCGCAGGGACCGCCGGGCCAGCGTCGCGATCCGTTGGAATCCGAGGACTCCGCCCGTCCAGCGCAGCGCCAGACCAACGCGCGCCCAGGCTGAATGCCAACCAGAGCCCCAGTGCTCCGAAGACGAGCACAGTCCGCGCGATCCAGCGAGGTCTCATACCAGCAGCGTAGCGCTGAGCTTGCCCGAGGGGAGATCGGCGCGCGCGCCGGCGCCCGGCACGGAGCCGGACGACTCGGGCGTCGATCTTCGCCCGACCAACGCGGGCCCCGGCCGCGCGCGGGTGGCGCTCGCGTTCGCGCCCGCACCCGTTCGAGACGCGCCGGAGTGCCGGCGCGACAGCATCCGGTCGGTGCGCCTCTCGGCGCCCCTCAGGAGTCCGCGCAAGGCGCACCAGGTGTCCCCGAGCAGGCTGCTCCTGTGGCCGTTGTTGCAGCGCAGCGCGGGCCCGCAGAGGCGCCGCGATGTGAATCGATTTCTGTGGCGCAGGCTCCCCGGTTTCGGTTCTCGTACACGCATGCAGGAGCAGTCGTGGCGGGACCTCGCGACGATCGTCGAACGCGGGGAGCTCGCGGAGCTGGAGGCATTCCTCGAGACCCTCGAGCTGGAGGACCGCAACCTGGCAGTCTCGCGCCTACCCGAGGACGCGCGGCACAAACTGCTCGTCACACTGGCGCCCGACGACGCCGCGGAGATCGTGGCGGGCCTGCCCGAGTCCCAGGTCACCGACGCGTTCGAGAGCCTGCCCGCGGCCGAAGCGGCGCGGATCGTCGAAGAGCTGCCGAGTTACCACGCCGCGGACGTCGTCGGCGATCTGGAGCCGAAGCGCGCGGCCGAGATCCTCGAGGAGATGGCGCCCGAGGAGGCCGTCGAGGTGCGCGCGCTCGCCGCGTACGACGACGACGTCGCGGGTGGCTTGATGTTGACGGAGCTCCTGGAGTACGACCAGGACCAACACGTCGGCGATGTCGTCGCGGACCTGCAGAGCAACGCGGAGCGCTACGAGGGTTACGACGTCCAGTACGTGTACGTGGTCGACTCTGCAGGGCGCCTCGTCGGAGTGCTGTACCTGCGCGACCTGTTGCTGACGCCGCCGTGGCGCCCGATCCGGGACATCATGCTGAACGAGCCGCTCTTCGTGCTCGATTCGGCGGACTTGTCGGAGCTGCGCGATGTCTTCGACTCGATCACGTTCAACGCCGTCCCCGTGGTGGATTCGGCCGGGCGGATCCTGGGCGTCGTCCGCCGCAGCGCGCTCCAGGAGCGCCTCGCGGAGCGCAGCGATCAGGACTATCTGCTGACACAGGGCATCGTCGGTGGCGAAGAGCTGCGAACGATGCCGCTACCGGTGCGCTCGCGGCGTCGCCTCTCGTGGCTCAGCGCGAACATCGTCCTGAACTTCATCGCTGCCAGTGTGATCGCAGCGAACGAAGCGGTCCTGCAGCAGGTCATCGCATTGACGGTCTTCCTGCCGATCCTCTCAGACATGAGCGGCTGCTCCGGCAACCAAGCCGTCGCGGTGAGTATGCGCGAGCTGTCCCTCGGGCTCGTCCTGCCCCGGGAGGCCTGGCGTGTCGCTTGGAAGGAGGTCACGGTCGGCCTCATCAACGGCCTGGTCCTCGGTGCGCTCGTCGGCGGAGCGGCCTGGGCGTACTCGGGGACCCCATGGCTGGGCCTCGTCGTCGGAGCTGCGCTGATGCTCAACACCGTCCTGGCGGTGGTCGTCGGCGGAACCCTACCGCTCGCGATGAGGCGCCTCGGCGTCGATCCGGCGCTCGCTTCGGGGCCGTTGCTGACGACCGTCACCGACATGTGCGGGTTCTTCCTCGTTCTGACGCTGGCCAACATGCTGTTGCCGCAGCTCACGCCCGGTGGCTGAGACGCTGCTCCAACTGAGGGTTGCGAGTCGAGCGCTCTTGCTCGAGAGCGCTGAGGGAGTGCACTTCGACGCGGGCAACGTGCCGCTCTACGAAGCGATCGCAGGCCTCGTGCTGCCCGGCGAGCGCGTGCTCGATCTGGGCTGCGGGCATGGCGCCCTCGGTGTCGTGGCAGCAGCGGCAGGAGCAGGACACGTGACGTTCAGCGACGTGCATGCGCCTTCGGTCACTTTGGCGCTCGCAAATGCGGAACGAAACGGACTGGGTCCGTGCCGAGGGGTCGTGGGCGATCTGTTGGCACCCGTGTGTGACGAGCGCTTCGATCTCATCCTCTTCAATCCGCCGCAGACGGGTGGTTCCGCGGAGCTCGGCAAGCTCCGGCCCGACCGTTACGGTGGCGAGGATGGTGCGCTGTATTTTTGTCGCCTTGCCGAGTCGCTCGGCGACGCGCTCGCTCCGCTCACCGGCCGCGTGGTCGGGATGCGCCTCTCGCGCGCGAACCCCGAGGCAGTTGACATGGCGTTCCGCGCGGCCGGCCTCGAGATCGAGGTCGCGCTCAGCATCACTCGGGCGTTTCGCCTGGAAGAGCTCGATGTGTTGGCCACGGGCACGGGAGCGCATCAGCTGAAGCTGCGCGCAGAGGGGCGCTCGAGCTTCACAGGCCCTGACGAAGCGGGTGTTTGTCGGCTACAGCAGGAGCTCTTCGTCGCGCGCTGGCAAGCGGGGCCTCACATCACCTCGCCCAGGGAAACGCCGCATAGGTCGTGAGCTCGACACTGTGGTCCGCGATCCAGGTGATGACTCTGGGATCGGTCAGAACAGCGACCTCGACCGCACGCTCAGCAGCGGCTGAGAACGGTACGGAGCCCTCGGCGGCGCAGCCGGGGTGCACCATGAGCTCCAACGATGCGGCGGTACACGCAGTGAGCACGGCGAGCAGCCTCTCGATCGACCAGCGCCCTTCGAGACAGAAGCCGGCAAAGGCTGCGGGTCCGATCGGACGTCGCCGTGTGGCCACGAGGCTCGCGAAACGGCGTGCTTTGTCACAAGGGTCGGGCACACCCTCGAACTCGAAGGGGTGGCGACGACGCGCGACGAACGGAAACTCGCGCTCGAGTCGATCGAGGACCTCGGCGACGCATGGGAATGCGTGAATGTGATTGTGGCCGTCGATGTGCGTCGGTCGCAGCCCTGCAGCGATGGCTCGCTCGAGCTGGGCCCGCAGCTCGAGTTCGAGCAGCCGTAGGTCGAGCTCTCCCGCGGAGGCGCGGCCCCAGAGCAGGTGCTTCTCGACGAACGCGCCGGGCACGCCAGCAGGGCTGGCCGGTGGACAGCATTCGCTGAGATTCAGGTGCACACCGACTCCGAGCTTCGGGTGGCTCCTGGAGCGGCGGACGAAGTCCTCGAAACCGGGCCCTGTGACCATCACCGTCGCGCTTGTGACGATTCCCCGGGTGTGGGCGGCGAAGATCCCATCGTTGCGCGGCACGTCGATGCCAGCATCGTCCGCATTGACGACGAGGGTGAGCTTGCGCATCCGGGCAGGATAACGAGCGAAGATGCCCGTCGGCCTTGACCTTTGTCAGAATGCGGGGCATGCGAGTCCTCTTCGTCGCGCCCTATCCCCTCGCGGTTCCCGGCGGGAACTCGACCGCTGTGGTGCGCCTCATGGCGCAGCTCGGGGAGCTCCTGGGCCCGGAATTCGAAGCACACGCGGTCACCTGAGCGGACATCGACGCGGGGCGCGTGCCGCCCTTCCGCGGTGGAGCTCCGCCCGACATCGTGCACGCGCTGCACGCGCGCCGCGGCGGAGCGTGCGCGTTGCCGCTGGCACGGCGCAGCGGCGCACCGTGTGTGATCACGTTGACCGGCACGGACGTCACCCACGACCTGCATCAGCCGGAGCTGCGCGCTGGGGTGCGCGCGACGCTGGAGGGGTGCGATGGACTCATCGCGCTGCGGTCCAGCCAGCTCGATGAGCTCCAGCAAGCGAAGGTGGCGTTACCACCCGCGACCGTCGTGATCCCGCAGGGCATCAGCTTGGCTCCCGCGCGCGCCGGCGGTCCCGGTGACCTCCGCGCGCGCCTCCTCGCGAGCGGCGCGGTCCGGGGACAGGCTGCGCTCGCGTTGTTGCCCGGGGGCCTGCGCCCGGTGAAGGCGCAGCACGTCGCCCTCAGCGCGTTCGAGGCGCTGCACGAGCGCGGTGAGCGCGAGCTGCACCTCGTCCTCGCGGGCCCGGTCTTGGACGAGGACTACGCAGAGCTCCTGCGGGTGCGAGCTCTGCGACTCGGGTCAGTGCACTTCGTCGGGACGCTGCCGCAGTCGGAGATGGGCACGGCCCTCGCGGCCGCCGACGTGGTGCTGAACACGAGCGAATCCGAAGGGGAGTCGAACGCGCTGCTCGAAGCGCAAGCGGCTGCGCGGCCGGTGATCGCGCGGCGAAATCGCGGCAACGCGGCGCTGATCGACTACGGGATCGACGGTTGGTTGTTCGATACGCCGGAGGAGCTGACCGAGCGGCTGCTCTGGTGGCGCGCACATCCGTCGGAGAGCCGCGCAGTGGCGGCTGCGGGGTACAGGAGAGTGGCTGCGCGGCTCGATCCGGAGCGGGAGGCCCGTGCGCACCTCGCGCTGTATGCGGAGGTGAGGGGGGCGCTCGGATGAGGGGTGCTGGGCGTGGCGCAGTACTGGGCGTGGCGCAATGTGGGAGATGGCGCGTCGAACGAACGAACGGTA
>CAYOBN010000102.1:0-16475 GCA_964402175.1 uncultured Planctomycetaceae bacterium | reverse complement strand
GTGGGCTCGCGCGCGCAGCGCGCGCGAGCCCACGCCCGCCGCGCCGCAAACTCGTACCTGGTACCGTTCGAACGTGACCCAGCCCCAAGAGCGGGCCACGCATCACCTCACCTCACTGGTTCAGCTTGAAGTCGTGCGGCGTCTCCGAGCCATCCCGCACCGACAACGAAACCTTCGTCGCTTTCATATCGACGCTCTCCTGGAACGGGTTCGACGCCGGCCCGCTCGGCCGCGACGCATACGCGCCGTACGTCCCCTGCTTCACGTTCTGGATCACGTACCGGCCGGCGTCGTCCGAGCGCGCCGTGTACGGCCCGCCCGCGATCGAACCCGCGAACTGGCCTTCCGGCGTGAGGCGCACGAGGGCCCCCGCGAGCGGGCTGCCGTTCGGGCCGTACACAAAACCCGTCACCGTGCCGCCCGCGGGCAGGATGATGTCCCGCACCGTGAGCTCGCCGCCGTCCGTCACCGTGAGGTTCGTCTGTGACGCGCCCGCGTACTCGGGGTGCTTCGCCATCACCTGATACGTCTCCGGCATCAGGTTCGCCAACACGTAGACGCCCTCGTCGTTCGTCACGGCGGTGGCCTCCGTCGCGAGGTACGGGCTCATCGGACCGAGCGCCTGCATGAAGAGGTCATCCGACCACTCCTTGTGGTGGCTCGACACACGCACACCCGAGACCGCCTTGCCCGTCGAATCGATCACGCGTCCGCGCAGCGTGCCGCCTTGGATCACGCGCACGACGATGTTGTTCACGTCGCTGCCCTGCGTGACCACGAACGGCGCGGAGAGGGTGTCCGCAAACCCCGGCGCGATCACGTGCACGCGGAACTCGTTCTGCGCGTTCGGGCTCGGAGCCGGCGCGCCGAGCTCGAAGCGACCCTCGGGGTTCGACACCTGGGTCCGCGTATCCGGCAGCGCCTGCGTCGACGTCGAGTTCGGGATCGGCTGACGAAGCTGCACGACGTACCCCGGCACCGGCTGGCCCGTCGCCGCGGCCACGACCTGCCCGCGGATCCGCGGCAGCGCGCGCATCTGGATCTGCACCGCCATGTCGCCGGTCTCGACGCGCAGGTTGCGCTCGACCATCTCGAAGCCCGCGAGCTTCGCCTGCAGCAAGTAGCGCCCTTGCGGCACGTCCGTCACGAGGAACTCACCGCGCTCGTCGGTCGTGACCTGCGAGAACGACTGGCTCGTGCGGTTGTCCATCGAATACGCGCCGACGGTCGCGCCCGCGAGCAGCGTCCCGTCGAGGGCTCGCAGCGTGCCGGCGATCATGTGAGCGATCTCCAACACCACGTCCTGCGTCGCACCCGACTTGCCGTCGATGTTGATGTTCGGCCGCTCCTGGCGTCCGTAGCCGTCCGCGACGACGCTCAGCGAATAGTTGCCCTGGGCCAGGTTGAGGAACGAGTACCGGCCTTCCGCGTCGCTCTGCGCCTCGATGATGTCGCCGCTGTCGTCGCCGAAGAGGCTCGCGAGGGGCGTCAGGCTGAGCTTCAACAGCGCGTTCGGCACCGCGTTGCCGCCGGTGTCCGTGATGCGCCCGGTCAGGCCGACACCCGGGACGAGGACGACCCGCGGCTCCGCCGTCTCTTTGTTCTCCTTCACCGCGACGGGGCTGCGCTCGAAGCGGCTGAACTTCGCGTGGGTGACGATCAGCGCGTAGTCGTTGTAGACCGGCACGTTCGCGATCGCGTAGCGCCCGTCCTTGCCGGTCTTGCCCGTGATGTCCTTCACGCGCTCGCCGGGACCCTCCGCGAAGAGGAAGCTGTTCGAGCCGTAGCGGCTGATGCGCACCTCGGCGTCCGCGACCGGCGCGCCCTTCTCGTCGACCACTTCACCCGTGACCGAGCCACGGCCCGAGTCGAGGCGCGCGAGCTGATCCTCAGGCTTCGTCTCCGGGGCCGCTGCGGGCCCTTCGCGGCGCTCGACCGTCGGCGCGGGCGCGACTTCGAGGTTCGCCTGCGGCGTCACCGCCGCCGGTTGGCTCGGGCCGTCCGTCGTCGGGCCGGACAGGGGCGCGGTGCCGTCGCCCTCGCCGGTTTTGTCCTTCGAGAGCGCGAAGAAAAGGCCCCCGGCCGCAAGCAGCACGAGGAGGGTGGCTAGGACAGCACGCATTGCAGGGATTCGAGTCGGAGGAGGTCGAGGAGGGGGCGGGGGCCCCGCTCGGGAGCGGGTCCACACCTGGTCTGGTGGGACGCCGGAGCGGGAGCGCTCTTCCCGCATTTTGTATCGACCAGGTTGGCGTCCCAGCTTCGGACCGCCCGGGCTCGGGACCCCGCGCCCCTCAGCTCGCCTGCGCCGGACTGCCGCTGCCGCTGCGCTCGACCGCCTCGAGGGCGGTGGGCGGGACGGTCTCCCAGAGGGCGAGCGTGCCGACGAAGTAACCGAGCAAGAGGAGCTCGAAGTCGAGTTTGCGGTGGACGGTCAGGGTCGCCCCGCGGCCGAACCAGGGGTGCGCGACCTCGGCCACGAGGCCGGTCTTCGCGGCGACCATGCGCCAGCCCTTCCCGAGCCCGAGGCGCGGCACGAGCCGGTACGGCCGGGTGCTGGTCCAGAGCTCGATCGTGCGCCGCACGACCCCCTGGCGGATCGACGAACCGAGCCATTCCTTGCCCTCGGTCCAGAGCGAGAACTGCGCCCGCAGGAGGCCCGGCTCGCGCCGGAAGTGCAGCACCTCGCCCTTCTCGGGCCGGTACTCCGCCCCGACGATCATCCCGACGCGGTTGCGGCGCACGCTGAGCACGCCGAGGGTCTGGCCGTCTTTGTCGAGCAGCGTGTGCCGCGGGCTCCAGAAACCCGTCACGCGGGTGCGGTAGGTCTCGATGACTTCGGCGGACATGGGGCTCGGGGTGGGGGTCTCGGAGGTCTATCGGCCGGACCGCACCCCGGAGTCTATCCCCGAATGGCCGCCGATGCGGGCGTCAACCCAGCGCCGCCAGCACCGCGATCGCTTCCGAGACCCCGGCCAGGGCCGCGTCGATTTCGGAGTCCGAGGTCGTGTGTGCGAGCGAGAAGCGCAGGGCGGACGAAGCCTCGTCCGGGGTGCAGCCGAGCGCGAGCAGCACCGTCGACGGGGCGACGCGCTGCGCGCTGCAGGCCGAGCCCGCAGAGGCCTCGACACCCGCCTCGTCCAGGAGCGCCAGCAGCGTCTGCGCATCGACCGCGCCGCCGCCCGGGAACTGGAACCCGATGTTCAGCGTGTTCGGCACCCGCGGGGCCCCGGCCCCGTGCACCCGCGCGCCCGGCAGGAGCGCCAGGAGGCCCCGCTCGAGCCGGTCGCGGCGCGCGGCCAGCGCCGCCAGGGCCGCGGGGTCCGCCGCCCGGGCGCGCGCGACGCGCGCGGCGACGCCGAGGCCCACGATGCCGGGCACGTTCTCGGTCCCGGCGCGGCGCTCGCGCTCCTGGGGCCCGCCGCGCAGCGTCGGCGTGAACGGGAACCCCTCGCGCACGTAGAGCGCCCCCGTCCCGCGCGGCGCGTGCAGCTTGTGGCCCGAGATCGACGCGAGGTCGCAGCCCAGCGCGCGCACGTCCAGCGGCAGCTTGCCAGGCGCCTGCACGGCGTCGATGTGGAACGCCGCCCCGACCGCCGCCGCCGCCGCGTCGACCCCCGCGAGGTCGCTGATGACACCGGTCTCGTTGTTGGCGAGCAGCAGCGTCACGCACGCGGTGCTCGGGTCGAGCGCCGCGAAGAGCGCCTCGCGCTCGAGGCGCCCCGCGCGGTCGACGGGGACCCAGACGACGTCGTGGGTGCCCGCGGCCTCGCGGGCCTCGCAGAAGCGCCGCGTCGCGCTGTGCTCGGCCGTCGAGGTCACGATCCGGCGCCGCTCGGGGCGCGCGGCGAGCGCGGCGGCGAGCGCCGTGTGGATCGACTCCGTGCCGCCGGACGTGAAGACGACCTCGCCGCTGCTCCGGGCCCCGAAGAGCCGCGCGACCTCACCGCGCGCCGCCTCCACCGCCTCGGCCGCCGCGCGCCCGCCGCGGTGGCCCGCGGAGGGGTTCGCGCTCGGGGCGACGAGCCACGGCAGCATCGCTGTGAGCACGTCCGAGGAGACCGCGGTCGTCGCGTTCTGGTCCAAATGGGCCGCCATGGGCCGCGAGTGTAGGCCACGGCGGGGGTCAGCGGCACCCCTGGCGGGGGCGCCGGCGGATTCTCTGAGAGAGACTCTTGCTCTCTCGGAGAGGTGCGGTAGTTTGGCTCCAGGGAGCGCTCCCCGCTCCCCCCCACGTGCCATGACCTTCAGCCTCCTCTTGAGTCCCCCTGTCCTCGCGCTCTTTGCGCTCGCCCCCCTCGCCGACTGGTTCGTGAACCAGCAGGCACCGAACTGCGCCACGGGCAACGGCTCGGCCGCTGCTCCCTTCTGCGAGATCGCGGACGCGCTCGCGGTCGCGGCCGCAGGCGACACGGTCCGGATCGCGCCCGGCACCTACACCGAGAACCTCACGGTCGACCGCGATGTGACGCTGATCGGCACCGCGGGCCAAGCGGTGACGATCGTCGACGGCGGGCGCGCCGGCAGCGTGATCGTCGTCGAGCCCACGGTGAGCCTCGTCGTCGACGGCCTGACCCTGCGCAACGGCCTCGCCGTCAACGGCGGCGGGGTGTACGTGCGCGGGGCGGTGACCCTGCGCAACTCGACGCTCACCGGCAACGAGGCCACCGGTAACTCCGGCGGCGGCGGCATCGCCAACGACTACCGCTCGGGGGCGATCGTCCTCGAGGGCTGTCGCGTCTCCGGCAACACTGCCACCGATAGCTTCGGCGGCGACGGGGCGGGCATCTCGGCGGTGTACGGCTCGGCGCTGCGTCTGACGAACTGCACCGTCAGCGGCAACACGATCACAGGCTTCGGCGGCGGCTACGGCGGCGGGATCTTCACGTACAAGACGCCGCTGTTCATCACCGCGTCGACGATCTCCGGCAACGACTCGGGTTACGTCGGCGGTGGGATCATGGCCTACAAGTCGAACCCGACGGAGATCCGCAACTCCACGATCACGGGCAACCTCGGCGGCGGCCTCCTCACCTACGGCGGCGAGCCGTACCCGACGCGCCTCTTCAACGTCACGATCGCGGACAACGTCGCGACGTACAGCGCCGGCGGCTTCGATCACAACCTCTCGACGCCCGCTGAAGTCCGCAACACGATCATCGCGGGCAACACCGGGGTCTTCTTCGGCCGTGACGTGACCGGCGCGTTTCAGTCGCTCGGCCACAATCTGATCGGCACACGCGGCATCGTCACGGGGTTCACGAACGGCGTCAACGGCGACCTCGTCGGCACCAACGCGAGCCCCATCGCGCCGGGCCTCGCGCCGCTCGCCGACAACGGCGGTCCGACGCTCACGCGCGCGCTCCTACCGACGAGCCCCGCGCTCGACGCCGGCGACCCGGTCGTCTTCGAGCCCACGGACCAGCGCGGCGTCGCGCGGGTCGCAGGCCAGACCGACATCGGTTCGTTCGAGGCCGGCCTCGGCACCTCGATCCCGGGCTGCAACCCCGTGTCGAACTCCACCGGTGTGATCGGCCGTACGACCGCGACGGGCAGCAACACCGTCAGCGTGAACGCCTTCGTCCTCTCCGCGACCTCCCTGCCGCTGAACGCCTTCGGCTTCTTCCTCGTCGCGCCCGCGTCGGGCAACGTCGGGCAGCCGGGCGGGAGCCAAGGGGTCCTCTGCCTCGGCAGTCCCATCGGCCGCTTCGTCGGGCCGGGTCAGATCAAGAACTCGGGCGCCACGGGGCGCATCGACCTGACCGTCAACCTGGCGTCGTTCCCGACGCCGACCGGGCCGGTCGCCGTGCAGCCTGGCCAGACCTGGTACTTCCAGGCGTGGCACCGCGACATCCTCGCGGGCAATGCCACGTCGAACTTCACGTCGGGCCTCGCGGTGCAGTTCAACTGATCGCAGGCGGTCCCTGCACGTTACGCTCCTGCCGCGATGCGTCCCCTTCGGCGAGCGGTGTTCGTGGTGTGCGCGCTGGCGCTCGGTTCTGGGTGTTCCGACCCGGCCGCCGAGCGCCCGCGCGCGGTCGTGATCGGCGTCGATGGCGCCGATTGGACGATCATCGACCAGCTCATCGCGGCGGGCGAATTGCCCCACTTTGCGGGGCTGCTGGCGCGCGGCACACGTGCGGACCTCGAGACGCTGCACGACATCCCGCTGTCGCCGGTGATCTGGACCAGCGTCGCCACGGGTAAGTCCGCGGCCCAGCACGGCATCACCTGGTTCCTCGTCGATCAACCCGACGGCACGCGGGTGCCCGTGCGCAGCACGAACCGCAAGGTCGAGGCGCTCTGGAACATCCTCGACCGCGCGGAGCGCAGCACCGCCGTGATCGGTTGGTGGGCCACGTATCCGGCCGAGCCGCTGCGCCACGGGCTGATCGCGTCCGACGCGCTAGGGTTCCACGGCTTCGGCTCGACCGCGCGCGATGCGGGGCCCGAGGGCAAGGTGTCACCCGCGGACTGGTTTCCGCGCATCGATGCGTGCCTGCCGGTCGAGCAGCAGGTCGCGTTCGATTTTGTGCGCCGATTCATCGACGTCGACGAGGACACGTGGCGGCGCGAGCGCTACGACCCGGCGCGTAATGCGGTGCGGCAGCCCTTCAACGCGCTGCACCTGTTCCAGCAGTACGCGGTGACCGCCGAGGGGTACACGCGCATCGCCGAAGAGACGCTGCGCGACGGTGAGTTCGATGTCGCGCTCGTCTACTTCGAGCAGGTCGACAGCTTCAGCCACCTGTTCATGAAGTACGACCCGCCGCGTCTGCCGTGGGTCGACGACACGGGGGTCGCGCGTTATTCGCGCGTCGTGCGCGAGTGGTACCGCTATCAGGACGAGCTGCTCGGGCGCTTGCTCGCGCACATCGACCTGGAGACGACGGCCGTGTTCCTGGTGTCCGACCACGGCTTCAAGAGCGGCGAGCGGCGGATCCGCAGCGAGCGCCTCGTCGACGTGCAGAAGGCGCACCTCGACCACGAGACCCACGGGGTGTTCCTCGCGGCGGGACCCGGGATCCAGCGCGGTGTGCGCATTCCGGCGGCCTCGGTGCTCGACGTGACGCCGACGCTCTTGCACTACCTCGGGCTCCCCGTCGGCAAGGACATGGACGGGCGCGTCGTCGAGGCGCTCTTCGCGGCGCCGCGTCCGATCCGCTACGTCGCCACACACGAGACCGGCGAGCGCCGCAGCGGCAGCTCGCTCGCGGCTGGTGATCCCGCGGCGACCGCGGCGGCGATGGAGGGGCTGCGGGCCCTCGGTTACCTCGGAGAAGGCGACGGCTCTGCGCCGTTACCGAGCGGCGCGCCCAAGCCCGCTGCGACCGCGGGAGAGTCTTCGCCCGAGCTTCACAACAACCTCGGGCGCGTGCACCTCTCGCGCGGCGAGGTCGAGCGCGCCGAGGCGGAGTTCCAAGCGGCGCTGCGGCTCGATCCCAAGAACGCGGAGGCGCTCTTGAACCTGGGCGCGCTGCACCGCGCCGCGGGCCGCACGGAGCTCGCGCAGCGCTCGATCGAGCGCGCGCTGCAGGTCGATCCGAACTCGGCGTTTGCGCTCGCAGAGCTGGCGCAGATCCGCCGCGACCAGGGCGCGCTCGCCGACGCGATCCGGCTGTACCAAGACGCGGTCGCGCTGAACGATGCACAGCCCGGGCTCTTCCTGGGGCTCGGCGATGTCCTGCAGCGCAGCGCGCGCTACGCGGATGCCGAGGCCGCGTTCCAGCGCGCGCTGGAGCTCGACCCCGACTCGTTCGCAGCGCAGTACAACCTGGGGGTCACCTACGACGCGCTCGGCCGGCGCGCCGAGGCGCGCGAGCGCTACGAACGTGCGCTCGCCCTCGACAACGCTAGCACCCTGGCCGCGCTCGTCTGGAACAACCTCGGGGCGCTGCACTCGGACGAGGGGCGGGTCGACGACGCCCTCACCGCGTTCGAGCGCGCCGCCGCGTGCCATCCCGGCCACCTCGAGTCGCGCTTCAATGCCGCGATGATCCACCTGGAGCGCGGCGCGCTCGAGCCTGCGCTCGCGCACCTCGAAGAGGCGTCGGCGCTCGCGCCGAGCCACGAGCTCATCCACACGCGCCTCGGGCTCGTGTACTTGACGCTCGGCCGCGCGCCCGAGGCCGATCGAACGCTGCGGCTCGTCGAGCGCCTCGCGCCCCGCAATTGGGCCGCGAAGGTCGGCCTCGCGGCCCTGCGGGTCGCGGGCGAGCGCACCGATGAGGCGCGTGTCCTGCTCGCGGACGGCCTCGCGCTCGGCGGCGCGGAGGCCCGCGCCCTGGCCGCGTCGCTGCCGGGACTGGCGGCGCTCTTGCCGCAGTAGGGAAAATGCGGTGCTGGATCCCGCGCCGCGCTACCGCGACACTCTCCGCCGATGCAAGACCCGCTCCACGCGCGGCTCGTCCAGCTCGGCGGCGAGCTCCAACGGGCCTACCGAGCGCTCCTCGAGCGCGCCGTAGGGCCTGCGGGGGGATACGGGGGGCTGCGCCCCGGTGAACTGATCCGCGCGCTGGGGCTCGACAAGTCGCTCGCGGGTCGAGTCGTCAAGGCGGTGCGAGCAGCGGACCCGCTCGAGGCGCTGCACGCGCTGCCGACCCCCCAGGGGCTCGCGCTCGTCCTGACGGGGGCCGAGGCGCGGCTCGCACAGGAGGGGCTCGCCGACGGGGACCCGGCCCACGCGCTGCTGGCGGCGGCCGGGCGGGCGCGCGAGGCGTTTGCGGCGCTCCTGGCGGAGTTCCCAGGGGGGCGCGGGGACCTCGAGGCGGCGCTCACCGGCTGGCTCACCGAGGAGCGCGAGGTCGCGGAGCGCGAAGCGCGCCGCGACGTCTTCCGCGGCATGTCGGTCCTCGCGGGCGTGCGCTCCGCGGCGTTCTACAGCGGGTACTTCCTGGCGCCGTCCGCCACCAGCCCGGGGCGCATCGACACGGCGTGGGTCCTGCGGCACGAGCGTCTGCGCCGCCTGAGCGTCGGTTCGCCGTTCGTCTTCGGCGGTTACATGGCGCGGCCGACGGAGGGCGGCGAGCGCGCGCGGCGTGAGACGCTCGACGGGCACGTCCTCGCGCGTGAGCCCGCGCGGTTGCTCTTGCCCGAGCTCTGTTCGGCGCCGCTGCACTCCCTCGACGTGCTCGAAGGTCCGCACCGCGTCGCGCTGCGGCTCGGGAAGGACGAGCCGCGGGTCAACGAACCGATCACGCTGACCCTCGGCGCCGCGACGGTCGATCACCACCCGCTGTTCGCGGGCAGCGACGCGTCCCACGTCTGGTTCACGACCGGCGTGCGCGCGCCCACCGAGCGCCTCGTCATCGACCTCTACGTGCACGCAGCGATCGGGGTGGGGGCGGTGCCGCTCGCGACGCGCGGCTCGGACTACGTGACCGAGCTGCGCCCCGACTCCCACCCGAGCGAGCTCGCGCCCGACGCGTTCTCGCCGCGCCTCACCTTCTCGGCGCTCGGCTCGGCCGCGCAGCCGGACGCCAGAGAGGCCGCCTACGGGGCGGGCGCCGCCCTCGGCGCCCCGGAGCTCGCCGCGGCGGTCGCGGCCCGGCGCGGGTTCGACCTCGCACAGTTCCGCCTGTACCGGCTCGTCGAGGACTATCCGCTGCCCACCGACCAGACGACGTGCTGGGTCGAGCTGGCGCCGCGCTGAGCGGGGCCCCGGCCCGGCGGGTATCCTGCTCGGCCCATGACGTCGCCCCAAGCCGAGCCGCTGCCCCACGGGAAAGCCACGTACACCGTCGACGGAGGGGTCGCCCTCATCACTCTGACGAACCCGCCGGCCAACGGGTATTCGTACGAGATGATGCGCGACCTGGACGAAGCGATCCTGAAGGCGCGCTTCGATCCCGCCGTGCACGTGCTCGTTCTGGCGGGCGCGGGCGAGCGCTTCTTCTGCGCGGGCGCCGACATCTCGATGCTCGACGCGGTGACGCCGACGTTCAAGTACGCGTTCTGCTTGCACGCCAACGAGACGCTGCTGCGGCTCGAGCACACTCCGAAGCTCGTCATCGCGGCGCTTGGCGGGCACTGCGTCGGCGGCGGGCTCGAGGTCGCGCTCGCGTGCGACCTGCGCTTCGCGCGCCGCGGGTCCGGCAAGTGCGGGCTGCCCGAGGTCAACCTCGGTGTACTGCCCGGCACCGGCGGGACGCAGCGGCTCGTGCGCCTCGTCGGTCGGCCGCGGGCGCTCGAGCTGATGGCGACCGGGCGCACGTTCGACTACGACGAAGCCGAGCGCCTCGGGCTCGTCGACCGCCAGATCGACGCGAACGACGAAGCCGCGTTCCTCGCGGAGGTCGTGCAGCAGGCGCAGCAATTCTGCCCGCCGCACCGCGCGTCGCTCGCTGTAGGTCTGATCAAGCGCGCGGTCGTCAGCGGCGCGGACCTGCCGCTCGAGTCGGGCCTTGCGTTCGAGCGCGAGCTGCAACAGCGCCTCTTCACGTCCGAAGACGCGCGCGAGGGCATCAACGCCTTTGCGACGAAGCGCAAGCCCGGGTTCCAGGGTCGCTGACGCCTACGCCCCATGCAGGTCGTCCACATCACGGCGCACGGCGGACCCGAGGTCCTGCACGTGGTCGAGCGGCCGCGGCCCGAGCCCGGCCCCGGCGAGGTCCTCGTGCGTGTGCTCGGTGTGTCGCTCAACCACTTGGACCTCTGGGTGCGGCGCGGGATGCCCGGGTTCCCGGTGTCGTTCCCGCGCGTGCCCGGCTGCGATGGCACGGGGGTCGTCGAGGCGCTCGGGGCCGGCGTCAGCGGGCCCGCGATCGGCGAGAACGTGCTCCTGGAGCCCGGTTACACGTCCCGCGACAGCGCCTTCGTCGCGCGCGGCGAGGACCACCTCGCCCCGGACTACGAGATCCGCGGCGAGCACTGCGACGGCTTCGACGCCGAGTACGTCGTCCTCCCTGCGCGTTACGTGCGCCCGTTGCCGCGCGGCCTGGACCCCGTGTCGACCGCGGCGGCGCCGCTCGTGTTCCTGACCGCGTGGGGCATGTTGCACAGCCGCGCGCGGATCGCGCCGGGTGAATCGGTGCTCGTCCTGGGCGCAGGCTCGGGCGTCGGCTCGGCGGGCATCCAGCTCGCGCGACAGCACGGGTGCCGCGTGATCACGACCGCGGGCAGCGAAGAGAAGCGCGCGCTCGGCGTCGCGCTCGGCGCGGAGGTCGCGTTGGACCACCGCGACCCGGATTGGCCCAAGCGTGTGCGGCAGCTCACCGACGGCGCGGGCGTCGACGTGGTGTTCGAACACATCGGGCCCGCGACGTGGGCTGGATCGCTGCGCGTGCTCGCGCGCAACGGTCGCCTCGTCACGTGCGGCGGCACGACCGGACCAACGGTCGAGGTCCAGCTCCCGCACCTCTTCATCAAGAACCAAGCGATCCTCGGGTCGACGATGGGGCCGCGCTCGGCGTTCGAGCCGATCCTCGCGGGCCTCGCCAGCGGCGCGCTGCGACCCGTGGTCGATCGCACGCTGCCGATGTCCGCCGTGCGAGAGGCGCACCGTTTGCTCGAGTCGCGCGAGATCTCGGGCAAGGTGGTGCTCGTTCCGGGTCACTGAGGCGCAACGGAGACGACATGCAGAATCAACAGATCGAAAAGGCGTGTGTGCTCGGCGCGGGCACGATGGGCCACGGCATCGCCCATGTCCTGGCGGCAGCGGGCATCCAAGTCGCGCTGTTCGACGTCGCGGAGGCCGCGGTGCAGGCCGGGCTCGGCAAGGTGCGCGGCAACCTGGACAAGGGCGTCGAGAAGGGCAAGCTGAGCGCCGCCGAGCGCGACGCGACCCTCGCGCGGTTGCGCGGGGTCACGGACCTCGCGGCGGGTGTGGCGGACGCGGACGTCGTCATCGAGGCCGTGCCCGAGAAGATCGACTTGAAACGGCGGATCTTCGCTGACCTCGGCCGCCTCTGTCGGCCGGAGGCGCTGCTGGCGACCAACACGTCGTCGCTCTCGATCAGCGCCATCGCGGACGCCGCAGCGCACCCCGAGCGCGTGGTCGGGATGCACTTCTTCAACCCGGTGCACCTGATGAAGCTGGTCGAGGTCGTGCGCGCGAAGCAGACGTCGGACAGCGCCGCTGAGCGCGCTCTGGCCCTCTCCGTGCGCATCGGCAAGGAGCCGATCGACGTGCGCGACGCCCCGGGCTTCGCTTCGTCGCGCCTCGGCATCGCCATCGGCATGGAGGCCATCCGGATGGTCGAAGAGGGCGTCGCCAGCCCCGCGGACATCGACAAAGCGATGACCCTCGGCTACGGGTTCCCTATGGGGCCCCTGCGCCTGACGGACCTCGTCGGCCTGGACGTGCGCCTTGCGATCGCGGACTACCTGTCCCAAGAGCTGGGGTCGCGCTTCGCGCCGCCGCAGCTCCTGCGCGATAAAGTGGCGCGGGGCGAGCTCGGCAAGAAATCCGGGCACGGCTTCTACGAATGGAAAGAATGAGCGCCGCGGCTTCTTCGACGACGACCCCATGAGCGACAACGACGAATGGAGCGAGGCCCCGCAGCCGCGCCGCAAGGGCCCGCCCAAGTGGATGCTGTTGACGGGCTGCGGCTGCCTGATCCCCGGCTTCTTCCTCATCGCCCTCGCGGCGTGGGGGATGCAGTACTTCGGCAATGCGACGAGCCCGCGCCAGATGTACGACACCCTCGCGCGGGCGCTGCCCTACGACGAGGTCCTGCTCGGTAAGGCGACCGGACTCGCCGATGACCCGGGGACGCGCGAGCTCGAGTCGTACTCGGATCCAGAGTTCGAGCTCGTCTTCGGCGCCGAGATCCCGTTCTCGGGCGGGCTCGCGATCTTCTACTTCGTGCGCGGCGCGACGGTCGTCGACGGCGTGGCGAAGTTCGGCGATGACGGCGTGGCCGCGATGCTGACCAAGGTGCCGAGCAGCCAGTCCGACGACATCCTCCGCAGCCACGTCGACGGGGATCCGGGCGAGCCGTTCCAGCTCGACGTCCAGGGCGTGACGCTGTCCGGGATGCGCCATGCGACCATGAAGAGCGAGATCATCGTGCAGTTCCCGCGCGGAACGGCGACGATCACCGGGCCGGGTGTGTCCCTGAAGGTCCTGAGCGACGTCGCCCAGGACCCCGAGGACCCCGAGTCGAAGCGCTACGACGTGCTGCTCGTGATGCAGCGCGCCACGCCCGAGGGGCCGGGCCTCACGGACGAAGACGTGCGCGCGTTCCTCGCGCCGTTCCGCGTCGGTCCGAACCGCTGATCGGAGGTGCCCATGGAGCAAACCTCGCAGGACACGGGCGAGCCGCAGCACGAATCTTCGCTCGGCGTGGTCGGGCTCCTCTTTGGCATGCTGCTCCTCGTCGGTGCGGTCGCGGGCCTCGCGGCGCTCGGCCGCCCGAGCCCGCCGTTCGACGGGGCCGCTGCGCTCGGGGAGCGTTTTGCGCGCTCGGGCCCGTTCCCCTTCGGCATGCAGGTCGTCGGCAGCGAGCGCGAGCTCTCGGGCCGCGAGCTCGTGCGGCTCGAAGGTCCGCGGGCGGCGCTCGAGGTCGCACCCGCCGCCGCGATCGCAAAACCGGGCAAGATCGACTGGGACGCGCTGCCCGCGGCGCCGGGCGGCGAGCCCGCGCGCGCGGCGCTCGCTTGGTATCCCCGCAAGAGCGCCGAGCGCGTGCTGCGCGATCAGTTCACGAACCTCCGCTTCGGCTCCGATGGGCGCGGCGGCATGGGCGGAGGCATGGGCGGGCCGCCGAAGGCCCCCGATCCGCGGCTCCAGGATGCGGGCACCCTGACCTGGGCCGGCTACGCGGCGCCGTTCGTGCGGTTGCGGACGTTCACCCTCGAAGACGGGGTCCCGGGTTTCTCGGAGACCGTGCGCGTCAACCTCTCCGTCGGCGAGCACTGCTGCGTGCTGTACCTGCGCTGGCCCGCGGGCGAAGTCGGCCGGCGCGAGGCGGTGGAGGAGTTCCTCGCCGCGCTCGAGCCGCTGCCGGCGACGACCGGGACGTGAGCGAGCTCAGGACCACGTGAGCCCGAGCTCCGCCTGGAGCGCCTCCAGGTCGCGCGCGAGGGGCGCCTCGATCCGACAGGGTGTCCCGGGGATCCCCGGCAGCGCGGGCAGCACCAGCTCAGCCGCGTGTAGGGCCTGGCGCGGGTGGCGCGTACAGGGCGGGTCGCGGTACCAGCCCTCGCCGACCAGCGGATGGCCCAGGGCCTGCAGGTGGATGCGGATCTGGTGGGTGCGCCCGGTCAGGATCCGGACGGCCAGGGCCGCGCAACCGGGGGCGCGCGCGAGGACCTGGAAGGTGCTCAGGGCGCGCTTGCCGCTGGGTGTGACGCCCAGGTGCCCGGGGCGCAGCTCGCCGATGGGGGCGCAGCAGGAGAGGGCCTCGAAGGCGGGCTCGCCGTGCACCAGGGCGAGGTAGCGCTTGTGCGCGCCGGGGTCGCCGAGGGCGCGCTTCAGCGGCTCGACGAGGGCCCGCTCGGTCGTGAACAGGTTGACTCCGCTCGTGTCGGCATCGAGCTGGTGCACGGCCCAGACGAACCCGCCGCCGCGCCGCGCGGCCCGCTCCAGCAGGGCGGCCTGGAGGCAGTCGGGGTCGTCGAGCGCGCGGCCCGAGGTCGGCAGGTCGGGCGGTTTGTCGACGGCGAGCAGCGGGCCCGCCTCGAGGAGGATCCGCCGCTCGAGCTCTTCCTGGGACGGGACGGGCACGGGGCCAGGGTACCTCCAGGTGCTGCGCTGCGCGGCGCGGCGCGGCGTGGCCCTGTTCGTTACCCTCTCCGCCCCATGATCTCCCTGAACGGTGTCGCGAAGAACTTCGGGCGGCAGGCGCTGCTCCTCGACGCAACGATGCAGCTCGACCCCGGGGACAAGGTCGGCCTCGTCGGTCCGAACGGCTCCGGTAAGTCGACCCTGTTCCGCTTGTTGGTCGGCGAAGAGACCCCTGACGACGGCGAGATCGTCGTGCCGAAGCGGCTCACCATCGGGTACTTCCGCCAGGACGCCGCGGACGCCACGGGGTGCACCGTGCTCGAAGAGGCGATCGCGGGCAGCGGACGCCTCGGCAAGCTGCACCACGAGCTCACGGAGCTCGAAGCGGCGATGTCGGACCCCGACCGCGCCGACGAGATGGACCAGATCCTCGAGCGCTTTGGTGACGTGCAAGGGGAGTACGCGCAGCTCGGCGGCTACGAGCTCGCGTCGCAAGCGCGCGAGGTCCTGGCGGGCCTCGGGTTCGCCGAGGACCAGATCGACGGCGACATCGGCGCGCTGTCCGGCGGTTGGCGCATGCGTGTGTCCATCGCCAAGGTCCTGATCGGTCGGCCCGACGTGTTGCTCCTGGACGAGCCCACGAACCACCTCGACATCGAGTCGATCCTGTGGCTCGAGGAGTTCCTGCGTAACACCGAGTCGACGCTGTTGATGACCTGCCACGACCGCGACTTCATGAACCGCGTCGTGAAGAAGATCGTCGAGATCGATGCGGGTGAGCTCGTCTCGTACGGCGGCAACTACGACTTCTACGACCGCGAGCGCGAGGTGCGCGCCGCGCAGCAAGAGGCCGCGTTCACGCGCCAGCAGGCGATGCTGAAGAAAGAGGAGCGCTTTATCGAGCGCTTCGAGCGCCACGCGGCCAAAGCGGCGCAGGTGCAGTCGCGGGTCAAGAAGCTCGACAAGATCGAGCGCCTCGAGCCGCCCAAGAAGCGTGTGCTCGTGCCGTTCCGCCTCGGAACGCCGCCGCGCTCGGGCAACGACGTCGTCACGCTGGCGGGTGTCAAGAAGGCCTACGGTTCACGCGTCGTCTACCGCGGCTTGGACCTCGAGATCAAACGCGGCGAGCGCTGGTGTGTGATGGGCGTCAACGGCGCGGGTAAGTCCACGCTGCTGAAGATGATCGCCGGTGTGCTGCACCCGGACTCCGGCGACCTGAAGCTCGGCGCTTCGCTGAAGATGGGGTACTTCGCGCAGTCCGCGCTGGAGATCCTCGATCCGAACCTGACGGTGTACGAGCAGATCGACCAGGCGTATCCCACGGCGACGACGCCGTCGAAGCGCAACCTGCTCGGGTCGTTCGACTTCCCGGGGGATGAGATCGACAAACCGATCCGAGTCCTGTCGGGCGGTGAGCGCTCGCGGTTGCTGCTCGCGCAGATGTTGTTCGATCCGCCGAACTTCCTGGTGCTCGACGAGCCGACGAACCACCTGGACCTCGCGACGAAGGAGATGCTCGTGCAGACGCTCGGTGCGTTCGAGGGCACGATGATCTTCGTCTCGCACGACCGGACCTTCTTGAAGGGGCTCGCGAACCGGGTGCTCGACCTGTCGGGCGGGGGCGAGAGTACGGCGGAGCGGCCGCTCGTGTATCCGGGGACGTATGAGGAGTGGGTTTCGCGGACGGGGCACGAGGCGCCGGGCGTGCACCACTGAGGGACGGGGGGGATTTGGGGGTGGGTGGAATCGAACGGTACCAGGTACGAGTTGGCGGGGTGGGGACGCTGACCCCTAATAACGTTAGAGAGCG
>CAYOBN010000101.1:0-16762 GCA_964402175.1 uncultured Planctomycetaceae bacterium | reverse complement strand
GGGCGCGCATGCGCGCGCTCCGCGCGCGCGTGCTCGCCCTCCGCCGCCAACTCGTACCTGGTACCGTTCGACCGTCTACCAGCCGCAAGCCACGCGGATTCGCCCCTCGAACCGCAACCACCGGGCCTTCGCGAGGTACTCCTCTCCGCGGTCCCATCCGCCGCCCTTCCATGCTCCAGCACCTCCTCCTCGCGGCCCTCGGCCTGGTCGCCCCGGCGCTCGACGCGGGTCCCCCATCCCCGCCCGCTGCGGTCCCGCAGGACAGCCCCGAGAGCCAAGACACCCGCGCCCTGCGGCGCATCCTGCACCTGAACGGCGGAGGCAGCTTGCGCGCGGTGACCCGCTTCGACGGCCGCTGCTGGGAGTGGCGCCAAGGCGACACCTGGTGCCCCCTGCCCGCGGGGGCGGTCACCCACGTGAGCCTCGAGAAAGAGGCCGTCGCGCGCTTCAAGACGGAGCTCGCCGCCGCCTTCCGGGACCCGGATCCCGTCGGAGCGCGCGCGGCGGCGATCGAATCCGGCTTCGCCGCAGGGCTGCTCGAAGAGGCCGTCACCGCCGCCGAGGTCGTCCTGCGCGACTACCCACGCCACGCGCCGACGCTCGCCGTGCTGCGCCGGCGCGCCGGGCTGCTCGGGGTGCCCGAGGTGACCCGCGCAGCCGACGGGGCGCTCGACCTCGAGGCCGTCTTCCGCGCGTCCTCCAACCGCTCGCGCGTGCTGCGCGAGGCCGCGGTGCTGCGCCTCGAAGAGGCCACCGCCAGCGACACCGACCGCGACGCCCTGCGCACGGCCTGTGCCGCGCAGCTCCAGCATGTGCTGCCCGGCCGCCGCTCGTTCGCGGCGCTGGTGCACGCACGGCTCTTCGCGGGCGAAGACGTGCGGCCGATGCTCGTGCACGCGCTGCGCGATGCCTCGGAGGAGGTGCGCGCGGAGGCCGCCCGGGCCGTCGGCGCGGCCGGCGACCCGGGCCTCGTCCTGCCGTTCGTGAAGGTGCTCGAGCGCTCGTCCTCGCCGACGCTGCGCCGCCATGCGGCCGAAGCCCTGGGCCACGCGGGCTACCGCAGCGCCGTCGCCCCCCTCGTCGGGCGCCTCGCCGCGCTCGCGACGACCGCGGGCGCCGCGGGCGGCAGCGGCAGCCGTCCGCCCCACGGACACATCTTCGTGGGACGACAGTTTGCCTACATCCAGGACTTCGACGTCGAGGTCGCGCAGCTCCAGTCCGTGGCGGATCCGCAGGTCAACGTCCTCATCGGCGGCGCGGTGCTCGACGCCGGGGTGATCGGCTCGCTCGAGTACCGCACGGCGGTGACCGCCGAGCGCGCGGCGGTGCAGCGCGCCCTCGAAGGGGTCACCGGCCTGCGCCCGGGCGGACGGGCGAAGGACTGGCTGCAGTGGTGGGAGCGCGAGGGTCGCGCGGCCTACGAGTGACGCGGCCCACATCCCTGGCCCCGCGCCCCCCCGATCCGCTACCGTGTCCCGAATGAGGGACACCGCGGCGCTGCGCGTCGAGGGGCTCGTGAAGCGCTACGGCGCCTTCACCGCCCTGGACGCCATCGACCTGACCGTCGGACGGGGCCAGGCCTTCGGCCTGCTCGGTCCGAACGGCTCGGGCAAGACCACCACCCTGTCGTGTGCGCTCGGGCTCCTCGCGCCGACCGCGGGTCGGACCGAGGTCCTCGGGGTGCCCACCTCGCGGCTGGACACCCTCGGCGGGCGCCTCGCGTGTGTCTTCGACACCCCGGCGCTGCTGCCGGGGCACACGATCGCGCAGAACCTGGCGTACCAGCGGCGGCTGCGCGGCCCCGCGCTGCCCCCGGGCCGCGGCCTCGACGAGAAGCGGGCGCTGGAGCTCGTGGGCCTCGGGCACCTCGCCCGGCGCCGCGCCTCCGACCTGTCGCTCGGACAGAAGAAGCGCCTCTCGCTCGCGGCGGCGCTCGCTGGAGAGCCCGAGCTGATCGTGCTCGACGAGCCGCTCTCCGGCCTCGATCCGCTGGGCGTGCGCGACATCATGCAGCTCTTCCACGAGCTCTACGAGCGCGGCCTCACCCTCGTCGTTTCGAGCCACCGCTTGCACGAAATGCAGTCGCTGCTCACCCACTGCGCCGTCATCCACCGCGGCGCCAAGCTGTACGAAGGCACCGTCGCGGCGCTCCTCGGCGACGACGCGACCGTGCACGTCCGCGTGGACGACGAAACCAAAGCGCGCCAGGCGCTGCACGACATCGCGACGGTCGAACGTGCGCCCGAGGGCGGCCTCTTCGTGCGCTCCGTGGCAGGCGACGCGCCGCGTATCGCGCGGCGCCTCGTCGAAGCGGGTGTGGGCCTGCTCGGCCTCGCCCCGCAGCGGCGCGGGTTGCAAGCCGCCTTCGAAGCCCTCGTCGACGCGGACCTCGCGCGGCGCGGAGAGGTCCACGCGGCGCCGCACCTCGCCGCCGACGAACGCCGGGGAGGTGCCGCATGAACGGCACCGGCCGCGTCTTCCGAGCCGAGCTCGTGCGCCTCGCGACCGCGCGCGCTGCGCAGGCGTCTGCGCTGCTGCTCGTGCTCGTGCCCGTGCTGCGCGTCGGCGCATCGGTCACGGGCAAGAAACTCGAAGAGCTCGAGCGCCAAGCCCTCGGCGGCAAAGAGAGCTTCGACGCCCTCTCGTCGGGGACCGCGTGGGCTCCCTTCGTGGACGGCTGGCGCGCGGGGCTCGTCCTCAGCGTCGCGTTGCTGCTCGTGCAAGCCGCGCGCGCCCTCGCCGGCGACCGTGAGACCGGCGTCCTGCGCATCGCCGTCACACGCAGCGCCTCGCGCACGGGAGCGTTGCTCGGGCGCGCGCTGCTCGGCCCCGTCGCCGTGATCGCAGCGGCGCTGCTCTCCGGTCTCGGTGCGTACGGGGCCGCGCGGTTCGCCGGTGACTTCGGACCGCTCGTCAGCGACGGGTTCACGTTCGCGGAGGTGAGCGCGCTGCGGGTCGAGCTGGCGCGGTCTCTGCTCGTGTCGCTGCTCGGTCTGACCGCGGTGCACGCGTTCGGGCTGTTCGTCGCGAGTCTGTCGCGCGGTGCGGTGCTGGCGCTTGCGGGTTCGCTCGCGACCTTGCTGCTCTGGGACGTCTTCAAGTCCTCGCTCGGCGACGCGCGCTGGTGGGTCTTCGCCAGTCACGCTCCCACGTTCATCGACGGCTCCGCGATGAACGAAATGGCCGGCGTCGCGCGGGGCTATTCGGACAAAGGCCTCGCCGAAGGTGTCTTCCGGCGCGGCTTGACGCTGGCACCGCTCTCGTGGTTGGTCCTCATCATCGCCTCTGCCGCGGTCCTGCGCCGACGCGTGCTCTGATCCCCGCCGTTCCACTGCCCATGTCCCTGCACTCCTCGCTCGTAGGTGCGTGCCTCGCCGTCCTGGTGAGCGCCTGCACGTTTGCGCCCGAGCGCTCTGTCCCCGACCCGCTGCCCGAGGTGCTCGCATGGGCGCTGCCCGCGCGCGCTGAAGCGGGTTTCCTCGGCCTCACTCTCGTCGAGAACGACAGCGGCTCGCTGGAAGAGCTCGCTTTCGCGGAGGGCCTGCGCGTCAGCGATGTCGTGCAGAACTCGCCTGCCGCACGCGCGGGGTTCCAACGCGACGACCTCGTGCTCGAGGTCGAGGGCCGCGAGGTGTTCGCGGCCGAAGACGTCGCGGCCCTCGTCGCCGCCGCGGAACCCGGTGCGGCGCTACGCTTCACCGTGCTGCGCGGAGACACCGCGTTCGACGTGCCGGTCACGCCCGAAGCAGCGGGCGGCGCGGACGGCGCCTCCGTGCCCCGTTTCCACGTGGACCGCGCGCGCTCGCGGGCCGCGTGGGGCGACGGGGCGGGCGGCGCGGTGCTCGTCGCGCGTCCGGACGAAGGCTCGGGGAGCAACCCGGTGCGCCGTTTGCCGCTCGGCTCGGTCGTCACCGCGGTCGACGGCAAGCCGGTGACGTCCGGCCGCGGGCTCGTGCGTGCGCTCGCCCGCTACGCCGTCGGCGAGACCGTCACGCTGACGTACACGCCCCCGGACGGCGCCTCGCGCGAGAGCGACGTGCGGCTGCTCAACGAAGGCCGCGTCGTGACGCGGGCCTCGGTGCCGGTCCTCATGACCTACAACGCGGACCTCGAAGCCGACCGACGGTCGTTTGTGCTCCTCGACCTCTACGTGATCTCGCTCGTGCGCTACGAGCGCGATGGCGCCGAGCGTCGCTGGCGCGTGCTGCGCTTCTTCGAGTGGGCGTCTGGCGTCGGGGAGCTCGGCGAATGAGCGCGCTCCTCGCCGTCGCCCTGCTGCTGCAGGAATCGTATTACACCGACGTGTCGCTGCCCGTCGATGGGCAGCTGCTCGCCGCGGAGTTCATCGACGTCGATCGCGACGGCCGCGACGAGGTCGTGCTCGCGGTGCGCACGCCGCAAGGCGCACGCGAGCTGCGCATCCACGAGTTCACGGGCACGGCGCTCGCTCGCGAAGCGCGGCGCACCGTGCGCGTGCTGGAGGACGTCATCGCGTGGACCTTCGCCGACGTGCGTGAGGAGCCCGGGCGCGAGCTCGTGCTGCTGACCCGCGGCGGCGCGTTTGCGCTCGATCCGAACGTCGAGCGGCTGCGTGGGAACATCCGGCGCCTCGTCGAGACGCCGCTCCTGTACGACGTCCCGGATCCGCTGGCGCTGCCGTACTGGGCCTACGTCGTGCCCGGCGGTCCGCGCGAGCTCTTGCTCCTGCCCGATCGCCACGGCTTCGCACTCTACACTCCTGGGAAGGGCCCCGAAGATCCCTGGCAACGCGGCGCAGCGTGGCCCGCGGCGCTCAGCCAGCTTGCGACCGATCCGGACGACGAAGCCGGGCGCAAACGCGAGCTCGAAGAGGACCGCCGCCGCAACGAGACCCGCTTCGAGGTCACGGTCGGCGAGGGGCTCATGCCGTTCCTGGGCGAGTCCTCCACGACCACCCTCGCCTCGGACGGGCGGGTCATGCGCGCGCCCGCTCTCATCGACATCGATGGGGACGGCCGCCTCGATCTCCTGCTGTTGATCGAGAACAAGCTGCGGGTGCACATCGGAGGTCCGAACGGGATCCCTGCGGAGCCGACGCGGATCGAAGACGTACCCGAATACCTACGCAAGGGCGACCAAGCGCCCAGCCTGCGGCTCGTGGACCTGGACGGCGACGCACGGCTCGACATCCTCGCGACGTGGAGCGAAGAGCTCGATGGGTTCGAGAACGTCGAGTGGCGCGTCTTCGTGTTGCTCGCCCAGCGCGACCGGCTGTTCCCGACCGAACCGAATCAAGTGCTGCGCTTCGAGGCCGCTTCGGTCCGGCTCGACGTCGGACTCGTCGACGGAGACAAACGCCCTGACCTCGTCGTGCGGACCTTCACTCTGCCCAGCAAACTCGCGTTGGCGACGGGTCTGAGCTTCGAGTTCACGCACATGTTCTACAGCGGCCAACGCGGCGGCTTCGACCGCAAGCCCACGCTGCGGCAATCGCGGGTCTTCGACGAGAACGGCGTGCGCGAGGTCGTTGCGAATCGCCGCATGACGATCGACTGCAGCGGCGACGGGCTCGCGGACCTGGTCGAGGTCGGCATCGATGGCCAGATCGTCGTCAAACGTCTGCGGAAGGAGTCCGGGTTCTTCTCGGGCACGAAGTGGCTGCTCGATGATGCGCCCTGGAAGTCGTATCCGTCCCGCGGGTCGGTTATGTCCCTGGACGTACGCGACCGCAACGGCGACGGCCTCGGCGACATCGTCAGCCGGGGTGAACGTGGATTGACGGTGCTGCTGTCGCAGCGGGGGAAGGGCCGATGAGCGTCTTGGTTTTCTGCGTGGCAGCGCTACAGGTCGACGCTGGGGCTCCGATCGAAGCGGCGTGGGCGAGCCCTGGGCTCGTCGAGACCCGCGTCTCGGTGCCGAACGACGGGACTCGCCTGGCGCTCCGGGACCTCGATGGCGATGGCGCGCTGGAGCTTCTGCGCATCGACAATCGCGCGATCGCAGCGCGGCGGCTCGGATCGGACGGGACATACTCCGAAGCCGAAGCGGTCCTGACTTGGCCCGGTGAGCGGGTTTCGTGGGACCTCGTCGACCTCGATGGCGACGGGCGCAGCGAACTCTTGACCGTCACGGATGGAAAACGGGTCGAGTTGCGCCGATTCAAAGCCGCTGTGGCCGGTCCCTCGGGCGAATGGAGCGCTCCGACGCTGCTGCTCGAAGAGCTCTGTTACCTGCCCTGGGGCATCTCGCGTGTGGGCCTCGCGCGCGACGTCGACGGCGACGGCCGGATGGACCTCGTCCTCCCGGGCGCGGGGGTCTTCCGGATTCGGCGCAACATCGCTACAGATCCCGCGACCGGAGCGCCGCAGTTCGACGAGCCGATTCAAGTGAACTTCGAGCCCGAGGTGCTGCACGAACTCGGCGACCCGAGCCGGCTCTCCGCGCGCTTTGGTCAGACGGTCGAAGTGCCGTGGTTCCGCGTCGAAGACATCGACGGCGACGGCGCGCTCGACCTCGTCTCGGAGACCAGCGAACGCGTCGCGTTCCACCTCGCGCGGCCGAAGATCGGCACCGAGCCGACCTGGGTGCTGGACCTCGCGGCGCTCGAAGGCCGCACTCAGGGCCGCACGATCGACCTGGACGATCTGCTCGCGTTTGTGTCGGGCCTGGCACAGTGGCGTGTCGCCGACCTGGATGGCGTGCCGCCGAACGACCTGGTGCTTGGTGCACAGGGCACGTTCAAGGTGTACCTCGGGGGCTCGGTGAGCGGGCCGCGCGCGGACGCCGACCAAGTGCTGAAGGCGAGCGGCAACGTGCTCTACTTCTTCCTGCGCAACGTGATCGGCGACGCGCGGCCCGACCTGCAGATCGTGCGCGGCGAGCGGCTCTCGCTCGCGCGCCTCCTGCGGTTCTTGCTGCTGCCGGGGCGGATCGAATTCGAGCTCTTCACATACCAGAGCATCGACGGGGCCTTCGACCGTAAGCCGACGCAGCGCTCGGTGCTCGCGCTGCGTATCCCGCGCCTGCTCGGCTTCATCGAAGACGCGAAGAAACTCTCGGACGAGCTCGAGAAGCAGTGGGACATCCCGGCGCGGCGCCTCGACTGGGACGGCGACGGTGCCAACGACGACGTCGTGGACCAGCGCGGCGCGCGATTGGTCGTCGTGCGCAACTGCGCTCCGTCGCAACAGCGCTGGGAGGACCTACCCGCGACGGACATGGACGGCCTCGTCGAGCGCATCATCCTGCAGGACCTGGACCGCGTCGGCGACGGCGGGGAGAGTGTCATCGACCTGGGTGAGCTCGACCGCTTCGCGATGGCGCCGGGCGCCGCGCTGCGCGGCCTCGCAGAGGGCAAAGAGCCCGTCGCAGAGGCTGCGCTCTACGGCGTGAGCCAAGAGCGCGCGCTGCGCGGCGTGGACCTCGACGGGGACGGCCTCGTCGACCTGCTCGCGACGGGCAAAGACGACCAGGGCGTCTGGCGCGTGCAGTTCTTCGTGCGGCGCTGAGCCTAGGCGCCCTGGAAGCCTGAGCGGGCCGGTTAGGAGCAACAAGGTCCCCGAGAGCTCTTCGCTCTCGGGGACCTTGTTGCGACGTCGAGAGCGCGTGCAGGGGCGCTGCTGGGTGCAGCGCCTCCTGTCGCGCAGCCCCGTGGGGCTCAGCGCTGCGCGGTGCGGACCTCGTCCGCGCTCCGCTCCTCCCCGCGCACCGGTAGCGCGAGGAGGCGCACGGACTCCTCGAGCAGGAACTCGACGTTCATGAACGGCTCGTGGGAGATGTCGAGCCAACGGATGTAACCCGCGCCGTCGACCAGGAACGTGCCGTGCAGCGGCAGGCCCTCGAAGTCGTCGTAGGCGCGGTACCGCCGGAAGTGCTCCTGATCGGGGTCGGCGAGCACGGGGAAGGGATAGCCTGTATCGCTCGGGTCGTCACCGAGGGAGCCGCGCAGCTCGTCGGCGCTCTGCAGGCTGATCGCGACGATGTCGATGCCCGCCTCCGCGAAGCGGGAGTGCTCGGGAGCCAGCGCCTGGAGCTGCTCGACGCAGTGCACGCAGCCGAAGCCGAGGAAAAAGACGACCAGAACGGGCCGCGGTGCATAGTCGGCGAGCGCGATCGTGCGACCGTACGCGTCGCCGAGGCTCCACTCGGGGGCGCGCGGCGGGCACCAGTGGCGCGGGCCGAGCGTCGTGAGCGCGACCCGCTCGCCGACGTCCTCGGGTGTGCTCGGCGCGGGCCGCCAATCTTCACCCAGCCCGCGGGCGTCGGCGAGCGGCCGCAGGCGCTGGAAGACGGTTAAACCGAGGTCCGCCGCGGCAGCCAGCGTGCGCACGCGGTCGAAGACCTCTAAGGCCTCTTCGCGCTCGCCCGCGACCTCGAGCACGTGGGCGAGGTTCGCGTGATCGTAGAGCTGGCCATCGCGGCCCTTGAGCGCTTCGCGCGCCATGGCGACCGCGTCCTTCCGCAACGCCTCGTCGCCCTGAGCACGCTCGATGACGAGCCGCGCCAGGTGAGACCGCTCGAAGCGCTCGCGCTTCAGAACAGCGATGTTCTCCTTCAAGTCCTCACCCGCGTACAGCCCACGCAGCGCAGCGAGCGCCGCGAGCTGTCCGCGCAGATCGCTGAGCTCACGCGAATAGCGGTCGAGCGCGCGCTGCATCGCCGCTTTGACGTCGTCGCTCTTCTTCTCGGCGTCCAAGGCCTTCTTCTCGGCACGGTCCAGCGCGAGCGCGCGCTCGGAACGTGCGAGGGTTTCGAGCCGCTGGAGCTCGCTCCGCGCGTGTTCGTAACCCGCTGTATCGCCGAGCACCACCGCCGCTTTGCCGAGGGCGAACGCGCGCGCCGCTCCGTCCGTGGACAGGTCGTGGGGCTCCAAGTACATCGTGTCGGCCAGCGCCACGAGGTCCTCCCACTGCTCGAAGAGCTCCAGCGCCTCGATCAAACGCCGACGACCGTAGGAGGCGCTGCCGCGCGGGTTCTCGAGCGTGTTGAACTCGGGGTGGCGCGGCAGCTCGATCATGTTCTGGGCGAGCGCGACGCTCTCGGCGACGCGCCCCGCGTGGCGCAGGCTGCGGCAGAGCCACTCGTTGTTGTGCGCGAAGTTGTGGATCTGGTCGGGCAGGACCCAGTTCTCGGTCATGTACGCATGGTCGACCCGCGCAGAGGCTTCCTGTTGGTAGGCCGCGTCCGTATGCCTCCCGAGGCGCGCGAAGATGTGGCCGCCCATGTGCCAGTTGTGCGCGCAGAGGGGCCACGACGGCCCGCACTTCACGGCGGAGTCCACAACCCGCGCGGCGCTGTCTTCGGCATCCCACAGGTGGATCCGGTAGTGATGCGCAGGGTGCATGGGCTCGACCGCGAAGACCTGCATCAAGAGCGCCTCGACGCTCATGCGGCTCGTCGTCGGGATCCCGATCGCGCGGTTGAGCCAGATCTGGTTGGCGAGCAACGCTTTCGCCTCGATGTCGTCGGGGTACTCCCACACGAGCTCTTCGAGGTCCTTGACGTAGCGCTCCGCGGCGCCCTTGTCAGGGCGTTTGGGAGCGGGCCGGTCCTCGGCTTGTTCCGCGTCGTCGCTCGCATCGAGGTCGCGGGTCGCGTCGATCGGGACGAGGCCCTTCGGCTCGGCCGCACCTTCGACGCCGTAGTAACGCGCAACGGCGTCGATCCAGCGCTGCTCACGCTCGGTCACGATCCCGCGCGCGAGCCAAGCGGTGCGCGCGAACCAGCGCGCGCGGTCCGGCGCATCGACGTTCGCCAATGCGAGCCCCCAGTACGCCATCACGGCATCGGGATCGAGCGCCAGCGTCTGGCGGAACGAGCGCTCGGCTTCGAGGTACCAGAAGCCGTGCAGCTGCGCGATGCCGAGCTCGAAGAAGGCCTGCGCCTCGGGCTGCGCCGTCGAGATCGGAAAGCGCACGCTGGCGGGGCGAGCGACGAGGGTCGGCGCCTGGCGCGGACCGAGCTCGAGCGCGGCGGCACCGCCCCCGTGTTCGTCCATCACGCTGCCGGTGCCGGCGCCGGCGCCACCGTCATCTGCCATGTGCTGCCACCCGAGAGCGGGCCCCAAGAGGAGCGCGGCCACACACGGAGAGAACCAGTTCTTCACTGTTGCACCTCGACCTTCCAGAGCGCGAGGCCTGCTGCTTGCAAGCCGACCTCGATGGAATCCAGACGTTTGTTCTGATTGAGATCGACGACGTCGACCGTCCCCGCTTCTCCGCCGACACCTTCGCACGAGACAAACGCAAAGCGCCCGTCGGGTGGCACGACGACGCCGTGCGGGACACGACGCGAAGTCTCGATACGCGCGACCTCGCGACCGTCTTCCAGAGCGATCACTCCGACGGCACGGGCGCCCTTGTAGGTGGCGACGAGCTGCTTGCCGTCGGCGGTCACGTCCAAGTTGTAGGGGCCGCGGCCGGTCGGAATCCGGCGCGTGATGCGCCACGCCTTCAGGTCCACCTCGACGATCTGGTGCACCCCGTTGAGGGCGACGTAGGCGAGGTCGCGGGTCGGGTGCGGCGCGACCCACGTAGGCTTCGTGACGGCACCGCCGTGGCCGCGTGCGGCCCCGATCCGCGCCGTGAGCCCGCTGCCGTCGTCGAGCTTCAAGCGGCGCGTGACCGCGAACGTCGCAGCGTCGAGCTCGATCAGCTCGTCCGACATCATCGCTACCGAGTAGTGGTGACGGCCGTCGCGGGAGAGGCGCGACCCGTGCGGCATGGCCCCCGTGACCGTGCGCGCGACCTCGCTCATGGACTCGACATCGACGATCGAGACGCTGCTGGGCGTCATGTCGCCGTGCAGGTCGAAGTTCACGCAGTACAAGAGGCCGGTATCGGGCGAGATCGCGATGGACGCCGGGTAGAGCCCGAGCTCGACCGATCCGACGAGCTCGTTGGTGCCCGTCGTGTACTTGTAGAGCGTGCCGTTGGGCTTGCCGTGCGCCAATGTCACGTACCAGTGCAAGCCGCTCGGCTCGACGGTCAGCCCGTGGGGTCCTTCGATCTCGGTCGCTTGGTACCCGACGTCGATCGTCGCGGTGCGCTGGAGGCGCTCGCCGTCGAAGGTGAGCGCGTGGACCTGGTCCGCGGACTCGGCCGCGACATACAGGTGATAGGTCGGCGCTGCAGTCGACTGCAGCGCGAGGATCGCGAGAGCGCTCAGCATCAGCGCACCAATTTCACGGCCCACAGGCCGGAGTTCCAGTCGGAGAAGAACACGTGCCCTTTGTGCGGCTGTGGCCCCCACGCCATCGGCGCGTTGGCGACGTAACCTTCGGGGTCGTCGGACAGGAACCACGCGATCTCGCGCCCTTGGCGGTAGAGGTCACCGAGTACCTCACCGGAGACGTCGACCGCGCGCAGGCCCGCGTTGTAGTACGCGCAATAGAGCACGTCGTCTTCGATCCACAGGTTGTGAGTGCCTGCTTCGGGGACCTCGTAACGCGCGACCTCACGCGGGGTTTGCAGGTCCGTGAAGTCGATGAAGTGCAAGTGGCCGCGCGGATAGGTCGGTTTGCCCTGCAGCTCGAGCCCGTACGGGAAAGCCTCGTCGCCCGCGACGACGTAGAAGAGCCCGGAGTCCCTCGGCCGGTACGGGAACGCCGCATGGTTCCAGCCGCTCGGGTAGGCGTAGCTCGTGACGAAGCGCGGATCCTCGGGCGAGCCTCCGGCGAGTCCCTTCCCTACATCGACGATGTGCACGCCATCGGACCAGTTCGAGGAGTACGCGAGCCCGTCGACGACCCACACATCGTGGATCGCAGGGTTCGGTCGGTCGACCTTGTAGGAGCCGACGCGGCGCGGCCGGCCTGGGTCCGCGACGTCGAGGACGTCGTAGCGCTGGCCCGCCGACAACGCGTAGACGTTCTGGCCGTCGATGAAGACGTTGTGGACACCGCCGGTGAGCGCGTCATCGAAACCGGACACGATCCGCGGGTTACGGGGATCGCTGACGTCGACGAGGACGACGCCGTTCTTGCGGTTCGAGGCCCCTTCCCGTGAGAGCACACAGAGGCGCCCGTCCGCCGAGACCTTCACGTCGTTGACGGTGCGCGCGTCGACGGTGACCGTCGCGATGCGCTCGATCTTCGCGGGATCGGTGACGTCCCAGAAGTGCGCGTCGCCGTTCCCGCCCCACGTCCCCGTCACCGCGTAATCCCGCCCATCGAGGCCCTCCCACACCCACACATCGGACGTGTGGACATCGCGGACGGGGCCGTGGCCCACGAGCTCGAAGCGACCCTGCACATCGCGTGCGACGACGTCCAGGGTCAACGCGCTGAGCGCCGCGCCCGAGCGCGCGAGGATGCGGTAACGACCGGGGGCCTCGGCGACGAAGCGCCATTCACGCTCTGCGCCCGGGACCGGCTCGAGCTGGCCCGATGCGCCGGCGCCGCGCGTGTCCGCGAGCTCGGCGCGGAAGGTCAGGTCGACGGGCACACCGAGCACCGCCGCATCCCCGGCGTCGCGTGCATCGACGACGATGCGCACGACATCGCCCGTGCGGATGCGCTGCCACTCGTGCGACAGCGCGACTCGGCGGATCGGGTTGTCGCGGACTTCGAACGTGTGGGTCGCCTGCACGTCGCCCGCGCGCGCGGAGAGCACGGTGCTGCCCGGACGCAGCGCCGTCACGACACCGCGTGCGTCGACCGTCGCGACCTCGGGTGCGCTCGAGTGGAAGTGAGCCTCCGGGGCCGAGCGGGTCTCGCCGCGGACGTCGACACCGGAGAGCGCGAGCGCGAGCTCGGTGCCCGTGTACCCCTCGGCCGGCGGCGCGACGAACGCCAGCGTCGCGAGCGGCGGTGTGCGCACCGTGACCGGGACCGTCACGCTGAGGCGAGCGCCCAGCCCGGCGCGGCTCGCCTGGTTCTCACCGCCGTTCGAGCGGCCCGCGCGCTCGCGCACGGTCACCTCGAAGGAGCCCGGGGCGAGGGCGGTGACGACGCCCGCCGCGCTGACGGAGACGCTGCGGCGCTGGCGGCTGAAGAACAGGAGCTCGCCGGACTCCGGGGCGCCCGCCGCGTCGAGGAGGCGCGCGGTCAGGGTCGCCTCCTCCCCCACGTCGAGGACGAGGGCGGCGGGTGTGACCTCGATCCGGCGCTCGGCGGCAGCCGCAGGCGGGGCGGGCGCCTCCTGAGGCGCACCCTGGGCGACAGCCGGGGCGGAGCGGACGAGAGGGAGGGCGCAGAGTGCCAGGAGGAGCGCGGCCGACATGACCACAGAGCTTACGCCCCCTGTGGCGCGCCGCCGCGTAAGGTCCCTGTCGATTCCCCTTTTGCATCTGCGACCCGGTGGTGCTGGAATCGGTCTCCCTCGCGCGCCCGCACCGCGCGTCCGCCCCCCATGCCGCCCCCGAGCGACCCCTTCGATTCCGGCTCCCGCGACCCCGGGTACCGCCCGCACGGCGCCCCCGATGCCAGCGTCCGTGAGCCCGACGCCCGCGAGCTCGCGGGGCTGTTCGACGACGACTGGGACCGCGGCGCCCAGCCGGAGACCGCGGCAGCGGCGCCGCCGCGCCGCGTGCAGGATCCCCGGCCGATCGCGCGCGGTGTGCCGCGGCGCGAGTCGGACGGCTGGCTGCTCCCCGACGAGCTGACGTTCGAGTCGATTTCGCGGCCCCCGCGCAGGCCCGAGCCCGTGGGCGACATCGATGTCGCGATGGATCTGGTCCGCGGGCGGGTCGCCGAGGTCTTCGGCTTCGACGAGCTGCGCCCGCTGCAGGCGGACGCGATGCGCGCTTGGCTCTCGGGCCGGGATGTGCTCGTCATCTTGCCGACGGGCGGCGGTAAATCGCTGTGTTACCAGGCGCCGGCGCTCGTGCGCGATGGATTGACGCTCGTCGTCAGTCCGCTCATCGCGCTGATGAAGGACCAGATCGACTCGCTGCTCTCGAACGGGGTGCGCGCGGCGATGTGGTCCAGCGCGCTCGAAGGCGACGAGCGCAACGCCGTGATGTTCGCCCTCGAGCGGCGCGAGTTGGACCTCCTCTACGTGTCGCCCGAGCGGCTCGTCATGGACGGGTTCCTCGAACGCCTCGATCGCGCGGGGCTGGCGGCGGTCGCGGTCGACGAAGCGCACTGCATCAGCCACTGGGGCCACGACTTCCGCCCGGAGTACCGCCAACTGCGGCTGCTGCGCCAGCAGCGCCCGGACCTGCCGATCATCGCGTTGACCGCGACCGCCACGCCGCGGGTGCGCGAGGACATCGAGCGCGAGCTCTGCCTCGTCGATCCGGTGCGTCTCGTCGGTGACTTCGATCGGCCGAACCTCACCTACCGCGTGCTGCCGCGCCTCGAGCTGCTCTCGCAGACGATGGAGGTCGTGAAGCGCCATCCCGGTGAAGCGGGCATCGTGTACTGCATTCGGCGGCGCGATACCGAGAAGCTCGCGGCGGACCTCGCGCGCAAAGGCGTGCGCGCGCTGCCGTACCACGCCGGCCTCGGTCCGGCCGAGCGCGACCGCGTGCAGGAGGCCTTCTTGAACGAAGGCATCGAGGTCGTCGTCGCCACCGTCGCGTTCGGCATGGGCATCGACCGGCCCGATGTACGCTTCGTGATCCACGCGGCGCTGCCGAAGGGCATCGAACAATACGCGCAGGAGACCGGGCGCGCGGGCCGCGATGGGCTGCCGTCGGAGTGTGTCATGCTCTACTCCGGCGCGGACTACCACGGCTGGCGCGGGTTGATGGAGCGCAGCGCGAACGAAGCCTCGCAGCAGGGCGCGTCGACGGCGCTCGCCGAGCTGGACGGCTCGCTCGAGCGTCTGTCGGAGCTCTGGAGCTACGCGTGTGGCGCCAAGTGCCGCCACCAGGTCCTCGTCGAACACTTCGGTGGCACCTACCACTCGAAGGGTACACCGTGCGGCGCCTGTGACGTGTGCCTCGGCGAGCTCGACATCGTGCCCGACGGCACTCGGTTCGCGCAGATGATCCTGAGCTGCGTCGTGCGCTGCGGCCAGAGGTACGGCGCGGCGCACGTCTGCGATGTCCTGCGCGGCGCGGACACGCAGAAGCTGCGCGAGAAGGGCCACGACAAACTGTCGACCTTCGGGCTCCTGCGCGACCGCAAATCGAGCGAAGTGCGCTCCTGGGTCGATCAGCTCGTGGCGCAGGGACTGCTCGGGGTGGCGGAGGGCAACTACCCGACGCTCTTCCTCACCCAGGAAGGCGTCGCGGCCATGAAGGGCCAACGCGAGGTCGTGCTCGTCCTGCCGAAAGCGCCGGCGCGGGACCTGTCGCGCGACAAACCCCGCCGAGCGGCGGTGGCTGCAGTCGCTGCCAGCGCAGCCGCCGACGGCGCAGCGCCCGCGGAGACCGTGGACGAAGCGCTCTTCGAGAAGCTGCGCAAGCTGCGCCGTGAGCTCAGCCAAGCCCGCGGTGTGCCGCCGTACATCATCTTCGGCGACGCGACGCTCGCGGCGATCGCGAGCTCGAAGCCGCGCACGATCGAAGCGCTCCTCTCGGTGAAGGGGGTCGGAGAGAAGAAAGCCGCCGACGTGGGGCCCGCTTTCCTGGCGGTGGTGGCCGAGCACGGCCCCTGAGACCGCCCGGCGCGCCGACTTCCGCGCCCTCTGGTACCGTGGGCGCCATGCAGGCTGCCCTCGTCCCCGTCTTCGCCGCAGCGTGTGCGGCGCTCTTCGCCCCCCTCGCACCGGCGCAAGTCGGCGTCGAGACCTTCTCCGCTGGCAACCCCGATGGCTGGCAGATCTGGTTCACCGCCTACAACTACCTCCGGCCGACGGGAGGCAATCCAGGTGAGTACCTGGAGCTCGACAACGTCACATCGGGCCCGCTCACGTGCCAGTTCCTGAACATCTTCCCCGACCGGATCTCTGCGAACTTCAACCTCTCGCACGCGGGTAACTGGCGTGCGGCGGGGGTCGATCAGGTGTCGATCGACGTGAACATCCTGACCGGGCCGCTCGATGGTGTGCTGACGCTGCTGCTCGTCTCGGATCCGGGGACGCCGACGCTCCCGGGCGACGACTGCATCATCCGACTGTCCCAGGTCAACCCTGCGCCGAATCAAGTCGGCTGGACAACGCTCGTCTTCCCCGTGGATGCGGCCTCACCGATCGCGCCGATCGGCTGGACGATCGACTCCAGCAGCGTCGGCTGCAACGGCAGCCTCAACCAAGTCTGGAACACGGTCATCCAAGACGTCGACGAAGTGCGCTTCCGCTACGACACGACGCCGACCTTCTGCACCTTCACACGCTGGATGTTCGGGATCGACAACATCACGATCGGCACGCCCGGTCCGCCTGCGCCGGGGGTGAACTTCTGCACAGCGGCACCGAACTCGACCGGCGCTCGCGCGGCGATGGCTGCGACGGGCAGCAGTGTCGCCGCGGCGAACCAGCTCGCGCTCGAGTGCACGGGCATGCCTTCGAACTCGTTCGGCTTCTTCCTGACGAGCGCGACGCAGGCGTTTGTGCCGAACCCCGCGGGCAGCCAGGGCAACCTGTGCCTCGGCGGAGCGATCGGACGTTACGTGGGCCCGGGTCAGATCCAGAACGCAGGCGCCGCGGGCCGGATCGGGTTGACGGTCGACCTGACGTCGCATCCGCAGCCGACAGGTCCGGTGCAGGTGCTCGCGGGACAGACGTGGCACTTCACGTGCTGGTACCGCGACATCGTGCAAGGCGCAGCGACGAGCAACTTCGCGGACGGGTACACGATCGTGTTCTTCTGAGCGCGACTCCGAGGTACCGGGTACGAGTTTGCGGCACGACGCACGGCCGGCGCGGGCTCGCGCGCGCCGGCCGTGCGTCGTGCC
>CAYOBN010000100.1:0-16903 GCA_964402175.1 uncultured Planctomycetaceae bacterium | reverse complement strand
AGGGTCCTCTGTTTCCCTCGGCGCGTCAAGTGCCACGTGTGGCTGCGGGCGCAGGCTCCTAGGTCCATGTGCTACCTAAAGCCGGGATCGGTGTGCGGCGAATCGCTGCCGTGCTGTGGACGCTGCGGCCTTGGAGCAGCCGCCGAGCGGCTGCCGGGGTGCTCAGGGCTTCTTCTTTGCCTGCAGCTCCGCGAACGCTTTGGCGAAGGCGTTCGGGGTCTTCGGCGGCGGGGTCTTCAGCAGCGGGGGTTGTTCGTAGGAGCGCTGCGGGGGCGGGCCGCCGCGGCGGGAGGCGTCTTGGCGTTCGTCGCGCGGGCGGGGGGGGCGGACGGCGTCGTCGAGGCGCATCGTCAGCGCGATGCGGCGGCGGGGGATGTCGACCTCTTGTACCTTGACGCGCACCACTTGGCCCGCTTTGACGACCTCGTTCGGGTCCTTCACGAAGGTCGTGCTGAGCTGCGAGATGTGCACGAGGCCGTCCTGGTGGACGCCGACGTCCACGAACGCGCCGAAGTTCGTCACGTTGGTCACGACGCCTTCGAGGACCATGCCCGGGACGAGGTCCTTCAGGTCCTCGACACCCTCGGCGAAGGTCGCGGTCTTGAACTCACCACGCGGGTCGCGACCCGGCTTCTCGAGCTCGGCCAGGATGTCCTTCACCGTCGGGAGACCGAAGCGCTCGTCCGTGAACTTGGCCGGATCGAGCGTGCGCAGGAACGAGGCGTCTCCGACGAGGCTGGCGACGGGCCGGCCCGTCGCCGCTGCGATGCGCTGCACCACCGCGTACGCCTCCGGGTGGACCGCAGAACGGTCGAGCGGATCCTCGCCGTCCATGATGCGCAAGAAGCCGGCCGCTTGTTCGAAGGCCTTCGGGCCGAGGCGCGGCACGTCGAGGATGTCCTTGCGCCGACGGAACGGACCGTTGGAGTTGCGGTACGCGACGATGTTCTCAGCGAGCGTCGGGCTGAGGCCCGCGACGCGCGTCAGGAGCGCCGGCGAAGCGGTATTGACATCGACACCGACCGCGTTCACGCAGTCCTCGATCACAGCGTCGAGGCTCTTCCCGAGGAAGTGCTGGTTCACGTCGTGCTGGTACTGACCGACACCGATCGCTTTCGGCTCGATCTTCACGAGCTCTGCCAGCGGATCCTGCAGGCGCCGCGCGATCGAAGCGGCGCCGCGCAGCGAAACGTCGAGGTCCGGCAGCTCCTTCGATGCGAGCTCCGACGCCGAATAGACCGAAGCGCCCGCTTCGTTCACGACGACCTTCTGCAGCTTGCGGTGGCTCAGCCGTTTCAAGAGGTCCAGCGCGAGACGGTCGGTCTCGCGCGAGCCGGTGCCGTTGCCGATCGAGACGAGGTCCACATTGTGCCGCTCGACGAGCGCCGCGAGGCTCACGAGCGAGCGCTCCCACTCGTTGCGCGGAGGCGTCGGATAGATCGTGTCCGTCGCCACCACCTTACCCGTGCGATCCACGACGGCGACTTTGACGCCCGTGCGCAGGCCCGGGTCCAGGCCAAGGATCGTCTTCGGCCCAGCAGGCGCGGCCAGGAGCAGCGCGCGCAGGTTGCGCGCGAACACGGCGATCGCTTCGCGCTCGGCTTCTTCCCGCAGCCGCGTCATGACCTCGGTCTCGATGCGGATCGCGAGCTTCAAGCGCCACGTCGCGCGCGCGACCTCGCCGAGCCACGCATCCGCGGGGCGCCCTTGATCGACGATGCCGAAGCGTCGCGCGATGCGGGCGCGCGCGATGCCGCTCGTATCGCTGCCGAGGCGCTCGTCCGCGGGGTCGAGCAGGATGTCGAGCGCCAGCACGTCCTCCTTGCGCCCGCGCAGCATCGCGAGCGCGCGGTGCGACGGCACCGTCGCCAAGGGCTCGACGTGGTCGAAGTAGTCCTGGAAGCGGCCCGCTTCGGCCTTCGGATCCTGGTCCTTGCCATCGACGAGCTTCGCGCGCACCCGCGCGTCCGTCCAGACGAGCTCGCGCAGGCCGGTCGCCAGCTCGGGATCGTCGGCGAAGCGCTCCATCAGGATCTGCTTGGCACCCTCGAGCGCCGCGGCCACGTCCTCGACCCCTTTGTCCGGCGCGACGAACGCGGCCGCGACGGTCTCCGGCGACTGCGTCGGATCGGCGAGCAGGCCATCGGCCAGCGGCTCCAGGCCTGCCTCGCGCGCGATCTGCGCCTTGGTGCGGCGCTTGACGACGTACGGGCGATAGAGGTCTTCGAGGCGCGTCTTCGAATCGGCGAGCAGCACCGCGCGCTCGAGCTCCGGGGTCAGCTTGCCCTGCTCGCGGATCGACTCCAGGACCTTCGCGCGGCGGTCTTCGAGCTCGCGCAGATACACGAGCCGTTCTTCGAGCGTGCGGAGCTGCGTGTCGTCGAGCCCCCCCGTGACCTCCTTGCGGTAACGCGCGATGAAAGGCACCGTCGCGCCTTCGTCGAGGAGCCCGACTGCGGCGGTGACTTGCTGCACGCGGACGTTCAGCTCCGTGGCGATCGTGTCGAGGATACGTTGCTCGGCGGCGCGCGCCGCGGGGGTCGTCTCGGTGGTCGTCATGGCGTGGCGTGGGAGGATACCGCCCGCGCGCCGCCGACCCAACGGTGTCACGGCCCGAGGTCGAACTCGTACGCTGCGCTGAAGAGCGCGCTGGACGGCGCGCTGCGATCACGGTAGAGGAGCTGGACGACGATGTGCGCTCCAGCCACGAGGCGTGGATCGCTCACCGTCGCGACCGCGGCGTTGAAGTCGAACTGCAGCGAGCCCGTGCACGCGCCCGTCCCGCCCGTCGCCAGCACCGCGAGCCGCGTCGGTGTGCCGGGGACACAGAGGAGCCCGTTGCTGAGCGGCAGCAGCACTGGTGCGCCGACGCCGTAGGACAGCGTCGCAAACGACTGCTCGGGCAAGCTGTGGGCGCGCAGCCAGAACGAGCCCGTGCTCGACGCGCTCGGCGCGCCCTCGGCGCTGTACGCAGGCGTGCAGCTTCCAGTGAGCGACTGTTGACACGAGACACTCGCCGCCGCCGAGCGCCAACGGAACGCGCGGTAGACACCCTGCCCGTCGCTGGAGCCTCCGACGACCGTGGTCCCATCCGCCGAGACTCCATTGGCCCACGACTCGTTCCCGCCGAGCGTGCCGAGCAGGAGGAAGCCCGTACCCGGCGTCCAGAGGAACGCGCGACCGAGGCTGCCGAACGCGGGGATGAGCCCTCCGCCGACCACGGCTGCACCGTCGGCCGAAACGTCGCTCGCGGTCGCCACGGAAGAGCCGAAGGTCCCGAGGTCCTGCAGCGCACCGTCGACCCAGCGCACGGGGTGATAGATCGGCACGGCTTCACCGCTGAGGCCGACGATCACCGAGCCGTCGGCATTGGCGCGCGCGGCGCTGGACTCGGCGCCTGGCACGAGCGCGCCGAGGTCCACCATACCGGTCGCGCTCGACCACGAGAACGCATGGATCTCACCCGCGGCATTCTCGGACACACCGACGACGACTTGGCCGTCGGAGGAGACTCCGCGTGCACCGGACCAGGCGCCGCCGAGCGTGCCCAGGTCGCGGATGCCTCCGGTCTGCGTCCAGGCGAACGCTCGCCGTCGCACGCCGTAACCGAAGCCGATCTCGCCGACGACGACCGAGCCGTCTCTCGAGCAGTCGTAGGCCACCGAGCGGGCGACCGCGGGTGTGCCGATGCCCTGCAGGCCCGCCGATGCGCTCCACACGAAGGCGTGTGGTGAGCCGCCCGCACGCGACGCTTCTCCGACGACAACGCGTCCATCATCGGACACACCGTACGCGCGTGACTCCGGACCGCCGAAGTCGCCGAGGTCGACCATGCCCTGCGCCGAGGTCCAACGGAACGCGCGCCGATGGCCGAGCGCATCGTGCGCATCACCGACGATGACTTCCCCGTCGTAAGAGACAGCGACGGCGTTCGAGGTCGAGCTCGGACCACCGAGCGTTCCGAGGTCGTGCATGCCACCTTGCGGCGACACGGTGCACAGCGCGAGCGTGAGGAGGAGCAGGTCCATAGCTGTCCCACGTTAATCGCGCGAGCGCCCGGTGTCGCGCCATGCAGAGGGGGGTCGGGTGCACGCACCCGACCCCCCTCCGCACTACTGCGTAGTGGGCTCAGCGGCCCGCGACGTCGTAGCGATCGAGGTGCATCACCTTCGCCCAAGCGCTCGCGAAGTCCTGCGCGAACTTCTGCTTCGCGTCGTTCGCGCCGTAGACCTCGGCCAGAGCGCGGAGCTGCGAGTTCGAGCCGAACACGAGGTCCACCGCCGTCGCCGTCCACTTGAGGTCGCCCGTGACCCGATCGCGGCCCTCGTAGAGGTACGCGCCCTTGTCCGACTTCGACCACGTCGTGTCCATGTCGAGCAAGTTGACGAAGAAGTCGTTCGACAGCGTGCCGGGGCTTTGCGTGAGCACACCGTGCGCCGTGTTGCCGGTGTTCGCGCCGAGGACCCGCAGGCCGCCGACGAGCACCGTCATCTCCGGCGCCGACAGCGCCAGGAGCTGTGCGCGATCGACGAGCAGCTCCTCCGGGCGCCGGCTCGGGCGACCGCCGATGTAGTTGCGGAAGCCGTCGACCGTCGGCTCGAGCACCGCGAACGACTCGACGTCCGTCATCTCCTGGGTCGCATCCGTGCGGCCCGGGACGAACGCGACTTGCACGTCGACACCCGCGCGGCGCGCGGCCTCTTCGACCGCCGCGTTGCCGCCCAGCACGATCACGTCCGCCAGCGACACTTTCTTGCCGCCCGCCGCGCTGCGGTTGAAGTCCGCTTGGACCTTCTCGAGCTTCGCGAGGGTCTGCGCGAGCTCAGCCGGCTCGTTGACCGCCCAGTCCTTCTGCGGAGCGAGGCGCACGCGTGCGCCGTTCGCGCCGCCGCGCTTGTCGCTGTTGCGGTACGAACCCGCCGAAGCCCACGCCGTCGACACGAGGTCCGTGATCGACGCGCCCGAGCTCAAGATCGCGCGCTTGATGCCGGTGGCATCGTTCGCGTCGATCACCGCGTGATCCACCGGCGGGACCGGGTCCTGCCAGAGCTGCACCGGCGGGACCTCCGGACCGACGAGGCGCGCGTGCGGACCCATGTCGCGGTGCGTGAGCTTGTACCAAGCGCGCGCGAACGCGTCGGCGAACTCCTGCGGGTTCTCGTGGAAGCGGCGCGAGATCTTCTCGTAGATCGGATCGAAGCGCAGCGCGAGGTCCGACGTCAGCATCATCGGCGCGTGGCGCTTCGACGGATCGTGCGCGTCCGGCACCGTGTTGTCCGCCGAGCGATCGGTCGGGCGCCACTGCTTCGCACCGGCGGGGCTGGTCGTCAGCTCCCACTCGTAGCCGAAGAGGTTGTCGAAGTACATGTTCGTCCAGCGCGTCGGCTTCGACGTCCAGGCGCCTTCGAGGCCGCTCGTGATCGTGTCGGCGCCCTTGCCGGAGCCGTACGAGTTGATCCAGCCGAGGCCCATCGCTTCCAGCGGCGCAGCCTCCGGCTCCGGACCGACGTTGCCCTGCGGCGTCGCGGCGCCGTGCACCTTGCCGAACGTGTGACCGCCCGCGATCAGCGCGACGGTCTCCTCGTCGTTCATCGCCATCCGCTTGAACGTCTCGCGGATGTCGCGCGCCGATGCTTTCGGATCGGGGTTGCCGTTCGGGCCCTCGGGGTTCACGTAGATGAGGCCCATCTGCACGGCCGCGAGCGGGTTCTCGAGCTCGCGATCACCCGTGTAGCGCTTGTCCGCGAGCCACTCGCCCTCGGAGCCCCAGTAGATGTCGCCTTCGGGCACGTAGACGTCCTCGCGGCCGCCCGCGAAGCCGAACGTCTTGAAGCCCATCGACTCGAGCGCGACGTTGCCCGAGAGGACGATCAGGTCAGCCCACGAGATGCTGCGGCCGTACTTCTGCTTGATCGGCCAGAGCAGGCGCCGCGCTTTGTCGAGGTTCGCGTTGTCGGGCCAACTGTTGAGCGGCGCGAAGCGGATCGTGCCCGCCGACGCACCGCCGCGACCGTCGGAGATGCGGTACGTGCCTGCGCTGTGCCACGCGAGGCGGATCATCAGCGGGCCGTAGTGACCCCAGTCCGCGGGCCACCAGTCCTGCGACGTCGTCAGCACCTGTGCGAGGTCCTTCTTCAGCGCCGCGAGGTCGAGCTTCTTGAACTCCTCCGCGTAGTCGAAGGCGTCGCCCATCGGATCCGTCGCGGGCGCGTACTGGTGCAGCACCGCGAGGTTGAGCTGGTTCGGCCACCAGTCGAGGTTCGACATCGCCTTGACCGTGGCGGAGTCGTCGCCGCCGCCCATGACGGGGCAGGTGCCAGCCGCGCCAGCGGTTTCGACGGACGCGACGGCGTTCTTGGTGTCCTGCGAGGCGCAGGAGGCAGCGACGCAGAGGGCGACGAGGCCCGTCGCCCGACGGAGGAGTGCTGTGTACGAGGTCATCTTCTCGCTCGCTCGGTTGGAAGGTCCCCGAGGGCCGCAGTGCCACCGGAGGTCTCCGTCCTTTATAGGGAGTTCGAGGCCGTTTCCCTGATCGGGGTCCCCGATCGCTGCGATCGGGAGGGCCGATGCTGGCGCCCGCGGCGCAATGCGCACTCCTTCCTGCGGCCCGTCAGACGGGCATGCCTTGGAAGGTCAGCGAGAGCTGCGTCCCCGGCACGGGATACATCAGTTCCAGCCGGTACTGGTGCATTCCCGCGGGTTCCCAACCGAGGCGGGTGAAGACGTCACCGAGCAGCTCGCCGTAGCGCGGCAGCCCCGCGAGGCGCTGCAGCCGCACGTCGCCGATGCTCGCCTGGACCGCCAGCTCGACGTCGAGCCGATCGACCTCGCGCGCGGGGTCGCCTGGGGTCGCTTGCAGCTCTCCGAGGTTCCGATAGGCGTGGGCGACGGGCAGCGCGCTCGGTGCGAGCGAGGGGTGCAGCAGCACGTCCAGCACCGCCGTGCGCGTCGGGCTCTGCGTCAGGTGCGTGAAGAAGGGGCCGCCCGGCTGCGGGCCGTCGAACAGCTCGAACTCTGCGGGGTCGAGCTCGGCGACCACGAAGTCGGCCGGGCTCTTCGGGCCGTGCCCGTGCGTGGCGAGCAGGTAGTGCACACGGTCGCCGACGCGCAGGACTTCGAGCTGCGCCGGCGGCGCCACGCAATACGCATCGAGGCGCGCCCCGCCCGGGGTCGAGAGCGGGTCGCTGCCGTCCAGGTTGCGGGGCGCGCGCTCGAGGCCCGTGGGGGTCAGCCGCTCGGTGACGAACTTGGTGCGCAGGCCCGGCCGCAGCGTCACCAGGCCCGTGCGGGCCTGCACACAGAGGAGGTCGACGGAGCGCCCGTCGCGCCCCGGGTAGAGCGCGAGGGTCGAGAGCTCGAGCTGGCAGGACGTGCCCTCGAGCTCGGACAGGCCCCGGAAGACCGCTTGCCGGCGGCGCAGCTCGAGCGTGCGCCGCGCCTCGGGCAGCCACGCGACGAGCTGTGCGTCGAGGCTCGCCCGGTCGCCGCCTTCGTCCGCGATCAGCGCGGCAAAGGCGTCCAGCGCCTCGCTCGCGGCCTGGACGCCTGCCGCGGAGCCGCCGCGTCGGCCGAGCGCCCGCACCCAGCGCCGCAGCGGCTCCGGGCCGGGCAGCCGGTGGAGGAGGGCGAGCGGATCGGCCTCGCCCAGCGCCGCGAGGATGCGGCTGGCCATGGGGACCGGCTGGCCCAGCGCGTCCGAGGCGCGCTTGGGGCCGGCCTGCACGCCGAGGACCTCGAGGTGCAGCCCGTGCAGGGCCTGGCCCAGCGCCTGGCCGAGCGCCGCGGCGCGCGTTGGCAAGGGGGGGGAGGGAGATGTGACCGGGCCGTCCACAGGGCACAGCCTAACGGCGTTCAGCGACCATTACCAGAAGTTGCCGGGCAACTCGTGGGGAGACTTGCGCCGGGGCCCGCTTCGGGTATGCTGCGCGCCCCCGTCGGCAACCCGCCGCGGGTCTCCGACTCGCTCTCCACCCATGCTGAAGACACCCCTCATGCGCCTCGCGGCGCTCTCGCTCGGCCTCGGCGTTGCCCAGGCGCAGAACACGCTCACCCTCCTCGGCCAGGGGAGCGTCAGCGACATGAACTCCACCGGCACCGCGGTCGTCGGCAGCGACGCCCAGGGCGCGTTCCTCTGGACCGCGACCGGCGGCTACGTCCCGCTCGGCCAGAATCAGGGCATCGGCGTCTCCGAGGACGGCACGCGCGTGCTCGGCAACATGACCGACGCCGCCGGTGACGAGCTCGCCGGCCTGTGGCAGGCGTCGACGGGTTGGGTCAGCCTCGGCGGTCTCGCGGGCAGCTCCGGCACGAGCGTCAGCTCGGCCTACGGCCTCTCCGGTGACGGCCGCCGCGCGACGGGCCTCGGCTGGGCCAGCGCCGCATCTGGTCGCGCCTTCGATTGGCAGGAGGGTATCGGCATGAGCGAGTTGCCGCGGCTGGGGATCAACAGCACCCGCGGCAATACGGTGTCGCGCGATGGCAGCACCATCGGCGGCTGGGACGAGGACGCGACGGGTCCGCGCCGCGCCAAGATCTGGGGACCGGGCGGCGTCGAGCTGCTCATCCTGGAGAACCAGCCGGGCAACCAAGAGGGCATCGGCGAGGTGTTCGGCCTCAGCAGCGACGGCACGTGGGCCTGCGGCACGGGCACCGACGAAGGTTTCGTGTGGAGCCAGGCGACGGGCGTGATCAACTTCGGCCCGCTCCCGGGTTGGGCCGGCGGTTTCTTCGACCGCGGCTACTCGAACGCGGTGTCCGACGACGGCCAGCGCGTCGTCGGCTGGTACGGCTCGTTCTTCAACTCCGCGGCGACGCTCTGGACGCCGACCGGCGGCTACCAGCGCCTCGGTGACGTCCTCACCGGCGCGGGCGTGAACCTCGGCAACTATGAGCTGATCTCGGCCATCGACATCAGCCCCGACGGCCGCATCATCCTCGGCGAGGCGCGCCAGATCGGCAGCTTTGCGCGCGAGTGGTTCATCGCGACCCTCGATGGCGCGGTCGGCACGGCGTACTGCACCCCCGCGGTCGCGAACTCGACCGGCAGCGGCGCAGTCCTCACCGCGATCGGCAGCCCGATCGCCGCGTCGAACACCCTGACCCTGCGCGCGACGGGCCTGCCGCTGAACAGCAACGGTTACTTCCTCGTCTCGGCGACGCAAGCCAACACGCCGAACCCCGCGGGTTCGCAGGGTGTGCTCTGCCTCGGCGGTGCGATCGGCCGCTTCCTGCAGCAGGTGCAGAACTCGGGCCAGGCTGGCGAGTTCTCGATCCCGGTGAACCTGACGAGCCTGCCCCAGCCGAACGCGCCCGTCGCGGTCGTCGCGGGTCAGACCTGGAACTTCCAGTGCTGGTACCGCGATGCGAACCCGGGCCTGACGAGCAACTTCACGTCGGCCGTCAGCGTGCTCTTCCAGTGACAGCGGCGCGCGGAGTGCGCTCCGTGCGCACTCCACCGCGTGCGGCGAGCCTGGTCCCCCGTGTTGGGGGACCAGGCTCGTCGCGCTTCGCACCTTCGGGTCGGAGCGACGTGTGCGGGGTCACTGCGGCGCAAGGCCCGTGATCACCGAGAAGGGAATGTCCAAGACCTCGGCGTCCGTCCAGCGCTCGATGCGGACCTTGGCGCGTTCGAAGGCGCGCGGTGCCAGCAGGGTCACCGATGTGCGCCGATTCATGCGCCAGGTCATCGACACGTCGAGCGGCACCACTTCGCCCGCGTCCGTGACGAGCGACCACGCGATGATCGAGCTGAGGTCGTCGTCGGTGATGAACTCGACGGCCCAGCGGGATGCATCGAACTCGCTCGCTCCGGTCTTACCGACCTTCAGGGCAAAGGGGCCGATCTGCAGCGGGGTGCCTTGGACGAGGCCCTGCTCGTCCGAGGCCTCCGTCGCGCGCTGGCCCGCGCAAAGTACGGCGAGGCGGCCCTCGGCTTCGAGCGTCTTTGCGGTGCGCTCCGGCGCGTTGTTACCCAAGACGGTCACCAGGAGGCCGAGGCCGTCCTCGGAGATCCGCGACTGCATGTCGAAGGGGCCGCCGAACGTGCGCTTGGTCGCGAGGTTCGTGCCGCGATCATCGACGAACCGCGACAGCTCCGAGGCGTCGGTGTGCAGTTCGATGATCTGTTTGCCTGAGGCGCCTTGGACCCGCGCGAGGTCCAGCTCGAGCGCGAGGCGCACATGGTCGTCCGTGCCGAAGAACGGGGACGTGCCGCCGAACTCGCTCGGCCGTTCGAGCGGGCGCTGCACCTGGACCCCGGCCACGCGGATCGCGGGATTGGCGGGGGCGCGGCGGCTCGGGAGCGTCTCGCTCCGTTGCACCTCGGGCGCGATCGGGACCGACGCCACGGTGGACGGCGAGCTGTCGAACGAGGGCGCCTCGAGGCTCACCCGGCCGGCGACGATGCCGAGAGCGAGCGCTCCCAGGCTCGCGAAGACGGTTTGCTGTTTCATCGAGAACCTCGATTGCATGGCGTTTCTCCGGCACAACTGCGCTCGGTAGGGAGCCCATCGACCGCGCGAGCGCCCTGGGTCAACCACCACTCCCTTCGGGATCGAAGCGTCCCGATCCGGGCTGCGGCGGTGCCACGATCCGGTGCAACCGGGCCGCGCGGCAGGCGAAGAGCCTCACTGTGCAAACCGGACCCACACTGAGCGTCGCCGATCGTCCCGTCCTCGTCACCGGCGCGACGGGGTACATCGGCGGGCGGCTCGTTCCGAGGCTCCTCGCGGCGGGGTACCGCGTCCGTTGCCTCGCCAGGGACCCGCGGAAGCTCGAAGCGCGCGCGTGGCGGAATGATCCGGGCCTCGAGGTCGTGCGCGGGGACGTGACCTCTTCCGAGGGGCTCGTGGAGGCGCTCCGCGGGTGCGGGGCTGCGTATTACCTCGTGCACTCGATGCAGGCGGCCGGGCGCAGCTATCGCGACGCCGATCGGGATGCGGCGTTGCACTTCGCCAAGGCCGCGGCGGAGGCGGGGCTGGAGCGCATCATCTACCTCGGTGGGCTCGGTGAGACCGGCGACGACCTTTCGCAGCACCTCGGCTCGCGCCGTGAGGTCGAACATCTGCTGCGCCAAGGGCCCGTGCCGGTCACGGTCCTGCGCGCCGCCATGATCGTCGGGTCGGGGTCGGCCTCGTTCGAGATCCTGCGCTACATCGTCGAGCGTTTGCCCGTGATGGTGACGCCGCGGTGGGTCGCGACGCGCTGCCAACCGATCGCAGTCCGCAATGTCCTCGGGTACCTGATCGACACGCTGCGGACGCCGGAGACCGCGGGCAGGACGCTCGATATCGGCGGACCCGATGTCGTGACGTACCGCGAGCTGATGCACTTGATGACCGAAGCGCGCGGCTTGCCGAAGCGTGTGGTCATCCCGGTTCCAGTGCTTACGCCGCGGCTCTCTTCGCTCTGGATCCACCTCGTCACGCCGATCTCAGCGCGTGTCGCCCGGCCGCTCGCGGAAGGATTGCGCAACGAAGTCGTCTGCCGCAACGACGAAGCGCAGCGGCTCATGCCACAGCCCTTGTTGTCGATGCGTGAAGCGATCCGCGCGGCCCTCTTGCGGCTTGAATCGGCGGATGTGGAGACCGCGTGGAGCGACGCGGGGCCCGTCCCCGGTGATCCCAACTGGGCGGGCGGCGAGGTCTTCCGCGACCGCTGGACGGTCCAGGTCGATGCGCCCCCCGATACGGTCTTCCGCGCGATCTGCCGTGTCGGCGGCGGACACGGCTGGTACGCAGGTGACTGGCTGTGGCGCCTGCGCGGTTGGATGGACCGCCTGGTCGGCGGCCCTGGCCTGCGCCGTGGCCGTCGCCACCCCGTCGACGTCAGGTACGGCGAAGCGCTCGACTTCTGGCGCGTGACCGCGGTCGAGCGCCCGACGCGCCTCGCGCTGCGCGCCGAGATGAAGCTGCCCGGCGAGGCCCTCCTGGCCTTCGACGTCAGCGAGGTCCCCGACGAGAACGACCCCGCGAGGAGACTCTGTCGTGTGGAGCAGACGGCGGCGTTCCAGCCCCGCGGCCTCTTCGGACTCGTCTACTGGTACGCCGTGTTGCCGCTGCACGGCTTCGTCTTCCGGGGCATGCTGCGCGGCATTCGACGCGCCGCCGAAGCGGAGGCCCACAACGGCGGTCGGCCCCCGCGCTACCGCGACCCGAAGGTGCGCAGGGTGAGCACGGAGCCGCTCGTCCGCGACGCCGCAGCGGCCGAACGTTGATCCTCGCTGGCTCGACTTCGGTCGCTCAACGCAGCGTCACTGCGACGGCGCTCGAGAAGTTGCTCGTCGCCGTCGGGTTGTTGTCGCGGTACCACGTCTGAAAGTGCCACGTCTCTCCGACCGCCGCCGAGAGCGAGCCGAGCGGGCTCGGGATGTCGTCCAGATCGATCGACAGGTGGTACCGGCCGACGTCACCCGATCCGACGATCTCACCCTCGCGCGCGAAGCGGCCGATCGCGCCGGAGAGGCACAGGTCCCCGCTCGAGCCGCCGGCGTTCGGCACAAGACCGGTCGTGCGGCTCACGAGATAGAAGCCCCAAGCGTTCGGCGTAGGCAGACCGGTCGTGAAGAGGGTCACATGGTCCTCCGCCCGCAGGTCGCTGCCGAGGGCACGTGTCACTGCGGGAGCACCCGTCGAATTCGGGCGGCCTGCACAGCCGGCCACGCCGATCGTCTCCAGCACGCTGCGGCCGACCACCTCGCTCAGCAAGCCCGAGGGCAGCCGTATGTCAGCGGCCCAATACAGGCTGCCTTGGTGCAGCACGACGTCGGTAAGGGCGTTCACGGATTGCCCCGCCCCTTCGAGCTCGAAGGAGCTCAAGAGCACGCCATCGGGCGTATACCGCTCGAATCGCGCCGCTGTGCCCGTTGCGGAATTCACCACACCCGCGACGAAGAAGTCGCCGTTCGGCAATCCGACCAACTCCGAGGGCTCGCTCGCGCCGCCGTTGAACGCCACGGTGGCGATGACGTTCCCGAGAACGTCACGCACGAGACAGACGATCGGTCCAAGTGCTTCGTCCCGGAGCTCCGCGATGCGGCCGCCGGGCAGGGGCACGATCTCGAGCGGTACACCGGAGGTCGGACCCAGGTCCCGATACCACGTGATCGTGCCGTCGAGCTGGAACCGGGCGAGGAACGCCTCGGTGGTCGTGTTCCTGCCCGCGACGTGCAGGACACCCTGAGCGTCGACTGCGAGCGCCGTGATGCCGATGCTCGCGCCCGAGCTGGTCGGCGCGGCCCGCCGCCAGAGCTCTTGGCCCGCCGCGTCGAAGCGGATGAGCCATGACCTGCCCAGCGGTGGGCCGAACCACGGCGCGGCGCCGAGGTCGCGGCCCCCTACGATGAAGCCGCCGCTGCCGTCGCGCGTCGCTCGGACAGGCACAGCGTAAGCCTCGACGTGTCCGAAGCGGCGGACCCACTCGCGAGTGCCATCCGACGCGTGTTTCGCCAGGACTCCGTCCGAAGAACCGATCGGCGGACCCAACACCTCCTCGACGCCTTGGATTTCGCCGATGAAGAACACGCCGCCGTCCGTCGCTGCGATCGACTCCATACGCGCCGACGAGGTCCTGTACGGAGCCGTCGAGAGCGGCGCCACATTCGCCTGGGCATCGAGCATCGCCAGTACCGGGACCTCCCCGAGGGGGCCGGCCAGAGCCGCCACCTGGCCTCCCTCCAGTACCGCGAGCCGGGAGGTCTCGAAGGGGATCGGTACCGGGGACGAGACGAGCGAACGCCGCCAGACGGTCTCCTGAGCGAGGAGCGGGGTGAAGCAGGTGGCGAGCGCAGCGAGCCCAAGGGCCCTCCGCGCGGCGGTGTTGGCGTGCATGAGTTCTCCGATCGATCGCGCTGTCCAGGACGGCCAGGTCCTACGGACGATTACCCCAGGCTCGTCCACGAGTCACGAACGAGGCTCGAGAATCGCGCTCGCGCTCGGATCTTGCGGCCTGAACATGTGATGTCACGTTCTGTGGCTGGCTCTTGCCCAAGGGAACACGGCCCTTTGCGGAGATCTCTCCAACACAACCATCGGTGTCGGCAACGCACCGAATCTGGCTGCGAGTGCGCCCAATGGAGCCCGCCTCGCGCAGGATGGTGCGCTCGTCCCTCACACACCGTACTGCCGCAGATGGTGGTCCAGGTGCTTCCACTGCATGAGGCTCCATTCGTTCGGAGCCAGCGGGCCGAAGATCGGATGGGGGTCCTTGCGGAGGCCTTGCGGGCCGCCTGCGCCAAAGCGCTCGACGGTGTCCCTCAGCGCGCGGCGCGCGGTATCGAACTCGCGGGCGCCGCGGATACGGAAGATGGGCGCGGTCGGAGCGTTCTTCGCAAAGGGCTTCGTCGACAGGATCATCCGACGCATCAACGGACCGATCAGTGCTGCGAACCAAGGGCGCTTCATGTCTGCTTCGCCGAGCGCGAGCCGCAGACCTACCGCGCAATGTTCACAGGCTTGGGCGGGAGTCATCTTGCCCCAGAGGGGACGATGTTCCGCCGTCAGTCGGTCGATACGCTCCAGCACAGCGCGGCGCACGTTCGGGTCGAAGAGGTCGCTCATCGCACAAGAGGTTGCCAAACGCCCGCGCGCCTGTCGCCCCGTGTGCCGTGGTGCACCCCTCGGTTCATCCGGACCCTCGTCTCGCGCGCCTTCGACTGCCTCGTGGCTGACGCGCTCGTCACGACCTCGGACGAGGAGCAGCCCGTCTTGCGCGCCGCCGTGCGCGAGCTCGGCGCCACCCTCGACGCCCCCTCCGACGCACGCGAGTCGGCCCTCGTCGGTGACACGCTGCGCCATTGCCTCTGGCGACGCGGCTGAGCTCACGCGCGCCACACCTGGGTCGTTGGCAGCGCGGGGTGCGTGAGCCGCGGTTAGAATCGACTCGACCCGGACTCCGGACATCGCTTCCAAAGTCTCATGTGGACGACCCTCCTCGCGCTCGTGTCGCTGCAAGTGCCGCCGCCGCCGATTCAGGTCCCGGCGGTGCGAGCCGCGGGCGAACCCGGGCGGTCCGCGCGCGGGGGTGCGACTCTCTTCGATGGCTGCGAGGCCTGGCACCGCGTGGCTGCGGCCTATGCGGCACTCGACGCGCCCCAGGAGGTGGCGGAGGACGTGCACACCCGGGCCGAGCGTGCGCTCGAGGCTTGGCAGCGGGGTGAGCGCTGCGTGGCCATCGGTGCCTGGGTGCGCCTCGCGCTCGAGCTGGAGGGCGCGACGGAAGAGCTGGACCTCGTCGCGGCCGCGCTGCGCCTCGAGTGTGTCGACGGTGGACGCCCCACACGCATCCGACGCGGCTTCTACTCGAACGGCAGTTTCTCGAGCCCGACCAATGTCGCGGTGCGCCAGCTCTTCGAGTTGCCCGAGCTCGCTGGCCGTAGCTTCGGCGAAGACGCGGGCCTCGTCGTGAGTGTCAGCACGCTCCTGGGCCCGTCGGACAAGTCGGCCGAGCGTGCGCAGTTCCCCCTCGCGTTCGACGCCGGAGGCTCGTGGGGCCCGCTCCAACTCTCGCTCGAAGTCGGGCACATGGGGTTCTACGACGGCTGGATCGAGCTCTACGTCCATGGGCGTTGGGTCGATCGGTTTGTCATCTCGAATGGCCCGACGAGCCCAGGGGACCAGCGAGCACAGCTCCGGCGGATTTCCTTCGGTGGCGGGGACACGCCCCTTCCGGGCGGGCTGCACGACGGGCGGTACGTCGGTGCCAAGCGGGCCTTCGCCTCCCGTGTCGCGCTGCTGGTCGATTCGGCGGACATGGAGCGGTCAGCCGAGTTCGCGATCGGGATGGTGGAGCCACCCGATCCGAGACGCCCCGGCCGCCGGAGTCCACCCGCCATCGACGCGATCTCCACGTTCACTGGGGTTCTCACGGGGGAGGCCACACAACCCACCCGCCCCGGACCCTACCTCGCGGCGATGTCGGCGCCGCTCTGGCGCACCTTCGTGCACCGTGACGGCGACGTCCCCGCCTGGGTCCACGTCCCGAAGTCGCCCAGCGATCGTCCGCCACCCCTCGTGGTGCTGCTGCACGAGCCGGGTTTCGACGAGGGCTGGGCGCGCCTCGTGGCCGGCGGGGGCACGCTCTTCGACGTCGCGGCGCACCGCGGCGTCGCCTTGCTCGCACCGGAGAACGCCACACTGTCCCGGGACCCGAGCGCGCTCGGATCACTCATCGCGGGCGTGGAGGCCGAGGTCCCGATCGACCGCGAGCGCCTCGTCCTCGTGGCACCCGTGGGCGCATCGGAGCTCGCCACACGCCTGGTCGCCGAGAACCCGTCGCTGTCCCTCGAGCTCCGTTCGCTCGGGGCCCCCCTCGGCGCAGTGGCCGCCCCCCTTCCCGGCGTGGGGCGCGTGCTGGGCCTGGAGCGCGCATTCGCAGCGCTGGTCGGGTCGCTCGAGTAGCGCCCATCGGAGCCGTCGTCTCCAGGCACGCGCTACGGCGCGACAACTGGGATGGACCGTTCCCGGCTACTCGAAGCAGTAGCGGTAGGGCATGCCGTCGGCTTCATCCGGCTCCGGGTTCCGCTCCTTGAACCGCGCATCGCGAAGCAGCCGTAGGCGCGCTTCTGGGCGCTGGCCCGCGTTCAATCGTATGCGTCCGTTGGGGGTCCAGGCACCCACCAGGTGGTAGCCAGGGGTACCTCAACGGGTGGTGACCGACCTGGGGGATCGGGTCTCGATTCCTCTGCTCTGGCGAGGCCAGCGAAGGGGCTCGAGGGGCGGCGCGCTGGGAGCGCGGGCTCCGACCCGCTCGTCGGTGACATGGAGTGCCGCGCGCCAGGCGGGCGGCTCGCGCAAGCCTCATGCGCAGCCCCGCGAGCCTTGTCTGGTCTCGCCGCCTGCAGCGCGCCAGCGGCATGCAACGCTCGCACCGAGGACAACGCACGCGCACGACGGGTCCGCGCGCGTCA
>CAYOBN010000099.1:0-16911 GCA_964402175.1 uncultured Planctomycetaceae bacterium | reverse complement strand
GCGAGCGCGCGCGGAGCGCGCGCCCTCGCCGCCAAGTCGTACCTGGTACCGTTCGACGCCCAACCCTCGACGGGGGGCCGCCTTCAGGGTCGTCGATCCTCGCTCAGTCGCGCATCTCTCCGCGGCTCACGACGCGGCCTTCGATCACGGTCGCTACGCAGTGGCTCGTGTATTCGAAGGGGTCGCCGTCGTAGAGCGCCACGTCGCCGTCCTTGCCGATCTCCAGGGTGCCGACGCGCTGATCGATGCCCAGCAGCTTCGCTGCATCACGCGTGATCGCGGCCAGCGCAGCTTCGAAGCCCAGGCCGTGGGCGGCTGCGACTGCGGCTTCGAACAGGACGACCCTCGTCTTCGGTACGTACGATTCGTAGCCGCTCTGGATCGCGATCGGAATGCCCGCCGCGGCCAGACGGGCTGCGTTCTCGAACGACAGGTTGTCCGTCTCGCCGACCGCGCGCTGCATCGTGGGGTGCACGATGACGGGCACACCTGCGCCCGCGATCTCGTCCAACATCAGGTACGCCTCAGCCGCACCGTCCAGCACGAGCCGCAGCTCGAACTCGCGCGCGAGGCGCAGCGCCGTCGCGATGTCCTGCGCCCGATGCGCGGTGACGACCAGAGGCACTTCGCGGGCCAGGACGGCCGCGAGCGCATCCAAGCGCAGGTCCTGCGCGGGGCGCTTCGACTCGTCGGCGTTCGCGCGCTTGGTCGCGTATTCACGCGCCTCGATGAGGCTCGCGCGCAGCATCGCCATCATCTTGCCCCGTGTACCGGGCTTCTGATCGCGCTTCGCCGATTCCGCGAGCGTCGCGGCGACGGCCGAGAACTTGACGATCGCCGCCGTGTCCGCGGTCGCCCCCGTTGTCTTCACGATGAAGAGCTGGCCGGGAACGAGCTCTTCGGGCGCATGACCCGTCTGAACCGTCGTCACACCGAAGCCCCGCACCCACGACACGAGGCGCTCCTGCGGGTTGTACGCGTCGAGCGCGCGCAGCTCAGGTTGGATCGCTTCGGACTTCTCGAGTTGGTCCTGATCGGCCTCTTGTTGGTTGTACTGGCCGGCGAGGCCCACGACGCTGCGTGCGTCGACGAGGCCCGGCGTGACCACGGCTGCTTCCAGGATCTCGTAGTCCTCGGGGATCTGGACCTCACCGCGTTTACCGATCGCCTTGATTCGGCCGTCTTCGATGAGCACGACCGCATCGGTCATGACCGGACCCGCCATCGTGTAGACGAGCTGACCGTGCACGGCGACCTGCGCCGATGCTCCGCCGGCCCCAGCGACCGCGAGCAGTAGGATGGAGAGAGCGCGCATCACTGGCCTCCGTAGCAGCAGAAGTAGGGGTCTTGGTCATGGCCCGCGCCGAAGCCACCTTCGGCGTACAGGCGATCCTGCGGATCGTTGCGGTCGAAGCGCTTGGCGCCTTCGACCCAAGTCTCCAGCACCTTCGTGTAGACGCTGAAGGGGTCGCCATCCAGCAGCACGAAGTCCGCGTCCTTGCCGGGCTCCAACGACCCTGTGCGCGCGCCGAGGTCCAAGAGCTCCGCGCCGTGCAGTGTCAGGGCGCGCAGCGCGGTGCCGCGCGAGAGGCCCGCACGGATCCCGAGCGCGCCCATACGCAGGAAGAGGCGCGAATCCGTGATCCAGTCGTCGGTGTGGTACGCGAACTTGACGCCAGCTTCGTCCAGGACCGCCCCTGTCCGCATCGAGAGGTCGACCGCCTCGAGCTTCCCACCGGGTGAATCCACGAGGATGATCGAACACGGCGCGCCCGACGCAGCGATCTCGTCCGCGACCTTCCAGGCTTCGCTGACGTGGTGCAGTACGACCCGGAAGCCGAACTCCTCGGCCAGGCGCAGGACGGTGATGATGTCGTCGTGACGGTGAGTATGGTGGTGCACGACGCGCTGGCCCTTAAGGACTTCGACCAGCGGCTCCAGCACGAGGTTGCGCCCCGGGAGCTTCTCGGGGTCGCCGGCCGCGGCATCGATCTTCGCCATGTATTCCTGCGCGGCGATGAACTGCTTGCGTACGAGCGCGGCGGACTTGCCGCGGGTCCCTGGGAACGGCGCTGCGCCGATCGGGTTGGTCCCGTTCGCCATCTTGATCCCGCCCATCGGCGCGCCGTTTGCGTCGCGCACGAAGAGCTCTTCGACCGTGTCGCCGTCGCGCAGCTTCAGGTAGATCGTCTGCCCGCTCAAGAGGTGCCCCGAGCCCGGCATCACGTTCAGCGTCGTCAGGCCGCCCGCGAGCGCGCGCTTGAAGCCCGAGTCGCGGACGTTGAGCGAGTCATGGATGCGCACATCGGGTTGAATCGGCGCAGATCGATCGGCGCCGCCGATGCCGCCGATGTGGCTGTGGGTGCAGATGAGGCCCGGGATGATGTTCTTACCGCGGACCTCGTGCACGATGGCCTCAGAGGGCACTTCGAGCTCGCCGACGCGCCCGACGGCGAGGATCTTGCGGCCTTCGACCAAGAGGATGCCGTTGTCGAGCACGGGTCCCGACGCCGTGTGGATGCGGGCGCCCACGAAGGCGTGGATGGGCACTTGGGCGGCCTCGGCGCCGTCCGCCGGAGGCCGCGTGGGGACCGAGGCGGCGGGTGCGACCGCGGGTTGCGGCGCCAGGGCGCCCGCGTCGGGCGCGGGCGCTCGCCCTGGGGCGGCGGCCCCGCCCAGCACGAGGAGGGAGAGACAGGACAGCAGAGAAGTCATGCCCGCAGTTTGGCCGATCGGCGACCCACGGGGTACGGCGACCCCCGCTTCACCCCGAACCTCACCCCCGGACCCGCGCCCTGATACCCTATGCGGCTCTGCGGCGCCGCCTCTGCCGCCGGCGTCTCCATCGCCCATGACCCTCGCCGTCCCCCTTCGCCTCCGCCCCGCCGCCGCCGAGAAGGTCTGGGGAGGCCGGCGCCTCGCCGCGCTCGTGCCGACGCTCGCCCCGCCTGCCGGTCCGATCGGCGAGGTCTGGCTCTGCAGCGACCGCGACGAGCGCGGCTCGACCGTCGTCGGCGGGCCCTTCGACGGGCGCAGCCTGCGCGGCTTGATGCTGAGCGAGCGCGAGGCCCTGCTCGGCGAAGCGCGCCCCAACGCGAGCGGCGGGTTTCCGCTGCTCGTGAAGTTCCTGGAGGCCGCGCAGGATCTGTCGATCCAAGTGCACCCCGACGCCGCGGCCGCCAAGCGCCTGCGCTCGGAGTCCAAGGAGGAGTGCTGGTACATCCTGCACGCCGAGCCCGGCGCAGAGGTCTTCCTGGGCCTCGCCGAAGGTGTCGACGCGCGCACGTTCGCAGAGAGCGCCGACACCCCCGACGTCATCGACTTGCTCGCCCGACACACGGTGCACGACGGCGACTTCGTCCACGTGCCCGCTGGGACCGTGCACGGCATCGGCGCGGGGATCACGCTCGTCGAAGTCCAAGAGAGCTCCGACACGACGTACCGGCTCTACGATTGGGGACGCCTCGGACTCGACGGCAAACCGCGTGAGACCCACATCGACGAAGCGCTCGCTTCGATCGACTACGCCGTGCATCCCTCGGGGCCCGTGCGCGCGACGTACCGCGACATCATCGACGGCGTCGATCGCAAGGCGTTGCTCGTCGATGCCGCTCCGTTCCGCGTCGACTTGCTCGAGCTCAACCGTGGCGGGCTGGTCGGCACACCCGGCTTACCCTCGATCCTCGTCGTACTCTCTGGCTCGGGCGCGATCTCGACCGCGGCGAGCGAAGGTCCGGCGCGGCTCACCAAAGGCGAGTGCTGGCTCCTGCCCGCCGACGCCGCCGATGCGCGCATCAGCGACGCATCGGGCGATCTCACACTGCTGCGCGCCATTCCTGCGCGCGCTGAGCGTTGAACCCATGGCTTCACGTAGACGTTCCTCCGGCCCGCGCCGCGGCGCCGGTGCCAAAGTGCCGCGCAAAGTCGGCGCCAAGCGCTTCCCCGCCCGTTCTTCCTCCGCACGCGAGGCCAAACGCGATGTCGAGCTCGTGCGGCTCAACAAGTACTTGGCGGATCAAGGCGTCGCTTCGCGCCGCGCGTGTGACGAGCTGATCGCCAAGGGCAAGGTCACGGTCGACGGCGACATCGTCACCGAGCTCGGCGTCAAGGTGAATCCGCTCACGCAGGTCGTCGAGATCGACGGCCATCACCTGCGCCCCGAGCGCGCCGAGCGCAAGTACTATGTGCTTCACAAGCCTTCTGGCGTCGTGTGCACCAACGAGCGCCGCGAGACGCGCCCGCGCGCGGTGGATCTGATCACCGACCCGAACAAGGGGCGGATCTACACCGTGGGTCGCCTCGACGAAGACAGCACGGGTCTGATCGTGCTGACGAGCGACGGCGAGTTCGCCGAGCGCGTGTCGCACCCGCGTTTCGGCGTGCCGAAGACGTACCTCGTCAAGGTGTCCGGTCGCATGACGGACGAAGAGGTCCAGCGCATCCGCGAAGGTGTGCACCTCGCCGAGGGCCGCACGGCTGGCGCGCGCGTGGTCGTGCTCAAGCGCTCGCCGCAGCAGTCGTCGCTCGAGATCACGATCCGCGAGGGCAAGAACCGCGAAGTGCGGCGCATGCTCGCGCGCGTCGGCGCCAAGGTGCGCAGCCTGCAGCGCGTCCGCATCGGTCCCTTGACCGTGCGCGGCCTGCGCGAGGGCCGCTGGCGCGCGATGTCGCGCGATGAGGTCGAGGCGCTCTTGACCGCCTCCGATCCGAGCGCGCCGGGTCCGGTGCCGCCGGGGCGCGAGGACGGCGCGTCCTTCGACGATCCGGAGGACTACGACCGAGACGACGACGACGGCGCGGACGGCCCTGTCTCGGCGCCAGAGCGCTCGTATGCACCGCGCCGCGGCGCGTCGGACTTCGAGCGTCCCCAGCCGCGCGGCGGAGCCCGGCGCGGCGGCGGCGGCGGAGCCCGGCGCGGCGGAGCCCGCCGCGGGCCCGCAGGTGGAGCACGCGGCAGCGCCCGCGGTGGTCCCCGCGGGGGAGCCCGCGGATCGTCGAGCGCACGCGGCCCGCGCCGTGGAGGGCCCCGTCGATGACCACGGAATCGACCGGTCTCGCGCGCCTCGCTGGCGCTGTGATCCACGAAGCGCGCCTCGACAACGGCCTGCGGGTCGTCGTCGCCGAACGCCACGCCGATCCGGTCGTGGCCGTGATGGTTTGGTACGGCGTCGGTGCGCGCCACGAACCCGGTGAGCTCGCAGGGGTCTCGCACTTCCTCGAGCACATGATGTTCAAGGGCACCGAGAACCACGGCAAAGGCGAGCTCGATCGCATCACGACGGTGCTCGGTGGTTCGAACAACGCGTTCACCACGCCCGACCACACGGCGTACTGGTTCGAGCTCGCGAGCGACCGTTGGGAGCGCGCGTTCGAGCTGGAATCCGACCGCATGAAGGGGCTACTGCTCGACCTGGCGGAGTTCACCGCCGAGAAGCAGGTGGTGCTCGAAGAGCTCTCGATGGGTGAAGACGACCCATGGCGCCATCTGATGCGCCAAGTCGGGGCTGCGCTCTTCGGTTGGCATCCCTACGCGCGGCCGGTGATCGGTTATCGCGAGACGCTCGAGCCGATGACCCCCGAGGCGATGCGCGCGTACCACGCGGCGCACTATCGCCCGGGCAACGCGATCCTCGTCGTGTCGGGGGACGTCCAGCCCAGCGAGGTCCTCGCCGCCGCCGAGCGCTGGTTCGGCGCGATCCCCGATCGCGCCGCAGCGCCGTCGGTGCCGCGACCGGCGACCCCGGCGCTGGAGGCTTCCGTGCGTCTGACGACCCACTGGGACGACGGCGCGTCGCGCCTCGTCATGGCGTGGCCGGGGCCGCGGGTCGGCACCGATGATGACTACGTCTTGGACCTCGTTTGGGCCGTCTTGACCGGCGGCAAGCTGGGGCGCCTGTATCGCAAGCTCGTCGTCGAAGGTGGGCTCGTCACGAGCATCTCCACCAATAACGACGCGCGCGTCGAAGGTGGTTCGTTCTGGCTGTACGGCGAGGCGGTGCGCGGTGTGGCGCCCGAGCGCGTCGAAGCCGCGATCGAAGCCGAGCTCGTACGCCTCGCGACGGAGCTCGTCCCAGAGGTCGAGCTCGATCGCGCGAAGCGCATCCTCGCAGCGGGCGAAGCGTTCGAGCTGGAGACCGTCACCGAAGTCGCCGAGACCCTCGGCGAGTTCGCGACCGACATGGACTGGCGCGCTGCGCTCGAAGTCACGCCCCGTCGCAACGCTGTGACCGCGGAGGCCGTGCGCAACGCCGTGCAGCGGCTCTTGATCGATGGGCGCAGGGTCGTCGGCTGGAGCTTGCCGAAGGCCGGCGCCGCGGCGAGCGCGCCGCCGGACGGCGAAGCCGACGACCTCGATCTGGACGACGACGGACCCGAAGCCGAGGACGAGGCATGACCGCGCCGAACCTGCACCACGGGCCCCTACCCGTCGTCGAGCTGCCCTCGGAGCGTTTTGCGCTCGCGTGCGGCGGCACGCTGCTCGTCACGCGCCGCATCGGCGCGCCCGTGACCGCTCTGCGCGCGCAGATGTGGGGCGGCTCCGAGCTCGATCCGCCGGGCCAAGACGGCCTCGCGCAGCTCACTGGAGCCTGGATCGATCAAGGCACGACGCGCCACACCGACGAAGAGCTCGCAGCGCTGCTGGAGCCCGAAGGCGGCGAAGTCCGCGGAGACTCGCTGGGCCTCTCCGGCGCGATCGCGGGCTCGGCTTGGCCGGTGCTCTGCGATGTCGTCGCGGAGCTCCTCACCGAGTCGAACTACCCCGAGGCGCGCATCGAGATGCAGAAGAAGCGCCTCGCGACGCGCCTCGCGGTGGAGGCCGAGGATCCGCGCTCGCAGGGCGCTCGCCGCTTCAAGCGACTCGTCTACGGCGAGCACTTCCTCGGGCGGCCACTCTACGGCGATGTCGAGTCGCTCGCGCGCATCCAAGCCGACGACCTCTGCCGCCACCGCGCACAACACTGGTGCGGCAAGCGGCTCCTGATCGCGGTCGCCGGCGATGTCGATCCGGTCGAAGTGCATCGCCACTTGGACCGAGCGCTCGCCGGGCTCCAGCCGGGCACACCGTTCGAGCGCACCGACACCCGTTTCCCCGAACGCAGCGAGCGCGTCGACGTCTTCGAGCGTGAGCGGAATCAAGTGCACGTGTACCTCGGGCACCTCGGGGTCACGCGCACGGACCCGGATTGGGTGCCGCTCGTCGTCATGGATCACATCCTGGGGACGGGACCGGGCTTCACCAACCGCATCACGAAGCGCCTGCGGGATCAGCTCGGTCTGGCGTACACGGTGCACGCCGATATCCACTCCAGCGCGGGGCTCTTGCCGGGGACGTTCACGGCGTACATCGGGACCTCGCCCGAGAACCTCGGCGTCGCGATCCGTGGCTTCCGCGACGAGATGCGACGGATTCAGGACGAACCCGTGACTCTGGAAGAGCTCGACACCGCGAAGAGCTACTTGGTGGGTTCGTTTGCGATGGGCTTCGAGCGCGCTGCGCGGCGCGCGGGGTACCTCGTGCAGGCCGAGCGCTTCGGGTTCCCTGCCGATTACCTGGCCGAGCTGCCGCGCCTCTACGCGCGCGTCGGGATCGAAGACGTGCAGCGTGTCGCGCAGAGGCACCTCTTCCCCGACGCCTGCGCGGTCTCGGCCGCGGGGCCCGTGTCGAAGGAGCGGCTCGCGTCGTTGCTCGACCACGTGCAGGAGCCGCGATGAAGGCCTCCGCGTGGCTCGCTCTGTTGCTCGCGCTCGCGGCGTGCAAGGACCGCGCGCCGGCGACGGGCGGCTTCGTGCTCGTACCGGTGCCCGAGGTCGCGCTCACGACGCTCGAGCCGCCGCTCAGAGCGCGGCTCGAGGCGTGTGTCGCCGTAGTGCGCGCCGCGCCCGACGATACCGCAGCCTGGGGCCAGCTCGGGATGGTGTACGACGCGCACGATCTCGGCTCGGAGGCCGTGCAGTGTTACGAGCGCGCTGCAGAGCTCGCGCCGGACGCGGCGCGCTGGCCGTACCTCGCCGGGACGGTCCTCGACCTCACGGACAAAGCGGGCGCGCGCAAGCAGTTCGATGCCGCGGAGGCGCGCGGCAGCCAACATCCGCCGCTCTTCGTGCGGCGCGGGCTCGGGAAGCTGCAAGCGGGCGAGGTCGATGCCGCGCGCGCGGACCTGACGCGCGCGACGGAGCTGGACCCGAGCCTCGCTGCGGCGTGGCTGGGCCTCGCGCGCGTCGCGCTGGCGGCGGACGACTTGGCTGCGGCGCGGGCCGCGTTGACACGCGCGGAGGCGCTGCCGCTCACCACCGGCGAAGTGCACGGTCTCTTCGCCGAGCTGCTGCGGCGGGAGGGCGCCGAAGACGAAGCGCAGCGCCGCCTTGCACGTTTCACCGATAGCGGCGCGCGCGAGCTCCTGCCGGACTCCGAGCGCATGGCCGTCGGCGACGAAGGTGTGACGCTCGCATGGACGCGCCGACGCGCGGCGGCAGCGACCGCGCGCGGTGACCTCGAGGGTGCGCTCGCTGCGTGGCGCGACGCTGAACAACGCACGCCCGACGACGTCGCGACGCGGCTCGGTGTGTCGGACCTCCTGCAGCGCCTCGGCCGACTGGACGAAGCCGAGCGCCACCTCGCGACGACCCAGGAGCACCTCGCGCGCGGCGCTGCGCCGCCGTCACTCATGGCCGAAGCGGCGCTGCAACAGGGGCTCGCTGCGCTCGCCCGAGGGGACATCGCGGCGGCGACGCTGCGTTTCCAAGCGGCGACGGAGCTCGACCCGGCGTCGAACGTCGCGCGGGCGAACTTGGGCCTCGTCAAGGTGCTCTCGGGCGACGTCGACGGCGGCGTCGCTCTGGTCGTCGAAGCCACCGCGGCCACCGGCAGCGGCAGCCGCGTCCGCGAGCGCGCGCTCGAGACCCTCGTCGCAGCGCGTCGTTGGCCGGAGCTCGCGGTCCTCACCGAGCGCCTGCTGGAGCGAACCCCGGACGATGCGTATCTGCAGCACACGTTGGGTCTGGCACACGCGGGGCGCGGTGAGTTCGACGCCGCGGTGACCGCGTTCCGCCGCGCCGCGACGCTCGCGCCCGAGCTCGAGTCCGCGCCGCTGAACGAAGCCCGCGCGCACCTGAACCTGGGCCGGGAAGCGGCCGCTGCAACGGCGCTGCGCAAGGCCCTCGACCGCCTGCCCGACAGCCGCGCCCTCGCGCAGCGGCTCGCGTGGCTGCTGGCGACCGCGACCGATCCGGCCGTCGCCGATGGCGCCGCCGCCGTGCCCCTCGCGCGGCGCGTCCTCGCCGCTGCGCCGAAGAGCCCCGAGTACCTCGAGCTCGCCGCCGCCGCCTTCGCCGCGGCCGGTGAGTTCACACCCGCGGTGACCCATCAGGAGCTCGCGCTGGAGTTCCTCGCCGGGCTCCCCGAGCAGCTCGCGCCCCCGCAGCGGGAGAGCCTCGCTGAGACGATGCGCCGTCGCCTCGCCGAATACCGAGCAGGGCGTCGCTGGATCGAGTCGGCGCAGCGCTGACGCCGGCGACCGGCGCAAGGTTGGCGCGGGGCGGCGCGGCTGCGACTCCAGGGGCCGTCCGCAGTCCGACCAGCAAGTGCGGACCGCGGGTCAGCCGCTGCACGGCTGGACCTCTGCGGACCGCGACCAGCGGGCCAGTGAACCAAGCAGGCAGTGCGTGACACGATCGCTCGCCGGGTGTACTAGGCACGCCCGAGACGAGAGACATGACCCACGGGGTTGTCCGTGGGGGTCTCCGTGACCGCGCTCGGACGCTGATGCGGTCGACCAAGGCGTTGCGAAGGCATATCGATACGTGTCTGCATGCCGTCGTGCAAGCGCTCGCGATACGCAGGTGTTCACCGCGGTCGCTCGCTGCCGACCTCGACAGGACGGCAGTGTTTCGTCAGAGGTAATCGCTCCGACGAGGAACCAGATGCCAGCGCGGCTCGCGATCGAAGGAGGTTCTGCGCGCATGCGAGGTCGGCTGGTCACCAGTCGAACGTGCGCTGGGGCAGCTCACGCGCGGGTGCGGCCCGCAGTGGTTCGCTGGGGAAGCCAGGGTGTGTGATGGTACGCCGATAGCGATCCGGAGTCGGGGCAATAAGTGCCTCAGAACGCCTGCAGAGCAACCATCGTGCCAGCGATTCGATGGCGCCCCTGGTCCGTACCAGGCGCTGCAGTGGACGAACGCGGCGCTGCGCACCATGATCCACAGGCCCCGACCACGCACTTGGCCTGCGCGTGCCCATGGACACCACTTCGTTCCGCCGATACGTCGCCAGTGAGCTCCACCGCCTGCATACGGCGGTGGGAGCGGGGCCAGAGCTCTCGCTCGTCGTGCCAGTCTACGACGAAGAGTCGAACCTCGATGTGCTGTACACCGAGGTCTGCCGAGCGCTCGCGGGGCGGGAATTCGAGCTCGTGTTGGTCGATGACGGCAGTCGGGATGATTCGGCGGACCGCATTCGCGCGCTGCATCTGCGCGACCCGCGAGTGCGAGGGGTCTTCCTGACTCGCAATCGTGGGCAGTCCGCGGCGCTCGCCGTGGGGGTGCACGCTGCGGTCGGGCGGTTGATCGTCACCCTCGATGCGGACCTGCAGAACGATCCCGCGGACATCCCGCGGCTGGTCGCGGCGCTCGGCGAGCACACGGCGGTCGTCGGATACCGGCACGTGCGCAAGGACTCCTTGGGGCGCAGGTTGTGCTCGCGTTTCGCGAACGCGATCCGCAATGGGCTCACCCGTGACCAGGTGCGCGACTCCTGTTGCGCTCTACGCGTCATACGCAGCGAAGCGGCGCGAGCGCTGCCTTGGTTCGATGGGACGCACCGCTTTGTGCCGACGTTGCTTCGGATGCAAGGGGGGTCGGTTGTGGAGGTCGCCGTCAGCCATCGACCGAGGGTCGCCGGTGTCTCCAAGTACGGCGTGCGCAACCGCGCCTGGCGCGCGCTGCGGGATACGTTGGCAGTGCGCTGGATGGCGACGCGCGCGATCGCGGTCGAGGTGGCTGCGGTCGATCCGCTGCCGCGAAGCGAGCGCCCGCGGCACGGTGAGCTCTCGACCCGCTAACCTCTGCGCGATGTCTCCTCGTGATCGGATCGCCCTCGGGCTGTGTGTGTTCGGCGCGCTCGCGTGCCTCTCGCCTTGGGCGGCACATGCCCTGGACTTATCACCGCACCGGACGCACAGCGATCTTTGGTTCGGGCTCGGTGGTTTCATCGTGGGCCTCGCGGCGCTCGGGTTGCGCGCCGACCGCGCGCGCAGGACCCTCCTTGGGCTCGTCTCTGTGTGGCAGTGCCTCGTCGTCGGTGCGAACTGGGCGACGCTGTGGCGCACGAGCCGCACCGCGGGCGAGGTCGGGCTCGCCGGGTTCTTCGGCCGCGCCGCCAGCGAGCGGCTCGTGCAGTTCGGGGCTGTCGCCTTTGCGGGGACAGCGCTGCTGTGCGTCGCGCTGTGGCCCGCGCGCGATCGCAGAGACGGTCCCGGTGCGGCGGACGTGACCTGAGCCGCGCGGCGAGGCTCAACCCCAGCCCGGGGACTGGCCGATTCTGGCCGTATGTTCGCCCGTCTGCCGCTCAAAGGGCCCATCTTCGTCTTCGCCAGCGTGACGTTGGCGCTGGGCGGCATCGCGCGGCTCGCGCAGAACAGCGTCACTGCATGGCAAAGGCGGTCGCCGCAGGGTGCCGCCGGGGCGGGCGTCGAGGCCCTCCTCGCCGGCGACGATGCGGCGCGTGAACAGCTCGGAGCGCTCGCGCCGCTCGCGGGTTCGCTCGCCCTGGCGGACGAGCTCGGGCTCGACGCGGGGGCCGCAACCGGGAGTCCAGCGGAGCCTGCCGCGCCGCCGCGGGTGCACGCGCCGTTTGCGGCCGAGCCGCCGGTGCCGCGCAACATCGAGTTCGAGCTGCGGCTCGCGGACGGCGCGCCCTTGATCGCGGACCGGGTCGAGGTCGACCAAGCCGGCGGTGATGGCGCGCTCACGCTGAACGCGTATCGGGATGCGAACAACCCCGCGCGGTGGTGCGCCGGTAGCCCAGGTGTGACGACGGGCGCGCCGCTGAGCGTGCGTGTGCGCGCGTTCCAGGGCGCTGCCGCTTGGAAGGCGATCGGCGGCTTCTCCGCCGCGCCCGCGCACGTCGGGTTGGAGCTGGGAGTCCTGCAGGTCACGCAGGAGTGAGGCCCGCGGGGGTTCTTTTGCCCCCGCGGGACCTCGGATGCTCTCCGTGCCTCAGGGGAGCGATCCAGTGCCAACCTTGGCGTTCGAGGCCCCTTGGCCTTGCGCCAGTGAGTACGCGCGCTGACCGTCGATGACGCGGAGCCACTCCGCGCTGCAGACGGGGAAGCGCTCGGACACTTCGCCGATCAGCGCCACGAGGGCGCTCTGCTGCACGGGGCGCTCGCTCTCGAAGCGCAAGCGGTAGTGGTTCACACAGTCCGTGTAGCTCGAACCTGTCGGCCAGACCTGGGTCCCGCGGTTCGAGATCATGATCAGGCGCAGGTTCGGATCGATGTGGGCCAGCGTCGCCGCGACCGCGCCCGGCGCGAGGCCCGACTCGATGAAGATGTCGACTCCCTGCAGCACTGTCGAGGAGGGCAGCGGCGTGACCCGCATGCGCGGCTCCTTGCGCTCGAGCAGCGGCGGACGTTGCGCGGCGCCGCTGACTTTGACGCCCGCGAGGGCCTCGAGCAGGTGGGCGCGGAAGCGCGACGTGCGGAAGTTGTCGGGGCCCGGAGCCTCGGCTTCGATCGACTGCAGCGCCGCTTCGAGCGCGGTTTCGATCGCTTCGGCATGACCGACGAGCCCGACGTGGCGCAGCATCATCGTGCCCGACAGCAAGAGCGCCGTCGGGTTCGCGCGGTCCTTGCCGACGATGTCGGGGGCGGTGCCGTGCACGGCTTCGAAGATGCAGACGCCGTCGCCGATGTTCGCCGAGGGCGCGTAAGCGAGGCCGCCCACGAGCCCCGCGGCGAGGTCCGTGAGGATGTCACCTTGGAAGTTGGGCAACACGATCACGTCGAAGGCCTCGGGGTCGAGCACGAGCTTCATCGCCAGCGCGTCGACCATGATGTCGTCGGCCTGGAGCTGCGGGTATTCCTTGGCGACCTGGTAGAAGGTGTCCAGGAAGAGCCCGTCGGTCATCTTCATGATGTTCGCCTTGTGGGCGCACGTCACGCGATGCGCGCCTTTGCGCGCGGCGACCTCGAAGGTGTAGCGGTGCACCTGCTCGGAGCCGGGGCGGGTGATGAAGCGCCGGCACTGCGCGACGTCGTGCGTCTGCATGTGCTCGACGGCGCCGTACGTGTCCTCGATGTTCTCGCGGACCATCGTCAGGTCCAGCTTCTTGGCGTTGATCGGCGCCGTGACGCCCGGGAGGATCCGGTAGACGCGTTTGTTCGCAAACGCGCCCCAGAGCTTGCGCGCGGTCACGTTGACGCTCTTGTAGCCGCCGCCCTTCGGCGTCTCCATCGGACCCTTGAAGAGGATCCCGGTGGATTCGACGGAGGCGCGGGCCTCGGGGCTGATGCCGGTGACTTCACCGGCGAGCGCGACGGACTTGCCCATCTGCACCGCTTCGTATTCGAGCGGCACGTTGATGGCGCGGAACACATCCAGACAGACGGCCATGACCTCGGGGCCGATGCCGTCACCGTGTGCGATCGTGATCTTCATGGGAGAGCTCCTCGATGCAGCTCAGGCGAGACCTTCCAGTTGAGACGCCAGCGAGCGGTCGATCCACTCGGTGGTCTTCGAAGCGGTGTTGGCGGAGCTCGCGCGCACGTCGCGCCGCTCCTTCTGCAGCTCCGACACGAGCAGGTAGCGGAAGATCGACGTGCGGAAGCCCGCGACGTGGCTGCGCACCATGCGGCTGCGGTTGACCGCGTACGAAGCGCGCTCCAGCGCGCGCTCGATCGCCTGCGCTTGGTCGATCTGGCCGAGGTGGCGCAGCATCATCGTTCCGGCGAGCACGAGGGCGGTCGGGTTCGCGAGGTCCCGCCCGGCGATCTCCGCCGACGGCCCGTGCACCGGCTCGAAGATCGAGATGTGCTCGCCGATCAGCGCGGACGGGGCGTAAGCGAGGCCGCCGACGAGGCCCGCGGCGAGGTCCGGGATGATGTCGCCGGGCATGTCCGGTAGCACGATCACGTCGAAGGCCTCGGGCGTCGAGACGAGCTGCAGCGCGAGCTGGTCGATCGACAGATCGTCTGCGCGGATCGTCGGGTACTCGGCCGCGACCTCGTAGAAGGCCTCCAAGAAGAGGCCGTCCACCAGCTTCATGACATCGGCGAGGTGCCCGCAGGTCACGCGCCGGGCGCCTTTGCGCGCCGCCATCTCGAACGTGTAGCGGTGGACGCGCAGCGCGCTATCGCGGCTCGCGTAGCGGCGGCAGGAGGCCACCCCATCGCGCACCATGCGCTCATCGCCGCGCAGCTCCTCGCCCTGGCGTTCGCAGACGAGCGTCAGATTGAGCTCGCGCAGGCCCAGCGGGGTCGGGACCCCGGGCAGCATGCGGTAGACCCGCTTCTCCGCGAACGTCCCGGCGAGGCGCCGCAGCGCCGCGGTCGTCTCGGGGTCGGCGCTGGGGCCCTTCAGCAGGACACCCGAGCCCCGGCGGGCCGCGTCGACCGCGGCGGCCGGGTCGGCGAGGTCGACGGTCTCGAGCGCGAGGGCGGCTCCCGCTGCGCGGAGAGCGTCCAGGGCGACCTCGAGGGTCTCGGGGCCGATGCCGTCTCCGGGTGCGATCGTCACGTTCATGGTGTTCAGGTCCCTTGCGGGGGGTAGCGAGTGCGCGGGGCCACCCTGGCCCCTGCGACACGGGTACTCTCGGCCACGGAATCGTGTAGGTCATGCACGAAAGGCGGACTAACATGTCGGCATGACCGACAAGTGGATGGGCCTCAACTACCACCACCTCCTCTACTTCACGCTCGTCGTGGACGAAGGGGGCCTCGTGCCTGCGGCGGAGCGCCTCGGGATCTCGCACCCGACGATCAGCGAGCAGCTCAAGAAGCTCGAGCGCCAGCTCGGCGTGAAGCTCTTCGAGCGGCGCGGGCGCAAGCTGCATCTGACCGAAGACGGCAAAGCGGTGCACGCCCACACGCGCGAGCTCTTCGGGGTCGGCGCGGCGTTGATGGAGGTCATCGACGCACGCCGCACGGGCCGCACGGTCTTGGCGCGTGTCGGCGTGGACAGCGTCCTCGCGAAGCTCCTGGTGCGTCAGCTCTTGACGCCGATGATGGACACACTCGGCAAAGCGCTGCTCTTGCGCTGTGTCGAAGACGACCGCGAGGAGCTTATCGCTCAGCTCGTCGCACGGCGGTTGGATGTGGTGCTGAGCGATGCGCCTTCGCAGATGAACGCCGCAGGCGTCCAGACGCGGCTCCTGGCGCACAGTCGGACCGCGTTCTTCGCAGCGCCGCGGTTGTTGAAGACGCTCAAGGGCAAGTTCCCGCGTTGTTTGGATGGCGCGCCCTTCCTCGTCCCGCTGGCGATGACTCGGCTACGACGAGAGATCGACCGGTGGCTCGGTGAACAGCGCGTCCAGCCGAGGGTCGTCGCAGAGATCGCGGACAGCGGCCTCTTGAAGGCGTTCGGCCAGGACGGCCGGGGTGTGTTTGCGATGCCGGAGGCCGTGCGCGACGAGATCGAGCGGCAGTACGGCGTCGAATGTGTCGGGATCGCCGACGGCGTCGAAGCGCGCGCGTTTGCGCTGACGACGGACGCTGGGGCGACGAATCGCGGGATTCAGGCGCTGCTCGCGGGCCGCAGCCTGGACTGAGCCCAGGGCGTGGTATGTTGACCGGTATGCTGCATCCCTGGAATGTCTTGCCCGTGATTGTCGCAATCGGCTGCGCCGCGTGCAGCTCGACGGCGCAGCGTGTCACGCCGCCGCTCTGGCCCGCGCCGCTCCAACTAGGCGACACGATCATGTTCGTCGCGCCCGCGGGAGAGCTCGACGAGGCGCGCATGAACCTCGCGCGCGAGCGCCTCGAGGCGCGCGGGTATCGCGTCGTGCAGCGCCCGGACCTCTTTGCGAAAGAGGGCTACTTGGCGGGTGACGACCGCCGCCGCGCCGACGAGCTGATGCAGGCCTTCCTCGATCCCGAGGTCGATGCGATCTTCCCCGGGACGGGAGGGTACGGCACGATGCGGATGCTGGACCTGCTCGATTACGAGGCGATCCGAAAGCACCCGAAGACGGTGATCGGGTTCAGCGACATCACCGCGTTGCACGCGGCCTTGAATAGGCGGACAGGGCTCGTGACGTTCCACAGCCCGAACCCGATGTACGGGCTCGGCAGCGAAGACGATGCGACCCCCTTCACTTCCGAGTGGTTCTTCCACGCTGTCGAAGGCTCTGGCGGTGCGTACAGGATCGACGTACCCGAGAACGACGGGCGCGATCTGGTTCCCCAGCCGGTCGCGCTGGGGCGCGGCAAAGCGCGCGGTCGTTTGGTGGGGGGGAACCTCTCGCTGATCTCGGCGCTCGAAGGGACCCCGTACGCCATCGATACGCGGGATGCGATCCTCTTGATCGAGGACACACGCGAGGCGCCGTACCGCGTCGACCGAATGCTGTGCCAGTTGCGGCTCGCGGGGAAGCTGGCGACGCTGCGCGGTGCGGTGCTCGGGCAGTTCACACGCAATTACGACCGCGAAGACGAGACCCGCGGCGGGGATCCGCGCTTCTCGGTGGATGGGGTGCTGCGCCAGTACTTCGAGGGTCTCGGGGTGCCGGTACTGATGAACTATCCGGTCGGGCACCATGCGATGAATGCGACGTTGCCGCTGGGCGGGGAGGTCGAGATCGATGCGGATGCGGCGACGTTGACGGTCTTCGCGCCCTGAGCGTGGCGTCGAACGGTACCAGGTACGACTTGGCGGTGAGGGCGCGCGCGGAGCGCACGCTCGCGCGTGCTTCGCACG
>CAYOBN010000098.1:0-17443 GCA_964402175.1 uncultured Planctomycetaceae bacterium | reverse complement strand
TAGTGTTCGACTACACGCCCGACTGGAAGGGCGATGGACCGCTGAGCTTCATCGGTCAACGACGCGGTTACATCCAGGCCGACGGCTACAAGGGGTTGGAACGACTGTTCGAAGGGCCAGAGCCGCAGGCCATCAAGGTCGGTTGTCCGGCGCATGCCAGGTGCAAGTTCGAAAAGGCATTGAAGGGCAACGACCCACGCGCAACAATCGCGATGGAGCTGCTTCGCTACGTCTACGACGTTGAACGGTTGGCGAAATCGCGCGGCGGCACTCCGGAAATCCGCAAGCAGCTGCGCGGCGAGTTCTCGCGACCGGCGATGCATCGACTCGGCAAGTGGGTGGCGGACACCTGGCCAGACGCGGAACCGAAGACGCCGTTGGGCCAGGCGTTAACCTACGCCGTCAACCAGTGGCCTTCGCTGGAGCGGTTCTTGGACGATGGTCGGCTGCCGATCGACAACAACGCGGTCGAGCGTGAGATTCGGCCGATCGTCGTGGGCCGGAAGAACTGGATGTTCGCGGGCTCGGACGAGGGTGGTCAACGCGCGGCGGTGGTGTACTCGCTGATCGGGTCGTGCGTACTGGCGGGCGTGGAGCCCGAGGCGTGGTTTCGCGACGTGCTGGTGAAGATCAGCGGGGGCTGGCCGAATCATCGGATTGGCGAGTTGTTGCCCAAGCGCGTTGCGAAGGCGCCAGACCAAGACCAGGCGGACACTGGCGCGACCTCGTAGCGCGGTGGTGGTGGCGGCTCTGCTGGCGTGGCTCGGGGGATGGGGATCGCTGGGCCTTTACGGCGTACCAGCGCTCACCGACCTCGGCGTCGATGAAGTCCATGTGCAGCGGCGGCCAGTCGCTCGGGTAGGTCGCGGTCTCGCCCTCGTCGCCGACCGAGCGGATCCATCCATTCGCCAAGTGCCAGACGTCACCGGTCTGCAGCGGGGTCCACTTCGCCTGCGACCACGGCAAGAGCGCGGCCGTCTTCGGCGACGCGATTTGCGCTGCGGTCGGCGCGCCGAGATCGGCCCGTGCCAAACGATAGAAAACGGGCCGCGGTGCGAGATCGCCGCAGACGCCTTCGGGCTTGAGCGCCTCGATCGCCACGCCGACCGCGGCGAAGCGATCACCAACCTTGTTGGGCGCGTCCGGCAACGGCGTCCGCGGCAACGGCAGAACAAAGGCCCACAGCCGATGCGGCGCTTGCAGGCTGAGCGCGGCATTGGACGGCTGCACCCCGTCGATGCGATGCGTGTCCACGCCGGGCAACGCCGCCATGCCGCTGTTGGCCCAAGCGACGACAGGCGCCAGTGTGCACTCGAACCGACGGATAGCGCAGGTTCATCTCGAATTCGGTATTGCGTATTCGACATTGCAAACGACATCAGAGCCACCCGTGTGCAGCCAAACGGGACGCTCGCCTTCCTGGTCGCGACCTGCTTCCGATGGATGGTAACCGTCCATCGCCGAAACCTGGGCCGGCGTCCAACCCGTTGTCTTGCATGAAAAGCCACGCTCGGTCGCCTCGTACCTGACGATGCCCCCGTCAAATGGGTCCCGGTCTGGACGCAGGCCCAGATCCGAATAGGCTTCTTGCAGAGTCAAAGGAAGCCGAGAATGGCGCTGACGAAAAGCCTCAACGATCAAAGCAGCCCTTGCAACAGCCAAATTCGCCGCCAATCCTACCGTCGCGACGACGGCGCCTCTCAGCGACCACATTCGACGAGCACTGCCACACGCGTGCGATGCCTCAGGACTCTGCGATAACGTCCGGCAGCGATGAAACTCAGAAACAACTTCCACAGTTGTCGAGAGCATCTCCGGCAATCCCATGCCGACGGCCTGCTCGACACTCGAGAGCCGATCGACGTCAGCGACGACCGACCGCCAATCTGCCCAGAACGCGCTCGAAGCCGGAACCTCCCCGCTCCATCCGAGGAACAACAACCGCTGAACATAGATACTCGCCGCCAGTTGGCGCAGCTCTCGAACCTCAGTCTCGAATTCACCATCCGTGTCAACGCTGTCGATCTTGTGCGCGAGCGCGAGAAGGAGCCCTGAATCCACCGCTGTCTTGGCTCCCAGTGCCCAGCACACGTCCACACGCAAGCCATAGGCACGGATGGAGAAGAACAAGTTGCCGAGCGACGCAAACCCCGGAGCCAGACTTGCAATTTCTCCAAGCGTCAGTGTTGACTCCGCAATCTCGGGCCATGAGGCTGATGCAATCAGACGCGTCCTATTCCATTTCAGAAGCTTGAACAATGCGCCAGAGACATCCATCGACGACTTCGTCCCTTCTTCGACCGCATCGATCGGCGCGACGGTGGAGATATCGAGCCTGGCTTCGAATCTCGTCCTTGCTCGCCTTCGTTGGACCTCCCTGGAAAGGCAGGCCAACGTGAATACAAAATCGGTTTCGGACACAGGACTCCTTGCGAGCCAGGTCTGCGCCGCGAGTTGCAACTTGGTCGCGTCACTTGTCCTACTCTCGAACGCGTGCAGTACTGGCGCTTCGATGAAGTGTCGACTCCAAGCCTCATCGGTTACGGTCGTCATGAGCTGGCTCGCCGTTGCTCGGCAACGTTGGGCGGCTTCGCTCAATCCCGGCACCGACCGCATTCCGGGACGTCCTGCTTGGTCGGCGATCCCCTGCGATGTACGCATACCCGACTCAGAGGAACCTCTGGCGGAAGCCTGGGATGGCTCGCTTTCAGCACACGCCGAAGCTGCGACCATGACGAGAGCCGCAACGAGCCACAGCTTTGGACACTCGATCCGGCCATCCCCATTCCATGGCCCCGTGGCTCTTCGCATCGACGACCTCACTTGTTCTTTGCCTTTTGCTCGACGTACTTCTGTAGGTCTGCAAACCACTTGGCGCTGACCTGTGACGACGCCCCCGTGAAGCCTCCCTCGATCAATTGCTTCTGCCCATTGACTTCCTTCCACCAGACGGTGAGGTCCGTGTTTTTCGTGGCGGCAGCTGCCTGAATCTGATTCTTGATGAACTGGTCGACGCTGTCCCAAAGCCCAACCAGAGCATCCTTGCTCAAGCCCTTGACCTGACCAGCCTTGCACAACGCCGAGAACCCTTCGATCACCGCGCCCTCAGGGACCGTTGGGGGTTCGGGCGCCCACTTTTGTCCCCACTGCGGACGCTCTTGTGATCGATCTCCATGATCCGGATCGTCCGACTCCGCCTCATTGCTATCGGCAAACTCGTCGAGCGGCCGTCCACCGAACAGATAGCCCCACATCCCCGATGAAGTCTCGACCTTCGGCGGCGTCATCGGGTCATCGCCTCCTGATCGTAGGGTAATGTAGTCCGACATTCTCTATCCTCCTTCGAGAACAAGTTCATGATTGATCGATTTGACCTCATCAGCGACTGGCTGTCGGCTGCCTGTGCAATCCGCCACTTCCGCGGGTCGTGCCCCCATCGCGTGGACACGCAAAAGCTTGGGATCACCGGTGGTCCGAATGTGCGTCACGTCAAAGCGCTCGCCGAGCAGTATCTCCGCAGCCTTCAAGGTGCGGTCGCCGCCATCGAGGTGCAGCTCCATCGCGATGAGTTCGACCCGAACGCCGCCAGGTTGGTTGACTTGCGGCAAGATTTCCCACTCAGCACCTTCGCAGTCGAGCTTGAGGAAGTCGATGTAGTCGATCCCGAAGGTCGCGGCGAGGTCAAGAAGCGTCTCGGCGCGAACGACGTGCAGGCCCTCGCCGGCAAGGGTTCGGTGGCCGCCGGTATTCGGACCGCTCGCGAGCGACAAGTGCAGCGTGCGCGACTCTGACCAAATCGCGCGATGTAGCACGACGGCATTGGCCAGATGGGCCGTGTTGCAACCCGCAAGCAGGGCGTTGGCAGCGTAGGCCTCCAAACCAATGACTTTAGCGTTGGGGAATGTGCGTGCAGCGAAAGCGGTGAACGAGCCAATGTGGGCCCCAACGTCGACGATGAAACGCGGCGGTCGCCGAGGCTGCCACAGGCGCAAGAGATAGAAGTCGGCCTCGATGACCTCGCGCGCGATGCCCTCATCCCAGGTCCCTGGTCGTGTCGCTAGCTGTAGCCCATCGAGTTCAACACTTCCGAGTGCGGTCACGGATGGAAGAGGGACACCGGACAGGAGATCGACTCCGATCCGATCAGGGTCGGCAGGGCTTGGGGGTAGGCGATCGAGGTGCACGAGTACTGGGCCGTCCGGGGCCGGAGGCACGAGGGTGATGCCAAGCGCGACAGCCTCCCAGCAGACCAGGATATCATCGCCTTGGTGCCAGCCGCGGCCGCTCCATCGCATTTCCGTGCGTGCCCGCCCACGCAAGACCATTGCATTGCCAGCGATGAAGGCGCGAGCGTCGTCGGTTTTTTCGCTAAGGTTGGCGACGTGGACGCCATCGTACCGTGCCCAGTCGCCCCAGCGCTGTCCCGTGACCGACCGCAGGCGGATCGCGCAGATCGCGTCAACGGGGGTGTCTGCGAGGACACTCCAGTCGCCGCCACAGGGCAACACGTCGTCTGCCCCCAGGTAGACGTCGCCCGGTGGGCATGCTGCGATCGCTGCGTCGATCGCCGCGCCGAAGTCCGTGCCGGTCGTCGGGCCTTCGATGCGCACGAGCCCTTCAGCGGGAGGCAACATCGACGTGTCTGGCAGTACACAGACGACCACGTGGCCGAGCTCAAGCCAGGTCGACGCGAGCGTACGAAGAAGGGGCGGGTTACGGCCTGTCGTCACGATGACTACCGCTGGCAGCCGCGAACGGTCACCGCCACTGCGGCATGGGGAGTTTGACGCACTCATACGACGGTCCTCCGCGCCACCGAGTTCGCCCAGGATCCAACGCGGTCGCTCCAGCTCCAACTCGGAAGCACGCGCGCTCGGGCTGCTTCCCCACGGCGACAAGCGGCCTCGCGGTCGGCCGCCACGACGCGGAGCGCAGCAACCAATGCGTCGAAGTCGGGCTCGCGCGCGAACCCAGGGTACAGGGGCGCTGGGACCTTGCCGCGGGAGGGAACGATCGTGCAATCCGAGGCGTCGAGGTAATCGAGCGGCCCGGAGAAGGCATGGGCGATCACCGTCCGGCCATGGGCGAGCGCCTCGAGTCCGACGAGGCCGAAACCTTCGCAGCGTGACGGCAGGACCACGGCATGGGCGGCCTCGAAATACGCGCTCAAGTCGCGCCGGCGTACATGCTCGCCGATGACTTCGACGCGGTCGTCGCCACGGGCATGGACTTGGTGGAGGGTGCGCGCCGCCGCAGCTTGCCCCGGGCCGCACTTGATCGTCAGGCGCACGGCCTCACGCGCCGGGAACGCGGCGATGAACGCGCGGAGCAAGACGTCGGTGGCTTTGCGCTCGTCGACCTGCCCGAGGTGGAGGAAGCGAAACGGACCGTCCGGTGGCGGGGCGTAGGTACACTCGTCTGGCCAGATGCCGTGGTGGAGCACGCCGACGTCCCGGCCCGTCGCCGCACGCATGACATCGGCGACGAAGGTCGAGATTCCGTAGATTTCGTCGAAGGTCGAGAGGTGGCGCGCGAAGGACGCCGGCATGTGGTCCGAGTCCCAGTAGACGAGTACCGCGCGGGTGTGCGCTCGGATGGAGTCGCCGTGATGGTGAAGTCCGTAGCGCAGAGAGCGATCGACGATGAGTCGTCGGTTGCGTCGGAGGTCGCGGTGGCGGGCGTATGCGCGCAGCACGGCCGCTGGTGTTGTGGTAGGGTAGAATGCGCGGGACGGGACAGCAATTGGGGCGAGGCCGCTGATCTCAAGGGCGCGAATTAGCGAACTGCCGACGTAGGCGAGGCTGCTGGTGTCGCCTTGGGGAGATTCGACGGCGATGGTCATGGTTCGATCACCGCCGCGTCCGCGGCAAAATGCGAGCTATCGACAACACATGTTATGTCCAATCCTTCCTTGGCATCGGACAGTGACTCTTGGAGCCACTCGGGACGCGTTGGGGTCGCGAGAAATGGCAAAGTGCGTGTGACGGCAACGATGACCGACTCAAGCCGAACTTGGCGCTCTCGCTTCGACAGGCCACCATCGTCGACAGCAGCAGATTCGACCCACGAAGCCATGGGTAGTCCTGTGGAGTACACTCGATATCCATTCGGAAAGGTCACATAGCGCAGGCGCTCGCCGCCAAATGGGTCGAGCTGCGAGACTGCGGGGCGCAAGAGGACGACGTCTGACAAGGAGCCGGGATAGTGGCCCTTCCGGAGCCGGAACGACTCGATGGCGATGGCCGCTTGCGCCACGCGCTCGAGAGCGATCGCTTCGGCGGCTATGATTGACAGCGCGATAGATTGCATTCGTGCCTCATGACCCGTGAACCTCAGGTAGGGCCCCATGCTATGCTCCGGAAGGCCTGGAGTGAGTGACTGCACCCCCGCTTCGACCGCGATATTTGTAGCCTCGGCGAGTTGACGATACGTAGCCAACAGCCTGTGGATCGGAGCGCGAGTTACGTCTGCAAATTGGACCCATGTCCGGGTCTCAAGAGCGACGAGCGACCAAATGCGCGGATCGGCAAAGAGGCCCTGGAAGGTACCCAGGTTCGTACTGACACCCTTGGGAACGAGGCCGTTCGCATCAGCGATGGCTAGGAACGCCAAACCCCTGCCGATCACCGCCTCTCGAAGCCACTCTCGGATGTCAGGCGACGGAAGCGCATCTGCCATTGCTTGCAGCTGGCTCTCCTTGAGCGATCGTGACGAGAGTATCGCGCACAGCGTTGGCAGAGTCTCATGAAGCCTAGTTCGCAGTGCGTGTAGCCGAAGATCATGCGACATGCACTCAACGAAGTGGAGCCCATTCTGAAGTGAGACGAAATCCGTTACGACGGCATCCAGGCTCTTCGCACGGAGGCTCTCCCAAATAGATACAACCAAGATTCGATCGCGCAATTGGCCGGCACGGTATCGTTGTAGCCACACATCATCTGATGGGCGCTCTGTCTCTGCGTAGCCCGACGCGCACGGGTCGCCACGAGAATAGTGTTTGGGTAGTGGCTTGCGAAACGCCGCGAGCATCTCATTGGAACGGTCTCTGCCGCTGGGTCCGAGCAATTGTCGCATGCGCCGCAGCTCTACTGACGTGTACTGCCCCATCCCGGCGAGATCGAAGTCATGATCTGTACGATAGTAGTCGGACCAGTAGTCTTGATGCAGTCGATCCAGCTGGTCTCCCACCATGCAGCAGGCGCTATCGGTCATGAAGGATGCACGAACATTGGCTCGGGTCAGATTCGTCTCGTTCCTGCCTGCTCTCGCTTCTCGACGGTATCGGAGCGCGTCGACTTCATGTCGTAACTCTTTGAACTCCCACTGCGAGATGCACAATACGTACACCGTGGAAAGCAGCATGGCAAAGCCAGTGGCCGCTGCGATTGCTTTGAAGTACTTCCGAGGTCCTTTCTCGGGGGCGGGAGTTGCGTCCACAGAGTTGCGTAGCGAATATCTCATCTTGGGCACACCGTAGGTCTGCCGTGATTGCGAACGTCATCTGCCAGCTTCTTGAAAGCGCCCTTGATATTATCGCCAGATCCATCGAATTCGATACCAGACTCGTACATCTTCGCAAAGACCCAGCACCACCACATCGCTTTTGCTTCCACACTACTCTTATCGCCCTTTTCTTGTTCGCACCCATCTTTGGCAGTTTTATAGAGTTCCGCCCACTTCTTCTTCAATCCGGCCTTGTCGATCTTGCCCGCCTCGGACTTTTGCGCGGTTTCGGCAAGACCTTTCATGAACGCATCAACGGTCGTGCAGAACATTCCCAAGAGTTGGACCTTCTGCCCCCATGCTCTCCGCTCATCACTTGACCCGTCGCCTCGTTCCCTAGACCCTTCGTCTGATTCTGACGGCTCCGATTCCTCCTCCTCCGGCTCACCGTTGGCCAAGTAGTTGTAGAGCTCGTCCTCCGGCTCGGGCGGCTCCGACTGCTCCTGCGGCTCTGGCGGTTCGGGCGGTTCGGGCGGTTCGGGCGGCTCCGGTGGCTCGGGCGGCTCCGGCGGCTCCGGCAGCTCCGGCGGCTCCGACGGCTTCCACGGCTCCGGCCAAGGAAAGGGAATTGGCATCTTCGGGTACTCGCCGCTCAAGACGCACCTCGAATCAAGTGCCTTCGCCAATTTGCAGCGTCCTTCACGGCAGCCGAGTGGGTCAGCAGCCGACGCAGCTCACTCTCGCCGATCACGTACCCCCGCAAGGAATATCGCGCGGCCCTCCGGACCGAAGCAGCCGGATCTGCCGGCCACATCACACGTAGGCGCATGGCAAGTTCGTCCTCCAGGAACCGCCGGTGAGCAAGACCAGCCCGGCGGTTCCGACCCAAGCCAACGCACGTCACCGAGAAGTCGAACCTCCCGAGCACCGACGACACAGGCCCACACGTCTCGAAGCCGCCCTCGACCTGAGGCTTGATCAGCTGCACCGAAGGTACGCCAAGCATCCGCACCACCCCCGGATTCGCGAAGCTCACGCTGAACCGCGTCTCACCGAGCGGCGTGAACCCGGCACCAAGCAGACCACGGTACAGCCCGGCGAAGATCGCCTCGCCATCTCCCTCCCCACATGGAAAGACGTCGACATCCCCAGGAGGCGCCGGCATTGCCCGCGGGCTGCAGCAGTACCTCGCGTAGCCCCCGAGGATGGCCCCTCCGTAGCGATCGCACAGCTTCAAGATCGGCTCGACCTCCCGCACACCCCTGCGCACCGGCACCATAACCCAGTCGTCGGTCGTGGCAGGTGGCGCAACGACCGCCTCGGGCAGAGGCGACGCGGCCAGCTCCGGCGCCCCAGCCGCGTGGTACCGGGTCTGCAACACGCCACGATCACAACCACAGTCGGCCATCACCGCCCCTGCCTCGCAAAGACCGACAGCAGCGCATGTGGCGTCAGCGCGCTCCAGGTGTCCTTGCCGCTGGGCAACTCCATCGCTGGCCGCCCGACCGTGATCGCGAACACCGATCCGCCCTCGACACCGACCGCGACGGAACCGTCGCCGTTGACCTGTCGTGCGGTCGGGTTGGTGTCGATCTGGTCGATGATCGCGATGTCCGTCGGCATCGTCAGGAACGTCGGCTCCTTGGCGAAGCTCCGGCCGTCGAGCGAGGCCTCGATGCGCGTCGCGTCGAAGAGGTAGGCCAAGTCCGTGCACGGACCGCTGTCGAGGCCGCGGACGCCCACAGCGCGCACGGCGACGTGGCCGGGATGCTCGGGCGCTGGCCGCGCCAGCCGCTCCTCGCCGAGCTCGCGCAGTGTCAGATGTCCGCCGGGACCTGACGGCGCCGCGCTCACCTGTGCCCAGAATTGCAGGTCTTCATCGTAGACGCGGAGCGAGCAGAGCCCATCATCGCAGCCGGTGAGCAGGAAAGCGCGCGCGCCGACAGCCGCCTCCGGCACCCCCATCCCCGCGTAGAGCGCGATCACGGCCTGCGCGATTGCCTGGTTGGCCTCCCAATACCACACTGACGCCCAGTTCGGCGCCGGCAGCGCGCGATCGAATTCTTGGTTGAGCTGCCGCCACTCGCGCGTCGTCAGGTTCAGCACCTCGGTGTCCTCATCGACCGCCGTCGTCGCATAGGCGTACCACGACTCGACGTCGCCGAGCAGGATGCTGCGGCTACCCGAGATCAGCACGTCGCCCGCGGTGATGGAGAGCCGCCCGAGCGAGCGGATGTCACTGTAGAGGGTGCTCAGCGCGTCGACGTTCGACTTCACCGCCGCCATCGCGTCGGTCCGTGATGGGCCCTGCATCACGTCCCGCAGCGCGCTCTCGAGCAAGCTGATGTCGCTCTGCAAGCACGAACTCGTGCCGTACGCCAGCAGGTCGTTGCCGAGGTGGGCGTAGACGGCGCGGTCGACCGACGCCCTCGGCACGCGGATGCGCCCAAACCCGAGCGCGAACGACTGCTGAAAGACTCGCGCCAGCGCGGCAACACCCGCGCTGAAGGCGTCCGTCGAGGGTGGACTTCCCCCCCCGGCGGAAGGATAGGACCCATAGCCGATCGACGAAGCTGCTGGCAGCGGGACGACCAGCTGTCGCCTGCCACCGGGGAGTTCCAGCGAGGCGTGGACCGCGGCGAGAAAGTCGAACGTCGGCGTGCTGGGGGCGAAGTCGTCTGCGTTGCACGCAACCTGCACCGGCCACTGGTAGCGCTGCCAGAGCGTGGTATCCGCGCGGACTTGGACGCGCAGCGTGTAGCGGCCGGGCCCTCCGTAGGTCTTGTTGACCGCTGGCAGTGTCCCCGGTGCACCCACGGAGGAACCGGTCGTGCCGTCGCCGAAGTCGAACTCCACCTCGACGCTCGTAGCGTTCTCGGGCACACGTACGAAATCGAGCGGTGCGAAGGTGAGCGGTGTTGCGAAGGGGACGACCAGCGTCGTCGTGGGTGGAAAGCGGACCGTTCTGCTGGCGAACATGTTCAAGGCCTCCGGCAACATCGCTTCGGTGTTGCGTGCGATTCGGCATGTGAAACAAACACTGCTGGCTCAAGGCTTGGTAGGCGACCGCTGTCCTCAAGAGGCGACCAATTCGGCTGTTGCTGAGGCGAGGAGAGCAGAAATCGCGGGGGGGGGCAAGCGGTAAATTGCACTTCGCGCGTGTGCGGCGATGGGGCGTCGGCGTAGTTGGCGCGAAGTCGTGCTCGGTGGCGAGCGACGAACGCCTGCCGCTGCTGGTTCGCTCGTGACCAAACGACCTAGATCTCCAAGACTGGCGGATGGTTGATCTCGACGCCGACCATGGTGGCCACATGAGCGCCAACCCTCTCTGCCAACATCGATGAGACACCGACGCCCGCAGAATTTACTGTAGGACGGGAGGTGATGACCGATGCCCAAGGACGACCCGATGATGGCACAGCCAGATTCCAAGCCAAGCCCGCCTGCCGAGTCGACGCTGGCCGACGTCGAGCGCAGCGAGACCGAGGTCAGCGTTGGTTCGGCAGGCGTTTCCGACTCCCGTATCATCGCGCCACCGGACCCCGAGGTCGTGGCTAGGGCGAGCCGGCGGCGGACTTCGAGAAAGCGGTGGCAGGGCGCTGGCGTCCTCGGGCGGCCGTTTCAAAAAGCCAAGAATGAATCTTATGTCTCCTATGCCTACACTCCTCTTGACACTATCGTACGACGCAGCTGAGCGCCGGTATCGGCATCAGCTGAGGCTGGATGGATCGAGCCCACAACTGCGGACCTGACGGCGTCTGGTGATTGCCATGCGATGGCTCCTCAAGCACCTGCCGCACCCATTGGGAGACGACGGCGGTCGCCAGTGGGGTGTCTGGATGCCCGGGGTCGACGAGGCTCTTGGCGCTCACAAGCCAAGTCCCGTTCGGTGTCATCTCGACGCGGAGGGGGCTGCCCGTAGCTGGATCAGGAAAGAGTCCCGCCAGTCGAGAGAGGCGTGCACCCCGGGAGCTAACGATCTCCTGACGCTCCGTGGTCCGAAGTGTGGCATCCACGAGAATCAAACTCGCGATCTGGCGCAACGCCTGGACGTCCAGAACACTCTTGACATGCTTCCTCAGAAGCCACTCCGCGACGAGTGGCACGTAGCCGTGCCGTTCGGCTGCCTGGCGAAGCGCAGCGAACGCTTGCGACTCCGACTCTTGAGCATCGAGTACGTCTCGATAGGACATGAGCGTCGCTTGGCGCATGCGCGCGACAATGGCGAGCTCCGCATGGATCAAATCCCAGGTGTCATTCGAAGCGCCAAGACCGACCAACGTACCGCGACCGAGATCGGGCACCCATGGCAACTCTCCAAACTTCTCTCGCAGCTTGAGGGTCGCGGCCGCAACGCCATCGAGCGCCAGGGTGAGCCAAGCGCGGCCATCCAATCGGCTGACATGGCGCATGATTTCTCGAGTCGTCTCCTGAGGAACCCGAACGTATGCGAGCGTGTTGCAGAAGTCGTTCATGGTAGATCGCAGAAACCATGCGTAGCGCCAGTATAAACTTTCGAAGACGGATTCCACCGTCGCCGAGCCACCCGCCTCCTGCGTGAAGGCCGCATCCTCCAGATGGGCTGCGAGCGCGAACATGTCTACCAAGAGCGACCCTGCGCGCTCGCTATCGTTCGCGTCGACCGCCGCTGTCAACGCAACGGACAGAGCGTGTCTGGCTGTCATCAGTCGAGAGTAATCGATAGATTGCACCTGCACACCTGCTGGACAGGTCAAATACCACCCGCTGGCAGAAGCCCCCGCACACGCGGCGAATGCCCGGGTAGCGGCGAGCAACTTTGTATTCGCTGCGAGAAATCGATCTCGTTCAGCTGCATATCGTGGCGATCGGAAATCTGCACAGGGCCGCTCCGCTGGATTCCAAGGATGACAGGTGAGCCAGACGCCTGACCTCCCCGGTTCCGACAAGCTCGCGAATCTCTCGGCATCCTGGCAACACCTGTGGGGGCCACTGCGCTGAAGGTCTGGGCTCTTGACTGCCGATTCGTAGGCCCTTGGTCTCGATTCGGTCGCTGCGACAAGCGCCTTGTGCAGGGACCTCCCGGACGTCGAGCCGTAGAAGCGCACCACCCCCAGCACGAGTATCGTCGTGACAAGCCCACCCAACACGAGAACCAAGCGCCAACCCCTTCTAATCGAACGACGTACAACGTGTTGGTGCTGTGTCATAGAGGATCAATCCTTGGAGCCCGCGCAGGCGCGGTGCACTCTCACTGCCATTTGGGTACTAGTCAGTATTGTAGTTGTCCCACACTCGATTGAACAGAGTCTTCCAGCGGGTTACTGGGTTCGCTACGTGTTCAGCCTCTTCCATCACTCCGTATACCCACTTGAGATAGGCATACTCCATGAGCGCCTGTGGCCCCTTCCCTATCTTGATCACTTTGAGAGAATTCTTGAGATCCTCCCACTTCTCGGCGAGCAGCTTCGAGTCCGCGTTTGGCTTCTTCGACTCCTTGTAGCCGGCAGTCACCTTGATGAGAGTCTTCGCAACGGCACGCGTCAGCGGTGCCGGCGGCGCAGAGTGCGGTGGCCCTTGTCTATCGTCCTGCGGGGGCTTCTGACCCCACTGTCGTTCAGGCTCCTCCGCGCCGTCTCCAAATGTATCGTCTCCATCGTTCACTTCATTGCTATCGGCGAACTCGTCGAGCGGCCGCCCGCCGAAGAGATATTCCCACAGCTCTGAGGAAGTCGCGGCATCCGGCGGCGACATCGGGTCGCTGCCCCCTGAGCGTATTGTCATGTAGTCTGACATTCTTGAAGCTCCTTCGAAATCCAGTTCATGATCGATCGCGTAGGCCTCATTAACGACCAGCTGTTGGCTCGTCGTTCAATCCGTACGGATAAGCAACATAAGGCTCCTTGTCGTACTGCACGCCGGCCCCCCGCTTGTCACCGAGGCCGAGACTACGCCCCGCGAGGCGTCCCCGCAACGCAGAATTGACCCGGACCTGGGCGTGCGGTGCTGCCGAGCATCGGCTCGGCGAGTGACTGCGCCACGGCGCGGCCAGGCGTCGGCGGATGAGTCGCGACGCGTCGGAGGCGAGTTTGGGGGCTTGGTGGGTGTCTCGAGCCTTGCTCGTGCTGGAACTCTGGGTCGAGGACGACGCGGCGGGTGTCGTCGCCTTCCTCCAGGTTGTGGAGTAGGGGCGGCGGTTGTGCCGCAGCGAACGTTGGGACGTTCGTCGGCTGACCGAGGTGGTGGAGGATGGCGGCGATGGCTTCGCGTTTCTCGATCAGCGCGACGAGGCGCCGGCGGCCGCCGCAGGGGCACTGCAGTACATCGATGGCGAACGTTCGCCGGAGCAGGGTTGCCCACGACCGCGCCGAACGCGTTCGGGTCCGTCGGCGCGCCGCGGTACGAGGTACCGTAAAGGCCCAGCGATCCCCATCCCCCGAGCCACGCCAGCAGAGCCGCCACCACCACCGCGCTACGAGGTCGCGCCAGTGTCCGCCTGGTCTTGGTCTGGCGCCTTCGCAACGCGCTTGGGCAACAACTCGCCAATCCGATGATTCGGCCAGCCCCCGCTGATCTTCACCAGCACGTCGCGAAACCACGCCTCGGGCTCCACGCCCGCCAGTACGCACGACCCGATCAGCGAGTACACCACCGCCGCGCGTTGACCACCCTCGTCCGAGCCCGCGAACATCCAGTTCTTCCGGCCCACGACGATCGGCCGAATCTCACGCTCGACCGCGTTGTTGTCGATCGGCAGCCGACCATCGTCCAAGAACACGGATAGACACTCTCTTCGCGGTCAACCCCCTGACGCATCAAGCCACCCCCGTGCCGAGCCCATCGCCACGGTCAGCATGCCACCGTGCTCGACCCCGGCAAGGGTCCAGGCGCCGGCTGCCTGCACCGATGCGGCCCAGCTGCTCCGCCCGGGGCACTCGCGCCCTTGCCGGCGCCTGCGCGCGCCGGCTCCGCTGACGCGTGGGCGATGGGCGTACACAGCGAAGCAAGGGGCTCCGGGAGCTGGCTGGCCGTAGCTTCAGAGACAACGACCGTCGCACAAAATCGCTCGCCATCCCAAGCGTTTTGGGACCGAAGCATCCCCCAGATGGCGTGTAGCAGTTTCCGCATCACGGCCACCACTGCCTTCATCTTCGGCTTGCCGCGCGCGACCAGCCGCTCAAAGTACGCCTTGACCTGCGGCGAGTGTTGCAACGCGACGAGCGTCGGCATGAACAGCGCGCGGCGCAGATACGCATTGCCCGCGCGGCTGATCCGCGGCGCCTTGTCGATCGACGTGCCCGAGCGGTGCTCGCGCACGTCCAGGCCGGCGTGCGCGGTCCATTGCTTCGCCGTCATGTCGGCCGGCAGCACGGCCAGTTCGCTGAGCAACTGCACCGCGCTCACCGGACCGACGCCCGGGATCGTGCACAGCAGCGCGAACGCCGCCGACAACGCCTGGTCCACCGCGATGACGTCAAGACACGCTTGCTGCAGCGCCTCGACCCGGCGCTCGCCGTGCTCGATGGACGCACGGATGTCCTGCTGCACCACCGCTCCGAGCGTGGCCGCCGCCTCGGTCCGCGCCAAGCGCGCCTTGTCCGCAGCGAGGGTCTTGCGCACCGAGACCGAGTGCCGGCAGATGCTACGCAGCTCGAAAATCGTCGCGCTCGGCGGCGTCCATGGCTGCCACGGCATCCGCTCGGCGAAGGCGAGCAGCGCCTCGGCGTCGGTGGCGTCGGTCTTGCTGCGATGACCGTAGGCACGCGTAAAATCGCGAGCCGCGCGGGGGTTGACTACCACGACCGCGCCGAGAACGCCTGAATTGATGAGCACCAAAAGTCGCGGTCGTAAGACGAGGGCGCTCGGTTCACAACGAGCGCCCTGTGCGAGCGTTGCGCCACTACTTTGTCAGCTTGTGATGTTCCGTCGCGATGTTGGCGACCTCGGTCGTGACGACGCGGCCCTGTCGGTTGCGTCTGGCGATGGCGAGCGTCTTGGCGCTGACGTCAATGCCAACAACCTCCAATCGCTCGAGTTGTTCCTTGCTCATGCGGGCCTCCCAGTGCTAGCGTCGCCCCGGTTCCCCGACCCTGAACCATCGCCCTCCATCCTTGTCATACAGGCTGCAAGCCTCGGACACTCCACGGAGTTGGCGACGAGGGCGGGGGGCCAATCTATTCTTCAGGCTCAATGGACTCTGGGGACACTCGACCTCTCCGGAGCTTCCCGTCGCGTAAGTACTTACGCGGATGGGGCTCTACGGGGCAACATACAAGGCGGCATAAGGTCCATTATCGGCTCGCACACTTCCCCCTCCCGCTCTTGCGACCCGACCATACGCCGCTCGCTGGGCCGCGGCAACCGAGAATTGGACTCGGTTGGGGGCCTCGGCGCTGCTGATCATGGGCTCGACGAGTATTTGCGCCACGGCGCAGCCAGGCGTCGGCGGTGCAGTCGCGACGCATCAGAGGCGAGTTGGCGGGCTCGGAGGGTGTCTCGAGCCTTACTCGTGCTGGAACTCGGGGTCGAGGACGACGCGGCGGGTGTCGTCGTCTTCCTCCAGGCCGTGGAGCAGGGGCGGCGGTTGTGCCGTAAACGCCCAGCCAACTCCATCCTGACGCCGGCCTCCGAAGCTGCAATCGTAGCACCCAAGGAGGTACCCGATGTCCCGACCCAAGCGACCCTACTGGCGCGAGCACGACGCCGAGCGCGTGCTCGCCGAACTCCAAGCGAGCGGCAAAAGCACCGCCGCCTTCGCCCGCCAACACGGCATCAGCCCGGCAAAACTCTACCGCTGGCGAGCCCAGCTGCAGCTTGAGCCAGCTGCGGCCGATTTTGTCCCGGTCGTGCTCGACCGCGCCACGCCGACGCCCAGCCACGCCGAGATTGAGCTGCTGCTCGGTGACGGCGTGCGCATCGGTGTACCGCGTGGCTTCTGCGCTCAGACTCTGTCGCGGCTGCTCGCGGTGCTCGGCAGGGAGGCTTCATGCTGAGCCTGCCGCCATCTGTCGTGATGCTCGCGTGCACCCGGCCAGCTGACATGCGCCGGTCGTTCGACGGCCTGGCCGGCATGGTCCGCGGCGTCATGGCTGACGACCCGCTGAGCGGTCACGTGTTCGTCTTCTTCAACCGCCGCGGCGACCACGTTCGACTGCTGTACTGGGATCGCAACGGCTACTGCTTGGTTGCAAAGCGGCTCGAGCGCGGCAGATTCTGCCTGCCCTGGTCGCAAGGTAGCCACGATCGCGACGTGATGGCGCTCGAGTCTGCAGAGCTCGCGCTCATCCTCGAGGGAATCGACCTCGCCGGCAGCCGGCGGCGTCCGAGGTGGGTGCGCGGCAGCTTGTCTGGCGCCAGCGCAGCGCTGCAGCAGGCGCGAAATTCGTTGCAGAATTTGCCCTCCAGCGCTTGATTCGAAACGCGGGATCCGCAAAAATTACAAGGTGATTAGCCCTTCCACCAGCACCGCGCAGAAGGCTCCCAAAGCGAGCGCTGCGACCGCCGAGATCCGCGCGTTTCTGCTGGCGATGCTCGCCGACGACCGGGGTGCTGAGGCCGTCGACTTCGTGCTCGATTTGCTTGAGCAACTGCGCAAAGACAACAACCATCAGGCCATGCGTATCGCCGATCTGTTACGCAACCGGTTCGGTCGCAGCAGCGAGAAGGTGACGCGCGAGCAGCTCGACCTGTTCCTGCAGGCCGCGCGCGCCGCCGCCGAGACCGAGGCCGCGTCGACCGATGCCGAGCAGCCTGAGCCGTTGAGCGAGCTACCCAAGCCCGAGTTGACTGCCCGACAACCACGCAAGCGCGAACATCGGCAAAGAGTGCAGCAAGCTACTCGAGTGGGTACCCGGCCACTTCGAAGTGCAGATCGAGGAGCGCGGCAAGTACGCGTGCCCCGACGGCTGCGAGGGCGTCGTCATCGCGTCGCCTGGCGACAAGCCCATCGACAAGGGCCTGCCCGGACCGGGGTTGCTCGCGCGCATCGTCGTCGGCAAGTACCAGGACCACCTGCCGGTGC
>CAYOBN010000097.1:0-17613 GCA_964402175.1 uncultured Planctomycetaceae bacterium | reverse complement strand
AGGCCCTGAGGATAGCGGACCCGCGCGCAACGAGGGTCCCCCGCAGCTCCTCGCCCTCCCCCGTCGCGCCGACCGCAGTGGGGCCGCCGCCCACCCCCGATCACGGGGCCACGAACATGGGGCCGCGTGGGGTCGACTGCTTCCTTCGTTCCGGGCGCACCATCGATGGCACCGAAGTGAAGAGCGGACGGGCCAGAAAGGACGGGCCAGAAAGGACGGGCCAGTGCGGACGGACCAGCGCGGACATGAATGGGCGGGAAGGACGGCGGCGCCTGCGAGCGCGGCGCCGCCTCGGTCGTCGAGTCTCGGAGGGACACGGGGCATGACAACCGGGCAGGTGCTGGCAGCCACCGTAGTCGCGCCCGCTCAGCGGAGGAGCACGCTCACCGCATCCGTGAGGTTCGAGGTCGGCATCGGGTTCCTATCCCGGTACCAGGCCTGGAAGTTCCAGGTCTCTCCGGCGACCGCCGGTCCCGACGGATTGCCCGGAAGCGCCCCCAGGTCAGGCGTCAGCGAGAACGAACCCAGCGCGCCCGAGCTGAGCACCGACGCACTGAAGCGTCCGATAGAGCCGCCCAGGCAGAGGGTTCCCTGACTCCCGGCGGGCTGTGAAAGTCCCTGAGTCCGACTGGTCAAGAAGATGCCGAACCCGTCGACGGGCAGACCCGTAGCGTTGAGCGTGAGCTGGTTGTCCACCAGCACGTCGCTCCCATCCGCGGTGATGCGCGCCGGCGAGCCCGTCGAGTTCGGCGCAGCCGGCGAGCAGTAGACCGCGGCGGCGACGTCCGGCTTGGAACGTGCGAACAGGTGCTGCAGGACCGTATGCCGGAACGAGTCGGTGAGCGCTGGCCTGTGCTCGCCGCCGACGATGGTCCAGAGTTCGGCGCTACCGCCGGCGCTGCATCCGCTCGCGTAGCGCGTGATGGTCGTCTCGTTGCCGGGCAGGTCGCGGTCGAGATCGAGCGCCTGCGGGATCACCAAGGGATTGGTGTCGCACCCATGTCGCGCTGCCCACTGCGCGACCGTCGCCACAGCACCGGGGAAGGGGACTCCGGACAACGGGAACAGTCCGCCGTTGTAGGCAACGAGGTTGTCGTTCGTACCGTGGATCTGCAGAACGTGGACGGGCTCGCTGGCACCGCAGTCCCCGGGATTGAAGTAGGTCGCCCCCGCAAGACTCGCGACCGAGGCAAGCTTGTCCGCGTGATCACACGCCATTCGGTGCACCATGAACGCTCCGTTCGAGTGACCGATCATGTGAATCCTACGTGGGTCGACGTTGGCGGCGAGCTCGATCTCTTCGATGAGAGCCCGAAGGTAGCCGGAGTCGTCCACGCCGGAGTTCTGGAAGTCGCAGCAGGCGTCGGTCGCATTCCAGAACGGAATGCCGACTCCGCTGCCGATCGCGTTCGGGGTGCAGTAAAGGAACCCGTACTGATCCTGCAGCGGTTGGAACTGGAAGTAGAGTTCCTGAGCCGGTCCTGTGACGCCGAGCCCGTGAAGCATCACCAGCAGCGGCGCCGGGACCGCTGGGTCGTACCCGCTCGGGAGAGACACCGTGACGGGCCCGCGGCCCGCGTTGACGGTGAGCGTGCCCTGAGCTGATGCGCTCGAAGCGATCGCGAGTGTGATGGATATCGGAAGTGTGAAGGATCGTCGCCCCATGGTGGGACTCCTAGGTCTTGGCGTTGTGATGCGCGGAGCTCCACCAGTGGGGCTCCACGTGTATTGCGGCGCCGCTGGGAATGGGGACAGGCATGGAGAGAAAAAACACGCGCAGTCCCGCGAGCACAATGAGTTCTGGGTCAACGAGCGGTGCTGGCGTTCGAGTGCCCTCGCACGAGGTGAGCGTCCGCGAACAGCACACCTGCAGCTGCCAGCAACGGGGCCCGGCGGAAGGCGAGGCCGCCGACGCAGCGGACCCGGTCGCCCAGGGGCGCCGCGATCTGCTTCGCCCCGAAAAAGAGCAGCCCGATCGCTGGCGGCGGCGGTCCGATCGAAGTCAGGATCAAGTCCTGGCCCGCAGACAGGGCGCTCCCGTACCCGCAGATCGGTGCCGGTGCACCCTTCGAAGTCAGCAGATTCGTGTAGTCATTCGAGCTCACTGCTGACCGATAGCAGAGGGTGCCGTTCGATGCACAGTCGACGAGCGCCGCGCCAGTGAAGGGAACGATGGTCTGACTCGCGGCGGTCGCTGATGGCTAGAAGCTGGACACGACGAGCGGGTTATCGAGCGCCATCAAGACAGGCTCGAGGTCCGGTGCACCGGGGGACGTGTAGCGCACACCGGGGGTCGGATCGTTGCCGGGGCCACCGGGGTTGAAGAACGGCTGGTAGGGAGCGACCGCCGGGATCTCGACGAAACGGATCTGTCGCATTGCCGCCTCGTCTCCCTGCAGGATGATGTCGATGTAGTTGTCGTAGTCCTCGAGGTAGGTCAGGTCGTAGGGCCCCACACCTGTACCGAGATCCGCCAGGCCGACGACACGGATTCTGCCCCCCGTCAAGGCGTAGTCGACTCCGGTCTGGGTCACGGCCACGGTCGCCCCGCCGTCTTCGGCGAGGATGCGGAAGAACGTCTGGAAGTCGTCCGGTCGGACCCCCGAGACGCCGTTCGGGGAGAAGCCGCCGGTAGTGAGCACGCGCAGGCGGAACTCAGCCTGTGCGCCGTAGAGATCGACTCCCCCGTTTGCGGGCCCGGCGTACCCAGAAGGACCGCCCTCACCCAGCATGGACATGCGGCTGAGTTTGGCCCCTACCAGGCTCGGGCCATTCCCGACGTCGTAGGGATTCGAACTGACCTTGGAACGCCCCACCATCGAGATCCGTATTCCCATGGGCCCGACGAGGGTCAGAGGCGTACCGTCGTTCACGATCTCCACTCGCACGGGGTAGACGGCGCCTGACTCCCCGGTGCGTCCGCGATTGCTGAACTCCCCGATGAGGACGGCGACGTTACGCTCGTTGAATTCTTGGCATGGAACGATCGAGATCCCGGTGGGTATCGCGACGGCACCATTGTTCAGATGGACCGCGAAGTCTGTGGCGTCCAACGTGCTGAGTAGGAACGGCCAACTGAAGACGATCGGCATGGCGTCCGTGCTCTGCGCTGGCGTGCCGAAGACATTGGGAACCGCCGGCAAGGGGAACGCCGAGGTCAGGGTGCGCAGCGGAGGCTGGCCCGACGTGGCGGGCAGGTCCATCCAAGTTCCACCGGCCGCCCGCACGGCTGCCTCCGTAGGGAAGACACCGATGATCCCTTCGAATCCGAGCGCCGCCGAGAGGATCTCGGGCTGCAGGCTCCAGATGTCCGCGCGAATCAAGCGGTCCTGGAAGAGAGAGTCCCATCCAGTCGGAGCCGGCGGGAGGGTAACCGGGGTCGCGCTTGGTACCAGTTGCTGTCGCTGCCGCTGGGCGAGGGTCGCCGCGTAGACCTGTGTGTCGATGTTGAGCGCGAGGTAGAGCAGCAGGAAGGCTGCCTTCGGAGGAACGAACATGGTCTGTCTCAGGGTGTAGAGGTAATGGCGCGCCCCGATGCGGGTACACGCGCCGGAACATCAGCGGACTCCAAGGTGATTCGGGTCACTCTGGAGCAGGGCGACCGACACTGCATCGCGATCGTGACCGTCCTGGGCGACACATGCCGACGCCTGGGAGGGCACGAGAAACGCGCAGGTGGTGGCTGTTCGCTGTTCGCCCGTGTCCCTTGTTGTCCGTTGCCCGAGGAACCGGGACAGGTTCATCGAGCAAAAAGAGAACACGCTGCGGATCAGGCACCACCGCGCACGGCGCACGGGTCGATCCACAGGTCCACGAACCTCCACAAGACGCCCCAGAACGCCCACCGTGTTCACGATGGCGGGACCTCGCAATGACGAATGCCTGCGGATGGTCCTCGGATGGTCACAGCAGAGGCGCCTGCTGACAGTCACGTGCCAAGCGCTCAGCGCTGGTCCAGGACTTCGCGTTCGCCGGTGTGGTGGGCGGCGTGCTCGTAGAACGACGCGGGCAGCTCGGCATCGTCGACCCAAGTCAACTTGCAGCCCCGCGGCCCGAAGAGCGGCGCCCATTCTGCTTCGAGCTCGAGCACGACTCCATTCGGCGCAAGCCTGACACGGACCTCTAGAGGAAGGTCCCCGGAGACGTCGCTGATGCTCCTCGCCTCGATGGTCTCACCGTCGGCGCCGAACTCGACGTCGTAGCCGTCGCCGAGGCTGTACAGAAGTCGCTGGATCCGGAAGAAAGGCGCGTTGAGACCGCTCTGGATCTTCAGGGCTTCGAGCAGCCGGCCCTTCTCATTGACCAACACCGGCATGGTCGGCGACGGCAGGACGGCCCATGCGACGTCGCGTCCCTCACCGGCCCATAACTCGCCCGCGGGGGTGTCCAGTCGCAAGACCACGAGCTCCGCTCCTCGGACCCAGATGTCTCCGGGCACTTGTTGGCCCATCGGGGTCGTGATCTCGATGCGATAGTGCAGATCGACTGCACGGGACATCGCGATCGCCGCGCGCGCGACCTGGGCCGACGCAGTGTTCGAGATCAAGTTCGGGACCAGTAGCAGCGCAACAATCACGGCAGCAGCCGCCACGAGCCGACGCAGATTCCGATAAGCGCGTGATGGAGGCGAGACATGGCTATCTGCCTGCGTTGCATGGCCGAGTTGCCGCAAGACGATCTCGACACGCTCGACGCTCGAAGCTCGCGATCCTTGGTAGTGATGGAGCAGCAAAGCATCGACGAAGCGTCGATCTGCGCCTTGGTCGTCCTCGTCGAGAGGTCCACTATCGGGGTGCATTGCGTCTCTCATATCAGGTAACCTCCCATTGGAGCTTCTTCTGCATGCAAACGAGCAATCGAGCGCGTGCCCGCTGCACGATCTTCTTGGCGTTCTCTACGGAGGTCTCCAGTCGCGTCGCGAGCGGCAGCCCGCGCAGGCCATCCGAATAGCGGACCTCCAGTGCGTGTTGGTCTCGATCAACGAGGCCAGCCAGACAAGCACGCAGGCATTCGAGTTTGTCGTCCAGTTGGTCTCCCACCTGCCGCGAGAGCGCATGGAATCGCGCCTCCAACATGTCGAGCACCTCGTCCGAGATCCCCACTCCCAGCGACCTCTGGCGAGACTGCGCGCGGATCTGCACCCGTGCGATCCCGCGCAGCCAGGCACCGAAGGAGCGCGTCTGATCGAAGTCCGACAGTCGGCGCCAGGCGATGAGCAGCGTCTCCTGATGGACCTCGTCGGCGATGCTGGTACGGCCGACGCTGGAGGTGATGAAGACGTACAGCATCTCGGAGTGTTCGCGCACGAGGGCCTCGAAGAGCTTCCTCTCACCCGCACTCCGGGCGTCGAACGGACGCACGAATGGAGAGGTGCCGCGCGCATTGGCCGTGCCGTCCCCCGGATCCACGGGATGTTGGTCGTGTGTCATCGCAGTCCTGAGAGCTGGCGGCAGTCGGTTGGCGCCCATGGTCTCGTGCACCGCGTGGCCCTTGCGCGAGCGTGCGACGTGGGGCAGGTGCCGTGCGGGGCCTCCCTGGCGACGGACCTTCGGCGCATCACAGCCGGGACATCCGTGAGGACAGACGGACAGATAGGGACTCGGTCCTGGTCAGGGCTGAGGCGCGACGTCGCCGGTCTTTCCGGCGGCGACGGTCGCAGCGAGTTCGGGTGACATCGGGCGGTTGCGACATGGGTGGATTCCACCCTAGTTGCCGCGCGCCGCACGGATCGGGACACCTGGCCGAAGAAAATCCCCCCGCTTCTCATCTGGACGACCTCGGTCCCGCCCCTCCGGGGCTGGCTGGGGACCTCCATGGCGAGATCGGTGCGATGGCTGTCCCCCCTGCTCCGATCAATGTAGGGCGCAGCTCGAAGATCGCGACTCTCGCAGGCGATCCGAGGCCCCCCTCGGCATCGAGGGCGATCTGCCGCTGCGCCTGAACCTCACTCGCCGCGGCGGGCCTGCAACAACGCGCGTTGCTGTTGGAAGACGAACTCGAGGATTCGCTCTTGTTCCTTGGCCAGCGCGGGGTTCGCCGCCGGATCGAACTGGAATCCGACGCGGCGCGACCCGCGTACGACGCGTGTGTGCAACGCCTCCACCTGCAGCTCGAATGCACCGCCCGACACGCCGAGGTCGAAGGTGGCGCGCCACGGCGCCTGCAGCGGATACTCGAACGGGTCCTTGGTCGAGATCCGCACGGAGAAGCCGCTGCACGAGATGTCGTGCAAGACCTCGTTGCGCTCCGTGCCATCGCTCTCCAGATGGACCATCCGCGGCCCATGCGGGCCGACCCCGGCGATGACCCGGTAGTTGCTGCGGCGGTTGAAGTGACACCAGAGGCCCTCGTCCATCTGCGCGAAGAGGCGCTCGGGGTCGAGGAAACGCAGGGCGAGGCGGCGCCCTCCCTCGTCGTCGCGCTCACGCAGCACTTCAGCCCGTGCGAAGACGCGACGGACCCCGTTGTGTGCCACATCGAAGCGGACTTCGACGGTATCCCCGACCCCGACCGAGTCGAGCGGCCCAGGGGGAACCCGGAGCGAGCAGCCGCCGGTCGACACATCGACGGGCTGCACCTCGTAGAGCTCGCCTGCGACGACGAGGCGCGCAGCCAGGGCGCTGTGCTCCCCGGCGACGCGGTACGCGCTGCGCTGCGGTTCGCCCTGGCGACGTTGGAAGAATCTCACGGTGAAGGGGGCACGGGGGCTGGCCTGAGGCCTTCCCTCCTATCGCCGCGGCAACAGAGCGGACTTGGGCCCCGCGACGGGTGCACCCTACCGTTTCGAGGCACCCCGGCGTCGGTCTGGGCGCCCGCTGGAGTCGAGGGGCGTCGACTGGCATCCTCTGCGGGATGAGTGCGCTGCCCCCCTGCCCGAAGTGCAACGCGACCGTCACCTACGAGGATCGCGGCAACCTGACTTGCCCCGAGTGCTGGCACGAATGGACGGCCGGTGAAGCCGGAGCTGCGCCGGACGTCGTCCAAACGAGGGTCTGGAAGGACGCCAACGGCAACGTGCTGCAGGACGGCGACACGGTGGTCGTCATCAAGGACCTGAAGGTCCGTGGCGCCTCGTCTTCGGTGAAGGTCGGCACCAAGGTCCGCAACATCCGCCTGGTCGACGGCGACCATGACATCGACTGCAAGATCGACGGCTTCGGTGCGATGCAGCTCAAGTCCGAGTTCGTGCGGAAGGCGACGTGACGCAGGGCGAGCGCGCGTTTCGTAACGAAGCGGATCGTCCCCGATCACCGCGGACAGCTCCTCGACAACGCCCATTGCCAGGCAGGAGCTGTCGCGCGCGCGCTGCGCTGGGGTTGGACAGCGGGAGCCTTTGCGTCCGCTCGAAGGGCTCGCGAGAAGGCTCCGCATGGCCCAGCCCGCAGCGTGGGCGCACGCCGACAGGGTCAGCGAATCCCGCTCACAGTCCGAGGAAGCGCTTGATTCGGCCGACGAGCTCGCCCGCGCCGCGTTGGATCGCCTGGCGCTGTTCCGGGGTCGCGGACTTCATGTCCTGGATCGCGCGCAGGCCTTGGCGGCGGGCTTCGACGATCTCGGCCATCTCCTGGGCGAGGGACTCGCGCGCGCCGAGCATGCGCCGGAAGGCTGCTTTGTGCAGGACGAGCACCTGCAGGTCGTCGGCTGCGGTCACCGTGGCGGTCCGGGGTTCACCCGTCAACGCCGACATCTCGCCGAAGAACTCGCCGCGACCGAGGCGCGCCACCTCGCGCTCTTCACCCTCAGCGCTGCGCACGGAGACGATCGCGGTGCCCGCTTCGATCAGGAAGAACGAATCGCCGCGCTCGCCCTGGGTCACGACGCGCTCGCCCGTGCCGTAGTCCTCGCGGTGGGCCTCGTGGCTCAGAGCCTCGAGCTCCTCGGGGCTGAGCGGCACGAAGACCGGGACGCTCGACAGCGCCGCTTTGTGCGCGCCGGCTTCGTCGGGCGGAGGCTCGGGATCGATCGAGGTCTCGAACGAGCGCTGGATCGGGTACGGGATCGTGAGGCCGTTGCGCTTCACGGCGTACCAGACCATCGTCATGAACTCGTCGAGGATCTCGGGCTCGCGCTCGAAGTCCTCGATGAAGAACCAGACCTCGTAGTCGATCGTGAAGTCGTTGTACTTCGTCGTGTGCACGACGGGCGTCGGCGACGCGAGCACGCCGCGGGTGCGCAGCGCGACCGCTTGCATGACACGTTTGACCTTGTTCGGCGGATCGTCGTAGCCGAAGCCCAGCGCGACGCGCACACCGTGCGCGCGGCTCGGGCGGGAGAGGTTGACGATCGTCTCCTTGCCGATCGAAGAGTTGGGAACGATGACGAGGTCCAGGTCGCGGGTGCGGACACGCACCGAGCGCCAGTTCATCTCGCGCACCTCACCCGTCAAGTCGCCGATACGGATCCAGTCCCCGACCTCGAACGGGTGCTCGAACAATACGGCGATGCCCGCCATGACGTTGTCGAGCGTGTTCTGCAGCGCGAGGCCCAGGACGATCGAGCTCACGCCGATCGCCGTCAGCAAACTGCCGAGCTCCTGATCCCAGACCCCCGCGATGACAAACGCCGCGCCGACAAGCACCAGGATCAGGCGCAGGATGTCGACCAGCAGCTTCGGGACCGCCGGTCGACGGCCGCCGTCGCGCGCGGCGAGCAACACCGTATTGCGCACGAGCGACAACACGACGTGGATCAGCGCGATCCACATCAGCGTCTCGAGCACGCGGCGGAGCGTGTTCTCCGGCGGTACTTCGGCCACGCGGATCGCGATCACCACCGCGGCCACGAGCGGCAGCAACAGGTTGCGCGTCGCCGCGATCGTCGCGGCGAGCGGCTGGCGCGCGGCCTCGGCGCGCGCCAATGCGCGCGAGAGCACGGCTGTCGAGACCAACCATGCCCCCGCGATCGCGGCGAGCTCGAACCAGCGCTCCATGACGTCCGAAGGTGCGCGACGTCAGCGCGCGAGGGCCGCAGCGTAGCGGGTCGCGCGGCGGGCAGCGGCGGCAGGGTCCGCTTGGTGGTTGACCGGCGCGCCGAGCGAGGCGATGCGCGTCGAAGGCGCCGGGTGCGTGGCGAACATGCCGCCTTCGCCGCCAGCATCGCCCATGCGCGAAAGGACGCGGCGCAGGGCCTCGGGGTCGTAACCCGTCCCGATCAGGAACTTGCGGCCGAGCGCATCGGCCTCGGCCTCGGCTTCGCGCGAATAACCGCTCGTGATGAGCGTCTTGACGATGTCGTCGATCGACTGGTCGAAGAGCCCGGAGAGCTTCGCGAGGTCCTCGTCCTTGCCGGCGGCCTGTGCGGCCCCTTGACCGAGGTACGTGAATGCCTCCGCAAGGTTGCCCTTCTGGATGGCGGCGAGGCCGTGGCGCAACGTGACGTGCGCGATCTCGTGCGCGAGGATCGCAGCGACTTCGTCCTCGCTGGTGGCCTTCGCCAAGAGCCCCCGCGACACGAGGATCGTGCCGCCGGGGCACGCAAACGCGTTCACTTCGTCGGTCTCGAGCGCCGCGAAGCGGTAATCGAGGAACGGCCGCAGCACGTCGTCGTTCGTCGCAGCGATGGCGAGGCCGATCCGGTTCAGGTACGCGTCGAGCTCCGCGTCGTTTGCGAGCGGGTACGACGGCATCGTCAGGATCTCGGCGGCGACGGAGCGACCGATGAAGTGCTCCTCGCTCGGATCGAGGTCCTGGAACGACTTCCGCAGGCGGTTGGCGCCGCGGATCAGCTTGCCTTCGGCCGAGTTCGGATCGGTCGCCTCTTCGAGCGCGTTCATCACGCCCGCGCAGGCGAGGATCGGCAGGACGAACGCGCCGAGCAGCGCGAAGGTACGCAGGTCGGAGAGCTTCAACGGCTGCCCCCTTCCCCGACGAGGCCGCCTTCGAGCAGGAAGCCGAAGACCTCCTGCTCACTGACGACGAGCCCTTGGATCGCATCGACCTTCTGGAACGCGGCCTCCAGGTCGGGATGGTTCGCGCGGTGTTGCTGCTCGACCTCGGGGTTGAACCCCTTGCGCGCGGCGGCGGCCTCCGACGACGAGTACGTCTCGCGCACCCCTTGCCCGGAGAGGCGCACGTCCTTCTTCGCGGTCACGTCACCCGCGTGGATGAACCCTTGGATCGCGCCGCTCTCGCGCTCGAGCGTCACGCCGTACCACGCCCCTTCCGCGGCATCGACCGTCAGCCGGTCCCCTTCCGCGAGGTCGGCGACCGCGGGCGCAAACGTGCGCTTGGCGTTGCGCAGCTTCGTGGTCTTGCGCGTGACCGTCAGGGTGTCGCCGGCCTTCTGGGCGGCGACAGCAAAGCCGCCGCCCAAGGCGAGGGCGGCGAGGCAGATGAGGGGCGCGCCGCGAAGGCGGGCGCCGCGGATCGGGAGGGGTGACATGGCCGTGTCAAGATAGCGATCCGCGCGGCGAAACCGCTGCACCTGCGAGCGCGCAGCGTGGATTGCAGCGGGACCGTGGGTTCCATGCCCCCCCACCTCACTTCGAGTCGAGGCGCCAGATGCCGTCCCACGGGCCCGCGGCGAGGCGCTCGGCGTACTTGGCGACCAGGGCGTCCTCGGGCCGGTCGCGCGCCAGGGCCTCGAACGCGGCGCGGGCCGCCTCGAACCGGCCCGCTTCGAGCTCCGCCAGGGCCGCGGCGTGGCGCTGGAGGGCCTCGCGCTCGGCGCTCCCGACGCTGCCCGCGAGCCCCAGCGGCTCGTACACCCGGATCGGCTCCTCGCGCCCCTTCACTCCGACGCGCCCGACCTCGCGGCCCAGCGCGTGCGACGCGGCGCGCGCCCAGGTCGTCTCACTGACGAGGATGCGGGTGCCGAAGGCTTTGTTCGCGCCCTCCAAGCGGCTCGCGAGGTTGACGGTGTCGCCGATCGCTGTGTAGTCGAAGCGTTTGGCCGAGCCCATGTTGCCGACGATCGCGGGCCCCGTGTGCAGCCCGATGCGCGTCTCGATCGGCGGTTTGCCTGCGGCAGCGAGCTCCGCCGCGATGCTCTCACTGACCGCGGCCGCAGCGAGCGCGGCTCGCACGGCGTCCGTCGCGTGATCGCGCCCGCCGAGCGGCGCGCCGAAGAGCGCCATGATCGCGTCGCCGATGAACTTGTCGATGACACCGTGCTCGGCGAGCAGAGGCTCGCACATGCGCGTGAAGTAGTCGTTGAGGAACGCGACGAGCGCCTCGGGGCCGATGTGCTCGGCGAGGCCCGTGAAGCCCGCGAGGTCGCTGAAGAACAGCGTGACCTCGCGCGCCTCTCCGCCGAGCGCGACGTGATCGGGATCCGCGAGGACCTGCGCCAGCACCTCGGGCGCCATGTAGCTCGAAAACGCCCGGCGCATCTCGCGGCGCTGGCGGCCTTCGACCCCTACGCGCCACGCGAACGCTCCGCCGCCGCCGAACGCGAGGCCGAGCAACGGGGCCGCGAGGGGTACGACGAGGCCCCCGGAGAACGCCAGGAGCGCCGCGCCGACGAGCGCTGCGAACAGCGAGGCGAGCGCCGCAGACGGGAGGACCACTCCCGGCAACAGGAACACCGCCCCCACACCCAGGGCCGCACCAGAGGCACCCAGGAGACGGCCGTAGCCGAGCTCGCGCAGCGCGTCCCCGGACAACAAGTTGTCGAGCGCCGTCGCATGCAGCTCGACCCCCGGGAACGTGCGCGACAGCGGCGTCGGATGGGCGTCTTCGTAACCCTCGGCGTGGATGCCGACGAGCACGTACTTGTCCTTGAAGCGCTCGGGCGGATAGAGGGGCTCGGCGCCTTCGGCGATGTTGTTCACCGAGACCAGCAGATTGACCGCTTTGACGTGCTCGAAGGTGTACTCCGGTCCGCGCAGGTTCAGCAGGAACCGCTGCGAGCGGCGCTGTGTGAGCTCCAGAGGGTCACCGCCGCCGGCGAGCCACAACGCAGCGGCGAGCGACGGCACAGCGCCGATCGCGGCGCCTTCGGTATCGACGAGGGTGCGCGCTGCGTCGTAACGCCGGTACACCTTGTCGGCGTCGGGGCTGACGTTGACGAACCCGGTGTAACGGGCGGCCGCGTCGAGCTCTTCGATCGGCAGAACGTAACCGCGCTCGCGCGTCGCGTCGGGATCGGCGAGCGGCCCGAGCGCCCTCGCGCGCGCGACCTGCCGCGCTGTCTCGTCCGCATTGCGCCCACCCGCGCGGAACGTCACCAGTTTGTTCGCGAGCGCGACGTTCTCGGCTGCCGCGACCGCCTCGGCGAAGATCGTGTCGTCTTCCGCCACGGCGCCGCGCTGGTCGAACAGGAGGTCGAACGCGACCGCCTTCGCACCACCCGCCAGCGCGTAACCGAGGATCGCTTCGTAGACCGAGCGTGGCCATGGGAAGGGCACGTCGTTCTGGTCCATGAACTCGAGCGAGTCCTGGTCGATCCACGCGATCACGATGTCCTCGCGCGGCGGTTTGCGGCCGACCTCGGAGCCGAGGCGCAGGTCGAGCGTGATGAGCTCGAGGCGCTCGACGACCCCCAGCGCATCGAGGCCGAGGACGAGCCCCGCCGCCCCGAGCGCCAACAGCGCCGAGGCCGACCAAACCGCAGAACGAGGACGTGTCATGGGCGCGCAAACGTTAGCCCGGAGCGCATCAGTTCGCGAGGTGCTTCCCGAGCCACGCCTCCATTTCGGCGATGGCGTGCAAGACCGCTTCGCGCGAGCGGTAACCGTGGTCCTCGTGCGGCAGGAGCGCGAGCCTGGCCGTGCCACCGAGGCCCTGCAGCGCCGCGAAGAGGCGCTCGGACTGCTCGGGGAACGTCCCGGAGTTCGAGTCGAGCGCGCCGTGCAGCAGGAGGAGCGGCTCGCGGATGCCCTCCGCGTGCAAGAACGGCGAGAGCGCGAGGTAGGTCTCGCGCGCCTCCCAGAGCGGCCGGCGCTCGGCTTGGAACCCGAAGGGCGTCAACGTGCGGTTGTACGCGCCGCTGCGCGCGATGCCCGCACGGAAGAGGTCTGTGTGCGCCAGGAGGTTGGCGGTCATGAACGCGCCGTAGCTGTGCCCCCCCACCGCGACCCGCGCAGGGTCGGCCACGCCGCGGGCGACACACGCAGCGATCGCGGCTTCAGCGTTCGCGGCGAGCTGCGCGAGGAACGTGTCGTTGACCGTCTCCGGGTCGCCGACGATCGGCATCGCAGCGTCGTCGAGCACCGCGTAGCCCGCGAGCACCAGCGCAAGGTGCGAAGCGCCGGTGACCGTCGTGAAGCGCTCCGTGCTGCCGCGCACTTGACCCGCGACGGACACATCGGTGAACTCGCGCGGGTACGCCCAGATGAGCAGCGGCAAGGGCGCGGCGCCGTCGTAGCCGGGCGGCAGATGGAGCACACCGGAGAGCGGCACACCGTCCGCCCGGGTGTAACGCAGGCGCTCCTTCTGCACCGCGCGCAGCGCGGGCTGGGGATCGGCTGCCGTGTAGACGGGCCGCGGCGCGACCACCGTGCGGTCCGCATCGGGCAGCGCGAGCGCGACGAGGGTGTCGCGCGGCGGCAGGTTCGCTGCTTCACGGCGCAGCGCGACCGTCACGGTCCCGCCCTCGGGCCCGTCGAACAGCGCGACGGCGCGCTCGTAGCCGTCCCCCGTCGCGCGCCAGAGCTCGCGCCGCTCGCCGGTGTCCAGGCGTTGGGCGGCGAGGAACGGGCGCTCTCCGTCGGGTGACGCGCCGGCCCCCAGGCGGAAGACCCAGACGGCGTCCCGCCGCAGCACCGCGAAGCCGCGTGCATCGAGGCACGTGGCGAGGGTCCCGGGGTCGCCGTACGCGTCGCTCTCCGAGCGCTCTTCGAGGACGACGGTCGAGCTGCGTCCCGAGCTGTCGACGAGCACCGCCCGCACGCTGCGCCGATCGCGGTCGTATTCGCGCACGACGAACCGCTCGGGGTCGTCGGTGAACATGAGCCCCGTCGCGCGCTGGACGACGTCACAGAGGGGCCGCGGATCACCCGCGAGGTCCCGATCGAGGTCGAGCCGCAGCACCCGGTCCCGGTGCGCGGCGCTCTGGCGTGGATCGCCCCCGTCGAGCGCCTCGAACCAGACGAGGCTCGACGGCATGCCGGGCAGCCAGCGGATGTTGCGGGGTCCGGTCCGCACCCCGCCGATCGGGACCTCGCCGGCGAGCGGCAGTTCCGCGACGACGCGGCGCTTCGGTCCCGAAGGATCGCTCCAGTCGTGCACTTCGACGGTCTCGGCGAAGTCCGTCCACGGGTGGCGCAGGGAGAACGGCCGAGCGAGGCGTTGCGTGACCAACCTGCGGCCGTCGGGAGCGAGCTCGGCGCGGGTCCAGACGTCGGCGCCGAGCCCGGCGAACTGCACCGGGGGCCCGCCATCGACGGGCACGAGCGCGAGCTCCGCGCGGGCCAGCGCCGCAAAGCGCTCTGCATCGGCGTCGCTGCGGAGGAGGTCTTGGTACGTGCGCAGCGGCGTGCGCGCGCCGCGGGTCTCGAGCACGACGGGCCCGGTCGCTGCGGCGCTCGGCGCGGGCGGCGCACCGTCCGGCACGAGGCCGACCACCAGCGCGTCCCCCTCCGCCGTGAACCGCGGCGTGACGAAGAGCGGGTGCAACCGTTCGGTCGCTACGGTGAGTGTGCCGCCGCGGGCCTCGGGCTCTGCCACGAGCAGCGCTGCACCGCGCGGCGACTCGGCGACGAGCGCGAGGCGCCGTCCGTCGAGGGACCACGTCCAGCCTGTGATTCGCGCCTCCTCCGGCAGCGCGAGCTCGATGTCGCCGCGCGCCTCGAGCTCGGGCGCCAACGGGCGCACGGCGAGCCGCGTCGGGCGCTCCGTCGTAAAACGCGCGCGGGTGACGGGGTCGATGCGCAGCCCCGCGAGGCGCTCCATCGGCCGCGCGAGCGACGCGAGCGGCGGCAAGGCCTCGCGCTCGACGATCAGCACGTAGCGCCCATTCGGCGCATAGTCGAGCGTGGGCACAGGCGCCGCGAGCGCCAGCTCTTCCAGCGGAGCGCTCGGGCGCAGCCAGCCATCGACGGCGAGCACCGCAGCGATGCAGAGACACAGGGGCGCGAGGGGGACCATGGTGCGCGCCAAACTACCAAGCGGGCCGCGGATCCGCCGCTGGGGTTCGGGGTCGAGGTACACCGGGCACCCTGTGGCGGCTGTGCGACCGCGGCGCGACTCGGCGCCGGCATACCGCTCAGTGGGGCCTCGCCACGGCTCTCCGTCACACACCCCGCAATGCACATCGAGCGGTCCCCGCTACGCTTCGACGAGCGGGCGCCCTGCGCTCCTTGACTCGCCTTTGGCTTCCCACGCGCTCGTCGAAGCGTAGCGGGTACCACCACCACCAGCCATTCCCCGCGAATCAGTCGAACGAGAGCGCCAAGCCGCCCGAGAAGTTCGATGTCGGAGGGCTGCCCGCTTGCCGGAACCACAACTGGACGTGCCATGTCGACCCTGCGGTGACCTGGAAGGCGCCTGGGGCTCCCACACTCGGAAGCTCGACGACGCCCTGCCAGCGGCCGACGAGATCGGTCGGGCCGAAGCCCGTCGTCAGGCGTACGGCTCCGCTCAGGCAGAGGTTGCCTGCGCTGCCGCCAGGGTTCGGCACGAACGCCCCCTGTGAACCGCCCACCAGCAACGCCGTCGTGAATGGCGGCAGGTCGAGGCCTTCGAATTCGACGACGCCGACGTGGGCGCGTGTGCTCCCCACCGCGCCCAAGCGCGCGACCTGGCCGAACGGACCGGGCACCCCGGTGCAGGTCGTCTGTCCGATCGGTGCGAGGTCTTCGAAGATGTAGGCGGCGCCCATGGAGTAGAAGGGCACTGCGGGATCCAGGAGGAAGAGCGGAGCCCCCGCAACGATCGTCTTGCGATCGATGGCCACCGATTTACCAAGCTCAGTCCTGTTTGGAGAATTCGACTCCGCGAGCGCGGACGTGAACCGTTGACGTTCGACCCACTCGACTCCATCGAACTCGAAGACGTAAGCCGCCCCACGGAAGCGCTCGCCAGCGGAGTTCTTGGCATTCTCTGCGCCCACGATCAGGCGGCCGTCACTTGCAAACGCAAGCGACCTGCCAAATTCGTCGGTCATCTCGAGTCCGTTCACCACGCCAAACCAACCGTTGCTCGCTTCGAGGCGCTGGTGCAGGGCCCAAACCCCGGGAGCAGTCCGGCGGTACAGGTAGACCTGGCCCGGAACGAGGGGCGGACTGAACATATCCCAGCTCGGCAGGGGGCAACCGACCGCGATCCAGTCGCCGTACACCGCGATCGAGATGCCGAATTGCGCGGCGTTGTTGCCCGGATACACCACCGCAGGCATGATTGCGACCTCGCTCCAGGCCCCGCCTAGTCGCTCGTAGATACGCAGATAACGGGTGTTCCAAGGATCGAATCCAACGAGGTCCGCACAGACCATACCCATGACATCGCCGTCGGTGGCGAACATGCCCGCGCAGACCTTGGGTAGAGGCTGCATGGCTTCTGGGCGGATCACCTCCAGGCGACGCCAGCCGGTGTTGCCGCGCACATAGTGTTCAATCTGCCCCGGAGTGTGGTTGGGAAAGAACGGGTCGACGATAGGCCCTTCTCCCAGGCGCGAGATGTACAGGTGGTCTCCCATCAGAGACAGCCCGTGTCCGAAGAACACGGACGCCGAGACCGGCGGCAACGGGTCGAGGCGTTCGGTCAAGGACCAACGCTCGCCCGTGCAGGTGTAGATCCAAACGGTCCCCTTGCCCCCGTTGGCGTCGTCCCGCAGCGAACCGATCGCCATGGTGTCGCCGTCGATCGCCACAGCTTGTCCGATGGGGTTGAAGAGTACGTTGTCGGGTGGCAACAGCGGAGGCTCGATCGACTGCCTAAGGACCCAGCCTTCAGCCGTCCGTTGGTACATGTGCAAGTGCCCGAGATAACCATTCACGGTCCCAGCGCTGTAGAACAGCGCCAATGGGTCGCTGATCGCGCACCACTCGCCGCTGACGTAGACCTTGTGTCCGAACTCCTGCGAAAACGGAGGTGTCGGCGGAAGGGGATTGGCGATCATGAACCGCTCGAGCTGCTGCGCAGTCGCAGCCGCAGTCAGAACGCTGAGCAGAACAACGGGCAAGAGAATCCGAGGCATGTGACGTCCTTTCGATTCCAGATTTTCAGCCATGTGGCGGGTCCGGATCCGGGGGCGCCGCGCGAATGCACCGCGCCCCCGGGCTCCCGCCACCTTCGGCGCTACATGGAAGGAGGCTTCTAGCCGTCCATGCTTGTATCGAAGGCTCAGGTCGCTAGCGAGGAGTTCCCCTTCCGCTCCGTGTCTGCTAGAGCTTCTCCGAGTTTTCGTCCGTCCGACGTTCGATGTCATCCCGAGGACGGAGTTCCGATGGTCGGTCGAGAGTTGATCCTTCCGTTGGCCAGCTCGAGATGAACGGGGGTCAGCACTAAGGACAGAATGCGCCGAAGTGAGCGACCTGGACGTTGGTCGCTGGCGCGTCCGGCCACTTCGCCCGGCCTCGGGAGCCCGCGAAGCGGCGTGCGTCGCATCCGCCATGGGGCGCGCAGTCTCCGGCGTGGAGGCCTCACATCCTGGAGCGTCGCCGCCCGGCGCGAGCGGCGGGGCGTCCGCTCGACGCGGTCGCAGGCCCTCGCGAGCTTCGAGCCTGCGCTCGAG
>CAYOBN010000096.1:0-18158 GCA_964402175.1 uncultured Planctomycetaceae bacterium | reverse complement strand
CGCGCGCGCCGAGCGCTCGCGCCTCACCGCCAACTCGTACCTGGTACCGTTCGACGCCGCCCTCGCGGCTTCTCAGCGGACCGCCGCGCAGAACAGGCGCTCGAGGTTGCCGCCCAAGATCGCTGCGCGCGACGTTGCGTCGACGCCGCGCGCCGCAAGGGCGGCGTCCAGCGCCGGGAACCCGTCGGTGCCCGCAAGTCCAGCGGGGCGCCGCTCGATGCCGTCGAAGTCCGAGCCGAGCGCCACGTGCGCGACGCCCATCACATCGATGGCGTGCAGGACGTGATCGACGACCCGCGACAGCGGGAACAGCGGCAAGCGCGCGTTCAGCCACTCCCCGCGGCGCAGCATCGCTTCGGTCAGCGTGACCCCGTCCGCAAGCGCTGCGTACTCGGGGTCCTTGCGTAGCTCCGCCTCGCGCGCGCGCTCGGCATCGTCGAGGAACGTCGTGACGAACGTGATCCCGAGTACCCCGCCGCGCTCGGCCAGAGCGCGCATCTGCGCGTCGGTCACGTTGCGCGGATGCTCCGCCAGAGCGCGACAGCACGAGTGGCTCGCAAACGGCGCAGGTCCATCGATCTCGAGCGCGTCGTAGAACGTGCGCTCTCCGGCGTGCGAGAGGTCGACGAGCATCCCGAGCCGTCCCATCTCGCGCACGATGTCGCGCCCGAGGTCCGAGAGCCCCTCCGGCACATTCGGTCCCGCGCCTGGCTGGCACGAGCGCGCCCACGGCAGGTGGTTGTTCCACGTGAGCGTCAGCACGCGCACGCCGCGCTCGTAGAAGTGGCGCAGCGTGTCGAGCTCGCTTTCGAGCGCATGCCCACCCTCGATACCGAGCACCACTCCCACACGGCCGCTCGAACGAGCGCGCTCGAGGTCCGCGCTCGAACGAACGAGCAGTACGGCCTCGGGTGCGCGCTGCACCAGCGTGTGCCCGGCAGCGATGATCGCCTCCGCGCGCGCCCGCGAAGCGCCCGGCGTGGCGGCGAAGGGCCCATCGACCCAAGCCGTCAAGACCACGGCGCCGACTCCGCCCGCGCGCGCCCGCGGCAGGTCGAAGTGGCCCGGAGTCGGCCCGGAGAGGTCGTGCCCGAGGTCGACGGTGCGCTGCAGCGCGTCGACGTGCCCATCGAAGACAAAGGTCGGCATGGTCGAGCCAGGAACGATACCACTCCCGACTCCCCAGCGGGCCAGAGCAACGCCGCGTGCCCGCCGACCCCCCGTGAATGAGCGGGGGACCGTCGGGCACATGTCCGACGCGCAGCGCTCACTGCACGACGAATGTGACCCCCTCCGTGAAGTTCGACGTCGGCGTCGGTTGCGGCGTCGAGCTCGTATCCCGGTACCACGCCTGGAAGCTCCAGCGCTCACCCGCCTGCGCCGCGAGCGGGCCCGTCGGCCCAGGCAGAGCGGTCAGATCGAGGGAGAGCTCGGCGATCCCCAAGCTACCTGCGTTCTGAACGCGGTTCGAATACCGCCCGATGGGGCTCGCCAAGCAGAGGTTGCCCGCGGACCCGCCGGGGTTGCTGACGAAGCCCGTGTTCCGGCTGACGAGGAACAGCACCGACGACCCCGTCGGCAACGACTCCGCGCGCAGGCGCACATCGTTCGCAGCGAGAGACGGCGTTCCGAACGCGCGCAGCGACGCAGCGCTGCCGGTCGAGTTCACCGCTGCAGGCGCGCAGAAGACGGTCCCGACCGGTCCGCTGGTCCCGATCTCCAGCCGCTGGGGCGTGAGCTCGAGGGTCCCCGAGCCGTCGGTCATCTGCAGGCGCGAGATCAAGAGCGCGCCGAGATCGTATGCACCGAGGCAGAGCTCGAGGTCCATCGACGGATACACCACTCCGCCGATGAAGATGAGCTCCAGCGAGCCTCCTCCGAGCAGCGTCGTGGTCGTCGTCAGCAGGTCCAACATGCTCGCCCCCTGGAACTGCAGCGCTTGTGACGCCGCGACAGACCCCTCCGACACGCCCCCGATCTACAACGTCCACGTCGCCGTATCGACCTGGTATTCCTGGATCGAACCGAAGATCGTGCCAGGGGTCTGGACGTCGAAGCGCAAGCGCACGTTCTGGCCCGGCTGGGCTGCCACAAAGCGCCCCTGGGTCAGCGTGTTCGGGGCCTGCGAGACGACCCCAGTGATCACCAAGGACGTCTGAGCGAAGCCGGTGCAGAGCGAGCTCGCAGCAGCGGAAGCAAATCAAACAAGCGAGAGAGAAGAGAGCTTACGGAACATGACTTGGAGCGTGGGACGCGGTTCTTCGTGGAACGAGCCGAGCGTGGGCTCAGAGCTCGAGGGACACCCCCGCACCGCGGCGGAGGCTGAGGGGAATACGCAGCGTGGTGGCGCCGCTCTGGGTCACGACGAGCTGCTCGGCAGTCGTCGGCACCCACATCGACAGCGGGTACACGCGGCCATCGGCACGCGGGGTGGGCAGCGTCGTCCTGTTCTGTAGGACTTCGACGACATCTCCCGCGACGTACGTGAGCTCGGCGCCGTTGCGATCTTCGAAGTGCAGCGTGGCTGCCTTCTGCCTATCGAGGCCATTGGCGCCCAGGTCGAGGATCAAGCGCACCTCCACCGCCGGGCAGATGGTGAGCTGGACATCGTCCTCTCGACCGCTCAGAGCGCTGCCGCCGTTCGGGGCGAGCCACCCAGCCCGTAGCTCCGGCAAGAGCGCGACTCCCTCTCGCGCCAGGGCTTCGAAGCGGAACGACCCATCGTCAGCGGTGATGGCGTGCGGACGCATCAAGCCCTCGCCCCGGGCTCGATCGGGCTGCTCGTAGGCGTCGATTCGAACACCGGAGAGCGGAGCACCCGCCAGATCCGTGACGCGGCCCGCGAGCGGACGCGGACGCTCTGGTGCAAGCAGCTCGATGCCTCCGGTTCCGGCTTGCCACGCGCGGCCTGACACACGCGCGAGGGTCGCTGGATCGAACACCTCGAGCTCGTAGGTGCGAGCGCCAAGGCCGTCCAATACGAAGCGCCCCACGCTGTCTGTCACCGCACCGCTCGGACGGGACAGCGGCGTACCGCGTGAATCGGCGAGCGCTTCGAGGCTCAGCTCTGCCTGCGCCTCGCGTCCGAGGTACACGAACTCCGCGCGACCGAACGGTGTGGGGTCGAGCACTTGAACGATGACACCGGCCGCAGGCGCGCCCGCGCGGTCGCGCACCGTACCGGAGAGCGCCAGCGACGGACCGCGCAACACCAAGGTGTACGGCGCGCCGGATGGCGTCCGCTGGACCGATGCCGCAGCGCGCCCATGCGCCACGGCCGTCAGCCAGCCTGAGGGTTCTCCGTCCCCCAACGTGCCGAGCTGGAACTCGCCCATTTCGTTCGTGCCGACGAACACCTTGCCATCGGAGACCCAAGCGTCAGCGACCGGCCGGCCGTCCGCAGCGAGGACTCGGCCGAACGCAGCGCTCGGATCCGTCAACGGCTCCAGCTCGATCGGGATCGCGCGTGCGCCGCGCGGCGCACCGGCCGCATCCAGGTCGAGGTCGAGCTCGGTGAAGGTCGCGTGGGCGACACGGAAGCCGACCCGCTCCACGCGCAGCTCGAGAGCAGCCCCGTCCCACGGCACATCGATCGCATAGGTGCCGCGCGCATCGGTAAGCACCTGGTAGCTCCCGAACTGGAGCTCTGCGAGGGGCACACGCAGGCGGCTCTGATACTGCGCTGCGAGGCCGCAGACGACGAGCGCGCGCGGTATGGGCTCACCCTCCGCGGTCAGCACGCGACCGAAGAGCCGCAAACGCTCCGCGACGACGAGCACCGCTTGCGTACCGAGCTCGAGGTCGCTCCGCGGCTGCGCGACGGTGATGTATCCAGGACCGTCTGCGGAGAGCTCGAGTGCCGCGCCGGGGTGCGGAAACGAGCACGCGCCGTCCGAGTCGGTCGCGGCGCGCGCTTCGCCGCTCGAAGTTCCGAGACGCACGGTGTGGTTCGGTACGGCCCGACCGAAGACGTCGATCACGCGAACGGAGAGCTCTGCCACGGCCGCTGCTTCGGACTCGAGCTCGCGCGCGGTCGCCTCCGCTGGTTCGTTCGTTTGGATCGCCGCCAGCTCTTCGCGCGCCGCCTCGCCGACACGGTTTGCATCGAGAGCGGCCTCGTTTGATTCGGCGGACTCCGATTCAGCTCCGACCAGCAGCCCGTCGACATCCACCTTCGGCTGGACCTGACGTGTGCTCCAAACGATGCCAGTGACGACACACAGCCCTGCGACCACCGCCGCGGCGATGAACGTCGTGCTCGTACCAGCCGCGCTGAACGCCGCGCCATCACCGAGCGGACGCACGGGCCGACCGAGCGCCGCACCGAGCGCGAGGATCGCGGGTCGCCCTTCGTACTCGTCCCGCTCGACCGAACCGCGCAAGAGCTCCAGCCCCCGCCGCAGCCGCGTCTTGATCGTCGCAACAGGCAGACCCGTACGCCGCGCGAGCTCCTCTGGTCCGAGGTGTTCGTAATAACGGCCGAGCAACGCCGACCGATAGTGCTCGGGGAGCGCCATCAGGCGCTGCACCACCAACTGCTGTAACAGGACCTCGCGCACGAGCGCTTCGTCTTCTGCCGCGCGGCTCCGCTGGACCGCAGCCCCCTCTTCATGGCGATCGCGGATGGCCCGCGCCCGCCGCCGCTCGCGCACGACGTTGCGCACGACGCCACCGAGCCAGGCGCGCAGGCCTTCACCCGGGACACGGACCCGCCGCGTCAGCAGCCAGACGTCCTGGCGGACATCGTCCGCCTCTGCCGGATCGCCCAAGAGGCGCAGCGCGAGGGCCTGCACCCAATCGAGGTGCTGGAGGACGTCGTCGACCTCTGGTTGTTCGGCGGGGTGCATCATGGCGGTTCACAGCCTGCACCTGGATTGGCACGCCGTGGGCCGCCCGGATTCACGGAGTGGCAAAAATCCGGGTTCGGGATCGGACCGCACCCTCGGGTGCTCCGACAGCCGAAGATACCCGCCTCACCCACGGCACGGCCGTCACCTCAGTTGGCGCTCGATCGACGGCGACGGCGCAGCGCGAAGGCCAACGCAGCGAGCGCACCGAGGGCGATCACGAACGGGCGTGGACCTCGCTTGCCGGGCTCGCTGGCCCCCGGGGGCGGCTGCGGCGACGCGGCGTCCCCGACCACCTCGAGCACGAGCGGCGCGGTGCGGTGCTCGACATAACGCTCGGCCGTCGGATCGAACGCAGCCAGCTCGATCGGCGGCACCGTATGCCGCCCTGCGGCGGTCGCCACCAACTCCAGCGTCACCCGACGCTGGCTGCCCTCGAGGTCCTCCGTCCGGCTGCGCAGATCGAAACCCGCGACGCGCTCGATGCGCGGCAGAGCGTACGTCGCGGGCACCGCCGCGCTGTCGATCGTGACGACGAGGCGAGCGGTCTCGCCGATCCGCAAGCGCGTCGGCTCGGCCGAAGCGCGCAGCGTGAGGTCGCCGACCGCGCCCGTGAAGCTGAACGGCCGCCCCGCCTCGGGGACTCCGCGGACCGCGAGCTCGGACGCCGCCCCGAGCACAAACGCGTCGTGACGGTCCAGCGGCACCCGTCCGGCGACGAGGTCGTCGCGGAACTCGAGGGCGTACGCGAACAGGAGGCGCGGAGCGGGACAGACGAACGTAGCCGGTTCGGTCGCCAGGAACGTGCGCTCGAACTCGACCACCGTGAACCTGCGCCCGTCGCGACCGCGCTCGAGGGAGCGGACTGCGGCAGCCGGCTCGGCGCCGAGCGCGACGAACGTGTCGCCGCTCCCCGTCGGCGGCGCGGGTGGCCCGAGCGCCGTCAGCCCCCCGGGTACACCCCCGGGGACACCCTCGAACCAGGGGTGGTCGAGCTGCACGGGGATGTCGAGCGCGCGCCGGAAGAGCTGCACGAGGTTGCCCTCGAGCACATCGACGTCGACCCCTGCCCTGAGGCGCACGGTGAACGCCTCCCCGACAAAGGGGGCGCGCTCCGGCAGCAGCGCCTCGACGAAGGCGTAACCCTTGGCGGTCTCGTCCTGCCCATGACAAACAGCGCCTGAAGTCACGAAGAGGGCCAGGAGCGCCACGAAGACGGGGGTTGCAGTGCGCATCGGCGGCTCGGAGGGTCGGGAGAGGGTACCCGCTGGCGGGTCCCACGTGCCCGAGCAACAGATCGAGACACGCTCGAGATCCGTGTATCGCCGCCGCGGTCGGGTCCTCCATGCGGGCGGCGACACGGGTCACCCAGCCCGGTCGCGAACCCCTATGCGACCCCACTCCCTCGCCGCCGCCTCGAGCGCGGACCAGCAGCCCTTCACCGGTGCCACGATGACGCTCTCGCCCCTCGACCCGCTGCGCCTCGCGAGCGCCAAGCGGGCGTTCACGACGCGGCGTACGGCCTGGAACAGCGCGACGCACCTCCTGAGCGGAGACGTCACGCCAGGTGTCGGTGACCTCGCCCTGGCGCGCGTGCGCCGCGTGGGTCAGCACCAGCGCATCCAGACGACCGAGGGTCGCCAGGCGACGCTCTTCACGGGTGACGAGGTCGTCGTCGCCTACGCGAACCGCTACGCGCCCGAACAGTGGGAGGCGCTCGTTCCAGAGACCCTCGCACCGTGTCACTTGGCGGCCGCCGGCGGCGTCATCGCCAGTGTTCAGGTGCGGCACAGCTCGTCGAAGCAGCCGACCGCGCTGGAGCCGATCGGGATCCTGGCCCGCGCGGACGGCACACGCGTCAACGTGCGCGATGCGGCGCTGGTCGAGCCCCAGCCGCGCCAGAGACCCATCACCGTCTCCGTTGTCGGCGCGTCGATGGACTCCGGCAAGACCACCTCGGCAGCCGCGCTCATCCGCGGATTCAAGCGCGCGGGGCTGCGTGTCGGCGCCGCGAAGGTCACGGGCACCGGCGCGTGCGCAGACTTCATGCTCTTCCGCGACTCGGGCGCGCACGAGGTGCTGGACTTCGTCGACGCGGGGCTGCCGACGACGTACCGCATGCCGCTCCATGAGCTGGAGCGGGCTGCATCGACGTTGGTCCTGGAGCTCGCACAGCGCGGCGTGGACGTGATCGTGCTGGAGGTCGCCGACGGCATCCTGCAGACCGAAACGTCTGCCCTGCTGGACAGTCCACGCTTCCGGACGCTCGTCGACAGCTACATCTTCGCGGCCGGTGAAGCCGTCTCTGCGATCGGCGGGGTCCAAGATCTGCGCCGCCGTGGGCTCGACGTGCGCGGCGTCTCGGGCCGGCTGACGGCGTCTCCGCTCGCAGCAGGAGAGGTGCGCGCGGCGATCGATGTACCCGTTTTCGGGATAGAAGCCCTCGAGAGCGCGCACATGGTCACGACGTTCCTCTGCGCATCGGAGCAGGGCAAGGCCGTATGAGCGGTCTCCCGCAGCTCTCCGAGCCGCGCTACCGTGGCCGCTTCCGCGCGCTGGTAGGGACAGGCCTGCTGCAAGCGATCCTCGCCGCTGCGAACATCCTGCTCTTCGGATCTCTGTTCGGCGCGCTGTTCGGCGGCCACGTGCGATCCTCCGTGGACGCGGCGAGCAGCGCGCCGACCCCACCCAGCAGCCCGTATTCGCCGGAGGCGCTCGGGCTCGCGCTCGCTGCGGTCGTGACGGCTGCAGCTTACGCGCGCTACCTGGAGCGCTCGACGGCCGAGAAGCTGTCACACGCTTACGCCCACGACGTCCGCATCGCCCTGTTCGCTCACCTCTGCACCGTCGACGATTCGCGGCTCAGCGACGCGCGCCGTGGTGGGGTCCTGATGCGTTTCCTGGGCGATATGGTCCCGCTGCGTCAGTGGATCACGATGGGCGTCGTCCGCGGTCCGATCGCTGCAGCCCAACTCGTCGCGGCGCTCGTAGCGCTGGCCGTCGCAAGCGCGCCGCTCGCAAGTGTCGTGCTCGCGGTCCTGGCCACGACGGCTGGCTTCACCGCGCTGCTCGCTCCGAGGCTACGTACGGCGTTTGCCGACGCGCGTTCGGCTCAAGCGCATCTGGCTGGTAACGTGGCCGAGAAGCTGGATGAGCTCGCAACGCTGCGCGCGTCCGGGCGCGAGCTCGACGAGCTCGAGCGGGTCACACGCGACGGACAGAAGCTCGTCGAGCGCGCAGTGCGAGTCATCGCACCTCGCGAGACAATGCGAGCGCTCGCCCAATGGGCCGCCGGTGCCTCTGGTGTGGCGATCCTAGCGGCTGGAGCGCTCTTGGTGGACAAGGGCCTCGCCTCTGCCGCGGACATCGTCGCGGCCGTCGCGCTGCTGGCGCTCGTCGGGCCTTCCATCCGCGATCTGCAGCGGGCGTTCGAAGCGCGCCAGAGCGCACGCGTGGCCCGCACGCGGCTCGCTGCGCTGTTTGCGCTCGAGCGAATGACGCCTGTCACACACGAGGCGACTCCAGCGCGCGCGTCGCAGGCAGCGATCGCCCTCTCTGCAAAGGCGGTGGAAGTGGGCAAGCTGAAGCTCGATCTGTGCCTCGCGCCCGGAGCGCTGGGCACCTTCGTGTGCCCGGATCCGCTCCTGCGAGCGCGCGCTCTGCGGGTCCTCGCAGGCCTCTCGCGCGCAGACGTCGGCGAGGCGCTGATCGACGGGCGACCCGCCGTCCGACTCTCACCTCGCGAGCGCTCTACCGCGGTCGGCTTGGCGAGCGACGGTCAGAACCTCGTACGCGGCAGTGTCTCGCGCAACGTGCGCTACCGAGTGCGTCGGCCGGGCCGCAGTGCGCTGCGCGCCGCGTGCGAGCTGGCTGGGGTGAGGACCCCGCTCTCGCGCCGGATCGGCCCCGGCGGTGCGCAGCTCGACCCGGATGAGCGAGCGCGCATCGTGCTCGCGCGAGCGCTGCTCGCTTCACCGACCGTCGTGTTGCTCGACGAACACCACCTCCCGCGTCGCCGTGGTGCCCGTCGCCGTTTGCTCTCAGCGACCCAGGAAGCAGGAAGTTCAATCGTGATCGGTTTCACCAGCAAGAATGCGGAGCGCCGCTTGCAAGAGGACCTGAAGAGTGAATCCCCAGCGCCGCGGAGCATCGCGCCGCTCTTCGTCGCCTTCTCCCTGTTCGCCTTCGCTTCGGCCACGCTGGCCTCGGCGGCGCAGGTCCCCGACGAAGCCGACGCGACCGCCGAAGAGAGCCAAGTCGCAGCGGGCTGGGCGCCGGACTTCGACCTCGATGGGCGCGGGCTGACGCTGCGCTGGCGCGAGCCGAAGGTGCGCGTTCGCTTCGGCGGCCGCGTACACCTGGACTTCGCGGAGTTCAGCGGCGCGGACGCCCCCGAAGACGACCGCGGTGCACGGCGTGCGCGTCTCGGGGTCTCTGCCCGCTACGAAGACTGGCGCTTCTTCATGGAGCAAGGCTTCGGTGAGTTCGACGCCGGCCCGAAGACAGCGCTGCTCTCGTACCAGGGCTTCGATTTCGGCGAAGTGCGCATCGGCCAGCACCTCTTGCCGATGGGCCTCGATCAGCGCGCGAACTCCGACGAGCTTGCGCTGCCGGAGCGTCCGTTGCAGTCGGCGCTGACGCCTGGATTCATGCGCGGTATCGACATCGTGCACGGGCACAAGAAGGGCTCGCTGCAGCTCGGCCTCTACGGCGACGCGCTCGACGGCCTCACCTCGCGCAGGGCGCCGGGGACGAGCCTCTTCGGGCGCGCTACGTTCGCGCCGAAGATGCGCCGCGGTCAGGACCTGCACCTCGGCGCAAGCCTCGAGCTGCGCGATGTCGACGCGGGCGCAGAGCCGCGCTTCCGCGCGCGGCCCGAGGTCCGGATCACGGACGCTCGCTTCATCGATACGGGCCGCATCACCGACGTCGACGCGCTCCAGACGCTCGGTCTCGAGTTCGGTTACCGGCGCGGCGGCGTGCTCTTCGAAGCCGACGCGGTGCTGTCGAGCGTCGAACGCGAGGGCGCGGCCGACGTCGCCTTCCATGGCACCTCGTTCCAGGTCTCGACGTTCCTTTCGGATCACCGCCGCCGCTACGACGAGCCCCGCGGCCGCTTTCGCACCCCGGTGCTCGATCGCGGCGAGTGGGCCCACGAAGTCGCAGCGCGAGTGAGCACCCTCGACCTGGACGACGGTGACGTGCGCGGCGGCTCGCAGGTGAACCTGAGCCTCGGTTACAACGTCTACTACGGCCCGCACACGCGGATGATGTTCCAACTGATCGACTCCGCCGCCCGCCCCGACGAAGACGGCATCGACCGCGACAGCACGGCGCTCTTGATCCGCCTGCAGCTCTCGTTCTGAGGTCGTGAGCTGCCGAGGGGAGCGATCGGCCTCCTCGTGAGGCCGTCCCTGACCGGTGCCAGCAGCGGGGGGGCGGGGCGATCCCCCGCCGCGTCGTCCGATCGCGCTCTGGGTCAGCGAAGCGTGCCCGGGGGTGAAGCGCGTGACCTCTGCGGGGAGGCAGGCTACAACCTCCTCCCCGCCGCGATGTCACCCACGAGCCCCACCCCGTCCTGGCCCCGGCGCAGCGCCGTGGGCTTCACCGCCCTACTCCTCTCCCTCGCTGCGCAGCCCGCGCACGCGCAGGACCCGGCAGCCGAAGCCCAGGACGTGCCCATCCCGGGCACGCCGCCCGGAGCTCCGCGGGAGGCCATGTGGTTCGCGCCGACCGCCGCCGACTGGGCGAAGCCCGTGTTGATCCAGTGGGAGCGCACGTGGGAGGACGCCGTCGCGGTCGCCGCTGCTACGAAGAAGCCGATCCTCGTGTGCATCAACATGGACGGTGAGATCGCCAGCGAGCACTATGCCGGCGTGCGCTACCGGCAACCCGAGGTCGCGGCGCTCTTCGAGCCGTACGTGTGCGTGATCGCATCGGTGTACCGCCACAACCCGCGCGACTACGACGACCAGGGTCGACGCATCGAGTGTCCGCGCTTCCACGGCGTGACCTGCGGCGAGCACATCGCGATGGAGCCGGCGGTCTACGACCAGTTCCTGGACCAGCGCCGGATCTCGCCGCGCCACATCATGGTGGAGCTCGACGGCAGCGAGGTCTACGACGTGTTCTACGCCTTCGACACGCAGTCCGTGTTCAAGCGCGTGCGCCAAGGGATCGTCGAGCGCAAGATCGTCCCGAACCCCGAGGACCCGGAGGGCCCGCCGCTGATCGAGCTCGTGGCGAGCCCCAAAGCGAAGGACAAACTCGTCGTCGAGCGCGCATTCCTCGCCGGTGACCGCGAGCTGCGGAAGTCCTTGCTGGCGAAGGCCCTGGAGAACGGCACCGCGGCGCCGATCGACCTCTTGCGCTTGGCCATCTTCGGGCTGGATGTCGAGCTCTCCCGCCTGGCGCGCGCTGCGCTGGCGCAGTCGGACGCGCCGGGCGCGGTCGACTTGATCGCCGAGGCGCTGCGTGTCCCCCTGGCGCCGGAAGAGCGCGAAGCGCTGATCGCCGCGTTGGAGCGCCTGGGTAAGGACGACGAGACGGCGCGGACCTTGGCCGTGGTCCACCGCGGATTGTCCGCCGAATCGAACGCGGTCCAAGCGCGCGATTGGGTACAGCGCCTCGCAGAAGCCCGCGACGAGCGCCCTTCGGCGCGCGGGGTCCGCGCGCTGACGTCGAAGCTCGACTACACACATGCGGCGGCGGAGGCGCGCCCCGAAGACCCGATGGCGCGCGTCGAGCTCGCGGAGTCGTTCCTCCTCATGGCCGTCGATCCGGAGACCTCCCGCGCCGCGGGCGCTGGACCGCGCTCGGACGGCCAGTTCGTGGACTTCCTCTTCCAGGACGCGCTGCGCGCAGCGCGCGAAGCCGAGGCGATGGGCGCAACGGGCTGGCGCGTCGACGCCGCGATCGGGCTCGCGAGCTACTACCTCGCGGACCTCGAAGAGGCCGATCGGCGCGCCGAACGCGCCGCCGCCGCGTTGCCGGCGGGCGAGCCCTCGTGGCACGCGATGGCCACGCTGGGCCTCTTCGCAGAGGCCCGCCAGCGGCAGATCCGCGCCCTTCTGCGCGAGCGCCAGCAGGTCCCGCCGGAGCTGATCGCCGACGTCCACTCGACCTACTCGATCCTCGCGCAGCATCCGCTCGGTGACGAGTCGCAGGTCGTGGCGCACATCGACTTCCTGCGCCGCTTCCGCGCGGTCGACCGCGCGAACGAAGCCCTGGACAAGGGCCTCGCGAAGTACCCGGACTCGACGCCGCTGCACGCGCGCCTCCGCGGGCGCATCCTGGAAGAGGGCGGGCCCAGCGCGCTGATCCCGACGTACGAGAAGCTGCTGGCGCGGGAAGCTGCACCGGTGAACACCCCGTGGTTCGCGGCGTTCGCTGCGCTGATCGCGGCCGAGTTCCACGTGCGCGGCAGCGAGAGCGAGCTGGCGCTCGCCGCGTATTCGCAGAGCATCGCCTGGTGGGACCGCTCGATCACCGCGAACGAACGCAACCAGGACTCTGCGGACCACTACGCGGCGCTGGCCCTGATGGGGCGCGGGCGACTCCTGATGGAGCGCGGCGAGCTCGACGGCGCCCTCGCGGACATGCTGGCGTCGTTCGCGCGGAAGCCGCTGGCGGCGAACGCGGTGGACGGCCTCGGCCACTATGGCACGGCCAACGCGCGGATGCTGATCGCGCGCCTCGGCGACGCAGGGCGGGCGGAGGACAGCGCGCGCCTCGAGGCAGCGCTCGCTTCGTTGCCGCCCGAGGCCCTCGCGCCGCCGGAGTTCGAGCTGGAACGTCGACCGCGGTGAGCCGGACGGTTACCGTCTGAGGCATGCCGCGCCCCGTCCGCAGCCTGCCCGCACCGCGGGGCACTCGCCTCGTCCTGTGCCTGGCGGCGGTTCACGCCGTCTTGATGTCGTTGCTCGTCCCGCCGTGGATGGGTGAAGACGAGCCGTGGCACCTGGAGTCCGCGCTGTGGGTGGCGCGAGGTGAAGTGCCGCGGTTCACCCTCGCGCCGACTCCGACGATCCCGGAGGAGGTGCTCTGGGGCCCCGTGTCTCCGATGATGATCTGGCGCCGCTTCGCGGATGCGCCGTACGAGCGGCTGGCCGAGTCGCAGGCAGAGCAGGTCGCGGCGCTCGCAGACTCGGGCTTCGAGCGGCGTGTCGATTGGGCGCCCGACGTGCGCGGCACGACGAGCTTCGATGCGCTGAACCCCGCGATCACCGCTGCGGACGAACCCTCGCTCTACGCGCTGGTGTTGGGGCTGTGGCTGAAGCCCTTCACGGGTCTGTCGCTCGAGGCCCAGCTCACGCTCGCGCGTGTGCCGAGCGTGTTCGCGTATCTGCTGGCGGTCTGGACCGCGCTGCGCCTCGGCCAGAGGCTCGGCCGCGGGTCGGCCCTGCCGGTCCTGGCTGGCCTGATCGCAGCCCTGTGGCCGATGCACGCGCGGCAAGCGGCGGTCGTCAGCAACGACGTGCTGGCGAAGGTCGCGCTCTCCCTCGCGCTGCTCGCCGCGCTCGCCCTGTCGCGGGGCCGCGGCGGCTGGCTGCGACGCGGCGGCTTCCTCGCATTGCTCAGCGCGCTGCCGTTCGCGAAACCGACGGCGATCTCGGCGCTGACCTTGGCGCCCGTGGCGCTGCTGACCGGAGCGCGGCGTGCGCGGCACGTCGGGCGCCTCGCTGCAAAGCTGCTGGCGGTGGTGCTCGCCCTCGGAACGGTCGCTGCGCTCGCGCTGGCGAAGAGCCCGACGCTGCCGAAGGGGCTGCCGCAGTTCATCGCGCGCGCGCAGCAGAGCCTCTCCGAAGCGGGGCTGACACACCTCGCGCGGACGCTCGTGGGTTATCTGGGTTGGGAGCAGCGCCTCCTGCCGGCGTGGTGTTACACCCTCGGTGCGCTCTTCGCCGCCGTCGCGGTCGCGGGCCTGGCGCTGATCGCCCTGCGCGCCGTCGCTGCACGGCTCCAGCGTGGCCCGCGCTCGACGCGAGCGCCCTTCGATCGCGCGAGCGGTGCGCTCGTCCTGGCGCTGGTGCTCGCCGTGGTCCTGGCGCAGCTCGCGCTCGTCGCGCTGCGCGGTGTGACGGCGGGCCGTTATCTGTCACCCGCGACAGCGCCGTTTGCGGTGCTGCTTGCCGCAGGCTGGTTGGCGCTCGTCCCGGCGCGCCACGCGCGGCTCGCTGTGGGCGCATGCGCGCTCTTGCTCGGTGTGCTCGGCATCGGCTTCTTCGTCTTCGGCTTGCTCGGCGCGGAATGGCTGCGCTTCGCCGCATGAACGTGCCCCTCGATCAGCGTCAGTCCCCCACCGCATCGCGCCGCGGCGCGCTCGTCGGCTTCGTGCTCGGTGCGGTGTCGTTGGCGCTCGCGGCCATCGGGCTCGACCGGGACCTGGCGACGCGCCCTGCGCTCGAAGTGCGCCGCTTGCCGCTCGTGCTGCACGGCGGTGCGCCGCGTGAGCTCGGCGCGGACGGCCCCCTGGCGTGGCGCCAGGCGCTCGCACCGCTCGACCGCGCCGTTGATACGGCGCACATTCGGGTCGCGGATCTCGCAGGGCGCCCGCCGCGTTTCGCGGCAGGCGGCGCCGAAACGCCCCCCACCGTGCGAGCGCGCTCCAGCGGCTCGGACGCTTGGAGCGCTGCGACCGACGTCCACTTCGCGCGCGAGTCAGGCGCCGAGGGCCAACTCGTCGCGCGTTTCACTCCGCCGCTGCCCCAGGGTGTGCCGCTCGAGCTGGAGGTCGCCGCGGACCACGGCGCCGTGGGCGCTACGGGCACGGTGGTGCCCTTCTTGCGTTACCGCGGCCCTGTAAGACCTTGGACGCCGAACGCCGATCGCGCGCACCGCGGCCAGGTGTTCGAGCGCACGCTGATCGGTCGGCCCGAACCCGGCAAGCCCTACGACCCTGGCGCAGGCCCGGGATTGCACGACGGCCTCGGGCCGGTGACCGGCGTCGCGCTCGAAGTCGGCGACGCGGACCTCGGCACAGGGCCGGTGAAGGTGTGGCTGCGCGGCCGCGACGATGCGACGTGGCGCACGTCGGGTGAGCTCCTGCTCGGCGCGCGCGCGCAGAGCGGTAACGTGCTCGTGCCGCTCGCGACGCCCGCGTCGTTCCAGCGCCTCGAGGCGGTGACCGTGCGCGTCGAGTTACCCAGCGAGGGCGCGCTGCACGGCGACGCGGGGGGCGTACGGCTCGTCGGCCTCTACGGTGAACCGGGCCCTCGGCCTTGGTTCGGCGGACTTTCACTCTCGGGAGGCGCAGAGGTCAGAGACACCGACTTGGCGCTCACGCTGCTCGGCGCGGAGCCCGCGGCGCAGACCGGGCCGCTCTGGGCACGCGCCGGTTGGATGCGGCTGCTGGCGGCGGCGGCGCTGTGGTTGGCGCTCGCGACCCTCGTCGGCGCAGCCGTCGGCGGTGCAGCGAGCGTCGCTCCGCGGCGCGGTGCGGCGCCGATCCCCACCCAGGCTGCGCTCGCAGCGGCCACCGCGGCGGCGGGCATCGGGCTGCGTCCGCGCGCGGAGGGTCCTCGGCGCGCGACCTTCGCCCTCTGCGCGCTCGCGGTCCTCCTCGTGGCGTTGTTCCTGCGCCTCAGCGCGCTGGACTCCGGCGCGCTCTCCGGTGACGACGGCGAGATCCTGCACTCTGCGCGGATCCATCAGCTCACGCCGAGCCGTGACCTCGGCGCTGCGCTGCGCGAGGACCGCGCTTGGTTCCGCGAGCTCGCGGAGGACCTCGGGCGGCATCCCGAGCGCACCACGTACCAACACGGTTACCTGCACCAACTCGCCGTGCGCTGGGCGTGGCGGCTCGGCGGTACGTTCGGCGTCGGGCGGGTGACGGCGCTGCGTATCGATCAAGCGCTGCTGGGCGCGTTGACGGCGCTCCTGATCGTGCTGTGGGTGCGGCGCAGGTTGCCCGCCGAGCCGTGGGTGGCCCTGGCGGCGGGAGCCTTCGTCGCGACGCAGGTCGCGCACGTGGCGCTCTCGCGCACGGGCTGGAGCCAGGTCGGGTGCACGTTCTTCCTGCTCGCGGCGATGGCGCTCGCGCTGCGCATGCGCGACATGCCCGAGGACCGACACCTGCCGCTCCTGCGCGTGGCGCTCGCGATCGCGCTCTGCACGGTCCTGGCGTACGGCTTCCACGAGATGGCGACGGTGTACACCGCAGCGCTCGGGCTGATCGTATTGCTGGAGTTCCACCGCGACTCGCTCGGGCGAGCGCGCTGGCCGTGGCGCTCGCGGCGCGTGTGGTACGGAGCGCTCGCGTGTGTCCCAGTCGGGCTCATGACCGTCGGGCTCTTGCTGTACAGCGAGTACGCGCGCGTGACCTGGTTCGACCAGGGCCTCTCGGGGCTCACGTGGTGGGGAGCGCGCGAAGCGGCGCTGGCTTATTTTGCAGGGGCGGAGCTGCCCGCGCAGCTCGGTTGGTTCGTGCTCGCGCTCGCGCCGATCGGTTTTGTCGGAGCGGTGTTGCGCGACATGGCTTGGGCGCGCTGGCTCGCGCTCTGGTGCGTGATCCCGACGGCGGTGCTGTTCCTGCGCTTCAACTATCCGCACCTCGTGCGGATCTATCTGCCCGCGGCGGTGCTGTTGGCGGTCTTTGCGGCGGAGGGCCTCGGCGTGCTGTACGCGCTCGTGCGTGGAGCCGTCGCGCGCCGGGGCGTCGTCGCGCTCGGGCTGGCGGCGGTGACGTTTGCGGGCTTGGCGTCGTGGCAGACGATGCACGCGCCCGCGAGCGCGCCGCTGCACGTGGCGGGTGTGCACATGGTCGGACGCGAGCTCGCGGAGCCCAGGCGGCCGCTGACGCCGCTCTTCGAGGCGCTGGGAGCGCCAGCCGACGCGAACCGCGGGGGCGCCGTCGGCGTGCGCACGGATCGCCTCGACCCCCTCTTCCGGCTGCTCGACGCGGGTTACAGCGCAGAGCTGTTCGACCCGCGCTGGGAGCTCGAGCGCTGGCCCAAGCGCGTGATCGGCGTGCTGCAGCTCATGCGCAAGGAGCAGCGCGACGCGGCCCAGGGCGGCCCGTACCAACTGCTCGCAGAGGACCGGCGGGGTGTGCTCGGGCTGTACGAGCTCACCGAGGGACGCTGACGGGTCGAGTGCGCGGGGCGCCGGATCTGAAGTAGGATGCGCACATGGCACGCCTCGTGAAACGCCTCGCCCTGTCCCTCGGTGTGCTCGGCGCGCTCGTCGTCGGCGCGGAGCTGTACCTGCGCAACGAGGGCTACGGGGCGATCCCCAATGTGTGGTTCGATCCGGACATGGGGACCCGTTTCCATCCGAGCCAGACGCGCAAGATCTACGTCAACAAGCTGATCGACGGCAAGCGCGTGCTGACGTTCCTCTCGGACGCCACGATCAACGCGCAGGGTTTCCGCGACAAGGACTTCGACGACGCGCGTGTCGCGCGCGCGCGGCGCATCGCGTGTGTCGGCGATTCGTTCACGTTCGGCTGGGGCGTCGGCGACGACGATGCGTATCCGCAAGTGCTGCATCGTCTGCTGGACGCAGGTGATGTGCGCGGGCGCTGGCAGGTCATGAACTTCGGGATGCCCGGTTACAACACGTGGCAAGAGCTGCGGCTCTACGAGAAGGCCGTGCGGCCGTGGAAGCCCGAAGTGGTCGTCATCGGTTGGTACATGAACGACCTCGATCCGTTCGGTTACGGAGCGACAGGCTCGCTGAGCCAGATGGACCACCCGCTCGCGGGCACCGCTCTGTTGGACTGGTATGTGCGCAAGGCGCGGCCGGTGAAGCCGAACTTCGTCTTCAACGGCCTCGACACGGAGGTCGCGCAGGGGCTCAAGGGTTTCTACGACCAGAACACGACGCTGTTCGACTTCGACGCGGGGGATGAGCGCGCGCGGCCGTACGTCGAGCGCAACCTCGGGCACCTCGGCCAGCTCGTCGCTGCGATCCAAGCGGACGGAGCGCGGCCGGTGCTGCTCGTCTTCCCGTCGGCGGAGCAGGTCGTGGACCTCGAGACGAAGCAGGGCGCGCTGTCCGAGGCGGACTACGCCGCGCGGCGGGCGGCGGTGACGCGCATCCAGCGCGACCTGGCGGGGTTCGCCGCGGAGCGGGGCATCCTGCACGTGGACCTCCTGGAGACCTTCTTGGCCGGGGGCCCGGGGACGTTCGACGACGTCGATTTGTCGCACCCCGGAGAGCACGGGCACCGGCTGACGGCGGAGGCCCTGCAACGGGCCCTCGCCGAGGCCGGCGCGCTCTGAGCGGTCCGCGGTGCGGGCCCCGGGGCTGGGGATCGAACGGTACCAGGTACGACTTGGCGGCGAGGGCGCGCGCGGAGCGCGCGCTCGC